>NZ_CP073695.1:2400000-3021820 GCF_018228765.1 Halorubrum ruber
CTTTAAGCCTATCGACGCGGCTATCGGTCGCGAGAACCCCGCAGCCGAAGGCACAAAGTTCACGTCGGGCCGCGCGCGACGTGAGGCAAATGGAACGACGAGGACAAACCGGGCTGGTGGAAGCGCTCTTCTTAGACGTGGTTCGCCTCCACGAGACGTGGATGGAGGTGGTCTTCCCGCGGCAGCTCGACCCGAGCGCCGTCTTGGGGAAGTGGAAGCCCGAGACGGCCGTCCAGTCGGTCGGCTACTACCTCTGGGCGGTGCTGGGCGCGCCGCTCGTCGCGGTCGCGTACCCCCTCCTGCTCGTCGGGTTCGCCACGCGCTTTTACGCAGCGAAGCTCGACTCCGCGGTCACCCGCATCGGCGTCGCCGGCGCCGTGCTCGTCGCCGCCGTCGTCTGGGGGACGCTGACGGTGATCACGCACCTTCAGCTCCCGTTCGACGCGGTGATCGCTGTCGGCGCCGCGAGCGCGGTGGCGGTGGTCTCGTCCGCCCTCGCCGCCGGCTTCTCGAAGATCGGCGGGCGGTTCGTCAGCGTCCTGCTCGCGTACCCGTTCGCGATGACGGCGCTGTTCCTCCCGCCGGTCGTCGCCGCGCTCGTCACGCCGACGTTGGAGGGGCTGATCCTCCCGCCGAGCTACGACCTCGCCGAGTGGATCCTCGACACCTTCCTCGCGGTCGGCGGGATCAACGATATTCTCCGGGGCGCGTTCGACCTGGAGACGTTCGGCGAGCAGTGGGGGCTCCCCGGACTCGGCTACGTGCTGATGTGGATCGGCATCTCCGTGCCGCTCGGGTGGTTCCTCGGCCTGCTCGTCGCGCTGGCGAACCTGGTCCGGCCGAAATCGGACGCCTGACTCGATCGACCTACTCCTCGGGGTCGTACTTCTCGCTGGCCGTTTCGAACGACGAAGCCGAGCGTTCGGTCTCTCGCCGTCCCTCGCGTTCCGCGATCGCCTCGGGGCCCGGGCTCGCGTCGTCGTCGATCCGAGCGATCGACTCGTGGACCTTCGCGTGACACCAGCGACAGAGGCCGACCGTTATCTCGTGTCCGTCGTCTCCGTCACCGCCGTACGAGAGGTGATGTTCCTCCACGAGCGGCCGCGAGTCGTCGTGGGCCAGCCGCACGTCGTCTAATCCGCACCGGGCGCAGGTCTTCGCGTCCGTCGTCGACCGGTAGTGCGGGCACCTGAGCCACTCGCCGTCGGCGCCGACGTGGCAGTCGTACCCGTCCGTGCGCCGAGCCGCCGTGAACTCGGGGTCGTCTCCCGCCCGCGTGAGCGCGAAGCGGCACCGGCCGTCGTCGGTGAGGTGGTCGCAGACGCCGGCGACCGCGTACGGGTCGTCGACGCCGACGGGGGTCCCGTCGGGGGTGCGCTCCATACCGGCCGGTGGGGGCGGACTCACTTCAATTCGGTCGCTCAAGCAGGGTGACGGAGGCGGCTCAGACCAAGGAGGCGCCGTCGAAGTCCGTGCGGCCGTAGTCGACGTCGAGCAGCCGGAGGAGGGTCGGAGCGACGTCGAGGAGGTCCGCGTCCTCGACCGTCGCGTCCGGGTGGTCGACGAACAGCGCGGCGTCGTCGAAGGCGTGCATCCCGGTCCGAGGTCCGTTGGGGTCGAACACGCCGTCGTGGGGGCGGAACCCGGACTTGAGGTCGAACCCGTCGTTCGGGAGGACGACGAGGTCGGGCGCGATAGCCGCGTGGTCGCCGCGGAACACCGTCTCGCGGTCGACGACGCGGTCGGCGACCGGGTTCCCGTCGGGGCCGGTCCACGACTCCAGCGCATCGCGCAGCTCCGCGCGCGTCTCCTCGTACTCGGACTCGGGGACCGCGCCGTTCGGCTCGCGGCCCTCCACGTTGAGGTAGAAGCGACCGGGAACGAGCGAGTACGCGCGGGCGTCGTCGTCGATGTCGGCGAGCGCGTCGTGATCGTCGCCCTCGTAGGAGAGCCACCCCTCGCGTTCGAGCCACTCGTTACAGTAGACGTCGTGGCGCAGCCGCCGGAACCCGTGCGTCGAGCCGACGACGAGCGTGACGTCGTCGGGGAGCGCCTCGCGGACCGTCCCGATGTGGTCGTCGAGCGCGGCGTGGAAGGAGAGCAGCTCCTCGCGGTACGTCCCGCCGTCCTCGTAGTCGCCCCACAGGAAGTGGTTGACGCGGTCGGGAGCGGTGAAGACGCCGACGAAGAGGTCCCAGTCGTCGCGCTCGACGTAGCGCTCGAAGGCCGCGGCCCGGGCGTCGAGCGTCTCGCGAGCGTGTTCCAGGAACGCGGTCTTGTCCGCCTTGTGGCCGAGCTTCGCGTTGACCGACAGCCGGTAGTCGCTCTCGGTGAGGTTCTCCCGGAGTTCCTCGGGATGCGCGGCCGCGTCGAGGTCGGGCGAGAGGTAGCCGGAGACCATCCGCTGGACGGTCCGCTGCGGCGGGAACGTGACCGGGACGTTCATCACGGTCGCGTCGAACCCCGCGTCGGTCGCGCGGTCCCACACCCGGGGGGACTGGACGTCTCGGCCCATCGGCACGTACGTGTCGTAGGAGCCGACCTCGCGGTCCTGGAACCCGTACACGCCCGTCTCGCCGGGGTTCTTTCCGGTCGTGAGGCTCGGCCAGCAGGCGCTCGACTCCGCCGGGACGATGCTGTCGATCCGTCCGCCCTCGCCGTCGTCCGCGATCGCCGACAGCGTCGGGAACGTCTCCGGGTTGTCGGCGACGAGCCGGTACGAGAGGCCGTCGATCCCGATGAACGCCACCCGCGGCGTCTCGCTCCCACGCAGCCGGTCGAAGAGGCCCATACACACCCATCCGCGGTCGAGGGCAAAAGGATTGACATCGGTCGCTCCGCCGAACACGAGGCCGACGGCCCCGAGCGGCGGGCGGTCAACGCCCCGCCGGTAATCGATCGGAGGCGCGTGACGACCGGGTCGCCGCCTCGCTCGGGAGGCTTTTTATCTGTGACCCTCAGAGGGGCCGACATGGAGACCCGACGCGTGCTGCTCGTCGACGCGTTCGCCGCGGAGCCGCTGACCGGGAACGCCGCGGGCGTCGTCCCGGACGCCGAGGGGCTGAGCGACGACCAGATGGCCGCGGTCGCCGCCGAACTCGGCGCCTCGGAGACGGCGTTTCTGACCGACGGCGACGGGGCGGCCGGTGACGGCGATAACTCGGCCGGCGACGGCGCGGCCGACGACCGGCTCCGCTACTTCTCGCCGACGACGGAGGTGGACCTCTGCGGGCACGCCACGATCGCGACCTACGGCGCCCTGTTCGCCGAGGGGGCGATCGACGGCGGCGAGCGGACCGTCCGCACGAACGTCGGGGACATCACGGTCGCGGTCGACGACGACGACGGGACCGTCTGGATGCGCCAGCAGGCGCCGAGCGTGGAGGTCGTCGACGTCGACCTCGGCCGGGTCGCGGACGCGCTCGGCGTCGACCCCGCCGCGCTGCGCGACGTGGGCGCGGACCTCCCCGTCGCGGTCGCGTCGACCGGCCTGCCGTTCCTCGTCGTCCCCGTGAACTTCCTCGAACGGCTCGGCGAGGCGGACCCGGACGACGCGGCGGTCGAAGCGCTCGCCGAGGAGTTCGACGCCGCGGGCGTGTACGCGTTCACTTTCGACGCGCTCGACGCGGACTCGACGCTCCACGGCCGGGCGTTCGTCCCGTCGCTCGGCGTCTCGGAGGACCCGGTCACGGGCACCGCGAGCGGGGCCGTCGGGGGGTACCTCCGCCGCGTCGACGCCTTCGACGGCGACGAGCCCGACGAGCTCCGGTTCGAGCAGGGCCACTTCGTCGACAGACCGGGACACGTCCGCGTGCGCGTCGAGGCGGAGGGGGTCCGCGTCGGCGGGCGGGCGATGGTCGCGCTCGACGGCGAGATCCGGATCCCCGACGACGAGGACGACGAGATCATCGAGGCGTAGGCGGCGTCGGTCGATCGCGGCCGCCGAGCCGATCGCGCCCCGTTACCCGTACCGGACGCCGACACCGGAGACCGAACGTTTAGCATCGCTCGCGACGTACCGTGGCTATGGAATTTGACCTTCCACGCGCGGCAGCGATCCTCGTACTGATCGTCGCGATCGGCGCCGGCGGCCTCATCGGCGCGGGGATGATGCCCCTCCAGACGACGCTGATGATGGTCGTCCCGTCGATGCTCGTCTTCGGCGCGCTCGCGTTCGCGATCGGCGTGAAACACGGCGAGTTCCGGTCGGCACACGCCTGAATCGACGCCGAAGACGGAGACGGGTGCCCGACCGCGAAGCGATCAGCCGCGGCCGTCCCCCGACCGGGGATCACGAGCCTTTTGAAACGCCGTTGCGAACCGAGAGCCGTGCTGCCCGGGTCGCCACTCGTCGAACTGCTGTTGATCGCCGGCGGCGTCGCCCTCCTCTACGCCGGCGCCGAACTGCTCGTCGCGGGCGCGAGGGACCTCGCGCTCGCCGTCGGGCTGAAGGCGTCGACCGTCGGCGTCACCGTCGTGGCGTTCGCGACGACCGCCCCGGAGCTGTTCGTCTCCCTGCTCGGCGCCGTCACGGTGTCGACCGACATCGGGCTCGGCGCGATCGTCGGCTCGAACATCGCGAACATCGGGCTCGTGTTGGGCGTCTCCGCGCTGATCCGCCCGCTCGACGTCTCCGACACCGTGTTCCGCCGGGACGTCCCGTTCATGGTGCTGGCCGCGCTGCTGCTCGTCGGCCTCGGCTGGGACGGCCGGGTCGGGCTCGTCGACGGCGTCGTGTTGCTCGCGGCGCTCGTCGCGTTCACCGCCGCGGTCCTGCGGCGCGTCCAGGAGAACCAGTCCGCGATCACCGACAGCGAACGGGACGAGATGCCGGACGCCAAGGCCCGCGACGCCGCGGCGGTCGTCGGCGGCATCGTCGCGCTCGTCCTCGGCTCGCGGTGGCTGATCGACGGCAGCGAGTCGCTTCTGGCGGCCGCCGGCTTCTCCGACATCTTCATCGGGCTCACGGTGCTGGCGCTCGGCACGTCGCTGCCCGAACTGGCCGCGAGCGTCGTGGCCGCGGTGCGCGGCGAGGCGGAGTTCAGCGTCGGCAACGTCGTCGGCTCGAACATCTACAACATCCTCGCGGTCATCGGCATCGTCGCCGTGGTGACCCCCATCGGCGTCGCGCCGGGCGTCCGCAGCTTCGAGTTTCCCGCGCTGCTCGCGTTCACGGCTGCCATCGTCGGGGTGATGGCGTACCGCGAGCGGATCACCCGCGTCGACGGCGCGGTACTCACGGTCGGCTACGGGGTCTTCGTCTACCTGCTGCTGCCGTAGCGCGGGAGACGGACGCCGCTCGGCGCGACCGCGGTGAGGTCGGTCCGGCGACCGGAACCGACGGGTATTCGGTCGCGGGCGGCGGAGCCGGTGCCGTGATAGCGATCGTCGTCAGCCGGGCCGACGGCGCCTCGGCGCACATCGGCGAGCGGCTCTTGGAAGTCGGCGACTGGGAGACCCGCGAGGACGGCTCGCGCCCCGACGCCGACGGAGGCGGGACCTACTATCGGACGGACGGGTTCGAGCTCCGCGAGTTCGACGAGCTCCACATCCGCCTCTCCGACCCGGCGGCCGCCTTCGATTGCGCCCCCGAGTTCCTGGCGTTCGTCTCCCGGCACTCGGGCGAGACCGGGGAACTCCTCACCGCGCACGTCACCGGAAACTTCGGCGGCGCGGAGTACGGCGGCGATCCGGAGTCGCTGGCGCGGGCCGCGCCCGGCGCCGAGAAGCGGGTCGTCGAGGCGCTCGCGCAACACGCGCCCGATGGGTACGAGGTCGGCATCGAGTGCACGCACCACGGCCCGACGGACGTCTCGGTCCCCTCCTTGTTCGTCGAACTCGGCTCCGACGAGCCGCAGTGGGAGGACCCGGATGCGGCCCGGGCAGTCGCGCGGGCGGTCCTCGATCTGCGGGGGACGGGCGCGGACCTATTCGACTGCGACGCCGAGGGGATCGGCGACGGCGACACCGACGCCGGGAGTCGCCCCCGCCACGTCGTCGGCTTCGGCGGCGGCCACTACGCCCC
This sequence comes from Halorubrum ruber, assembly GCF_018228765.1. Taxonomy (NCBI): domain Archaea; kingdom Methanobacteriati; phylum Methanobacteriota; class Halobacteria; order Halobacteriales; family Haloferacaceae; genus Halorubrum; species Halorubrum ruber. The sequence continues at coordinate 2,406,026 of NZ_CP073695.1, forward strand.
GCGATTCACCCGGATCGTCCGCGAGACGGAGTGGGCGGTGGGTCACGTCGGCGCCGACTGGGCGCTCGCGGACCTCGGCGCGCCGGAGGCAAACCGCGACGTGATCGAGACCGCCTTCGATCGGAGCCGGGCCGAACACGCCGTGATCGACGGCGACCGTCCCGAGCTCGCCGCGGTCGTCGAGAAGCTCGGCCACCGGGTCGTGAGCGAGACGTGGGTCCGCGAGGTCGGCGACGCGCCGCTCCCGCTCGTCGAGCACCTAGAGGCCGAGATCGGTCCCGTCGACGAGGGGCTGCGGTTCGGCGCGGTCGAACCGAGACTGGCCGGCGAGCAGCGCGGCGACGCCGAGGCGGTCGGCGACGCGGTCCGCGTCCGCGAGCTCCCAACAGACCTGCTCGCGCGAGCGCAGGGGCTCGACGCCGACGCGGCGCGCGAGGCGGTCGAGCGCGTCGCCGTCGCGTTCGACACGGAGCAGGGCGGTACCCGCGCGGTCGGGAGCGCCGCGTTCGCGACGGCACCGGAGACCCCGGGCTACGCGGAGCTCGTCGAGGGGCTTGCCGGGGTGCTGGAAACGGGCTACGACGCGGTCGAGGTGGCGCCCGACAAGGGTGCGGTCGTCGCCAGCGAGACGGCGTTCGACCCGGCGCTGGCGGCCGAACGGGGCGTCCCGGAGGGTCCGGCGTTCGGGCGGTTAGCCGACGGGGAGGCCGTCGCGGTCGACGGCGAGACCGTCGAGCTGGGCGACGTGTCGCGGACGCGCACGGACCGGTTCCCGATCGACGGCTCCGGCCTGAAATAATTTATAAACGCCCGCGGCGGCGTCCACTCGCCCGCGGGAGCCGTACGCGCTCGGGTCGGCCGCGAACGCCGGGGATTTCGGTGTCTGACGCGAGTCAGACGAACGGGCAAAAATAAATACGTCCGGGTCGCAACCTCACCACATAATGGACTCCATCGTTGAGGACGCCATCGACGAAGCCGAAGAGGCCCCCGCAGACGACGCCGGGGGAGCCGGCGAGAGCGCCGCCGGAGGGAGCGCCGGCGCGCCGCCACAGACCGGGACGATGACCGACGACGAGCTACAGGACGTCCTCCAAGACCTCCAGACGAACATCACGGTCGTCGGCTGCGGGGGCGCCGGCGGCAACACGGTCAACCGCATGACTGAGGAGGGGATCCACGGCGCGAAGCTGGTCGCGGCCAACACCGACGTCCAGCACCTCGTCAACATCGAGGCCGACACGAAGATCCTCATGGGCCAGCAGAAGACGCAGGGGCGCGGCGCCGGCTCCCTCCCGCAGGTGGGCGAGGAGGCCGCTATCGAGTCCCAAGAGGAGATCCAAGACGCCATCGACGGCTCCGACATGGTGTTCGTCACCGCGGGGCTCGGCGGGGGGACGGGGACCGGCTCGGCCCCGGTCGTCGCGAAGGCCGCCCGCGAGTCGGGGGCGCTCACCATCGCTATCGTCACGACGCCGTTCACGGCGGAGGGTGAGGTGCGCCGGACGAACGCCGAGGCCGGCTTAGAGCGGCTCCGCGACGTGAGCGACACGGTCATCGTCGTCCCCAACGACCGCCTGCTCGACGCGGTCGGGAAGCTCCCGGTCCGGCAGGCGTTCAAGGTGTCCGACGAGGTTCTGATGCGCTCGGTGAAGGGGATCACCGAGCTGATCACGATGCCCGGGCTCGTCAACCTCGACTTCGCCGACGTCCGCACCGTGATGGAGAAGGGCGGCGTCGCGATGATCGGCCTCGGCGAGTCCGACTCCGACTCGAAGGCGCAGGACTCCGTGAAGTCCGCGCTGCGCTCGCCGCTGCTCGACGTCGACATCTCCGGCGCGAACTCCGCGCTGGTGAACGTCACCGGCGGCACCGACATGTCCATCGAGGAGGCCGAGGGCGTCGTCGAGGAGATCTACGACCGGATCGACCCCGACGCGCGGATCATCTGGGGGACCTCCGTCGACGACGAGCTGGAGGGGGAGATGCGCACGATGATCGTCGTGACCGGCGTCGAGTCGCCACAGATCTACGGGAACAACGGCGAGCCGCCGGAGGGCGGCGCGCCGAGCGACGTCGAGGACATCGACTACGTGGAGTGACGGTCGCCGGGCGCGCGGACCGGTCGCCGCGCGACGCGGCGACGCCGTTACCGCTCCGGGGGCGCATCAAAAGGTAAAAACCGTCTCGTCTCGAACCTCAGTCTAACATGGACGTTCCGTACGACCTCAACAGCTACATTCGGGTGCTGAAGCTGGCGAGCACGCCGAGCACCGACGAGTTCCTCCAGGTGTCGAAGATCGCCGGCGCCGGGATCCTGCTCATCGGGTTCATCGGGTTCCTGATCTTCGCGATCATGAGCCTGCTCCCGGGGGTCGGCGCGTAATGCCGATCTACTCGGTCAAGACGACGGCGAGCCAAGAGCGCACCGTCGCCGACATGCTCGCCGAGAAGGAGGCGCCGGAGATCCAGGCCGTCATCGCTCCCGACCAGCTCACGAGCTATGTGATGGTCGAGGCGACCGACGGGACCGCGTTCGGGCGGATCCTCGACGAGATCCCGCACGCCCGCGGCGTCATTCAGGGCGGCGACGGGCCCGCCGAGAGTCCCTTCTCCGAGGTCGAGCACTTCCTCTCGCCGACCCCGGACGTGGAGGGGATCGGCGAGGGCGACATCGTCGAGCTGATCGCCGGCCCGTTCAAAGGGGAGAAGGCGCGCGTCCAGCGGATCGACGAGGGGAAAGATCAGGTGACCGTCGAGCTGTACGAGGCGACCGTGCCGATTCCGGTAACGGTCCGCGGCGACCAGATCCGTGTGCTCGACAGCGAGGAGCGATAGCTCCTCATACTGAGCGAGCGGCGCGACGGACGGCGGAGTCGTGACGGACTGGTCCGGCGCTCTGACGTCGGTCCCACACGCAACGACAAGGGCTTTATTCGACGACGACGGACGAAACGGATATGTTCGGCCACGGCGCGCCGGCGGTGTTGAGCGTGATCCCCGACACGTTCACGTTCGCGTGGATCGTCGCGATCCTCTTCGCGACGGCGTGGCTGCTCGACAGCCGCGGGCTGTCAGCGGGGCGGACGCTCGCGGCCGCGACGTGGGCGCTGTTCGGGCTGTTCTGGCTGTCGACGGTGCCGTACTTCGCGTTCGAACACCAGAGCTACGTGGAGTCGATCCTCGCGCTCGTCGGCTTCCCGGCCAGCGTGTACGCCGGGTACCTCCTGTACGACGGGCGGGCGTCGCTTTTCACCCTCACCCGGGCCATCGCGATTATGCTGTTCATCTACCTCCCGTTCGAGACGATCCCGGCGTTCACGTTCGCCGGGGTCGCGGTGCCGGAGCCCCGTCGGATCCTCATCGAAATCGTGGCTTCGCAGACGGGGGCGCTCATCGACCTGCTCGGGTACGCGCCCGAGGCGGTGACGAGCAACGAGGGGTACGACGCGGCGTACTCGTGGACGCTCGACGACGGCCACACGGTCATCATCCACATCGTGCTGGCGTGTACGGGGCTCGGGAGCATGGCCATCTTCGGCGGCCTGGTGGCCGCCGTCGAGGCGCCGCTCTCCCGGAAGCTCCGCGCGCTCGCGGTGTCGCTCCCGCTCATCTACGTCCTGAACATCCTCCGGACGACGTTCATCTCCGTGGTGGCCGGCAACCAGTACATGCACTGGTACCCGGACCTCGTGTTGACGATGTTCGGCGCGACCGACCCGTACCGCGTCTCCTTCCTCATCTCCGACCGGATCATGAGCCAGCTGTTGGCGGTCGTGGCGCTCATCGCGATCACCTTCCTCGCGGTGCGCGAGCTGCCCGAGCTCGCGGTGATCTTGGAGGACGTCCTCTACCTCATCACCGGCGAGGAACACGACCTGACGGAGTCGCTCGACCTCCCGCGCGAGCCGACGAACCGGTAGCTCGGAGGCCGGACGACGGCACCGGCGGGCGATCGAGGGCGGTCACGTCCCGGAGAACTCCCGTAAATATATAGCACTATATAGCAAGCTATAGACGTGGGCGACGGGTACGAACGACCATGACTGCGAGGATGCGGGACGGATCGCCGGGCTCCGGCCGCGGAGCCCGGCCGCGACGGGGTGGTCGGCGGTGCTGAGCGGAGTCGACCCGTTCGTCTACCTGGAGACGAACGTCGCCAAGCTGGTGCTCGCGACCGCGCTCGGCATGTTCCTCGGGTTAGAGCGGGAGTGGTCCCAGAAGTCGGCGGGGATCCGGACGTTCGCGCTCGTCAGCCTCGCGGCGGCCGTGTTCTCGCTGCTCGACGAGCCGGGGCTGCTCGTCGTTGGCGGCGTGCTGGTGGTCGCCAGCGCGGTCCTGCTCGCGGTCCGGAGCTTCGTCGAGGCCGACGTCGACGGCCTCTCGCTGACGACGTCGGCGTCGATGCTCGTCGCGTACGGGGTCGGCGTCCTCGTCGCCGAGGGGCTCTTCATCGAGTCCGTGACGGTGGCGGTGCTGTCGTCGCTGTTGCTCGTGTTGAAGCGGGAGCTCCACGCGTTCGCGTGGGGGCTCTCCCGGCAGGAGGTCCGCAGCGCGGTGGAGTTCACCATCCTCGCGTTCGTCGTCTTTCCGCTCCTCCCCGCGGAGACGATCGACCCGTGGAACGCGGTCCAGCCGCGGCTCGTCTGGTCGCTCGTGGTCGCGGTCAGCGCCATCGGCTTCGTCAACTACGTCCTCGTCAAGCGGTATCAGGGGCGCGGCTACGCGGTGACGGGCTTCTTCGGCGGGCTCGTCAACTCGACCGCGGTCGTCGCCGAGATGGCGAAGCGCGCGAAGGGGCGGGCGGACCTGCGCGAGATCGCGGTGGGGTCGATCCTCCTCGCGAACGCGGCCATGGCCTTCCGCAACGCCGCTGTGGTCGCCGTCTTCGTCCCGGAGGCGGCGCTCGTCGTCGGGATGCCCCTCGGCGCGATCACGCTGGCGGGGATCGGGGTCGCGGTGTGGCGAAGCGACTGGCGGACGAACATGGAAGCGGAACTCACCTCCCCGTTCAGCCTCGGCAACGCGCTCACCTTCGGCGCGCTCTTCCTCGTCGTGCTGCTCGTCTCGGCGGTCGCCGAGGAGACGTTCGGCGCGGGCGGGTTCGTCGCCACCTCCTTCCTCGCCGGGCTGGTGTCGTCCGGGACCTCGACCACCACGGCCGTCTCGCTGCTCGGGACCGGACAGATCGGGGTCGACACCGCGGTCGCGGGCGTGGTCGCTGGCACGGCCGCCAGCATCCTGATCAAGACCGCCTTCGCGGCGAGTATCGCGCGCGATCTGGTGCGGCCCGTGTTCCTGTGGAACCTTTTGTTGATCGCTGTGGGCGTGATCGCCGGGTTGCCGCTGTTACTGCTCTGATCGCTTTCGGCGCGAAATCGGGCGGAGTCGACGGTCGAGCCGCTTTTCAGGAGAGGTGTTCAGCGATGTCTGTCGACGAGACCATGCCGACGTAGTCGTCGTCGACGACCGGGAGGTGTTTCACGCCGTACATCGTCATCATCGCGGCGACCTCCTGCATCATGAGGTCGGGCGTCACCGTTTCCACGTCCTCGGTCATCACGTCGCGGACCGCCGTCGCCTCGGGGTCGCGCCCGTCGGCGACCGCCCCGACGACGTCGCTCTGTGTGACGATACAGCCGCCGCCGGTCGTCACGACGAGCGCGCTGATGCCGTCGTCACGCATCCGCTTCGCCGCTTCCCGGATCGGCGCCGACGCGCCGATCGTCTCCAGCGGGGTCGACATCACGTCCGCGACGCGGGTCCTGTCGTCGAGATCCATGCCTCGCCGTGTGTTACCGTGTCACATTACTCTTCCGGAACGCACAACGCGGGGCGGGCGCCGCGGTTCCGGCCCGTCACCGCGCCTTCGAGAGGTGCGCGGTGAGGTCCGTCGCCGACACCATCCCGATCGGCCTGCCGTCGGCGTCAGTCACCGGGAGGTGGGTGTACCCGTGCGCGGTCGGCTCCGCCAGCTCTGCGACGGTGTCCTCGCGACCCACCGTGACGACGTCGGTCGTCATGAACGCCTCGACCGGTGTCCGGTCTTTCGGGTCGTTGTCGCGGACGAGCGCGACGAAGTCCGTCGCGGTGATCAGCCCGGCCAGCGTCCCGTCGGGCTCGACAACGAGGATCGAACCGACGCCGGTCTCGCGCATCCGCTTCGCCGCGTCGGCCGCGGCGGCCCCGCGTTCGATCGTGGTGAGGTCGGTCGACATGAGCCGGTCGACGGGCACGTCGTTCATGGAGCGTGGTAACGCGAGGCACGGTAATCAAACGTCCGGTCGGCGGGAGGCGGTCGCGGGGTCCGACCGCCGTGGGGTGCGACCGCTGCGGGGTCCGACCGCGTGGAACTCACTCCTCGACGAGCGACTCGGGGGCGTCGGCGAGGCCGACGAGGGCGTCCGCCTCGACGTGGTGGAGGTCGCCGGGGATCACGAGCAGGTGGAGCGGGTCGCCGAACTCGCGGTCCGCGAGCGCGCTCAGGCGGTCGGCCGCGACGACCGCGTCCGGCGAGCCGGCGCGCGCGACGACGACCGCGAGCTCGTCGCCCCAGTTGTCGGCGAGTAACCCGGCGGCGACGTCCGCGGTCATGTACTCCTCGTGGTCGGGGTCGGGTCCGGTCGGTCCCGTACCGACCTTGATGTCGAGGTAGACGACGGTGTGGAGCCCGCGCTCCCGGTTCGCCTCGATCGTCTCGATTACGCTCGCGGGCACGTCGTCGCCGCCGTGCGCGTACGGGAACGGCAGCGTCGTCGCCTTGCCGAACCGGTAGTTCTGGAGGCCGGTGAGGCTCGACGCCGCCGACTGCGCGGTGACGCCGTGGATCACCCGCGTGTCGATCTCTCGCTCCTCGGCGCGAAGCCGGAGGTCGGTGTGAGTGGTCGAGATCATCGTGTCCCCGGCGGTGAGGAACGCGGCGTCGCCGGACGCGGCCGCGTCGAGGATCGGCTCCGGGTCGCGCTCGACGCCGTCGCGGTCGCGGACCTCGACGTCGACGCCGTGGTACGCCTCCAGGTCGGCGACGTCGGCGCCGACGAGCCGGCTGGTGTAGAACTCCGCGAAGACGCGGTCGGCCTCGCGCAGCGCCTCTCGTCCCTCGACGGTGACGGAGCGCTCGTCGTAGAGGCCGAGCCCGATGAACGTGAGCATGCGAGCGCTCGGCGCGCGTCGAAGTAAAAGGGCGCGGAACCCCGGTCGGCGGCGTGGGACAGCGTGGCACCCTAATAGACCTTCATGATTGTCCCTTGGGATTCCATAGCAAGCCCTAAGAGGGAACCAACACAACTTCGACCCACGAGGCCCACTCGGGCTCACACACCACTATGACTGACGACGAACTCATCTGGCGGATATCGGGGGGGTCCGGTGACGGGATCGCTTCGACAAGCCAGAACTTCGCGAAGGCCTTGATGCGATCGGGGCTCAACGTCTTCACGCATCGGCACTACCCGTCGCGGATCCGCGGCGGTCACACCTACACCGAGGTCCGCGCGTCGGCGGACCCCGTCGAATCCCGGGGCGACGGCTACAACTTCCTGCTCGCGCTGGGCGACTCGTTCGCCCGCAACCCGCAGGAGGAGGCCGTCTACGGCAACGAGGAGATCAAGCCGCTCTCGGAGAACCTCGACGAGCTCCGCGAGGGCGGGGTCATCGTCTACGACGAGGGACTCCTCGACGCCTCGGAGATTCCGAACTTCGACGAGCGCGTCGAGGAGAACAACTGGCACGTGTACCCCCTCGACCTCCGCGGGCTCGCCCGCGATCAGGGTCGTGAGGTCATGCGGAACACCGCCGGCGTCGGCGCGACCTGCGCGCTGACCGGGATGGCTCTCGACCACGTCCAGGACCTCATGCGCGACGCGATGCCGGAGAAGATCCTCGAACCGAACCTCGAGATCCTCCAGATCGCGTACGATCAGGTCAAAGAGGAGTACGACGTGGACGCGCCGGACGTGTCGGTACCGACGGGCGAACACGACGAAGAGCAGCTCCTCATGTCCGGCTCGGACGCCATCTCCTACGGCGCCATCGACGAGGGCTGCCGGTTCATCGCCGGCTACCCGATGACGCCGTGGACCGAGGTGTTCACCATCATGACGCAGAACCTGCCGAAACTCGGCGGGATCTCCGAGCAGGTGGAAGACGAGATCGCGGCGGCCGCGCTCGCGGTCGGCGCCTCGCACGCCGGCGTGAAGGCGATGTCCGGCTCCTCAGGCGGCGGGTTCGCGCTGATGTCCGAGCCGCTCGGGCTCGCGGAGATGACGGAGACGCCCGTCGTCCTCGTCGAGGCCATGCGCGCCGGCCCCTCGACCGGGATGCCGACGAAGCCGGAGCAGTCCGACCTCGAACACGTCCTCTACACCTCGCAGGGCGACTCCCAGCGCGTCGTCTTAGCGCCCGGGACCGTCGAGGAGGCGTACGAGCAGTCGCGGCTCGCCTTCCGGCTGGCCTACGAGTACCAGATCCCGTCGATCCTCCTGTACGACCAGAAGCTCGGCGGCGAGCTGAAGAACGTCCCGAAGAGCCACTTCGACCGCGAGCCGAACCCGACGCTCGGGAAGACGCTCTCCGAGGACGCGCTCGCCGACGAGCCGCACTCGCCCGACGGGAAGTTCCACCGGTTCCAGCACGACGTCGAGGACGGCGTCTCCCCGCGGTCGATCCCCGGCCAGAAGGGCGGTCGCTTCCTCGCGACCGGCAACGAGCACGACCCCACCGGGCACATCGCGGAGTCGCCCGACAACCGCGTCGCGCAGATCGACCGGCGGACCCAGAAGCTGGAGGCGATCCGCGACGACCTCAACCAGGAGGACACCGGCTCGTACGCCGGCCCCGAGGACGCCGAGTACGGCATCCTCACGTTCGGCAGCCAGCAGGGGACCGTCGAGGAGGCGGTCGGTCGCCTCAACGACGCCGGGATATCGGTGAAGTCGTACGGCGTCTCAGACATGCTCCCGTTCCCGACCGAGCAGGTCAGGGAGTTCGTCGAGAGCGTCGACGAGGTCCTCGTCGTCGAGATGACGGCGTCCGGACAGTTCCGCGGGCTCGTCCAGAAGAACCTCGGTCAGTACGGTGAGAAGCTGTCGAGCCTGCTGAAGTACAACGGGAACCCGTTCGAGCCGGCGGAGGTCGTCGACGGGTTCGAGGCCGCGATCGTCGAGGGCGACGGCGACGCGTCCGGTCATCAGACCACCTTCGTCCCAGCCGCAGGTGACTAACCAATGAGCACGTTTTCAGCGATCGGAGAGGAGCGAGAGATCGACCGCGACGAGTACACCCCCGGCGTGGAGCCGCAGCCGACGTGGTGTCCCGGCTGCGGTGACTTCAGCGTCCTGAAGGCGCTGAAACAGGCGCTGCCGGAGGTCGGGCGCACGCCCGAGGAGACCCTGCTGTGCACGGGGATCGGCTGTTCGGGCAAGCTGAACAGCTACCTCGACACGTACGGGTTCCACACGATCCACGGGCGCTCGCTGCCCGTGGCCCGCGCCGCGAAGCTCGCGAACCCCGACCTCGAAGTGATCGCCGCCGGCGGCGACGGCGACGGCTACGGGATCGGCGGGAACCACTTCATCCACACGGCCCGGGAGAACCACGACATGACGTACATCGTGTTCAACAACGAGATCTTCGGGCTCACGAAGGGGCAGACCTCCCCGACCAGCCCGAAGGGCCACAAGTCGAAGACGCAGCCCCACGGGAGCGCCAAGGAGCCGATCAAGCCGCTCTCGATGTCGCTGAACGCCGGCGCCTCCTACGTCGCCCGGACGGCCGCGGTGAACCCGAACCAGGCGAAGGAGATCCTCATCGAGGCGATCGAACACGACGGGTTCGCGCACGTCGACTTCCTCACCCAGTGTCCGACGTGGAACAAGGACGCGCGCCAGTACGTCCCGTACATCGACGTCAACGAGTCCGACGACTACGAGTTCGACAAGACGGACCGCGTCGAGGCCGCCGAGATGATGCGCGAGACGGAGGAGTCGCTGTACGAGGGCGAGGTGCTCACCGGCCGCTTCTACGTCGACGAGGAGCGACCCTCCTACGGGGCCGAGAAGCAGGAAATCGGCGAGATGCCCGAGGAGCCGCTGGCCGAGCGCTACTGGGACGACGACTACGAGTGGGAGCGCTCCCACGACATGTTCCTCGACAAACACGCCTGAGCGGGACCGGCGGCCGTTCACGGCGCAGTGCGTTCGTTTTTTGATTCGCAAGGTATTTTTTCATTGGTGACAAACGAAGTAGTATGAGTACCGTATCGACGGAGGAACGGATCCTCTCCGTGTTAGAAGAGGACGCACAGGCGTCCTGCGGAGAGATCGCCGAGCAGGCCGACGTCTCGAAGCCGACGGTGCGGAAGTACATCGACCGCCTCGAGGAGCGGGGCGTGATCGTCGGCTACTCCGCGGAGGTCGACCCGAAGAAGCTCTCGTCGCAGTCGATCGCCATGGTCGGGATGGACGTCGACTCCGGACAGTACGTGGAGGCAACCCGCGAGCTGAAGTCGCTCGACGAGGTCCAGGCGCTGTACACCTCCTCCGGCGACCACATGCTGATGGCCGAGGTCCGCGCCGGCGACGGCGACGAGCTCGGCGACGTCATCTCCGAGAAGCTGCTCGGCGTCGACGGCGTCACCGCGGCGCACCCCTCGTTCCTCCAGGAGCGCCTGAAGTAAGCCGACGCAAAAACCCCGTTTTCCGACGTCGCGCTCGCGGGTTACGTGAGCGTGTGCGGGTCCGCGACGACGACCGTCTCGTCGCCGGCGGGACCCCGGCGGGTTCCCCGCCGCGTGAACCCGTGCGCGCTGAAGAACTCCTCCGCGCTGGGACGGTCCGGCGGGACCGTCGCGCGGAGCGCCTCGATGTCGCGGTCGACGAGCGCGTCCCCCACGCGGGAGAGCAGCTCGTCCGCGACGCCCTCGCCCGCGCGGTTCGGGTGGACCCACAGCGCCAGCAGCTCCGCCTCCGTCCCGCCCTGATCGGGGTGTGCGATCGCGATGCCGACGGGGCCCTCCTCGACGTCTTCCATCAGAAACGACCACTCCGCCTCGGCGGCGGCCTCGCGGACGCCGGCGGCGGACACGTCGAGCAGGGGCGCGCCGATGTCGTCGAACACCGTCTCCTCGCGGGCTCGCGAGACCGCCGTTCGCAGGTCCTCCGCGTCGTCGGGCCGAGCCGCCCGGACATCCATGTTCGACCGTGAGTAAAGAACGCACCTATAGGTTTCGGGATGCGAACTGTTGGCACAGTACCGCCGGGAGAAGGAGCCGGGGGAGCGGGGAGCTACCGAGCCCTTACGCGACCGGCTCGATTCCGATCGTGACGGTCGTCTCCTCGACCGTCCACTCCTCGACGAGGCCGCCCGCGGCCTCGGCGGCGTCGATCGGGTCGTCCAGCCAGGCGTCGGCGCGGACCTCACCGGCGATGAGGTCGGCGTGGTCGTCCACGAAGCCGGCCACGCGCTCGTCGTCGACGGCGACGCCGACGCGGATCCGCGCCTCGACGTCCAAGTCGAGCTCCTTGCGCATCTCCTGAACGCGGCGGATCACGTCGCGGGCGTACCCCTCGGACTCGATCTCGGGAGTCAGCGAGGTGTCGACGTAGACGGTGCCGCCCTCGAAGTCGGCGCCGGAGACGTGTTCCGGCGGTTCCGCGACGTACTCGACCATCTCGTCGTCGAGGTCGACCGGCTCGCCGTCGACGGTGACCTCGCCGCCCTCGACCGCCGCGCGGGTGGCGCCCTGGACCGCTTCCATCACCTTCTGCGCGTCGCCGCCGAACGCGGGACCGATGGCGGCCATCTGCGGCTCCGCGGTCTCGACCAGCTCGTCGAAGGCGTCGGTGACGACGACCTCGCGGGCGTTGACGCGGTCGGCAATCAGGGCTTCGAGCCGGTCGACCGCGGCCGCGACCGTCTCGTCGTCGGTCTCGACGACGACGCGCGGCACGGGCCAGCGCAGCTTGCGGCCGGCCTGCTGGCGCGCGTTCGCGGCCGCCTCCTCGACGTCGCGGAAGACCGCCACGTCGCGTTCGAGGTCCGGGTCGCGCAGGTCGGCGTCCGGCTCGGGGTACGACAGCGCGTGGACGGTCGTCGACTCGCCGTCGAGCCGCTGGTACATCCGCTCGGTGAGGTACGGCGCGATCGGCGCGAGCAGCCGGATCACCTCGTCGAGGACGGTCGCGAGCGTGGCGTACGCGCCGCGCTTCGAGGCGGAGTCGGCCTCCTCCCACATGCGGTCGCGGACGGCCTTCACGTAGAACCGCGAGACGTCCTGCGTGACGAACTCGATCACGGCGTTGACTGCGTCGCTGACCCGGTAGTCGTCCCAGGCGTCGGCGACCTCGGCCTCGACCGACTGGAGCCGCGAGAGCACCCACTCGTCGACGAGCTCCAGCTCGCCGTCCGAGAGGTCGGCGTCGGCGGGGTCGTAGCCGTCGAGCTCCATGTACTCCAAGGGGAACCGGAACACGTTCCAGAGGATGTTGAGCTTCCCCTGGATCTCGCCGAGCCCGTCCCACTCGAACGCGAGGTCGACCCCTTGCTGGTCGTGGCTGAGGAGGTAGGTGCGGAGCGGGTCGCGGCCCGCGCGCTCGATCGCCTCCTCCGGCGTGACGATGTTGCCGACCGACTTCGACATCTTGCGGCCGTCCTCGTCGTTGGCGAAGCCGTGCATCAGCACCTCCTCGTAGGGGATTTCATCGACCGCGGCGGTCCCCATCCCGAGCTGCGACCAGAACCAGCCGCGGGTCTGGTCGTGCGCCTCGATGATGAGGTCGGCGGGCCACAGCTCGTCGTGGGCGGCCTCGTCGCTCGGGTAGCCGAGCGTGCCCCACGTCGCGACCGAAGAGTCGAGCCACACGTCGAACACGTCCTCGACCCGGCGGTACGTCGTTCCGTCCTCGACGATCGTGAGGTCGTCGACGGAGGGGCGGTGGAGATCGATCGAGTCGGGATCTATGTCCTCCTCGACGCGCTCGGCGAGCTCCTCGCGGGTGCCGATCACGATCATCTCCTCGTCGAGGTTGCCGGCCTCCGCGTCCTCCGGCACCCAGATGGGGATCGGGACGCCCCAGTAGCGCTGGCGGGAGACGTTCCAGTCGGGCGCGTCCTCGATGAAGTCGCGGAAGCGGTTGTCGCGTGCCCACGCCGGGTGCCACTCGGAGTCCTCCATGTTGTCGAGGAGGTCCTCCTTCACGTCCGTGATCGAGATGAACCACTGGTCGGTGACCAGCTGGATGATCCCGGTGTCACAGCGCCAGCAGTGGCCGTAGCTGTGCTCGACCGTGCCGTGCGCGAGCATGTGGCCGTCGGCGACGAGGTCGTCGACGATGTCGTCGTTGGCGTCGCGCACGAACTGGCCGGCGTACTCGCCGGCGGCCTCGGTGAACTCGCCGTTCGGCCCGACCGGGCAGAAGATATCGAGCCCGAGCTCCGTGCCGCGGTGGAAGTCCTCCTCCCCGTGGCCCGGCGCGGAGTGGACCAGCCCGGTGCGGTCGGCCTCCACGTAGTCGGCGGCGTACACCTGCCCCGCGCCCTCGAAGTCGGGGTACTCGGCGACGCGGTCGGCGAGCGGGTGGTCGTACGCCCAGCCGACGAGCTCGTCGCCGGTGAGCTCGGCCTCAACCTCGTAGGACTCGTACCGGCCCTTCTGTAACACGTCCTCGACACACTCCGCGGCGACGTACAGCAGCTCCTCCTCGCCGTCCTTCTCCGCGCGGACGGCGTTGTAGGTGAGCTCCTCGTCGACGGCGACGAAGGTGTTCGCGGGGACCGTCCACGGCGTCGTCGTCCAGATGACGAGGCTCCCCTCGCGGTCCGCGAGCGGGAACTTCACGTAGATGGAGGGGTCCTCGACGTCCTCGTACTCGACCTCGTTGTTGGCGAGCCCGGTCTCGCAGCGCGGGCACTGCGAGATGGACCGTTTCCCCTGCTCGACGAGCCCGTTGTCGGCGACCTCGGAGAACGCCCACCAGGCGGCCTCCATGTACTCGGGCGAGATGGTCTCGTAGGGGTCGTCCCAATCCATCCAGACGCCGATCGACTTGAAGTCCTCGTCCATCGCCGCCCGGTTCTCTAAGGCGAACTCCTTGCACTTCTCGATGAACGGCTCCATCCCGTACGCCTCGATGTCCCGCTTGTTCTCGAAGCCGAGCTCCTCCTCGACTTTGACCTCGATCGGGAGCCCGTGCATGTCGTAGCCGGGGCGGTCGGTGACGCGGTGGCCGGTCATCCGCTTGTGTCGGATGACGGCGTCCTTCAGCGTCTTGTTCCAGGCGGTCCCGAGGTGCATTTGCCCGGAGGTGTACGGCGGCCCGTCCACGAAGAAGAACGGCGGGTCGTCGGCGTGCGCCTCTTTCGCCGCCTCGTAGGCGTCGTGCTCGTCCCAGTACTCGTCGACCGCGGACTCGACGTCCGCGGGCGCGTACTGGTCGTCGATCTGCTCCATACGCGTTGGTCTGCGCGCGCGTATTTGAATACGGCGGAGTCGTGGGAACGGTTCAGCGGCGACGGAGTCGCCGGAACGGTTCAGCGGCGGCGGACTCGCCGGAACGGTTCGAACGAGGCGGAACGGGACAAGACACTTCTGCCGGGAACCGAACGCTCCGGCTATGGAGATGCCGCGAGTCGTGCGCGAGAACCTCGGGTACACCCTCCTCGGCGGGCCGGCGCTGGCCGCCGTCTCGTTCGTCGCCGGCGCGGTGCTATTCGGCACCGTCGCGGGCATCGTCGCCGCGGTCGCGACGTACGCGCTCGGGTGGGCGCTCTCGGCGCGGCGGTCGGCGTCGGAGCGGTCGACGTCGGAGCGATCGGCGTCGGACACGGACGACGAGCGCGAGCGCCGCGAGCGGGAAGCCGAGGCGGGGAAGGGCGGCTTCGGCGGGGGCGGCGGGTAGCTGAGGGGTACACAGCGGCCGCCGGCCCGTCGAACCGCCCGGGCGACGGGGCAGTCTGCGCCCTCTCCGGGCGAGTAATCGGCCTATACCAATACCGACGGCGTCCGTACGTCGCGTATGAACGTCGCACGTTCGACGCTGGTCGGCGCGGCAGTACTGTTCGTCGCGGTCGCCGCGACCGGCGGGGCGCTCGCCGCCGATCCGGTGACGCTCACCGTCTCGGTGACCGACCAAGACGGCGGCGCCGTCGGCGGCGCGACCGTCGAGGCGACGTGGGAGACCGAGGCGGGCGAGACGGGCACCGCGTCGGGGACGACGGCGAACAACGGGAACGTGCTCCTCGACGTGCCCGAGGGCGCCAGCGTCGAACTGGACGTCGACGACGACACGTACGTTCGGAACCGACCGCTCCGGATCGCCAACGCGAGCGAGTCGAGCGTCGCGCTCGGCGTCGCCCGGAGCGGGACCGCGACGGTGACCGTTGTCGACGACGAGAACCGGTCGCAGCCCGACGCGACGGTGCGGATCCGCGAGGACGGGCGGACGGTCGACCGCGGCGAGACCGACGCCGACGGCGTCTACGAGACGGCGCGCCTCGAACGGGGGGCGTACGAGGCCGTCGTCGTGAAGCCGGGGTACTTCGAGGCGGAACGCGAGGTGGAGGTGGGACCGGACACGGCGACGACGGTCGCCGTCGAGCGGGGCACCGTGACGCTCGACGTGCGCGCCCTCGACGACCACTTCGACCCGCCCATCCCGATCGAAACGGGAGCGGTCCGAGTCTCCTCGTCGGTGTACGACGGCGAGGTGAGCGTGACCGAAGGGACGGCCTCGCTCAACGTCCCCGTGAACGCCGCCTACAGCGTCGAGGTCGTCAAGGAGGGGTACGAGGCCTCGGCCGAGCGGGTCAGGGTGCGGGAGTCGCCGGCGAGCGTGAACGCCACCGCGCAGCGGACCGCGGCGCTGACCGTCACGCCGGCGAACGAGCGCGTCCTCGTCGGCGAGACGACCCGCGTGACGGTGCGGAACGCCTACGAGGAGCCGGTCGCGGGCGCGACGGTCGAGGTCGACGGCGAGGCCGTCGAGGAGACCAACGACCGCGGCGAGGTCGACGTGTCCATAGCGTCGGCCGGAAACCGGACGATCGTCGCCCGGGACGGTGACATCGCTTCCGACCCGGTGATGGTCGAGGGCGTCGACAGCGCGTCGGAGGCGGACGGGACCGACACGGATGACGGGAACGGCTCTGACGACGCCGGAAACGGCTCCGACGGCGCGGGCGACAACGGGACCACGGACGACGGGAGCCCCGGATTCGGTGTCGTCGTCGCGGTCCTCGCCCTGCTCGCGGTCGGCGCTGCGAGCCGAGTCCGCGGTCGATGAAGCGGCCGGTTGAGAGGAGGATCAGAGCCGGTCGATAGCGTCGCCGCTCACCGCGGGTCGGCCGGCGTTTCCGGCGCGCCGTCGGCGAAGTAGTCCGCGAGCCGCTCGGCCGCCTCCGTCGCGCGCGGCGTCACTAAGGCGAACCGGATCCACTCGTCGCGGGCGGTGCCGAACGCCTCGCCCGGCATGCCGGCGACGCCCGCCTCGTCGACCAGCCGCTTGACGTTCGCCATCGTGCCGGGGAACCCGTCGAAGCGCGCGAGCACGTAGAAGGCGCCCTCCGGGCGGCTGTACTCCGCGCCGGCCGCGTCGAGCGCGTCGGTGAACGCGTCGACGCGCTCGGCGAGCAGCTCGCGCGACTCGGCGTAGTAGTCCGGCGGCGTCTCGGCGAGCGCGTGGTGGACCGCGTACTGGGAGGGGCGCGCGCCGGTGACGTTCACGAGCATGTGTCGCGTATTGGCCGCGTCGACGTGCGCCTCGGGGAAGACGCCGTAGCCGACGCGGAGCCCCGTGATCGCCATCGACTTCGAGAAGCCGCTGGTGACGATCACGCGGTCCGAATCGAGGGTGAGGGCGGACTCGAACGAGCCGGCGAGGTCGAACCGGTCGTACACCTCGTCGACGACGACCACGGCGTCGACCGCCTCGGCGACACCGACGACCTCGCGGACCGCGTCGAGGTCGTAGACGGCGCCCGTGGGGTTGTTCGGCGTGTTGAGGACGACGAGGGCGGTGTCCTCGCTCGCGGCCTCGCGGACCGCGTCGACATCGAGGCCGCCGTCGCGCTCCGTGGGGACGAGCATCGGCTCCCCGCCGAGCAGATGGGTCTTCCCGGGGTAGTACGGATACACAGGGTCCATGAGCAGCGCCTCGTCGCCGGCGCCGCGGTCGAGCGCGCGCGCCATGGCAAGGTAGTTCGCCTCGCCGGTGCCGTTGGTGACGACCACGCGCTCGGGGTCGACGCCGCGGCGCTCGGCGATCGCCTCCCGGAGCTCGCGGAGCCCGTCGCTCGGCGGGTACTGGAAGTCGGCGGGGGGCAAGTCGGCGTACTCGCGGAGCGCGTCGCGGAGCGCGGCGGGCGGCTCCCAGTCGGGGTTGCCGCTCACCATGTCGATGACGTCGCCGTCGGCGGCCGCGGCGTACTGCATCACGTGGAAGAACTTCGGCTCCTCGTACTCCATACGGGCGGGTCGGGCGCGCCCGCCGTGGCTCTTTCGACCCGAACTCCGGGGCTCCCTGAGAGGTAGGCGCCGTCTACCGCCGTCGCCGCGATCCGGTGGTTTGACCTATCGACACGCACAGCGAGCGGTATGAACAAACGCGGCCACGTCCTCAACGGCCTGCTGCTCGCCCTCGGGCTCGGGTTCATCGTCGAGCCCGGCCTCGACGCGGCGACCGCGACCACCGTCGCCGAGATCACCGTCCCGGTCGTGTTGGGGGCGCTGTTCCCCGACGTCGACACCGCCTTCGGGCGCCACCGGAAGACGCTCCACAGCCTCCCGGTGCTGGCGATCTTCCTCGCGTACCCGATCGTCTTCGGGAACCTCCAGTACGTGTGGATCGGCGTGTTGACCCACTACCTCCTCGACGTGGTCGGGAGCCGGCGCGGCATCGCGCTGTTCCACCCGCTCTCGGACAAGGAGTACGGGCTGCCGAGCGGCGTGACGACGAGCAGCAAGTACGCCGACCTCGTCACCGTGATCATCACCGCGATCGAGCTGGCGGGCTTCTGGGCGATCCACACCTACGTCGTCAACCTCGACCTCGACCTCTCGGCGGCCTCGCAGGCCGCGACCGGATTCGGCTTATAAACGAATCGCGGCTGAGGCGGTCTTTCGGTGATCGACGGCGTCGAGGATAGCGTGAAGGGTTTAGCCGGTTGTTTATAAACAAGCGACACCGGATCGGCGGCGCACAGTTTCGGATTTTCAGCGGTTCGTTTATAAATGAATATCCGTGGATCGACCGCAAGCGCTCGCAAAGCCCCAGCCGCTTACTTATAAATAACCGACAGTAGATCGGCCGCGGACACTGCCGAGGCCTCAGCTACTTACTTATAAATAGCTGCTAACGGCTCGGCGACGATCTCCTCCAAAGCCCCAGCCGCGAGGGCGGCGCACGCTCGCTGTCGCCCGAAAATCAAAGATTTTCGGGATGACGAGAGAGCTTCGCTCTCTCGAACCACGCGCTTCAGTCGCTCGCGCTGCTCGCTCCCTCCAGTGCTTGCGTCGCCTGCGCCGCCCTCGCGACTGCCCCTTTGAGTCCCACCCGACCGCTCCGCACAGCACCTCACGCCTCCCCAGCCTCGTCGCTCGCTTGGGGCTCCCTCCGGTCGCCCACATCGCTCGCGACTCCCTCGCGCGTGCGACTCACGCCCTTCGGGCGTTCGTCGGCACGCGCCACCGCAGTGTTTTCATCGCCGTCCCGGTGGCTTTTCGTCGTCGCTCGCGTGTCTCGGGGCATGACCGAGGAAGACGAGTCAGCGCCGTCAGTCGCGGTTGTCGGCGGCGGCGCGGTCGGCGTCACGGCGGCCCGCGACCTCGCGGCGCGCGGCGCCGACGTGACGCTGTTCGAGCGCGGGGAGTTAGCGGCCGAGAGCTCCGGCCGCGCGGCAGGCGTCCTCTACGACGCCTACGCCGAGGACGTCGACGCCGCGGTCGGCGCCCGCGCGCTGGAGCGCTTCCGCGCGTTCGACCGCTCGCTGCCCGGGTTCTCGTTTTCCGCGTGCCCGTACGTGATCGCGGTCCGCAAGGGCGACCCCGACGCCGACGCCGTCCCGGCGATGGTCGAGCGCATGCGCGAGCACGGCCGCGAGGTGTCGCTCGTCGACCCCGACGCGCTCGGTAAGCGCTTCCCCGCCATCCGCACCGACGACCTCAGCGTCGCGGCGGTCGCCGAGGGTGCGGGGTGGACCAACCCGCCGAGCTACGTCCGCGCGCTCGGCGAACGGGCCGCTCGGGAGGGGGTCGCGATGGAGACGGAGACCGCTGTCGCGCTCGGTCCGCGGACCGACGCGGGGCGAGAAATCTCGATTCACAACGGTGAAAACGGAAGTTCGGGGACCGAAACGCGCGCATTCGACGCCGTCGTCGTCGCGGCCGGGGCGCACACCCGGTCGCTGCTCGCGGACGCCGGCGTCTCGGTCCCGGTCGTCCCCTACCGCGTTCAGGCGCTCGTGACCTCCCGCCCGTACGACGGGCCGATGGTCTACGACGCCACCGCGGACGCGTACCTCCGCCCGCACCCGGAGGGGCTGCTCGCGGGCGACGGCACGGAGCCGGTCGCGGCCGACCCCGACGATTACCGACGCGAGTCGGACGACTGGTTCCGCGAGGACGTTGGTGCGGTCCTCGACGAGCGACTCGCCCGCGGCGACTCGCCTGAGCGGACCGACCGCGACCTCGCCGACGCGCGAGCGTGGGCCGGGCTCTGTACCGCGACGCCGGACGGCGACCCGGTCGTCGGACCGGTGGACGCGGATGGCGCTCCCGCCCCCAGCCTATTCGTCGCCGCCGGCTGGCAGGGGCACGGGTTCATGCGCGCGCCGGCGATCGGCGAGACGGTCGCCGAGGGCGTGCTCGCGTCGCTCGCGGGCGTCGGGTTCGGGGATCCGGACTCCCCGTGGATCGGCGCGTTCGACCCGGGGCGGTTCGACGGCGACGAGGAGTTCGAGATCGTCGAGGGGATGTCGCTGTCGACCCGGACGGACGATACTTAAAAGGCAGCCGCCGCGTCAGTCGTCTTCTTCGACGACGTCGACGTCGCTCGACCCGCCGCGTTTGGGGATCTCGACGTGGAGCGTGCCGTTGCGCGTGAGCGTCGCGTTCGCGCCCTCCGGGGTCACGTCGGCGTCGCGCGGGAGGTCGACGCTCCCGGACAGCGAGACGCCGCGGCCCGGGAACACGAGGTCGTAGCCGTCGTAGAAGTCGCGGAAGCGTTCTAAGTTTACCTCAACGGTGCGGTCGAGGAAGGTGACGTCGACGTCCTCGCCGCGGACGCCGGGCGCGTCGAAGACGACGAGGTAGGCGTCGTCGCTCTCGAGGAGGTCGTGCGAGAGCGGGCGGCGCTCCTGGACGCGCCCCCACCCGCGACCGACGCGTTCGAGGGCGCTCCGGAGCGCGGACCGACCGGTCTCGACGAGTCGGCTCACGGGCTCACACCTCGATTTCGACGAGGTCGCTCCCCCCGCAGTACGGACACGAGAGGTCCTCGACCGCGTGGTCGTCCGGCACGTCGTACGTGTAGTGATTCTCGAACATGTCGAGCTCGCAGTCGTCGCTGACGCACTTGACCTCCATCGTCGATGGCATATATCGACGTATTGTGTCGGCGACGGCTTAAACGGCGTGGCGGCGGCGGTCGCGTCGCCGTTTCAAGGAGTCGGGCCCGTCCGCACCTCGATCCGCGCACCCTCCGCTCCGTCAACGGCCTCGACGCTCCAACCGTGCGCCTCGGCGATCCGGGAGACGATGCTCAGGCCGAATCCGGTCCCCTCCGAGGCCGTCGTGAATCCGGCCTCGAAGACCTGATCGCGCAGGTCCTCGGGTATCCCCGGCCCGTCGTCGGCGACGAAGAACCCCGCGGTCGAGTCGAGTTCGCCGACGCGGACGGCGACGTCGTCGCCCCCGTGATCGACGGCGTTCCGCACGAGGTTCTCGAGGAGCTGGACGAGCCGCTCACGGTCAGCGTCGACAGTCGAGTCCACCTCGACGTCGAGGCTCGCGTCCCCCGTGGCGACGCCCGACCAACAGCGGTCGACGGCGTCCTCGACTTCGACCGGCTCGACGTCCGTGACCCGCTTCCCGTTTCTCGCGAGCGTGAGCAGCTGGTCGATCCGTTCGAGCGTTCGGTCGTGTGCGCGCGCGGCGCGGTCGAGGTCGGAATCGTCGTACCGCTCGCGCGCCAGATCGACTCGCCCTTTCGCGACCGCGATGGGATTCCGGAGGTCGTGGGAAACGACGCTGGCGAACGATTCCAGCTCCTCGTTGCGACGTTCGAGCTCCGCCTCGTACTCCTTCCGCTCCGTCACGTCCGTGATGAACCCCTCCAACACGGCGGTGCCGTCGACGGTGGACTCGACGAGACAGCCGCGCTCCCACATCCAGCGCAGCTCGTCGTCCCGCGTGCGGATCCGATAGGTGATCTCGAACTCCTCGCCCGTGTCTATCGCCGCCTGGACGACCTCCCACGCCCGTTCCCGGTCGTCCGGATGGATGACGTCTTCGCCCCAGACGACCGCGTCGCTCGCGAGTTCCGCCGTCGTGTAGCCGGTGATCGGCTCGCTCTCGCCGCGGACGAGCTCCATCGGCCACCCGGGCGCGTTCCGGCAGCGATAGACGAATCCGGGGAGGTTCCCGATGAGCGTCTCCAACCGCCGCCTGTCGCGTTTGCGGGCCTCCTCGGCCTCGCGGCTTCGACCGTGAGCCACGGCCTGCCGGACCCGCTCGCGCAGCCCTTCGCCCCCGTCGGTCGCGTCGAGAGGGACGTAGTCGGCGACACCGTTCGCGATCGCCTCGCTCGCGACCCGTTCGGAACCGGACGCCGTGGCGAGGACGACGGGCACTTCGGGGTCGCGGTCCCGGACCTCCCTGAGGAGTTCGATCCCGTCTCCGTCGGGCAGATCATGTCCGGCAACGACGCAGTCGACCGGCTTCCGCCGCAGCCGTTCGACCGCCGACTCGATGCTCGACTCAACGGTGACGTCGAACTCCGCGTTCGGCCACTCCGTCCCGAAGGAGCGCGCGTCGCCGCTCTCCGGGACGCTGAGGACGCGGACCGTCTCCCCGGGAACATCTACCATACCCGGTCCTCATCGGAGTACAACATAACAATTGGGGAACCGATCGGGTCACGCCTTCAGTCCGCGGTACCGCTCGGGGACGACCGTCCGTTCCGCGACCGACACGACGAGGGCCCCGAACGCGACGCCGGTGACGAAGCCCGGCCCGTACGGGAAAAGCTCCGGGGCGAACGCGAGCGATACGCCGAGCCAGACGGACGCGACGAGGATCGCGGCGCCCGCGGCGACGTACGCCAGCGTCTCGTATCTGTCCGGCGGGAGCCGGTCCCGGGCCAGCCACGCGAGCGGTCCAACGGAGATGGCGGTGGCGGTCGCCCACGCGAGCGAGGCGCCCAACGGCTTAGGGTCAGCGGCGTAGAACTGTACCGCGGCGAACGCGCAGACGACGCCGATCGAGAGGTACTGCCCAATCAGTCGGCGCCGATCGACCGTCTCGGAGGGCATGGCCGTCGTTACCGGGCGCTTTGTTATAAGTGGCCGGCCGCGGAGCGCCGGGTCGACCGTTCCGCACGCTTTTCCCCGCTCGGCCGACTACGGAGGGTAACATGACCGATTCGCCCGCGTCGGCCCGGGGGTCGCTCCCGGCCGACCCGAACGACCTCTCCGTCACGATCGTCGACGGGTACGTCGACGAGCCGGCCCACTTCGGCGTCCCGCCGTACCTCTCGACGTACCCGCGGTACACGGCGGGCGCGCTCGTCGACGCGGGCGTTCCGGAGTCGCAGATCACCTACCACACCATCGACGAGCTCCGCGAGGACCGGAGCAAACACGCCGACGTGGCGGACGCCGACCTCATGGTGTACGTCGGCGGGATGACGGTGCCCGGCAAGTACGTCGGCGGCACCCCCGCGGAGCCGGACGAGGTGCGCGAGCTGGGCTGGACCGCCGACGGCGTGACGCTGCTCGGCGGCCCGGTGCGGTTCGGCGTCGGCGAGGAGAACGCGGGCGCGCAGGAGACGCAGCGCGACGACCTCGACTACGACTTCGTCGCGATGGGCGACGTCGAGGCCGCGGCCCACGACCTCGTCCGCGAGGGATTAGAGGGGTACGGCAACCGGATGCGGACCAACGAGGAGGTCGACCGGTGGGCGCGGCGGGGGGCGTTCGTCGTCGAGCAGCACCCGAACCACCCGGACTACCTCATCTGCGAGATGGAGACCTCGCGCGGCTGCGCGTACCGCTGTTCGTTCTGTACGGAGCCGCTGTACGGCGATCCGGCGTTCCGGGAGGCCCGGTCGGTCGTCGACGAGGTCGACGCGCTCTCGGACCGCGGGGTGCGCCACTTCCGGCTCGGGCGGCAGGCCGACATCCTCGCGTTCGGCGGCGACGGCGAGGCGCCGAACCCCGACGCCCTCCGGGAGCTGTACGGCGGGATCCGCGAGGTCGCGCCCGACCTCCGGACGCTCCACCTCGACAACATGAACCCGGTGACGATCACCGACTACCCGGAGGCCTCCCGGGAGGCGATCCGCGTCATCGCCGAGCACAACACGCCCGGCGACACGGCGGCGTTCGGTCTCGAGTCGGCGGACCCGGTGGTCCAAGAGGAGAACAACCTGCTCGTCACCGCAGAGGAGTGCTTAGAGGCCGTCCGCGTCGTCAACGAGGAGGGCGGCTGGCGCCCGGGCGACAGTCCGGAGACGACGCCCGGCGACACGACGCGCGTCACCGGCCCCTCGACCGGCCCGGACGCCTCGCCGCGGCTGCCGAAGCTGCTCCCCGGGATCAACCTCGTCCACGGGCTGACGGGCGAGCGCCCCGAGACGTACGAGCACAACAAGGAGTTCCTCCAGACCGTCTACGACGAGGGGCTGATGCTCCGCCGGATCAACATCCGGCAGGTGATGGCGTTCGCCGGCACGGAAATGGCGGAGACGGGCGCCGACATCGCGCAGGAGCACAAAGACCAGTTCCAGGCGTACAAGCGGGAGGTCCGCGAGACCATCGACAACCCGATGCTCGACCGCGTCGTCCCGCCGGGGACCGTGCTGCCCGACCTCCACCTCGAATACCACCAGGACGGCAAGACGTTCGGTCGCCAGCTCGGCACCTACGCGCTCCTCGTCGCGGTGCCCGGCGAGCGCGAGCTCGGCACGACCATCGACGTGGCGATCACCGACCACGGCTACCGCTCCGTGACGGGCGTCCCGTACCCGCTCGACATCAACGCGGCCTCGATGGACGAGCTGACCGCCATTCCGGGGATCAACCGGAGTACGGCCGGCGACGTCGTGGTCGGCCGACCGTACGACTCCGTCGAGGCCGTCGACGCGGTCGCCCCGGGGACCGTCGACCTCTCCGCGTACGCCGTCGCCGGCGACACCGACGTGCCGATTCCGGGGCGCGAGCGCCCCGGCTCCGGTCCCGGACCGGCCGTACGGTCGTCGCTCGGCCGCGGGGACTGAGCGATGTCGGGCGACGGTCCGAAGTCGGGCGACTCCCCCGCGGTCACCCGCGTCGAGGTCCCCGTCGACACGCGTGCCCCCGGCGGGACGACGAACGCGTACCTGCTCGACGGGCTCCTCGTCGACCCGGCGGCCCGGACCGACCCGCTCGACGCCGCGCTCGCGGAGCGCGGGGCGGCCGACGCGGTCGCCCCAGCGGTCGAGGCGATCGCGGTCACCCACGCCCACCCGGACCACGTCGGCGCGGTCGCGGACTACGCCGCCCTGACGGACGCGACCGTCGTCGCCCGTGAGGGCCACGCGGACCGGTTCGCCGCGGCGACCGGGGTCGAGCCCGACGAGACGGTCGCGCCGGGCGAGACGGTCGCCGATACCGGAGTCCG
Source organism: Halorubrum ruber (assembly GCF_018228765.1). Taxonomy (NCBI): domain Archaea; kingdom Methanobacteriati; phylum Methanobacteriota; class Halobacteria; order Halobacteriales; family Haloferacaceae; genus Halorubrum; species Halorubrum ruber. The sequence goes on from NZ_CP073695.1 coordinate 2,430,894, forward strand.
CGTCGTCGACGCGCCGGGACACGCGCCGGACCACGTCGCGTTCGCGGCCGGGGACTCGACGCCGGGATCGGGCCGGTCCGTGCTGTGCTGCGGCGACCTCGCCGTCGCGGAGGGTAGCGTCGCAGTCACCGCCCCCGAGGGGGACCTGTCCGCGTACCTCGAAAGCCTCGAACGGGTGCGCGACGCCGGCTACAACCGACTGCTCCCCGGACACGGGCCCGCGATCGACGACCCAGTGGCGACGTGCGACCGACTGATCGAGCACCGCTTGGCGCGCGAGCGCGACGTGATCGCCGCGATCGATGACGGCGCCGTGGACCTCGACACGGTCGTCGACGGCGCCTACGAGAAGGATCTGGCCGGCGTGCGGGACCTCGCGCTGGCGACGGTCGCCGCGCACGTCGAGAAGTTAGTCGCGGAGGGGCGGGTCGACGAGGCGTGGCGCGCACGACTGGCGGATCGCGACTTCGACTGACTTCGCGGTCCGGGGGCGCGTCGAACCGCCTACGGCTCCGCTTCGAGTTCGCCGACGACCTCCGACAGCGGCGTCTCCGTCACGTCGACGAAGCGGCCGCCGGCGGCGACGATCCCCCCGTCGGTCTCGGGGTCGTCCCCGACGTGGACGAGTCCCGTCGTGGTCGTGTCGAGCGCCTCGGCCGCGGCCTCGAACGCGGAGGGATGGGGCTTCCGCCAGCCGCAGCCGACGCTCGTCGTGACCGCGTCGAACTCGCCGCGGAGCCCGGCGCGGATCAGCGTCCGCGGGACGAGTTCGGGGACGGCGCAGTTCGAGAGCAGGCCGACCGAGCCGCGCTCGGCGGCGCCCCGGACCGCGTCGAGCGCGCCGTCGCGCCGGGTCACGTCGGGGTCGAACGCCGCGATGACGGCGTGTCTGGCGACGTTCTGGTCCGCGTCGACGCCGCGGGAGTCGAGCGCGCGGGCGACGTGCGCGGGGAGGGGGACCTCCGCGCCGGCCGGCGCCTCGACGTGCTGCTCGCCGTACGCGACGTGCCAGTCGTCGGGGACCGTCACGCCGCGGGACTCCAGTTCGCGCGCGACCGCTTCCGCCGGGTCGGACGGGTACTCGACGTCGACGAGGGTCCCGAAGAGGTCGAAGGTGACTGCCACGATACCCCTGTTACGGGTAAACCCGGATTGAACCTGTCGGTCGGGGAGACGGGTTTCGACGCGCAGCAAATAGACCGTTCGCCGGGGCGCCGCGGTCAGATCATCGACGCGAGGTGGAGCGTGTACAGCCGGTAGAGCCCGGTTACCCACGCGCACAGCCACAGCAGCATGAAGCCGGCGACGCCGGCGCGGAGCCGCTTCCGCCAGTGGCCCATGTCCTCGTGGATCTCGTCGATGTCGACGTCGAGATCCTCGTAGGCGTCCGCGTTCCGCTTCGCCTGGAAGATCCGCACGATCCCGGTGAGCGCGAACGCTAGGAGGGCGTACGCCTGAACGCCGAAGAACGCGTGGAGGATCGCCATCCCCGTCAGCTGTTCGAGGACGCGCGGGATCATCCACCCGACGATGGGAACCGTCGTGAGCACCAGTCCCGCGACGATATACCGCAGGTGCCGCATCAACACGTTCCACGACACCGTCTCCGCGTCGATCATGATCCAGGCGCCGTACAGGAGGAAGGGAAGGCTCGTCGTCACGGACACCCCGGCGAGCGCCGCGATGACCGACTCGTCGACCATGCGAGCTGCTACGTGCTCCGGCGCGTAAAGCCCCCCGATCCGCGTCCGGCGGTGCGGTCTCCGGACGTGCGGTCCCGGGCTCCCGGCGGCCGGGCGCGGACGAAAACAGTTAGCGTCAGGAGCACGTAGCGCCGGGGTGATGGAGGACACCTCGACGCGGTCGGAGTCGGAGTCGCCGCCGGAGGAGTCGGCCGATCCGGCGTCCGACGGTTCGGACGACCGCACGTCACCCGACGACGGCGAGTCCGCGGCGGGCGAGGGCGACCAATCCGCGGCGGCCGACGTCGACGATCCCACGACGGGCGATATCGACGATCCCACGACGGCCGATGCCGAGGGGACGCGAGCGGACGAGACCGACATCGAGGCCCTCCGCGAGCGCGTCGAGTCGGAGTACGACTTCGACGACTTCGGCCCCTCCGACATGGCGCAGATGAGCGCCGAGGAGTGGGACGCCGCCTTCGACCCGGACACGTGGATCACCGGCGACCGACTCCTCGAGCGCGTCGACGCCGAGCTGAAGTCGCGGATCGCGACCCGCGACGTGTTCGGCGTCTTGGAGCGCGTCCGCGAGGACGGCGAGGAGCGCATCCTCGTCTACTCCGACGAGGGGTACGCGATCATCCGCCCCACGGGCGAGGTGCGCGGCGAGGGGACGGTGCTTCGGGACATCGAGCCGGTCGTCGCGCTCGCGGCGATGGAGTCGTACGAGGTGCCCGAGCCGCCGGAGAACTGGTCGCTTCCGCACCCGGACAGCGTCCCGGAGGGCTCCGGCGAGTTCGGCAACCTCGTGGTGCAGGCCGTCGCCGCGGTACAGGTGCTCGCCGGCGCGGCGCTCCTCGTCGCGAGCGCCGTGGCCGACCTCGGGACGATCGTCGCGCCGGCGATGGGCGTCGTCTTCCTCTTGGTCGGCCTCTTCCTCTTCGCGATGGTGGCGAACGCGCGACTCTCGGACCGGTTCCGCTCGGAGGAGTACCGGGACCGGCTGCGCGCGCTCCGCGAGGCGAAGGAGCGGCCCGGGTTCGTCCCCGTCGAAGACGGCGCCGTGACCGACGAGGACGCCGACGCAACGGAGCGCGACCGAGAGGAGTAATCCGACGATTTCGACGGTTTCAGCCCCCGAGACCTGCTCCACGTCGGCGGTTTCAGTCGGTGGGTTTAAGCGAACCCCGTCCCGAGTGAGCCTGTATGAAAAGGCGGGACTTCGTGCGGACGGCCGGCGGCGCGACCGCCGCCGTCGCGGCCTCCGCCGGGGCGACCGGAACGGTGGCTGCACAGGAGGTACAGCCCGACTGGCCCAGCGGGGCGGCCGACGGGAACGTCGGGTCGTACACCGACGCCCGCGGTCAGGACGAGGTGACCATCTCGGTCGGCGCCGGCAGCGACGGCCTCGCGTTCGACCCGACGCTGGTGTGGGTTGACGAGGGAACGACGATCACCTGGGAATGGACAGGCGCCGGGGGTTCGCACAACGTCCAGACCGTCGATGGCGGCGGTCCGGCAGCCCTCGACAGCGGCGACCCCGTCGGCGAGGAGGGGGCCACCTACGAGTACGAGACGTCCGGCGAGGACGCCGGCATCACCCACTACCACTGCGTGCCCCACACCGCGGTTGGCATGCACGGCGGCCTCGCCGTCGGCGAGGACGTCGCCACCGTCGAGACCGGCGGCGCGAGCACCGGGTGGCCGGAGGACATCGCCAAGGTCGGCGTCCCCCTCCACGCTCACTGGGTCGGCATCTCCGCGATCCTCGGCATCGGGATGACGTTCGTGTTCACGTTCTACATGCTCAAGTACGGCGAGTCGGCCCACACGGGCCACGGAGGTGCCAGATGAGCTCCGGCAGCTCCTCGTACGGCGATATCCACCGATACGAGCCGGCCCGCGAGAGCACCGCCGCCGCGATCGCGATCGTCCTCCTCACCGTCATCGAAGTCGTGTTCGTCGCCCTGTTCACCTACGGACTGATGTCCGCGTGGGCGTCGACGGAGGCGGGGAACATGTACGTCGGCGCGCTGTTGGCCTTCATCTTTATTGATCTCGCGTTCATCCTTCTCCTGTACCGGAAGGAGTTCCTGCCGGACGTGATGATCGTGAAAAAGCGTCGCCGCAAGTGGGAGGATCTGTACGTCCGCGAAGAGGACAAGGAGGGCAAAGGCATCGACACCGGCGGCCTCGCGGAGACGCTGAAGCGCGCGGTGTACCCGTACTACAAGAAGTGATTCGACAATGAGTCTGAAAAAACAAGACGACATGGACCACAACGCGTGGCTCAAGAGTCAGGACCTCACGGCCATCGAGACGGCGTTCCTGACCACGCTCATCTGGCTGGACAAGCGGCTTCGCATCGTCGACTACCTCGAGCTGCTGGAGACGATGTACTACCGCGCGAACCTCCAGATGCCGAAGAGCCACACCGAGCAGTACGACCTCGACAACAAGTTCTGGTACTGGTACCCGTTGTACTCGCTCGGGTCCCTCTCCATCATCGCGTACCTGCTCGCGGCGGTCTCGGGCGCGCTGCTCGGGTTCTACTACGCGCCGTCGACCGCGGGCGCGGCGGCGCAGGGCGACCCCACCGCCGCGTACGACTCGATGGTGATGATCATGCAGGACGTCCAGTTCGGCTTCATGCTCCGGTCGATCCACCGCTGGGCGGCGCAGTTCATGGTGGCGGCGGTGTTCCTCCACATGCTGCGGGTCTACTTCACCGGCGCGTACAAGGAGCCGCGCGAGGTCAACTGGATCCTCGGCGTCGTGCTCATCGCCCTGACGCTGCTGTTCGGCTTCTCCGGGTACGTCCTCCCGTGGAAGCAGCTGTCCTTCTGGGCGGCGCAGATCGGCGTCGAGCTGGCCCTCGCGACCCCCATCGTGGGCGAGTGGGCGGCCCAGCTGCTGTTCGGCGGCTTCACCCTCGGACAGGCGACGCTCGTGAGAATGTACATCCTGCACGTGTTCGTGTTGCCGTTCGTGGTCACCGCGCTCATCGCGATCCACGTCGGCATCGTCTGGGTGCAGGGCATCGCGGAGCCGCACTAATCCAATGACCGACGACACCACACCCATGACGGACGGAGGCACCGACGACGAGGCGCGGACCGACGGCGGCCCGCCGGCGACGGTCCCCCCGGACGACGAGACGCCGACCTGGTCCGACCGGAAGGAGCGCAGCCAGGGGCTCGCACAGCTCACCTACCAGTACTTCGAGCGCTCCCGGCGCGAGGACGAGGACCTGCGCGCGGAGTCGACGTACGTCGAGCGCGACGTGCTCGGCTTCCCGACGTGGCCCCACGAGACCATTCGGAACCTCGCGATCACGTCGTTCTTCCTCGGGGTCATCCTGCTCGTGGCCTCGATCCTGCCGTCGCACTTCGGCGACCCGGCGAACCCCGGCTCCACGCCGGCGATCATCCTGCCCGACTGGTACCTCTACTGGTCGTTCGGCCTGCTGAAGCTCAGCCCGATCAACCCCGAGCTCGCGGTGTTGGGCGGTAACATCATCGTGTCCAACGAGCTGTACGGGCTCATCGCCCACGGCGCCATCTTCGGCGTCATCACGCTCGTCCCCTTCCTCAACAAGGGCAACGCACGTCGCCCCGTCGAGGAGCCGGGGTGGGCCGCGCTCGGCGTGACCGGGGTAATCTTGGCGATCACGCTGGCGGTGCTGGCCATCCAGAACTTCTTCCCGGTCCCGACCGAGCTGCTGTTCTCGCTCGTGTTCATGGTCCCGATCGCGGGCGGCGTCATCACCTACGCGGTGTTGAAGACGATGCGCGAGGGGTACATGTACGACCTCAACCGACGGTACTACATGCTGCGGCCGCCGAAGTAAGCGGCCGACCCAGTCCGCTGCGGTCCCGCTGCCGAAGCGCGGCCGGGCTCCCGCCCCCGCCGTTCCGACGCTCCGTATTCCCATGTCATCCTCAACAGACGGCGACGCCTCGCAGGCGTTCGACGAGACCGGCGATCCGATCGCGACCGACGACGACGCCGACCCGCGCAACGAGCCGACGGGCCCGCGAGAGGGTGCGAGCGGCCGGGAAGTCGTCGTCCCCTTCCGGCTGTACAAGGCCGTCACCGTCTTCTCGACGCTCGCCGCGGTTGTCACCTACTTCGTCGGGTTCACGCTCATCGACGCCGCGACGCTTCAGATAAGCTTCGTCCGGACGACCATCGTCTACCTGCTCGACAGCGCCGGAATCTTGCCGCCGGAGGACGTGCTCGTGGCGGTACTGGCGATCACCGGCGTCGGCTTCATCGTCCTCGGGACCGCCGTGTACGTGCTCGGGACCCGGTTCCGCGGACAAGGGATGGGAAAGTCTCAAGACGACCCCAGCGAAACGTGAGATAATGGCAGACGAGTTCATGAAGGGCTTCGCCCTGTTCACGATCGGCGGTCTCGGGTGGATCACCTTCGGCGGCTGGTACCGGACGCCGTCGTACTACCAGGTGTCACAGCTCGTGAACCCGGCGGAGGGCGTGAACACGGCGTACGGCGAGGTCGGTCTGCTCGCGGGCGACGTGTTGTTCTGGCTGATGATCCTCGGCGCGCTGACGTTCTGGGTACTCATCCCCGCCAGCCGGCAGCTCCGCGACGCCCTCGACGACGGCGACGACGACGCGGCCGCGAACTGAACGCACCCCCTCGTCTCGCTTTCTCCGTCTGTTCCGCCGCCCGAGAGCGGCGGCGACGGTCCTCGCCGACGAACCGAGAGCTTTTCACCGCCGCTCACCCCAGCCTCGCGCATGAGTGAGCCGACGCGCCGCCTCGCGGTTCTCGGCGACGGCGACCCGGCAGCGGCGATCCGATCGGCGGTCGACGGCGCGGGCGCCCGTCTCGTCGACCACACCGAGGCGGACGCGGTCGTCGCCGTCGGGGACGCCGCGCTTCGGAAGGCGATGCGCGCGGCCGCGACCGATGACGGGCGTTCGAGTCCGATCCTCCCGATCGGGGACGGTCGTCACGCGGTCAACCCGGACCTCGCGGCCGACCGCATCGCGGACGCCGACGACTGGCTCGGCGGATCGGCGAGCGCGGTCGACGGGTTCGCTCGCGTCCCGCACCCGGTCTTGGCGGTCGACGGCACCGGCGACGGTCGCCGCCGGTTCGCGGCCGCGGACGTCGCCTTCGTGACGGCGGAGCCGGCCCGGATCTCCGAGTACGGGATCGCCTTTTCCGACGGGGAGTCGGTCTCGGTGCGCGCTGACGGCGCCGTGATCGCGACGCCGCTCGGGAGCGACGGCTACGCGGCGGCGGCCGGCGGGCCCGTGGTGTCGCCCGGCGGCGGCCTCTCGGTCGTTCCCGTCTCGCCGTTCACGACTCGCCCCGAGACGTGGGTCGCGAGCGGCGGCGTCCGCGTCACGGTCGAGCGCGAGGCGGAACCGGTCGCGCTGGTCGTCGACGGCGAGCGCCGCGGGACCGTCGAGCCGCACCGCGCGGTCGGCGTCGAGATCGCGGCGACGGTCGATCTCCTCTCGGCGACGGCGGAGTGAGGGGGCTGCTCCCCCACGCCCAACGACGTCCGCGACCCCGTCGCGGGAGCGCCGATCGGAAACACTCTAATACGTCGTGAACGGAAATGGTGGATATGGACCCACTGCAGTTCCTCGTTCCCCTCGGCTGGCTGGCGGCCGCCGGGCCGGCGCTGCCGTACGCGATCTTCGTGATGACCGTCGCGAACCTCGCGACCCGGCACCTCGCGCACAGGCGACACGTCGATCAGGGACAGGAGGCGGACAGCGTGGAGGCGTACACGCCGCACGTGTTCACCAACGTCGGGCTCGTCCTCCTGTCGTTCGTATACATCCTCGTTGCGCCCGTGCGAGGGACGATCCTGTCGGTCCTCGTCCTGGCGATGTTCATCGCCGACTTCTTCGAGCTGGAGGCGCGCAACGTCGAGGCCCGCAACGACATGGAGATCGAGGCGCCGAAGAGCTCGATCGCCGCCTCGCTGGTCGTGTTAGTGTGGACGTCGTACTTCGCGCTGTTCTTCGTCGTCGAAGGGATCTGGAACCAGTTCGTCGTCGCCTGACGGGCGCGCTCCGAATTGAGCGAATTTGCGCTCGGCGCGTGACGTTCCCGTTCCCCTTCTCCACCGCTCCGACGCTCCCTCTATCTCCCCCCTCGCCCGGTCCTTTCGTCACGCTCCACCTACCCCTCTCCACAGTGATTTATATGCGTTCGTCCAGATATTTGGGGTGGTGGAAAAAAATACCAGTACGCGTCGCGGCGCACTGAGATCAACCGCCACGCTGGTAACCAGCGGAACGATCCTCGCGACCGCCGGGTGTCTTGACGGCGGGTTCGGTCCCAGTCTTGACGGTGAGATGGTTGTCGAGGGGCCGATGGTGAGCGTTTCCGCGTCAACCGATCTTTCTGCCACTGATACTGGATACGAACTGGCGATCACCGTCAGCAACAACTCAGAGAGAACCGCTGACACGGATGCCGAGGTCATCTGGGAGGTCAGCAATGACGAGAACGCGGTCGTGACACAAACCGAAACAAAAACCGTTGATCCTGGCGGTGAGACCACGCTTGTCGTAACTGCTGAAGACCCGAACGATTCGGTCACCGCCTATTCGGCGACTGTTCTTGCTGTACCGGCCTAACAGCCACGTAGTCTCTCTCGGTAGTTGTTCCCGGTCTCCGAGCGCATCGTCTACATTTCCGTCAGTTCTTAATTAACACTTCTAGACAAACCAAGTTGCTGTTTGTTAGGGCCGAGAAGGCGGCGGGTTTCCGGCGTCCTGCTCGATCGCCCTGTCCCGACGCTTCCTTCGTCAAAACGTCCAGTCGCCGGTGAGCTTCATCCCCGTCGCCTTCCCCTCGGCTTCGAGCGCCGCGGCGATCTCGTCGGTGTCCCGGCGCGGGATCGACGCGTCCGCCTCGGCGAGGTCGACGACGAGTTCGGTGAGGAGGATCGCCTGCTCCCGGAGGTTCCGCGACTCTAACTTGTCGAGCGTGTCCGCGTGGGTGTGGCCCCAGCCGCGCCCGCGCCCCTCCGTCTCGCCGGAGACCATGTACCCGGGGATCCCCCGCTTCACGAACGGCCAGTGGTCGCTGTGGGGCACCAGCTCCTCGCCCGTCGCGACCGGGTGGTCGAAGCGGTCGCTCACGCGCTCGGCGGTGGCTTCGAGCGCGTCGAAGTCGTGGTGGTCGAGCCGCAGCGTCCGGCCGAACACGTTGCTGTCGACGTTGACGACGGCGCGGACCGCGTCCCGGTCGGCCGCCTCGGCGGCCACCGACGAGCCGACGAGGCCGACCTCCTCGGCGCCGAACGCGGCGAACTTGACCCGCACGTCGAGCTCGTCTTCGCGGGCCGCGAGCGCTCGTGCGACCTCGACGATCGTCGCCGTGCCGGCCCCGTTGTCCATCGCGCCCTCCGCGAGGTCGTGGGCGTCGACGTGCGAGGAGACGATCAAGTGCTCGTCGGTGTCGGGCCCCAGCTCGGCGACCGCGTTTCCGCTCGTCGCGGTCGGCGTCTCGCAGTCGACCGCGACGGTCAGGTCGTCGCCCTCGTTGCGTCGCGCGAGCCGGGCGCCGGTCTCCTTCGAGACGCCGACCGCGGGGATCGCCCCAATCGGATCGTCGGCGGTCCCGACGCTCCCGGTCGGCGGGAGCGTCCCCTCGACGTGGTTGGCGAAGACGAAGGCGGCGGCGCCCGCGTCGACCGCGCGGTAGTACTTCTCGCGGCGGTGGATGAACCGGTCGACGGAGTCCGGAGTGTCCGACGAGACCATCACGACTGTCCCCTCCAAGTCGGCCTCGAAGTCCTCGGGGACGCCGTAGCCAAGGTCGACGAACTCGCCGGTCGCCTCGCCGCTCGGGCTGCGCGGCAGCGCGATACACTCGTTCGGGCCGACCGCGACCGGCTCGTCGGTCGTCGCGTCCCGGACCGCGCTGTCGCCGCGCTCCCAGCCCTGTATCTCGAACTCCTCGATCGCCGCATTTCGCGCGCCCGCGTCGGCGAACGCGTCGCGGGTCAGCTCCAAGGCCTCGCGCTCGCCCGCAGAGCCGGCCATCCGGTCGCCGACGTCGACGAGGTCGAGGAGGTGGTTCCAGCCCGCGTCGCTCGTGAACGTCTCGCCGATCCAGTCGGTCATGGGTAGGCGTGTCGCGGCCGCCGCTCAAGCGTTTCGGTGGCGGCGGGGGCGGCCGGAAGCGAGGAACGAGACGGCGAGCGATCGAGGGCGGCAGCTCTCAGACCGGCACAGCCGGGAGGAGGACCGTCGCGGCCTCGGCGGCCGCGAACGTCGAGTCGTACAGGTGGTTGAGGAGGAGGTAGGTGACGACGCCGAGCGCGAGCGAGAGGATCCACGCGCCCGCGGCGATCCGTCCGACGCGCCGGTGTGGGGTCTCGTTGCGAAGCTCCGGCTCCGTGTGCGTGAGCCCGAGGACGATGGCGTAGAGGACGACCGGGACGGAGATCACGGAGAGAATGATGTGGATCGCGAGCATGATCAGGTACGCGGGGTACACCCAGTCCCACAGCGGGACCCACCCGTACGCCGAGTCCAGCACGAACTCCTTGGTGCCGCCGCCGGCGACCTTCGGGAGGTACATCCCGAGGAACAGGAGGATGAGGCCGAACGAGGTCGTCATCGCGGCCGCGTGTTTCTTCACCTCGTCGTTGCGGATCCAGTACCAGCCGAGCGAGAGGGTGATCACGGTGACGGTGTTGACGGCGGCGATTGCGTGCGCGAGCAGGTTCACGGTCTCCTGTGTGAGCGTCGGGAATAGCGCCTGGAACTCGGGGACCAGAAACACGCCGCCGACGGCGCCGTAGCCGACGACGGTGAGGAGGACGGTTATCGCGGTGGCCCGCTCCTTGGCCCGCTTGCGAACGCTGGCGGTGGACATATTGGGAGGAGGGAACGGAGCGATAAGTCGGCTTCGGGTACTCCCGGCGGTCGAGACGTTTCGCCCGCGACCGCGCCGTCACGACTACCGCTCGATGACGCCCGTCGCGGTCGCGACCTCGACTGCGGCCTCCTCGTTGATCCCGCCTTGGAGGATGGTGTAGCGGTCGCGGATCTCGTGGGCGCTCGTCAGGGCGGCGAGCAGCTCCGCGTCGTCGATCCCCAACTCGCTCGCCGTCGTCGGGGCGTCGAGCTCGTCGAGGGCGTCGCGGATGGCACTCCACCGGCCGTTCTCGCCGCTGTGGAGGTACTCCGTCATGATCGAGGCGACGCCGACCTGATGGCCGTGAAGCGCCTTGCCGGGCGCGATCCGGTCGAGCTGGTGGGAGATGAGATGTTCCGCGCCGGAGGCGGGCCGCGAGGAGCCGGCGATCGACATCGCGACGCCGGAGGAGACGAGTGCCTTCACGACCACCCACGCGGACTCCTCTAAGCCCGGGCGGATCATGTCGGCGTTCTCGACGAGCAGCTCCGCGGTCATCTCCGAGAGCGCCCCCGCGTACTCGCTGTATTCGACGTTGCGGAGGCGGCGGGCGAGCCGCCAGTCCTTCACCGCGGTGTAGTTGGAGATGATGTCCGCACAGCCAGCGGTGGTGAGCCGCCACGGGGCGTCCGCGATGAGCGTCGTGTCCGCGACGACGGCGAGCGGCGGGTCGGCCGCGACGGAGTGGCGGGTGTCGCCCTCGGGGATCGAGGAGCGCCCGGAGACGATGCCGTCGTGGGAGGCGACGGTCGGGACGGAGACGAAGCCGACGTCGAGGTGGTCGGCGGCCATCTTCGCGATGTCGATCGGCTTCCCGCCACCGAGGGCGATCAGGTAGCCAGGGTCGACGGCCTCGGCGGTCGCCTTCAGCTCCTCGACGGCGTCGAAGGAGGCCTCGTCGACGACGGCGGTCGCGGGGTCGTCGAACTGCGCCCGGACGCGGTCGCCGGCGATGTCGTTGGGCGTCGGGCTCGTCACGATCAGCGGCCGCCCCGTCAGGTAGAGCTCGCCGACCGCCTCCCCGAGGTCGTCGATGACGTCGTGTCCCACGAGGACGTTCCGCGGGAGCTTGATCCACGTCGTCTTCTCGAACATACGGGCCGGTCTCGCCGACGGGTCAAAGCCGTTGTCCATGCGGTCGCGGACCGCTCGGGCGCGGTGCGCCGGCGAGCGTCGGTTGACCCGGGCGATCGATCGGTCGCACGCCGCCGAGCGACGCGGTCGATTCGGCCGCGCCCGCTACGCGCCGAGCGCCGCCAGCGTCGTCGCGGCGTCGTAGAGGAAGTAGACACCGAAGCCGGCGAGCACGACGGCGGAGCCGACGGCGACGAGCGGCGCGAACGTCTCGATCCGGCGCTCGGCGGCGACGAGCCCGGTCGGGAAGCTCACGATCCACGTCAGCACGCCGAGGAAGAACCCGCCGATGAGCGCCGGCGAGCCAGTGGCGACCACGAGCGTCCCGGCGAGGTCCGCGCCGACGACGGGGAGCCGGGCGAGCACGTCGAGCTCGCCCGGCCGGAGCATGCCGACGCCGATCGTCAGCCAGAACAGCACCTGGTAGGGATTGGTCAAGGCGAGCACCAGCGCCTTGCGGAACCCCTTCCCCTCCGCGACCATCGGATCATCGCCCGAGGTCGGACGGAAGGATTCTCGGGCCCCTCGGGCGGCGCCGACAGCGAAATACAGCATCAGGACCCCGCCGACCGCGACCATCGCGCCCTGTAACAGCGGGAACGATTCGACGACCGCGACGACGCCGACATACGCGAGGACGAAGAAGATCGCGTCGGCAGTCGCCGCGCCGAGCCCGGCCCGGAAGCCGGCCAGACGCCCGCGGAGAACCGACTCCTCGGCGATCACCGCGTTCATCGGGCCGGGCGGCGCCGCGAGCGCCAAGCCGAAGACGACGCCCGCACCGAGCGTAACGAGGGTACTCACACCGCTCGCAACGCCCGGTTTCGTGAAAAACCTCGCGACAGAGAGGCGGTCGGTAGCGGTCGGTTCCGGGCCGCACGCCCGAGATCGACGCATCGAGGGACAGATCCGAACACTGGGGCCGAGACCCGACCGGAACCGTGGCTCGCGGCTACGCGTCCTGGAGCTCGGCGTCGCGGAGCGCCTCGTTGAGGTCCTCGCGGACGCGTTCGCCGGTCTCGCGGTCCATCGCCGTGGTGACGATCCGGTTCTCCTGAACGCTGGAGCCGTCGCGCAAGAGGAGTCGGACGTTGCCGTTCGTCCCCGCGCGCGTCGCCTTCGCGCGGAGGCCCGTCCGCGAGCCCGTCCCGCCGGCGTCGATGGGACCGGGGACGATCTTCTTGACGTGAGGGTGTTCCGCGACGGTCTGGACGGCCTTCCGCCCCTTGCGGTCGCCGATGAGCGTCGAGTGCGACCCGCCGATCTTCTCCCGGGGCGGCGTCTCGACGACCGCCAGCGACCGGTCGCCCCGACGGTCGAGCACCCACGCGACGACCGGGCTCACGTCCGCCTCGCGGTCGTCACGGGAGTCCGCCGCCGCCCCGCCCTGACCGCTCCCGCTCGCGCCGCCGTCGGGGACGCGGTAGAACTCGTGGTGGAGCTGCGCCCGCGTCTCGCGGAGCGGCTCGCGCTCGCCGGCGGCGTAGACGGTCTCGGGGCGCTTCCGTCGGATCTCGTCGGCGACGCGGCCCGCGAAGTTCCGCAGTTGGACCTCGCTCAGTCGCTCGCCCTCTTCCGGGCGCGTGGTGACCGTCGTCTCGCCGACCACGTCGTCCTCGTCGAGCATAGTCAGGTGCGCGCGGTCGGTCTCGAACTCGGCGACGACGGCGTCGGCGTTGGCGGTGTTACAGGTGAGACAGTAGTCCCCCGGCTTCTCGATGGGGGTGCCACACCGCCGACAGTTCATACGGATCCGAGGAACGTGCGGAATAAAAGGCCGTCCGTTCGGCGCCCGAGACGGAGGCCGTCCCGATGCCCGGAGCGACCCCTTATTACCCTCCCCGGCCTCCGTATCAGACATGGACGGAGACCGACGCCGCGACGCCGACGCCGGCTCCGAGGCGGATGTCGGTGACGCGGAGCGCGACGAGGACTTAGCCGACAGGTTGGATGCGGTCGAGGACCGACTGACGGAGCTGATCCGCGACGGACGGCTCAACGCGTTCGTCGCGTGGGCGATGATCGCGGTCCTGACGGGGGTGCTGGTCGAGAGCGCGCTCGACTACGACCTGCTCTCGGCGATGATCGTCGTCGGGCTCGGCGCGGTCGTGCTCGCGCCGACCGTCGCGGCGCGGGACTGGCGGGCGATGCTCCCGGCAGAGCTCGTCACCCTCGCGCTGTTGCCCGTCCTCGTGCGGGCCGTCTTCGGCGGCGAACTGGGGACGTTCGCGACGTACGTCGCCATCGCGGCGCTGGCGCTCGTGATCGCCGTCGACCTCCACATGTTCACGACGCTGCGGCTCACGCACTGGTTCGCGGTCGCGTTCGTCGTGATGGCGACGCTGGCGACGGCGGCGGTGTGGACGGTGTTACGCTGGAACCTCGACCAGCGCGTCGGCACCGCCTTCCTGACGACGAACGACGCGCTGATGATCGAGTGGATCTACGTCACGCTGGCGGGGATCGCGGCCGGGCTCCTCTTCGACGGCTACTTCCGAGGGCGAGGGCGCCGCCTCCGCCGCGTCATCCGGCGGGTGGTGCGCCGATGACGCTGCTCCCCCGTCCGTCGCTCGCCTCGCAACGGCGGCTCACGGGTGCGATGCAGGTCCTGCTCGTCGCCATCGTCGCCTACGGCTTCCTCGCGGGCGAACAGAAGGCGATAAGCAACGGAGTCATCGCCTTCCTCGTCACGCTGATCCCGGCGACGCTGGAGCGCCGGTACGACCTCCCCTTGGACCCGTGGCTCGCCCTGTGGATCACGATGGCGGTGTTCCTCCACACGGTCGGGTCCGCCGGGTTCTACCAGCGCGTCGAGTGGTGGGACCACATGACGCACGCGCTGTCGGCCTCGCTCGTCGCCGCGGTCGGGTACACGACGCTGCGCGCAGTCGACCTCCACAGCGACGGGATCCGCATCCCGGCGCGGTTCGCGTTCGTCTTCATCGTCGTCGTCGTGCTCGCGTTCGGCGTGCTCTGGGAGCTGTTCGAGTTCGGGCTCGACATCATCGCGACCGAGACGGGCATCGACATGCCGCTCGCGCAGCACGGGCTCGAAGACACGGTCTCCGATCTCACCTACAACACCATCGGTGCGATACTGGTGGGGCTGTTCGGACAGGCGCACCTCACGGGGGTCGCGGAGCTGGTCCGGGACCGGATCCTCGGGAGCGCGCCCGAGTAGCGACGGAAGCGAGGCCGAACAGCGGAGAAGGCCAGCGGCTCGAAGCTCAGTTCAGGCAGGCCGCCACGACGCGCAGCGCGGCCTCGCCCCGCACCTCGTTCGCGAGCAGCGGGACCCGCTTCACCTCGCGCCCGCGGAACAGGTCGGTCGCCTCCCGGAGCGCGTTCTGCTGGACCTCCCAGCGGCGCGCGCAGAACTCGCAGGTCTCCGGGTTCGGCTCCACGACCCAGTCGGGGTCGATCCCGGAGCCGTCCCCGTCGGTCACGTCGCCGACGCCCTCCATCACCCGGTTGACGACGAGCGTGTTCACGGGAATCTGAAACTCGTCGAGGCGCGCGACGAGCCGCTCGGACTCGACGACGCTCATCTCCTCGGGGATCATCACGACGCGGAAGTCGGTCTTCTCGGGGTCCCGGAGGACGGCCCGCAGGCGCTCGATGCGCTCGCGGAGCTCCTCGAGGTCGGCGGAGGGGTCCGGCTCGTCGTCGCCGCCGCCGAACATCCCCTTGATCCCGTCCATCATGCCGGAGAAGCGCTGGCGGAGCTTCATCA
Organism: Halorubrum ruber; assembly: GCF_018228765.1. NCBI lineage: Archaea > Methanobacteriati > Methanobacteriota > Halobacteria > Halobacteriales > Haloferacaceae > Halorubrum > Halorubrum ruber. Next base: position 2,446,369 of record NZ_CP073695.1, read on the forward strand.
CGCGGCCGAGCATCGAGTCCATGATCTCCGGCAGCTGGAGCAGCCGGAGGGTGTGGCCCGTCGGCGCGGTGTCGACGACGACGCGGTCGAATCGCGGATCGTCGAGGTACTCCAGCAGCTGGCGCATCGCCGCCGCCTCGTCGGCGCCGGGCATCGTGCCGCCGAGGAGGCCGCCGAGCCCCTCGCCGTCCTCGCCGTCGATGGCGTCTCCGCCGGCGCCGCCCATCGGGCCCTCGCCGCCCATCCCACCCATCGCGTCACCCATCTCGCCGAGCCCGCCGAGCGGGTCGCCGTCGGCGCCGAACATCCCCTCGTCCATCGCGGCGTCGGGGTCGATCTCGGCGGCGTACAGCGGCATGTCCTCGCGGATACGCGCGGGCTCGGCGGGAATTTCGGTCTCGTAGGTGTCTGAAAGGGAATGGGCTGGGTCGGTGGAGACCACGAGCGTGCGGACGCCGCCCGCGGCCGAGGCGAGCCCCGTCGCGGCCGCCATCGTCGTCTTCCCGACGCCGCCCTTCCCGCCGTACAGCACGTAGTCGGGCGCGTCGACGCCCGCTGGTAGGTCGGCGAGGTCGTCGTCGACGGTGAGGGATTCGTCGCCGTCGGCCGGCTCAACGGGACCTTCGTCTTCGGGCTCGTCGACCCGGTCGACGGGTTCGACGTCGATGTCGTCCATATCGAACCCTCGTTCCGGCGGGCTTGTGTACCCGTCGGTCCAGATAAGGTGTCGGCTTTGTACCCCCTGCGAGGACGTTCGAACTCTCCGCCACTCATTTATAAATCGTCGATTGCGGAGTGGCGGTGACTGTCGCCAGAGCCCCAGCCGATCACTTATAAAAAAAAAGAACTGGCAGATAGACGGTGAATACCTCCAGAGCCCGACCGATTACTTATAAATAACTGATCGCGGATCGGCGAAGAACACCGCCAAAGCCCCAGCCGGCGAGGCCGACGTACGCTCGCTGCGTTCCTCAGTCGGTCGCTGGCGCTCCCTCCTTGCGGTACTTGCGTCGCCTACGTCGGCCTCGCGACTGCCCCTTTGAGTCCCGCCCCGCACAGCGACCGCAGCCTCACACCTCCCCAGCCTCGCCGCTAGCTCCCTCCGGTCGCTCGCGGCGTCCCTCGCGCGTGCTCCTCGCGGCCGCCGGGGGCGGCCGCTCGCAGGCACGCGCCACCGCACAGCCGGTTGTTTATGAATAGTTATTCGATCGCGCCGTCGCGATCGCCGGCCATCCCGAGGTCGGTCAGCGCGTCGAAGAAGTCGGGGAAGGGGACGCCGACGTGTTCGGCGCCGCTGTCGGCGTCAGCCCAGCCGCTTCATCGAGATCAGCGCCGTCGGGATCATGATCGGGATCGTGAGGATGGCCCCCGTGATCACGACGAACGGCGCGACCCCGGCGATCGGGTACGCGAGCAGGTCGACGGCCAACGCGTTGACCGCGCTCACCGTCACCGTGTACGCGATCACGGTGAGCGCAACGATCGTCGAGAACACGACGCCGACGACGAGCGCCGCGTTCGGTCCGCCCGCCCCTTCGTTCGACGACGGTTCGCCACTCATCTGCTGTCTGCCACCATGTAATCTTGTGTATATTGTGAACGGCTATAATCATTGGCTTCTCCGCGCGTCAGTCGCGATCGACGGTCATCCCGAGGTCGGCCATGGTCTCGAAGAAACCGGGGAAGGAGACGTCGACGTGTTCGGCGCCGCGGACGGTCGTCGTCCCCTCGGCGGCGAGCGCGGCGACGGACAGCGCCATCACGATCCGGTGGTCGTGACGGCCGTCGACGGTGGCTCCCGTGAGATCGCTCGCGTCGCCGTGAATCGTGAGTACGTCCGGCTCCTCGGTCGTCTCCGCGCCCAGCGTTTCGAGCTCCTCGGCCATCGCGGCGACGCGGTCGGTCTCCTTGTAGCGGACGTGTTCGCAGTTCTCGATCCGGGTGTCGCCGTCCGCGACGGCGCCGAGCGCGGCGATCGTCGGGAGGAGGTCGGGCGTGTCGCCCACGTCGACGGTCACGCCGGAGAGGTCGGCGCGCTCGACGGCGATCTCGCCGGCCTCGCGGTCCCACTCGATGTCGGCGCCCATCTCCTCGACGATCTCGACGATGGCCGCGTCGCCCTGCGCGCTCGGCCGCGCGCCCTCGATCCGGACCGCCTCGCCGGGCGCGGCCGCGACCGCGCCCGCCCCGAGCAGGTACGAGATAGAGGAGAAGTCCCCCGGCACGGCGTAGCTGCCGCCCGCGGGCTCGTAGGTCTGCCCGCCGGGAACGGAAAAGCCCGCGGCGCCGGCGGCGCCGTCGAGCGGGTCGCCCGCCGCGTCGACCGGGGTCGCCTCGACGCCGAAGTCCGCGAGCAGTTCGAGCGTGATGTCGACGTACGGCGCCGACTTGAGGTCGGTCGTGAGTTCGACCTCGACCCCCTCGTCGGTGACCGCGCCGGCCATCAGCAGCGCGGTGACGTACTGCGAGGAGACGTCGCCGGGAATCGCGACCGCGCCGCCTTCGAGCGGGCCCGAGACGACGAGCGGGGCCTGCCCGTTGCCGCGGGTCGACTCCGCGCGCACGCCGAGGTCGCCGAGCGCGTCGAGGAGCGGTCCCTGCGGCCGCGATCGGAGAGAGCTGTCGCCTGTGAGGACGGTCGTGCCGTCCGCGAGCGCGGCCGCCGCGGTGACGAGCCGCATCGTCGTCCCGGAGTTCGCGCAGTCGATCACGTCGTCCGGGACGGCGGGGCGGCCGCCGAACCCCTCAACCGCGATCGCGTCGGCGTCGCCCGGAATTGCGGCCGCGCCGTCGCCGCCGCGCTCGCTCCCGGCGGGCGCGACCGACCCGCCGAACGCCGTGACCGCGCGGGCGGTCGCCCGCGTGTCGGCGGAGATCAGCGGCGACTCGACGGTCGCGCCGTCGCTGTAGCCGGCCGCGAGCAGCGCGCGGTGGGTGTAGCTCTTCGACGGCGGCGCGCGGGCGGTCCCCCGGAGCTCTGAGCGCGTGACGTGTACGTCCATACCCCACCCTGCCGGCCGCGACGACAAGTCGGTACCGACCGCGGCACGATTGCGGCCGGGACGCAGTCGGAGTGCGTCCCTCCGCGCCGCGGAGCCGCGGCACACCCTTTATACCATCGGGAGCGTTAGCGTCGCGTATGCCCCAGTGTGAGATGTGCGGCGCCGAGGAGGCCTCGCTGACGACGACGAAGGTCGAAGGCGCCGAGCTGGAGCTCTGTAGCTCGTGTACGGACTTCGGCACCGAGGTCCGCGACGAGTCGACGAGCTCCGGCGGCGGCAAGTACTCCACCAGCTCCAGCACCGGGAAGTCGTCCTCGTCGTCCGGCTCGTCCGGCTCGTCGAGCGGGTCCGGAAGTTCCGGCGGCTCGACCCGCCCACGCGACATGTTCGACGACATGGACGAGATCGCCACCGACTACGACGAGCGGATCCGGGAGGCGCGGGAGTCGCGCGGGCTGAGCCAGGAGGAGCTCGCCGACCAGCTCAACGAGAAGGCGAGTCTCATCCGCAAGCTCGAACGCGGCGACACGCTCCCGACCGACGAGGTCCAGCGCAAGCTCGAACGCGCGCTCGACATCTCCTTGGTCGAGGGGCAGTCGTCCGACGACGCCGACTGGGAGACGAACGACGCTGGCACGATGACGCTCGGCGACGTCGTCAAGCGGAAGGATTAGTCACCGGGCCGTCGCCCGCGCCCTCCTTCCGACGCACCGCCAGGCTCCGACGAGCGGGTCGTCGGACGCTCGCGGCCGTCACGCCGTCGCGCCGCCGTCGTCCGTCTGCTCCGATCCGCCGTACCGCTCGGTGAGGTAGTCGATGATGTAGTCGACCGTCTCGGGGTCGTAGCTCCAGAAGCCGTAGAACTCGCCGGGCGCGCGCTCCTCGGCGAGCAGCGCGCACTTCGCGTCCTCGTAGCCGCCCCCGTCGTACGCGACGAACCACGTCTCGCGGATCTCGGCGGTCTCGCCGACGTGGACGGTGTAGTGTTCGACGTCGGGCGCGTCCCCCTCGTCGGCCGCGTACGCGTGGACGTCGAGCCGCTCCTTCTCGCCGAGCAGGTCGTAGGTGTCCGCCTCGCCGGTGAGCACGTCGAGCGTCTGGAACCCCGCGTGGAGCGCCCCGTCGCCGACCCGCCAGGCGCGGTCCTCGATCTCCCGCGACGCGGCGACCATGTCTTCGCGGGAGTATGAGGTGAACATCGTCTCGTCGAGGTGGTCCAACACCGGCCGCCCGACGCGGTCCCCGGTTGCGCCCGCGCCTCCCGGAGCGTCGTCCCCGCCCCTCGCGCCCTCCGATCCGTCCTCGCCGGTGCCCGACAGCAGGTCGTCGACGGTCACGGCCGTGACGAACTCCCCGTCCCGCGCTAGCACGGCGAACTCCTCCGGGCCGGAGGCGGTCTGGTCGTCGACGATCCGGACGTTGCGGTCGGCGAAGTGCTCCCGGAGCTCGTCCGTCACCGCCGGATCGGCGTTGAACACGGTCAGCGTGGCCTCGTGCGCCTCCACGCCCGCGATGAGCTCGATGAGGGACATCCCTTGCCCGGACCCACAGCATCGGGGTATAAGGACGTTTCTGCTCTCGGGGGCGCGTCCCTCGGCGTCGAGGGCTCGTCCGGGGCACCGAGACGCGCGCCGCGAAGCACGAACCTATTTGCGCCGCGCTCCCCGAGTGGGCGTATGTTCATCCTGGTGAACCTCAAGGCGTACCCGTGCGATCCGATCGAGGTAGCGACCGCGGCCCGCGACGTCGCCGAGGCGTCCGGCGCGCGGATCGCCGTCTCGCCGCAGGCGGCCGACGTCGCCCGCGTCGCGGACACCGGCGTCGAGACGTGGGCCCAGCACGTCTCGCCGAACGCGCACGGCTCGCACACGGGCTCGACCTTGGCCGAGGCCGTCGCCGACAACGGCGCCGAGGGAACGCTGATCAACCACTCCGAGAACCGGCTGAAGCTCGCCGACGTCGACGGCTCCGTGCGCGCCGCCGAGCGCGCCGACCTGGAGACAATCGTCTGCGCGAACAACCCCGCGCAGGTCGGCGCCGCCGCCGCGCTCGGCCCGGACGCAGTCGCCGTCGAGCCCCCGGAACTCATCGGCGGCGACGTCTCCGTCGCCACCGCGGACCCGGGGATCGTCGAGGACGCGGTCGCGGCCGCCGAGGCCGTCGACCCCGCGGTCGACGTGTTCTGCGGCGCCGGCGTCTCGACGGGCGAGGACGTGTCGACCGCCGGCGACCTCGGCGCCGCCGGCGTCCTGCTGGCCTCCGGCGTCGCGAAGGCGGACGACCCCGAGGCCGTCCTCGAGGACCTCGTGAGCGGGATCTAAATCGGCGGTCCGGGCCTCAGCGACACGACTTCGCCGAATGTACGTCCGCGCTCGCGCCCGCGAACCCTCCGCGAGCGATCCCGAAAGCCGCTGCGTTTGCGGATCTGTATAAAGACACCGATGTGAGCGACTCACACGATCGAGAAATCGCACGACAGCAGCGGGTTCTCTCGTTCCGGCGAATGGCAGCATCTAGTAACCTTTAACCGAAACAAGCCGCTACCTATGAGCAAGATGGCGAGCAACAAGATTCTCGGTATCGACCTCGGTACCACCAACTCCGCGTTCGCGGTGATGGAGGGCGACGAGCCCGAGATCATCGCCAACGCCGAGGGCGACCGGACGACGCCCTCGGTCGTCGCGTTCGCCGACGACGACGAGCGCCTCGTCGGCAAGCCGGCGAAGAACCAGGCCGTCCAGAACCCCGACCGCACGATCCAGTCGATCAAGCGGCACATGGGCGAGGACGACTACACCGTCGAGATCGGCGACGAGGAGTACACGCCGGAGCAGGTCTCGGCGATGATCCTCCAGAAGATCAAACGCGACGCCGAGGAGTACCTCGGCGACGACGTCGAGAAGGCGGTGATCACGGTCCCCGCGTACTTCAACGACAAGCAGCGGCAGGCGACGAAAGACGCCGGCGAGATCGCCGGCTTCGAGGTCGAACGCATCGTCAACGAGCCGACCGCGGCCTCCATGGCGTACGGCCTCGACGACGAGTCCGACCAGACCGTCCTCGTGTACGACCTCGGGGGCGGCACGTTCGACGTCTCGGTCCTCGACCTCGGCGGCGGCGTCTACGAGGTCGTCGCCACGAACGGGGACAACGACCTCGGCGGCGACGACTGGGACGAGGCGCTCATCGACCACCTCGCCGACGAGTTCCAGAACGACCACGGGATCGACCTCCGCGACGACCGGCAGGCGCTTCAGCGGCTGAAAGACGCCGCGGAGGAGGCGAAGATCGAGCTGTCGAACAAGAAGGAGACCACGGTCAACCTCCCCTTCGTCACCGCGACCGACAGCGGCCCGGTCCACCTCGAACAGTCCGTCACCCGCGCGACGTTCGAGAACCTCACGTCCGACCTCATCGACCGCACCGTCGAGCCGACCGAGCAGGCGCTCTCGGACGCCGGCTACTCGAAGTCCGACATCGACGAGGTCATCCTCGTCGGCGGCTCCACCCGGATGCCGCAGGTCCAAGAGCAGGTCGAGGAGCTCGTCGGGCAGGAGCCGAAGAAGAACGTCAACCCCGACGAGGCGGTCGCGCTCGGCGCGGCGGTCCAAGGCGGCGTGCTCTCGGGCGACGTCGACGACATCGTCCTGCTGGACGTCACGCCGCTCTCGCTGGGTATCGAGGTGAAGGGCGGCCTCTTCGAGCGGCTCATCGAGAAGAACACCACGATCCCGACCGAGGAGTCGAAGGTGTTCACCACGGCCGCGGACAACCAGACCTCCGTCAACGTCCGCGTCTTCCAGGGCGAACGCGAGATCGCCGAGGAGAACGAGCTGCTCGGCGCCTTCCAGCTCTCCGGCATCCCGCCGGCGCCCGCCGGAACCCCCCAGATCGAGGTCTCGTTCAACATCGATGAGAACGGCATCGTCAACGTCGAGGCCGAAGACCAGGGCTCGGGCAACGCCGAGTCGATCACCATCGAAGGGGGCGTCGGCCTCTCCGACGAGGAGATCGAGGAGATGCAAGAAGAGGCCGAGCAGCACGCCGAGGAGGACGAGGCCCGCCGCGAGCGGATCGAGGCCCGCAACGAGGCCGAGACGACGATCCAGCGCGCCGAGACCCTCCTCGAAGAGAACGAGGAGGAGCTCGACGACGACGAGCTCGTCGCCGACATCGAGGCGGCCATCGAGGATGTCGAAGAGGTCCTCGAAGACGAGGACGCCGACACCGAGGAGATCGAGTCCGCCACCGAGGCGCTCACCGAGGAGCTCCAGGAGATCGGCAAGCAGATGTACGAGGGGCAGGCCGCGCAGGCCGGTCCGGGCGGCGCGGGCGGCGCCGGTCCCGGCGGGATGGGCGGCATGGGCGGCGCCGGCGGTCCGGGCGGCGCGGCGGGCCCCGGCGGCGCCGGTCCCGGCGCCGACGGCGACGACGAGGAGTACGTCGACGCCGACTTCGAGGACGTTGATGAGAACGACGAGTAGTCGTTCTCATCAGCCAACCAGAACTGCTTCGCAGTTCTGGTGACGTGGACGACGACGAGGAGTAACCCCCGCCGAGCTGACTTTCGACGCCCCGACCCCGCCGTTTAAATCGACCCGTCGATCAACACTAACCAACGAACGCAACGCATGAGCGAAGATTTCTACGACGTCCTCGGCGTGTCGCGGGACGCCAGCGAGGAGGAGATAAAGAAGGCGTACCGCAAGCAGGCCGCGAAACACCACCCCGACGTCAGCGACGACGAGAACGCCGAGGAGCGGTTCAAGAAGATCCAGAAGGCCAAGGAGGTGCTCACCGACGAGCAGAAGCGCCAGCAGTACGACCAGATGGGCCACGACCGGTTCACCGAGGCCGACAAGCGCGGCGCGACCGGCGGTGGCGGTGCCGGTCCCGGCGGCGCCGGCGGGCCCTTCGGCGGCGCAGGGGGTGCGGGCGGCGCCGGCGGGTTCGAGGACATCTTCAACCAGTTCTTCGGCGGCGGTGGCGGTCGCGGCGGCGGTGGCGGCGGCAACCGTCCGCGACAGGGCCGCGACCTCAAGACGGGGCTGACGATCGACCTCGAGGAGGCGTTCGAGGGCGCGACCAAGGAGGTCACGCTCACGCGACCGACGACCTGCGCCACCTGCGACGGCGCGGGCCACCCCCGGACGCGGACGTGGAGACGTGCCCGCAGTGTAACGGCCGCGGACAGGTCCAGCAGGTCCAGCAGACGCCGCTCGGCCGCGTCCAGCAGACGTCGACGTGTCCTCGGTGCGAGGGCGAGGGCGAGCTGTACAGCGAGGACTGCGCCGACTGCGGCGGCGACGGCGTCGTCCGCGAGGAGGCGACGCTCTCGGTCGAGATTCCGGCCGGGATCCGCTCCGGACAGAGCCTCCGGATGGAGCGCGAGGGCGCGCCCGGCGAAAACGGCGGGCCGAAGGGCGACCTGCTCATCGAGGTCGACGTCGACGTCGGCGACCGGTTCGAGCGCGACGGCGACGACCTCCGCGTCAACGAGGCCGTCTCCTTCCCGCAGGCCGTCTTCGGCGACACCATCGAGGTTGAGACGGTCGACGGCAGCGTCGAGATGGACGTCCCCGCCGGCACCCAGAGCGGCGAGACGTTCCGCCTTCAGGGGAAGGGGATGCCCCGGCTCCGGCGCCGCGGGCGCGGCGACCTCTACGTCCAGGTCGCCGTCGTCGTCCCCGAGTCGCTCAACGACGAACAGCGCGAGGCGCTGGAGGCGTTCGCCGAGGCCGGCGGCGAGGACATCGACGTCGGCGGCGGCTTCTTCGAGAAGCTGAAGAGCTCCTTCTGAGCTTCCGCTGCCCGTACCTTTTCCGCGCTCCGGACCCATCGTCGACGCATGGGCTACGACACGACGGCCTACGACGATGTCGAACCGCGCGCGCCCGGGATGTACTTCCTCCGCGACGCGCTCGACTGCGAGCACCTCGGCGTGACCGTCGTCGAGGCCGACGACGGCTGGGAGGGGATGGAACACGACCACGCCGACGGCGACCACGAGGAGGTGTACGTGCTGCTCCACGGCGAGGCAACGCTCACCGTCGACGGGGACGCCGTCGACTTGGACCCCGGCGACGCGGTCCGCGTCGACCCCGGGTCTACCCGCGACCTCGCCTTCTCCGCGGACGGCTCGAAGATGATTGTCGCCGGCGCACCTTGACGCCGGCTCGATGATAGTCGTCGCCGGCGCACCTTGACGCCGGCTCGATGATAGTCGTCGCCGGCGCACCTTGACGCCGGCTCGATGATAGTCGTCGCCGGCGCACCTTGACGCCGGCTCGATGATAGTCGTCGCCGGCGCACCTTGACGCCGGCTCGATGATAGTCGTCGCCGGCGCACCTTGACGCCGGCTCGATGATAGTCGTCGCCGGCGCACCTTGACGCCGGCTCGATGATAGTCGTCGCCGGCGCACCTTGACGCCGGCTCGATGATAGTCGTCGCCGGCGCACCTTGACGCCGGCTCGATGATAGTCGTCGCCGGCGCACCCTGACGCCGGCTCGATGATCGTCATCGCCGGCGCACCCTGACCCGCTCTCCCTCCTGACCCTTCCCCGTCGACGCCGCAGTGTTAAGGCTCGCGCGCCCCGAGAACCGCGTATGGAACTCGTCGGGGATCTGCTCGCGCGCGACCGGCGCACCCGCGACACGGCGCTCGTCACGGCGGACGGCCGGGAGCGGAGCCACCACGATCTGATCACGAACGGCTACAAGGCGGCGAACGTGCTCCGATACCTCGGCGTCCGAGAAGGGGCGACCGTCGCCGTCGACCCGACGCCGGGCTTTCACACCACGCTCGCGTTCCTCGGCGCAGCCGCGGTCGGCGCGCCCGTCCGGTTCGACCCGGCGGCGGGAATCGACGCGGGCGACCGGGTCGTGCTCGCGCCGGTCGCGACCGCCGCCGACCTCGATCCGGCGCCGGGCACGAACCTCGCCGCGTTCGGCGGATCGCCGGAGCGTCCCGAGACCACGCACTGGGAACAGGAGCTGTGGAGCGAGAACCCGGGGACGCCGCCGAGCGACGTCGAACCGGATGACGCCGCTATCGTCGGGCCAGAGCGCGAGTTCAGCCACCGCGAACTGTGTTCGCTCGCCGCGACCGCGGTCGAGGCGGGCGGGATGGACGCGGAGACGCGCGTCGTCCTCCGGCGCCCGTTTTCCGACGCGCCGGCACTCGCGGCCGGTCTCGTCGCTCCCCTCTCCGTCGGCGGGACCGCGGTGCTCGCCGCGCCGAGCGCCGCCGACGAGGGCGGCGACGACTCTCGGGGCGACGTGGCGGTGGCCTCGGAAAAAACGAGCGTCCCGGAGCCGCGACGCGTCGATCCGGCGTCGGTCGCTGCGGCGACCGAGTGAGGGCGCCCGGTTCAGTCGTCCGCGGGGTTCGGCTCCGCGGACGCTCGGTCCTCGTGGAGGAGGCAAGCGGACTCGTGGTCGGACGCGTGGGCCGTCTTCGAGGGCTCGGTCTGGGCGCACGGAGTCGTGACCTCGTCGGACAGGAATTCGCCGGCCATCTCGGCGTTGTCGTCCAACAGGAGGTTCATCGCCTCCGTGAGCGTCTCCTCGAGCTCGGGGTCGTCTATCGTCTCACCGATGTCGAACTCCCGCCGGATCTCCGCTTGAACTTCCGAGTCCGTCGGCTCGGTTCCGCTCGCGGCGACGTTCTCTCGAACCTGCTCGACGTCGATCTCTCCGGTGTTGATCTTGTCGCGCAGGTTCAACAGCCCCCGCCAGTCGTCCTGATCGACGTCGACGCCGTCGGGCTGGATCACCTTGTGACACCGGGTGTGGAACCGGCAGCCGCTCGGCGGGTTCGTCGGGCTGGGGACGGTCCCCTTCAGCTCGATGCCGCCCACGCTCGCGCGCGGGTCCGGCGTCGGGATCGACGACAGCAGCGCCTCCGTGTACGGGTGTTGCGGGTTCGTGAAGATCTCCTCGACCGGCCCGATCTCGACGATCTCGCCGAGGTACATCACGGCCACCCGGTCGCATATCTGGCGGATGACGGACATGTCGTGGCTGATGAACAAAAGCGACAGGCCGAACTCGTCCTGGAGGTCGTCGATCAGCGAGAGGATCTCCGCCTGGATGGAGACGTCGAGCGCGCTCACCGGCTCGTCGGCGATGATGAGGTCCGGGTTCAACACGAGCGCCCGGGCGAGCGCGATCCGCTGCTTCTGGCCCCCGGAGAACTCGTGGGGGTACCGGTCGAAGTCGCTCGCCGAGAGCCCGACGCGTTCGAGCAGGTCCTCGACGATCGCGCGGCGCCGGTGGCGGTCGCTCATCCCGTGAACCTTGAGGAGTTCGCCGACCGCGTTGCCGACCGACATCCGCGGGTCGAAGCTCGAGGAGGGGTCCTGGAACACCATCTGGGCCCCTCGTCGGAACTCCTTCAGCTCCTCGTCGCTGAACTCCGTCACGTCGTTGGGGTGGCTCCCGTCGGGATTCCGCGTCGCGCCCTCGCGGCCGTTCCCGTTGAAGACGACCTCACCAGAGGTCGGCTCTTCGAGGTGGATGATGGAGCTCGCCGCGGTCGACTTCCCGCAACCGGACTCGCCGACGAGTCCGAGCGTCTCGCCCTCCGCGATGTCGAAGCTGATCCCGTCGACAGCGCGGGCGGCGCCGACCTGCCGGTTGAATACCCCCTTCCGGATCGGGTAGTGCTTCTTCAGGTCGCGCACCGTGAGCAGCGGTTCAGTCATCGGCGGGACCCACCTCGCTGTCGCCGTCGGCCGCGCCGGTTTCGCCGGCGGGTCCGAACTCCTCGCCGCCGATCACTGAGGGATCGCCGCCCGGGCCGTAGTGGACACAGGAGACCCACTGTCCGGGTTCGACCTCAACTTCCTCCGGCTGCTCGCCGGTCCGGCACGCCTCCTCGGCGTACTCGCAGCGCGGCGCGAACCGACACCCGTCCGGCGGGTCGTGCGGATCTGGGAGCGTCCCCGGTATGCCCCCGCCCGTGCCACCGAACTCCGGCAGGCACTCCAACAGCTGCTGGGTGTACGGGTGTGTGGGGCGGTCGAAGATGTCGAGAACGCCGCCCCGCTCCATCACCTTCCCGGCGTACATCACGACGATCCGGTCGGCGATCTCCGCGACGACGCCGAGATCGTGCGTGACGAATAAGATTCCCATCTCGAACTCCTCCTGGAGGTCGTTGAGGAGCTTCAGGATCTGCGCTTGAACGGTCACGTCGAGCGCCGTCGTCGGCTCGTCGGCGATGAGCAGGTCGGGGTCGCCGACGAGCGCCATCGCGATCATCACGCGCTGCTTCTGGCCGCCGGAGAACTCGTGCGGGTAGTCGTCGAACCGCGAGCTCGCGTTCGCGATCCCGACGCGGTCCATGAGATCGACCGCCTTCGCGCGCGCCTCCTCGTCGGAGACGTCCTGGTGGATCTGGAGCGCCTCGGTGATCTGCCACCCGACGGTGTAGCAGTGGTTCATCGCCTCCTGCGGGTTCTGGAAGATGTGGGCGATCTCGTTGCCCCGGATCTGTCGGAGCTCCGACTCGGGGAGCGACAACAGGTCGCGCCCCTTGTAGCGGACGGTCCCCTCGATCTCGCCCGGCGGCGTGTTGATGATCCTGGTGACCGACTCCGTCGCGACGGTCTTGCCGGAGCCGGACTCCCCGACGATACAGACGGTTTCGCCGGTGTCGACGCTGAAGTCGATCCCGTCGACCGCCGTGAGGGTTCCGTTGTCGGTGCTGAACGTCGTCTTGAGGTCTTCGACCTCGAGTAGTGGTTGGTCGTCGGCCATTATTCGTTCTCGGCCTCCGCTTCGGGGTTCAGCGCGTCCAACAGCGCGTCACCGAGGAAGTTGAACGCGAGGATGGTCAAGAACAGCACGATGCCGGGTGCCAGCACGATCCACGGGGCGAAGGAGAGGTCGCTCCGGCCCGCGGAGATGAGCTGGCCCCACGATGGGACCGTCGAGTCGCCGATCCCGAGGAACGCGAGCTGGGCCTCCGCGAGCAGGAAGCCGGGATGAGCAGCGTGAGCTGCGTGATGATGCTGCTCGCGACGTTCGGAACCACGTGACTGCGGATGACGCGGTACGTGCTCGCGCCGCTGATACGACTCGCCTTGATGAACTCCTCTTCGGACACCGAGAGGGACTTGCTCCGAACGTACCGGGCGGTCCCGCCCCAGGCGAACAGCGAGAACACCACGATGAACATCCCGAGCCCGGCGCCGTAGATGTACAGGATGAGCAGGAACATCAGGAACGTCGGGAACGAGAGGATGATGTCGACGAACCGCATCATGATCTCGTCGACCCACCCGCCCGCGTACGCGCTCAGGGTGCCGAACGAGATCCCGATCGTGGCGACGATGGTCGTCGTGATGAACGCGATCTGCATGCTGATCAACATCCCGTAGACGATCATCGTGAACACGTCCTTGCCGGCGTTCGTCGTGCCGAGGGGATGTTCCCACGTGCCGTAACACCGCCCGTTCATCACCTCGCCGACGCAGGTCGCCGGCGTCGTGTCGACGACGGAGGTGAACACCGGCGGCTGGTAGGCGATGAGCAGTTGCTGCTGGGGTGGATCCATCACGATCGGTCCGACGATACCCCCGACGAACACGATTCCGAGCCAGCCGAGGCTCACGAGCGCCGGGCGGTTGCGCTTGAACTCCTTCCAGTAGTACCGCGTCCGCCGCGGGTTCTGATACAGCGGCAAGACGAGGTACCAGAAGGCCAAAAACAGGGTGAAGATGAAAAAGAAGTCGATGCTCGCGAGTCCCCGTTCGATTCCGATGAACTCGAACGTCTGGGTGCGGTCCCCGATCAAAAACTGGTCGTAAACGGCCAGTAGAACGACCGGGAGCGCCGTCAACAGCATCCCGATCGAGTTGATCGACAGATCGAACCGTCCCGACCGCGAGATCTCGTTCCAGTCGATTTGGTCGAACTGTTCGGATTTTTTAGTTGCCATCTTTCTTCCTTGTGTTATCTGTCATCGTAGCTGATGCGTGGGTCGAGTACGGTGAACACGAGGTCCTCGAGGAGGTTCCCGATGACGGCGACGAACGTGAAGAACAGCGTCGTCCCCAACACGAGGTTCGTGTCCTGTGCGACCAGCGCCTCGTACGTCAGTCGGCCAAGCCCGGGGATCGCGAAGACGACCTCGACGAGCAGCGAAGACCCCAGAAACAGCGCGAGCAGCTGACCGACCAGCGTCGTCGAAAGCGGGACGAGCGTCGGCCGCATGACGTGGTAGGCGTACGCCCGCAGGGGTGAGACGCCCTTCGCCTTCGCCGTCTTCATGAAGTCTGCGTTCTGGAACTCCGCCGACTCGTTCCGAGAGACCCGCATGACTGCCCCGATCGAGCCCGTAACCAGCACGAATACGGGTATCGTGAGCTGGATAGCGTTTTCGATGCTGAACACCGGTACGGTGGTGTCGTACGTGATCGGGATGACTTCGAGCCAGACGCCGAAGATCAGAAGCAGGATGATCCCGAAGAAGAAGTTCGGGATGGCGAATCCGAAGAACGCGAACCCGGTCGCGAGGTGATCCTTCCAGCTGTACATGTTCGCGGCCGAGTAGACGCCGACGAGCGGTCCGAGGATGACCGTGAGGATCGTCCACGGGATGGAGTACTGCGCGGTGTAGTACAGCGACTGTTTGACCGCCTCGATCACCGGCTGGCTCCGGCTCATCGACCAGCCCCAGTCGAGGGTGTACACGCCCCGGATGAAATCGAGGTACCGGACGTACAGCGGCTGGTTGAGCCCCCGTAGCTCTCTGGCCCGCTCGGTCGCCTCCGCCGGATTTCCGCCCTGGAGCGCCGCCTGCGTGGCCGCCTGCTGGACTTCGGGGTTCGGCGCGGCCGACAGCAGCAGGAACGTGACCGTGGTGATGACTAGCGATACAACTCCGGCCCAAAGAAAGCGAGCGGTTACGTACCTTCCAAATCCCATGTTGCTGTGATAGATGCCGTGTGGTGAAGACGAGTCGTCCTACTCGTATCTCCACGCCGCAAAGTTCCAGCCGTTCGAGAAGTTCTCGATCGGCCCTTCGAGTCCCTCGCGGTAGCCGATCGTGCTGTCGGGGAACGCGAGCATGATGTACGGCTGCTCCTCAGCGAGGTTGGCGAACAGCTCGACGAGCGCGTCCGCCAGCTCCTCCTGTGAGGTTGCCTCTTGTGCTTGGTCGAACAGCGACTGCGCGTCGAACCCGGGGTAGTAGCCGACCGGATTGTAGAACGCCGTCGCTCCGTCGAAGAAGGCGCTGTTGGTGAGCGGGTTCCGCGGGTACGTGTTCAGTCCGAACACGACCGACATGTCCCACGCCTGGTTGCTCGTGACGTTGCGCGGACCGGGGTTGGTGGCGCTGGGCGCCGTCCACTCGACCTCCTCGCCGTTCACGGTGTCGACGAGTTCCTCCGGCACCTCGGTGATCTCGCCCTCGTCGTTCCGCTCCGGCGTGGGGAATTCGCTCGTGGTCCAGTACTCGTTGTTGAACCGGGTGCCGTCGATGGCCTCGACGCTCACCTCGATTCCGAGGTTCTCGCCGAGCTCCTGTGCGATGAACTCGGCCATCAGCTGTTCCGTGTCTTGGCCCGCGCTGTGGTAGATGTCGAGCTGAATTTGGTCCCCGTCCGGGTTGACCATCGTCTCGCCGTCGAAGCTGTAGTCGTACTCCGACTCCTCGAACGCCTCTTCCGCCAGTCCGCGAGCCACTTCGCTCCCGTAGCTGTCGCCGACGCCGAACTTCGGAATGTCGTCTTCCGGCGGGTAGAACTCGCTGAACCGCGGCTGCCACGTGAAGTGCGTCTCCGCGAAGTCACGGAACACGCCCTGGATTAGCCTCTCTTTGTCGATCGCGGCCGCCATGGCCTGCCGGAACGGGGTGTGCCGGAACATGTTCCCCGGGCCGGTGTTCCACCCGTTGTCTCGCATGTTGATCGAGATCTTCTCGTTGTAGGGCTGCGGGACCTGGTTGACGTAGATCTCGTCGTTGTTCTGGTACGACTCGACCTGCTCCGGCGGAATCGCGGCCGAATCGACCTCGCCCGTCTCCAGGGCGCCGAGCCTGGACGCCTCCTCTTGGATCACTCGGATCTCCGACTCCTCGAAGTACGGCGCGTCGTCGAACACGTCCGGGAGGTCGTCGGCGTCCTGGAGGTAGTAGTCCTCGTTCCGGCTGTACCGGGTCCCGGCGTCCCGCTCCCACTCGTCGAGCACGTACGGACCGAGGTTCCCGGCGAACTGAAGCTCGAGGAGCTCCTCGTCCTCCTGAAGGCCCTCTCTGTCTTCCTCTTCGACGTACGGTTCGAGGAGCTCCTGCGGGATCGGATACAGGAGCGGGTCGAAGCTCTCGGGCCAGAGGAGCGACGGGTTCGCCAGCGTCGCCTGGAACTCGTACTCGCCGGTCTCCTCGACGGTAACGCCCTGCCAGCTCGTGGTCGCGGCCGAGTTCGCCCAACTGCTCTGGTGGATCTCCTGAATCAGGTAGACGAAGTCGCTCGCGGTCACCTCCCCGTACGGGTCGCTGAACTCCAGCCCTTCGCGGATCTCGAACGTCCACACCTCGCCGTCCTCGGTGGACATGTCGTAGAGGAGCGGGACGTACTCGTTGTTCTCGTCGAAGGTGTACCCTAGGTCGAGCGTCCGAGCGATCGCGTCGCCGGCGCCGTTCTCGGTGTTGTATATCGGGTTGAGCGTGCTGAACGAGGCGGAGGTCGCCGTCGAGTACACGTCCTGTTGGGTGTTCGTGTCGGAGCCGTCACCCCCGTCACTACCGTCACTGTCGGTGCCGTCGCCACCGTCACCGCCGTCGCCGCCGTTGCCCGAACAGCCCGCGAGTGTGACAGCGCCCGTGAGGCCGAGCGCAGCGAGCCATTGCCGCCGGTTAACCTGCCGGGGATCTTCACGGTCCTTAATGCTTCGCCGTGGCATACCATGTACTACGAGTGGATGTATAAAAAACTTCAGACTTCGGAACAGTTGTCGGGGACGATCATCTTACATCTGTTTTGATAATTGGCTGATTCGAAGGGAAAACCGGACCACCGCCGCATATTTCATCGCGTATCGGAGAGTTTGACGCGGGTGGAGGAGTGAGATTTAATTCGATTGACTGCTCTCGCCTCGCGCGCGCAAGTAGCCGACGCTTCCCGGAGAGTTTCCGGAGACAACGGTGCGGTGCCGGCCGTTCCCGACCCGTCGCGGGAGCGTTCCTCAGTCGCCGCGACCGTCCCGGCCGGCGTCGTCGGCGAGCTCGGAACCAGAAGCCGACCGCGGACGGTTCGCCTCGGTGCTCCCATCGGCCTCAACCGCCGGACCGTCGCCGTCGGCGACCGACGGCCCCTCGGCTGCTTCACCACCGATCACCCGCTCGTACCGCGCGATCTGTTCGCGATGGAGGGAGTGTATCATGTCCGCGAGGAACCCGAACACGAGCAGCTGGATCCCGAGGATCGTCGCGCCGACCGCGCCGACGGCGATGACATTGTGGCTGATACCGAACGCGAGGTACCGGTACAGCACGAACGCCCCCATCCCGAGCCCCGCCGCGGTCGCCGCCGCGCCGGCGCTCCCGAAGTAGAACAGCGGGTTGTTCGTCTTCGCCTTCCGGTACAGCTCCAGGAAGATCACGCCGCCGTCCCGGATCGGGTGGAGGTTCGTCGCGGAGCCGCCGGGTCGCTCCCGATACGTGACCGGGACCACGGCGACCGAGACGCGGTTCTTGACGCACTCGACGGCCATCTCGGTCTCGATCCCGAACCCGTCCGCGGTGAGGTGGAGCCGCAGGAACGACTCGCGGGTGAACGCGCGGTACCCCGAGAGGATGTCGCGGTAGCCCTCGCGGTGGATCGCCCGGAACGCAAGGTTGATCAGGCGGTTCCCGATCCGGTTGAGCCGGGTCATCGCGCCCGGGCGCATGTCCGCGAACCGGTTGCCGATGACGTGGTCGGCCTCGCCCTCGAAGAGGGGGTCGAGCATCGCCGCGGCGTCGTCGGCGTCGTAGGTGGCGTCGGCGTCGGCCATCAACACGTACGGGGCCGCGACGTGGTCCCGGACGGCTTCTCTGACCGCCTGCCCCTTCCCGCGGCCCGACTGCTCGACGACGCGCGCGCCGGCCTCGCGGGCGATCGACCGCGTCTCGTCGGTCGAGCCGCCGTCGATCACCAGGACCTCCTCGAAGCCGGCGTCGCGGAAGTCCGTGACGACGCGTGCGACCGTCTCGGCCTCGTTCATCGTCGGCAACAGGACGCAGACGTCGTCGTGGTCGCTCATCAGGCGAGCGATCACGGGGGAGTCGGTAAACTCTGTCCCTCCCGGTCGCCGGCCGACGCTGCGGCCACCCACACGCTCATGTATGTGAGCATTGATCGTGGTCGTATGTCTCACCCACCGGACGAACGCGCCGACGAACTACTGAGCGCGGCCCGCACGGCGACGGGCGACGAGCTGCGGAGCCTCACGTACTTCACGGAGGCGGACGTCGAGCAGCTGTACCTCCGCAGCGACCTGAGCCGGACCGCCGACTTGGTCGGGTTCGCCGAGAACGAGCGGCAGGGGTTCCACGCGCAGTCGATGTACGCGGACACCCAGCTCGGCGACTACCGGTTCACGGTCCGCGTCTTCGAGAACGGCTACCTCACGCGCGTCATCGCCAACGACCACGGCGTGTGGGTGACGACCGACTCGATGGAGATGGACCGGTTCGAGGAGCTGGCGAGCGCGCTCGCCGCGATCCTCCGGTCGTTCGATCACGCCTGACCACTGGACGTCATTTAAAAGGGCTGCTCACCCGAGATGGCTCTCGAACTCGCCGACCAGCTCGTCGGCGTCGACGGGCTTGGTCACGTACCCGTCGGCGCCCGCCTTCACCGCCTCCATCATCTTCTCCTGCTGGTCGACGCTCGTACACATCACGATCACCGCGTCGGGCCAGCGGTCCTTGATCTCGGCGGTCGCCTCGATCCCGGTCATCTCCGGCATCACGACGTCCATTGACACCGCGTCCGGCTCGTACGCCTCGAAGAGATCGACCGCCTCTGCGCCGTTCTCCGCCTCGTCGACGACCTCGAACCGGTCCGCCAGCGCGTCCCGGACGACGGTCCGCTGGAAGGAGGAGTCGTCGACGACGAGCACCCGCTCGGTCATACTCGTTCTCTCCGCCAGATCGATATAAGCGCGCGGATCGCTCGGCACGACACGGGCTGGGACACGGGGACCGGCGTGGGGGCAACTCGGTGTCGGGGTGTGACCCCCTCGCAACCGTCATCCCTTGTATATTCGATGAAGCATATAATGAACATGGGAACAAGGTTAAGGTGTATCCCGCGATACGGTCGCGTATGGAAACGCGGAAGGTCCAGCGGTTGGGGCCGTCGACGCTGGCGATGACCCTCCCGGCCGAGTGGGCACAGGAACACGGCGTGAACAAGGGCGACGAGGTGTCGCTGCGGATGGGCGGCAAGGGGACGCTCACGGTGCTCCCCGAGTCGGTGAGCACCGAGGAGTCGGAGGCCGTCATCAACGCGGACGGGCTCGACGCGCGCTCGCTCGAACGCGCGATCGTCGCGCAGTACGTGCTGGGGCGGCGCGTGATCCACGTCCGCAGCGAGGGGACGCTCGACAGCGAGCACATCAACGCGGTGTACAAGGCGGAGACCCAGCTGATGGGGCTCGGCGTCATCGAGGAGACCCCGGAGGACATCTCGATCCGCTGCTCGGTCGACCCCGAGGACTTCACCCTCGACAACCTGCTCGAACGCTTGGAGAACACCGGCTCGACGATGCGGGGCGAGGGCGTGAAGGCGCTCGCGCACGGCAACCCGGACCTCGCGCAGCGCGCGCTCAACCGCGAGCGGCAGGCGAACAAGATCTTCGTCCTCCTGCTCCGGCTCATCTTCACCGCCTACCAGAACCCGAACCTCGCGCGCGCCGTCGGCCTCGAAGAGGGGTTCCCCCTGATCGGCTACCGCTCCGTCGCGAAGAACCTCGAACTCACCGCGGACAACGCGGAGGACATCGCCGAGATCGTGATGGAGGCCGAGGGCCACACCCTCGACGTCGACAGCGCGACGATGCGGCAGATCCGCGAGTTCACCGACCAGGTGGACGAGCTGACCGCGCTCGCGGTCCGGGCGGTCGTCGAGCGCGACTACGACCTCACCGTCGAGTGCCGCGACCTGTTCTCGCGGCTGGAGGACCGCGAACAGGAGATCCTCGCCGAGCTGCCGGACGACCTGGACAACGAGACGCTGCTGATGACCCGCGAGGTGCTCGTCAGCCTCCAGCACACCGCGGAGTACGCCATGCGGAACGCGGAGATCGCGGCGAACCTCGCGCTCAACGAGGCGTCGGACCACGTCGAGATAATCTGATCGCGACGCGTCGCCCGCGCCCCGGTCGTCGCGGGGGTCCGCCCCGGCTGTCGCGGGGGTCCCTCCCCGGCCCGTGTCGCGCGGTTCGCATGAACTAAGTGGTCCCCCGCGAAGCGGTTCGTATGAGCGAGGGTTCCATCGAATCGGACAAGGAGGTCGGCGTCGCGCTCGCGCTCGGCGCCATCGCGGTCGTCGGCGCCGTGGTGATGCTAGCGTACCCGGGACAGCTCGGGAAGGCGTGGGGGTTCGCGGGCGCGTTCGTCTTCGCGACGCTCGCCGTCGGCGCGGTCCAGCTGTTCGACTGAGCGACCGATCCGCGCCGCGAGACGGCCGACCGGTCGAAGAGACGAGAAACCGTTAAGAACGTCAGACGCGTATGTCCGGTAATGAGCGAGTACACCGAGGAGGAACAGCGGATCCTCGCGTACCTCACGGACAGCGTCACCCGTGGCGAGCGGTACGTTCGCTCGAAGACGATCGCCGACGCGATCGGGCTCACCGCGAAGCAGGTGGGGTCGCGGCTCCCGCGGCTCGCCGAGAAGTCGGACGACGTCGACATCGAGAAGTGGGGCCGCGCCAAGTCGACCACCTGGCGCGTGACGCCGGACGGCTGAGAGGGGAGGGTCGCGGTCGCGTCCCGACGCGCTCGCCGCGTTCCACGGATCCGTCGACGCGTTCCCCGAACCCGACTCCGTCGACGCGCATTTTTAACCCCCGTCGCCCCAAACGGGATCGTATGACCGTTCGAGTCTCCCGGACGTTCGAGTTCGACGCGCCGCCGGCCGACGTGTGGGCGTTCATCTCGGACGCGGAGCAGCGCGCGGGCGCCATCAGCGTGGTGGACTCCTTCGAGGTTCACGACGACCGGAACGCGACCTGGCACGTCGCGCTCCCGATACCGATGATCCGCTCGACGATCGACGTGGAGACGGAGGAGGTCGAGCGCGACCCCCCGAACCGAGTGAAGTTCGTCGGGAAGTCGCGGGCGTTCCGCGTCACGGGCGAACACGAGATCACGGAGACCGACGACGGCGGCTGCCGGCTCGCCAACGAGTTCGTCGTCGACGGGAACCTCCCCGGCGTCGAGTCCTTCTTCAAGCGCAACTTCGACGCCGAGCTGGACAACTTGGAGGACGCGCTCCGCGCCTCGCTGGCCTCGCCGGCATGAAGCTTGCCGGCGTCCAGCTGGCCGTCGAGGGCGGCGACGTCGAGGGGAACGTCGAGCGCGCGCTCGACCGCGTCCGGGCGGCCGCCGAGGAGGGCGCCGACCTCGTCGTCCTGCCCGAGCTGTTCGATGTCGGCTACTTCGCGTTCGACGCGTACGGCCGCGCCGCGGAGAGTATCGCCGGCGACCGGCTCGCCCGGTTCGCGGCCGCGGCCGACGAGGAGGACGTGGCGGTGCTGGCGGGGACGGTCGTCGAGGACCTGTCGGCGTCGGCCGCCGATGGGCTCGACGTGCCGGCCGAATCGGGGCTCGCCAACGCCGCGGTGCTGTTCGACGCCGACGGCGAGCGCCGCCTCGTCTACCGGAAGCACCACCTGTTCGGCTACGGCTCCGAGGAGACGGACCGGATGGTGCCCGGCGAGCGAACGCCCGTGGTCGAACTCGGGGGCGTCACGGTCGGGGTGACGACCTGCTACGACCTCCGGTTCCCGGAGCAGTTCCGCGCGATGGTCGACGCGGGCGTCGAGTGCGTGCTGGTGCCGAGCGCGTGGCCGTACCCGCGGATCGAACACTGGCGGACGCTCGGCCGCGCGCGCGCCATCGAGAACCTCGCGTACGTCGCCGCAATCAACGGGAGCGGCCGGTTCGGCGACGACGCGCTCTGTGGCCGGAGCGCGGTGTACGACCCGTGGGGCACCGCGCTCGCGTCGGTCGGGGACGAACCGGGCATCGTCACCGCGACCGTTGACCCCGATCGGGTCGCGACGGTCCGGGAAGACTTCCCCGCACTCCGCGACCGCCGCTGAGGGCGTCCGCAGGCGCCCTTCGATCGACTTCAGGTCGAGGACGTTCCGGGTCGCACACGTCCGGATCCCACAGATCCGGATCTCACACATTTATACGCGTGAGGAACATACCGTCTCTTGCCGAAGACCGACGCTTTTCTCGTTGGGATTCGGCGTTAATCGATCCGCGCGCCCGTCCCGACCACAGGGCGGCGTCGCCGACGACAGCCTGGGGGTCCGCTGTCCGGCCGCCGCCCGTCCGCCTCCCGCCGCTTCGCCTTTCGCCCGCCTCCCCTTCCCACTTCCACCCCTTTCCCTCGTTCCCTCGACGCCTAACTTCCTCCTCGCTTCGTCCAGTTGCGTTCCCGTCTCTCCCCGAGTATCTGTACTGATAACTCGGGCGGTAGGTTCTTACGTCGCTCGGAGGAGGAGGTAAACGCCGCGGACGAATCCGGTCGGCCCCATCCCGTTCCGGGCGGGCCGGCCGGCCACTCGCTTCCACCGTCCGTCGTCCGTCGGCTTGGGTTCGGGTCCACCCGCTCCCACACCGAGCCCGAACCCCTTTCTGTACGTGTCTCGCGTCACCGGACAGCGGCGGCCATCGGAGCGTGGGACCGGGGCGCAGCCCGGGGTGCGGCGCCGAAGCGCAAGGACGAAACCCGCGGCCGACGAACCGACGGTCGAATGTTTCCCCGCGAGTACCGCGGCGTCGCCTTCGTCGTCGGGCTGTTCCTGATCGTCCAGGTGGGCGCGCTGGCGCTGGTCCCCGAGTTCGCCGAGAGCGGCTATCAGGCGGTCGAGAACCCCGAGAACCCCGCCAACAGCGTGCTGTACGTCGTCGCCATCGTCGCGATGACCGGGCTGATGCTGGCGGCGTTCCGGTACGACTTCGACTGGGCGATCCGCCTGCTGATCGTCGGCACCTCGGCGTGGCTCTCGTGGTACGTGTTCTCCGCGCTCGTCTCGCCGCTCGCGGCCGCCGTCCCCGCGGTCGCGGTCGCGGTCGGCCTCCTCGTCCACCCCGAGTGGTACGTGATCGACACCGCCGGAGTGTTGATGGGCGCGGGCGCCGCCGGGCTGTTCGGCATCTCGTTCGGCCTGCTGCCCGCGCTACTCCTCCTCGCCGTCCTCGCCGTCTACGACGCGATCTCCGTGTACGGCACCGAACACATGCTGTCGCTCGCGGAGGGCGTGATGGACCTGAACATCCCCGTCGTGTTAGTGATCCCGCTGTCGCTGTCGTACTCGCTGCTCGACGGCGAGTCGGCCAGTGAGGAGGCGTCCGGCGTGGGCGAAGAGCCGACGTCCGACCCCGATTCGGAGGACGAGGCCGACGCGAGTCCCGACGGCGAGGACACCGCCGACCCCGCCGAGGCCGGCGACCGCGACGCCTTCTTCATCGGCCTCGGCGACGCCGTCATCCCGACGGTGCTGATCGCGAGCGCGGCGACGTTCTCGCCGGCGGCCGACCTCGCGGTCCCGCTGCTCGGCGTCAACCTCCCCGCGCTGCTCGCGATGGTCGGGACGCTCGCGGGGCTGCTCGTGCTCATGCGCTGGGTGATTCAGGGCCGGCCGCACGCGGGGCTTCCGCTTTTAAATGGCGGCGCGATCGGCGGCTACCTGATCGGCTCGCTCGCCGCCGGCGTCCCGCTGATCGAGGCGTTGGGGCTCGCAGGGATCTTATAAGTCGTTCGGATGTCCGAGTTCTTCTTTATAAACTGGTGATCGGTGGTGAACACCACCGAAGCCCCAGCCGCGAGGCTGTACGACGATATGGTGTATAAACGGCTCTGTTGAAATCCTATCCTTCGGACATATTATCGACTGAAACAGCCGGTCGATTAGAGCTGCTTCCTGATCGGTAGCGGGAGTGGATATCGCAGATCGCCGTCCGCGATGTCGTATTTAAATAGTCGTGAGCGACAGCGACGGGCACTTATAAATGACAGGCGGTGGCGCGCCCCGGTGAGCGGCCCGGAGGGCCGCGAACCGACGGTGCGAGGGAGTCGCTGGCGGCGGCAGCCGCCAGCGACGAGGCTGGGGAGGTGTGAGGTGCTGTGCGGGGCTGTGCGGGGCGGGACTCAAAGGGGCAGTCGCGAGGGCGAAGCACGCCGCAGCAAGCACCGCAGCGAGGGAGCGACAGCGACCGAGCGAGGAGCACAGCAAGGCGCGCGAGCCGTCGCGACTGGGGCTTTGGAGATCGTCATCCCAGCAGCGCTGATCACTTATAAACAGCCGACAGCAACACCGCTATTCTCTCTATAAATGGTCTCACTCACGACCTACGACACCTACTCCCGAAATCGCTCGTCTCTTCCTCTATACTAACCGCAACGAGGCCAAAATATATCATTTGCTGAGGATTTCGACAGGAGCTTATAAACCACTGATCGCCACGAACTCCCCCGAAGCCCCAGCCGCGAGGCGGCCAGACGTTCGCTGTGCTCCTCGTCGCTCGCGTCGCTCGCTCCTGCGGTGCTTGCGTCACCTCTGGTCGCCTCGCGGCTGCCCCTTCGAGTCCCGCCCAACACAGCACCGCACCTCACACCTCCCCAGCCTCGCGGCTCACGCTTCGCGGCTGCGCCGCTCGCGTTCGCCGCGTCCCTCGCGCGGTGCTGCTCGGCCGCGGGGCGGCCTCGCAGGCACGCGCCACCGCAGAGAAATCACCGCAGAAAAATTCGCTATTCGTCGTCCGCGGAGTTTCCGTCGCGCGTCTTCACGGCGACGCCGGAGCCGAGTTCTTCGGCCTCCGTACCGGAGAGTTCGGCGCGGCCGACCCCGAATATCGCGTCGGCCTCGTTCACGACGAGGACCTCGTCGCCGGGGCGGATCCCGTCGTCGGCCGCGGTGACGAACTTCGCGAACGCGTTGCGCCCCTCGCGCACGAACGGCTCGCTCTCCTCGCCGACGACCATCCGGTGTCGCGGCTCGGCGAACGCCTCGGCGATCCGCTTCCCGCCCGCGAGCCCGAGCGTGAACCGGCCGTCGGTGCCGTACGAGACGAGCCGGTCGCCCTCGCTGCTGCCGGGGTATCGTCGACATCGCCGTCGATCACCTGTCGCGGGCGGCCGCCGCTCGACCGGCGCACGGTGAGCGGGGCGTCCGGCGGAAATAGGGCCTCGCCCGCGCCGGCCCCGAACTGGTAGTCGGCGGCGGTCCGCAGGTCCGCGAGCGTGTCGGCGTCGGTCATGGCCGCGGTTCTCCGCGCGCCCCCAAAGCGATTGCGACACCGACCGGTCGCGGTGCGGCTCACGGCGCTCCCGGGCGCTCGCGACTCGTCGCTCAGCCGAGCGCGGGGTACGCCGCGGCGACGCCGTCGCCGTCGACGCGCCAGCGGTCCGCGATCTTCCGGTACGCCGCAGGCTCCGCGGCCGACTCCGCCGGGACCGCTTCCGGCGGGGCCTCCCGAAGGGCCTCGGTCAGGGCCTCGCAGTCAACCGAGTTCGACCCGGCGGCGCTCCCCGAGAGCAGGTCGGCGAGCCGGTCGGCCGCCGAAGCGGTCGCCCACGCGTCCTCGATCCGGCGGCCCAGATCGAGGGCCGCGGTCAGCCGCTCGGCCGCCGCGAGGGCGTCGCCGCGCTCGGCCGCAGCGGCGCCCAGCGACGCGAGCGCCTGCGCCTCGACCTGTGTGAATCCGCCCGCCCTCGCGGCGTCGACCGCGTCCGTCAGCGCCGTCGCCGCGGTCTCGGCGTCGCCGCGGGCGAGTGCCAACCGTCCCCGGATCCGATCCAGTTCGGCGAGGCGCTTCCGCCCGGCGTGATCGTCGAGCAACGACGCGGTCCGCTGGATCCGCCGCTCCGCCTCGATCGGGTCGCCGCGGTCGACCGCTACCTCGCCGAGGATCGCGGTCACCATCGCGCACCGCGTGTCGGCGCCGAGGCGGTCGAGGCGGTCGAGCGCGGCCGTCAGGAACCGCTCCGCCCGGTCGAGGTCGCCGGCGAGGTGCGCCGCGCTCCCGAGGTGGCTCAGCGCGAACGCCTCGTACATGTCCGAGCCGACCCGCTCGGCGATGGCCCGCGCCTCGGACGCGTGGGCGACCGCCTCGCCGACGGCGCCGCGCTGCTCTGCGACCGCCGCGAGGTTCAAATGCGAGATGGCCTCGCGGTGTTCGTCACCGACCGTCCGGTAGCCGTCGAGCGCGCGCCTCGCCGTGCGCTCGGCCGCGTCGAGGTCGCCGCGCCGCCGCAGCGCGACCGCGAGGTTCGCCCGGACGTTCGCCTCGCCGTGGGTGTCGTCGTAGGCGCGGAAGAGGTCGCCGGCGACCCGGTAGTGGTCGAGGACGGCGTCCGTCCCGTCGAGCCCGTCGAGCGCGTTCCCGACGTCCATCAGCGCCTTCGCCTTCGCGATCGGGTCGCCCGCCCTCGCGGCGATGGCGTACGCCCGCGAGGCCGCCTCGTAGGCGACCTCGTAGTCGCCGTCGAAGTGCGCCGCCTGCGCCCGTCCCCGGACCGCCGCCGCGAGGCCGCCGCGGTCGCCCGCGGCCGCGAACAGCTCCTCGGCCCGCTCGTACCGCTCGCGCGCCGCGTCGTACTCGCCGCGCCGCCGCGCCACGTCGCCGTACCCGCGCTGGCGCTCGGCCGCGCCGGCCTCGTCGACCGGCCGCCACGCGTCCAGCGCCGCCGTCGCGCCGTCGAGATCGCCGGCCTCGACGTACATCCGCGCCACCCACTCCGGCGGGCGGTCGCGCAGATCGTCCGGGCACGCCTCCGGGAGGTCGATCCAGGCGTAGCGCACGCGCCCGTACAGCGGCGCGAGGCGGGGGTAACGGCGCCCGACGCCGTACACCGCCCGGACAGTCTCGGCCGCCCACGCGCCCGGGTCGCGCTCGATCCGGGTCACCGTCGGCGCGTCCCCGCCGACTGCGCGGCGGATCCGCGAGCGGCGCGCAGGGTCGTCCGCGAGCGCGAGCACCCGCGAGACGGCCCGCCCCACGCGTCTGGCGACGACCGGCGCCGGTTCCCGTTCGACGAGCCGCTCCAAGAACAGCACCGACCACTCGTCGTGGACCGCGCGGTACTCCCCGTCGCCCGAGCGAACGAGTGCCGTCCCGACGAGGCGGTCGAGCGCGCGGCGAACGCCGTCGACGGTCGGCGACGGGTCGCGGTCCGCCCCCTCGCCGTCGGTCCCCGCTGCCCCGGTCTCCGATCCTGCGCTCCCGTCCGGGTCGTCGACGAGCGCGTACGCCAGCGTGCGGACGTCGCCCACGCCGGCGACGTTGAGGAGGTTCACCAGCACCGCGACGTCCGCGGTCGGCGGCGGGCGGTTCCGGACCTCCCGGACCGCCTCCGCGACCGCCGCCTCCAGTCCGGACTCAGGGCCTGCGTCGTCGCGGCCGGCCGGCGGGTCGCTCGCGTCGGCCTCCGTTCCCGACGCGCCGCCGGCGCTCTCGCTCGCTTCGCCGACGACGCTCGCGCCGTCGCCGGTCGCGCGGACGAGGCGGTGGACGAGCGCGAGCAGTTCGCCGACGCGCTCGTCGTCGGCGCGCCGCACGTCGTCGAGCAGCGCCGCCGGATCGGCCGCCGGCGCGGACCCCGTACAGTCGGCGACGTGGTCGACGAACCGCTCCACCTCGCGCCCGTCGAGCCGCGGCATCCGCGCGGTCGCCACCTCCCTGCGGTAACGGAGGTCGGCCGGCGACAGCGGAAGTCCGTCGGGGTCGTCGTACGGCTCCTCGCGGGCGTCGAATAGGAAGGACACGTCGTCGCGGTCGGCCAGTTTACGGGCGACGCCGAACGCCTCCGCAGCCCCCGGATCGACGGCGTCCTCGACGACGACGAGGTGGTGGCCGTCGCCCTCGGTGACGCGCTCGCGGAGCCGCTCCGTCGCCGAAAACGGGTCGCCGCCGTCGCCCGGTCGGTACGTCACCGGGCCGCGTCCCGACCGGTACCACTCGACCGCGACGCTTCGGCAGACGGTGCTCTTCCCGCTGCCCGGCGGGCCGACCAGCGCGTGGTCCGTCCCCTCGGCGAGTCCGTCGACGAGCAGCCCGGCGATCGAGCGTCGGTCGCCGTCGCGCACCGTCGTCCTTTCGAGGACGTATCCCGCGTCGACCTCCGGGAACGACGCCGTGGCCTGGAGCGGTCCGTACGGGTCCGGGTCGCCGGAGAGCCGCTCCTCGTCGACCGCGTGGAACCCCTGTGCCGAGAGCGCGCTCCGACCGCCGCCGCCCGAACCGATCCGCCCGAAGAGCCCGCCCGCGGCGCTCGATCCTCTCCCGTTCGCCCCGTCGTCTCGACCCGATCGGTCGGACGAGTCAGCGCCGCCGTCGCCGGCCGAGCCGTCGGACCCTTCGCTCCCGGCTCGGTCGCCTCCGGTCCGATCGCCCTCGGCTCGGTCGCTCTCGGCTCGGTCGTCCTCCGTGCGCTTCGTCTCGGAGCGATCCATCGCCGCGAGCGCCCCGCCCGCGTCGCGTCCGCGCTCGACCAGCCCGCGCACCTCGGTCTCCGCCCATTCGACCGCCTCCGGTTCGGTCGACGCCGCCGCGCCGTGGAGCGTGCCGTCGTCGTCGAAGGTGAGCAGCAGCGCGGTCCCGCCGGCTGCGACGATCCCCGCGTCGACGGTGTCGACCGCGGCGACCCGGCAGCCGTCCCGGCGCGCGACCGCGCCGAGGTCGTCCGCGAAGCGCTCGGCCGCGTGCCGGTACGCCCGGTCCCCCAGCGCCAGGTCGACGGTCCCGCCCCCGGCGGCCGCGCGGCGGAGCCGCTCCGCGAGCCGGGGGTAGGGGAACGCGGGCAGCGCGGCGGCGACCGCGTCCGCGTCGGCGAGCGCCTCGTCGAGCACCTCTAAGGGTCGGTAGGGGTCCGGGGCCGCGGCGCGGTACGTCTCCGCCTCGCGGAGGACCGCCGGGTCGACGTCGACGTCAGCGCCGAGCGGGTCGAGGACGTCGCCCGCGGCCGCGAGGTCGTCGGCGGTCGTCAGGAACTCGCGGTACTCGGTCGCGAGCAGCCGGCCGGAGAGCGTCGTCCGGTAGCCGTCCGTCTCGCCGGCGACGAGCCCCGCGGCCTCCAGCTCGTCTATCGCGCGGTTCACCGTCGACCGGGAGTGGCCGAGCTCGTCCACGAGCTCGTGCTTGCGCAGCGGTCCCGCGGTGAGCCGTTCGAGGAAGTCGAGGCGACGCTCGACGACGCCCACGAGTTCCGACGGCTCCGTCATACGTCCCCCCGCACCGCCCCCACCGACATAACTGTTTCTTCGGTGACGGCTTCGGCGCGCGGTGACACAGTGTTTCACGGGGTGAGAATAAGGGCGATACCGACGCAGTCGGCTCCATGGACGGGGATCCGACGGGCGGGAGAGACGAATCGGGCGCGTCGACCGGGCTCGACGAGGCGGAATCGACCGGACCGGACGCGGAGCGGGCGGCCGAGTCCGCAGAGCCGACGCCGACGGACGAGACGGGCGCGGCCGACGACCGCGCGGACACCGACTCCGAGACGGAGGGCGCCGCCCGCGAACCGACGGACGGCCGGTCCGGGACGAGTGCTGCGGACCTGCCGAGCCGCGCGTCGCGGGCCGTCGCGAGCGCGCGGACGGCGGCGGACGAACTGGCGGCGTGGGCCCCGGAGGACGTCGACGGGCTCGTGCGGTCGGTCGGCGAGCGGCTGGCCGACAGGGAGACGGTCAGCCGCCTCGCGCGGTCGGCGGTCAACGAGACCGGGCGGGGGCACCCGGGAACGAAGGCCGAGAAGATCGCGACCGCGCTCGACGCCGCCCGGCGGACGGTGCGGGACGCCCCGACCGCCGGCGTGGTCGACCGCGACGGGGCGGCGGGCACGGTGACCGTCGCCGGGCCGACCGGCGTCGTCGGGGCGGCGGTCCCCGCGACGCACCCGGTCGTGATCCCCGCGGTCCTCTCGCTGTACGGGCTCGCCGCACGGAACGCGGTCGTGTTCGCGCCCTCGCCGTCGACCGTGGAGACGTGCGACGTCGTCGTCGAGACCGTCCGCCGCGCGCTCGCCGACGCGGGCGCGCCGACCGGCGCGGTGTCGATGCTGCCCGCGCCGGCGGCGAAGCCCGAGACCGACGCGCTGTTCGAGCGGGCCGACTTCGTCGTCGCGGCCGGCTCCGAGGCGACGGTCGCCGCGGGGCAGCGCTGCGGGACGCCCAACGTCGCCACCAGTGCCGACGGCGTCGTCTCCGTCGCGGACGGATCGGTCCCGGCCGAGGCCGTGGCGACGCGGGTCGCGGTTGGGGCGACCTACGACTTCGGCGCCCACCCCGCGGGCGACGCCGCGGTCGTCACGGTGTCGCCGGCGGTCGACCAGCTGTGCGCCGCGCTCGAAGACGAGGGGGGGTACGTCCTCGACGCGGCCGAGCGCGACCGACTCCGCGCGCTCCTCGGCAGGGGGAAAGACGAGACCGACCCCCGCGGGAACTCGCCGGGGTGGCTGGCGGCCGCGCTCGACCTCCCGAGCGCGGCCCGCGAGGCGGCGTTCCTCGTCGCCGAGCCCGACGGCGCGGACGACCTCCTCGCGACGCTGTCCGGGATCCCCGCGGTCGCGGTCCACGGGCGGAGCGGGTTCGACGCCGCGACCGCGCTCGCCGCCGAGATCGGGTCCCGGCACGCCGCGGCGGTCCACACCACCCAGCAGCGCCGCGCCCGGCGCGCCGCGGAGCGGCTCGCCCCTGGCCGCCTCGTCGTCAATCAACCGGGGATCGCGGCGACGGGCGCGCGCTCGAACGGGTTCAAGGCGGCGCCCGTCCTTGGCGGCGGAACCGCGGAGGGGAGCCAACTGTGCGGGGGACTCACGCCCGACCGCCTCGCGCAGACGACGACCGTCGCCGCGACGACCGTCGCTGACGAGGCGTCCCACCGGGACGGGGCCGGCGACACGCTCCGGGGGCCCTGAGTCCAGACAGTCCGGCACGGCCGCGACCGATTAGAGCTCGATACGGTCGACGATGGGTCCGTTCCCGTCGTTCCCGTCGCTATGGGTGTTGATCGCGACGGTCCGGATCCGGTCTTCGAGCAGCGATCCGTCGATCTTCGCCTTCAACAGCGAGTCGACCTGATAGACGCCGGCGGCGTTGTTCATTCGGATCACGACCTGAACGGGCGTCTCGTCGCCCTCGCGGAGCGAGACGCGCTCTATCGCCTGCGAGGAGACGGTGTTGATCCCGCGGCCGCCCTCCTCGTAGGGGACCCGCGAGCGCCCGCGTTCCATGTCGAGGCCGTCGGCGATCCGGACGACACCCGCCTCCAGCGTGAGCGGCTGTTCCTCGGTGTGGTGACAGAGGATCGCGTGGAGCACCTCGGCCTTCACCCGCACCTGATCGGCCACGTCGTAGAAGGAGGGCAGCAGGTCGTCCAGCAGGTCCGCGGCCAGCGGGATCGAGTAGTACGGGTGGTCGTGGCGGTGGACGACGTGGCCGATGTCGTGGAGCGTCGCCGCCAGCGCGACGATCACCGGCTCGTCGGCCTCCTCTAACCCCTGCTGGCGGGCGCCGTTGAACTCGACACCGCCGGACTTGAGCAGGTCGTACAGCCGGAGCGCGCGGTCGCGGACGATCTCGACGTGTTTGGACCCGTGGTCGTTGTACCCCTTCCGGGCGACCGGGTTGACGTTCTGCGCCTCCAGGTAGGTGACGACCTCCTCGTCCGATTCGACCCGCGCGAGGACCTCGTTGAGCCGCTCGTCGGGGAACGCGTGCTCGGCGTCCGGGTCGTACTCGTGGCGGCCGGCGTCGGTGCCGGCGTCGACCTCGTCGCGCGCGGCCGGCGCGTCCTCGGCGGTCGGGTCGGGGACTTCGTCGCCGTCGGTCGGGTCGGGGGCGTCGTCGGCAGGGTCGCTCATGCGTCTCCCAGAGTCGCCCGCCCCGGATAAATGTGCGAGCCGCGCGGCTCCGTTGTCCAGACTGCCACTATCTCGCCGGTCGAATCGCGGGGATCCTGCCGGCGCCCCGGCCGCTTATCCGGCCGCCCGCTGTGGCCCCGCGTATGGCGTTCGATCCCGACCGCGTCTCGACGGTGACGTTCGACTCGTACAGCACGCTCGTGGACGTCGAGGCCGCCGAGGCGGCGCTCGCGGACCGGGTTCCGGACCCCGAGCCGGTGTCGCGACTGTGGCGGTCGCGGTCGCTGGCGTACACGTTCGTCGCGAACGCGGTCGACGCCTACCAGCCGTTCTACGAGATGAACCGCGACGCGCTGACGTACGCGCTGGCGGCGCACGGCGTCGACCTCTCGGACGCCGAGCGCGACGAGATCCTCGCGGTGTACCACGAGCTTGAGGTGTTCGAGGACGTGCGCGACGCGATCGGACGGCTCCGCGACGCCGGGTACGACTGCTACGTCCTCTCGAACGGCGACCCCGAGATGCTCGCGTCGATGGTCGAACACGCCGACATCGCGGACCTGATCGAGGACGCGATCAGCGCCGACGAGGTGGAGACGTTCAAGCCGGCCGCCGAGCTCTACCGCCACGGCGCGGCCCGGACCGGGACGCCCATCGACGAGGTGGTCCACGCCACCGCCGGCTGGTTCGACGTGCTGGGCGCGAGCCACGCCGGGATGCAGGCCGCGTGGGTCGACAGGAAGGGAACGCCGTGGGAGCCGTTCGACGGCGACCCGGACCTCACTGTCGAGACGCTCCACGAACTGGCGGACCGGCTCGGGGCGTGACCGCGAGCCGCCGCGAAACAGGCCCGTGACCGTCTCCGAGCGGGGGCGCGACCGACCGCGCGGCAGTTTCCACCCGAGACACAACGCATAAGCGCGCGACCGATCCATATGTCGGTGTGACTCGACCCGCGTCCGCACGCGGTCCGCAGTCGACTGTAGCGACGCGGCTCTTCTCGAAAAAACGCGCGTGAGCCGTCCGCCGGCGGGAGTGGCGACCCCGTCCCGGACGACCCCCGACCCGCGCGCACCAGTCCGTTCACCGACCCGAACCCATCGCAGCACCCATGACAGACACGACCACCACGACACCCTACGCGACGCAGGACGAGACGGATAGCGAAACGACGGACGCCCCCTTCGAGGGCGTCTACCCGGCGATGACCACGCCGTTCACCGACGACGGCGCAGTCGACCACGACCAGCTCGCCGCGAACGCCCGGTACCTCGAACACGCCGGGGTCGACGGGGTCGTCCCAGTCGGCTCCACCGGCGAGTCGGCGACGATGAGCCACGACGAGCACGTCGCCGTGATCGAGACGGTCCGGGACGCCCTCGACGACATCCCCGTCATCGCGGGCACCGGCTCGAACAACACCGCAGAGGCGCTGTCGCTGTCGCGGCGCGCGGCCGACGCCGGCGCCGACGGCCTGCTGCTCATCTCGCCGTACTACAACAAGCCGGAGCCGGAGGGGTTCCTGAACCACTACCAGACGATCGCCGACGAGGTCGACATCCCGCAGATCGTCTACAACGTGCCGAGCCGCACGGGGCAGTCGATCCCGGTCGACGTCACGGTCGAGCTCGCTGAACACCCGAACATTCGCGGGTACAAGGCGGCCTCCGGCGACCTGAACCTGATAAGCGAGGTGATCGAGCGCACCCGCGAGGAGTCGTTCGCGGTGCTGTCGGGCGACGACGGCCTCACGCTTCCCGTCCTCTCGATCGGCGGCACGGGGACAATCAGCGTGGTCGCCAACGTCGAGCCCGAGCGGACCTGCGCGATGGTCGGCGCCGCGCTCTCGGGCGACTACGACCGGGCGCGGACACTCCACCACGAGCTGTCGCCGCTCGTCCGCGAGCTGTTCGCCGAGACGAACCCCATCCCGGTGAAGGAGGCGATGCACCTCCGCGGGCGGGGCGGTCCCCACGTCCGCTCGCCGCTCTCGCGGCTCTCCGAGGACCGCCGCGACGCGCTCCGCGAGCTGCTGGCCACGTACGACGAGCGCGCGCCGGGGACGATCGACCCGACGGCCGTCGATCCCGCCGCGGAGGGGGCGGAATGAACGGAGAGCAGCTGTCAATCGCCGTCACCGGCGCGGGCGGCCGCATGGGCCGAGAGGTGATCGAGGCGGCCGCCGACCGCGAGGGCGTCGCCGTCGCGGTCGCGGTCAACCGCACCGCGACCGACCCCGTCGCTGGCGTCCCGGTCGACGACGCGGCCGACCTCCGCGACCTGCTCGCGAGCGAGGCGCCGGACGTCCTGATCGACTTCACCGGTCCCGAGTCGGCGGTCGCGTACGCCGAAGCCTGCGCCGACGCGGGCGTCCCGCTCGTCACCGGGACGACCGGGTTCGCGGACGCGCAGATCGACGACCTCCGGGCCGCGAGCGATGCCGTGCCCGTGCTCAAGGCGTCGAACTTCGCCCGGGGCGTGGCCGCGCTCCGCCGCGCGGTCCGCGAGGCCGCCGCGGCGCTCCCCGGCTACGACGTCGAACTGACCGAGACGCACCACAACGCCAAGCGCGACGCCCCCTCGGGCACCGCGAAGTCGATCCTCGAAGACGTGGAGGACGTCCGCGAGGACCTCGACGAGCGCGTCCACGGCCGCGAGGGCGACGCGCCGCGGAGCCCGGGCGAGATCGGCGTCCACGCCCGCCGCGCGGGCGACGTGACCGGCGAACACGAGGTTCTCTTGGCCGGGAACCGCGAGACGCTCGAGCTCACGCACCGTGCGGGCGACCGCGGGGTGTTCGCCGAGGGCGCGCTCGACGCCGCCGCGTGGCTCGCCGACCGCGACCCGGGCTGGTACGGGTTCGGCGACGTGCTGGACGCGGGCGGCGCCGAATGACCGTGGGACATACGCACATCGATATATAAATACCGACACTCATCCATACACTACCCAATGAGCCTCGAAGCCGACGTAACCGATCTGTGGAACCGCTATCA
Organism: Halorubrum ruber; assembly: GCF_018228765.1. Classification (NCBI taxonomy): domain Archaea; kingdom Methanobacteriati; phylum Methanobacteriota; class Halobacteria; order Halobacteriales; family Haloferacaceae; genus Halorubrum; species Halorubrum ruber. The sequence continues at coordinate 2,481,468 of NZ_CP073695.1, forward strand.
GGACGGACTGACCGCCGCGGACGCGAGCGACGCGGACGCAGCCGTCATCGACGAGTTCCTCGCCGCCTTAGAGGCCGGCGAGGTCCGCGCCGCCGAGAAGACCGGTGACGACGTCACCTCGTGGGAGGCCAACGAGTGGGTCAAGCGAGGGATTCTCCTCAACTTCGGCCTGCGCGAGACGGAGCCGCGCGAGTACGGCGGCGTCACCTACCACGACGTGCTTCCGCTGCGCGACACCGACGACCTCGCGGAGCGCGGTACGCGGAACACGCCGGACGGGACCGCGATCCGCCGGGGCGCCTACCTCGGCAGCGACTGTATCATGATGAGCCCCTCGTTCGTCAACATGGGCGCGTACGTGGGCGACGGCACCCTCGTCGACTCCTGTGACACGGTCGGGTCCTGCGCGCAGCTCGGCGAGAATGTCAAGCTCGGCGCCAACACGCTGATCGGCGGCGTCCTCGAACCGGTCGAGGACGCGCCCGTGATCGTCGAGGACGGCGTCTCGCTCGGCGCGGGCTGCCGTGTCACCTCCGGCTTCCGCGTCGGCGAGAACTCAATCGTCGGCGAGAACACCCTCCTAACGCCCCGAATCCCCGTCTACGACCTCGTCGAGGAGGAGGTCATCTACGGCCACCTCCCAGCCGAGCGCCGCGCGTTCACGCGGATGGTGGAGTCGTCCGTCGGCGATCACGAGCTCTTCGAGGGCGGCGCGTACAAGCCCGCCGTCGTGGCGACGCACGTCGAGGAGGACACCCTCGAAGCGACGCAGCGAGAGGACGCGCTCCGCGAATGAGCAGTCCCGAGTCGGGAGCAACGGACGCGCGAGAAAATCCCCCGGTCCGGCGCGTGAGCGACTGGGACGCCGAGCGCCTCCGCGGGCTCGCCGCCGAGTACGAGACCCCGCTGTACGTTCAGGACCTCGACCGCGTCCGTGAGAATTGCGAGCGCCTGCTCGCCGCGTTCCCCAATGCCGACGTGCGGTACGCGGTCAAGGCGCACACCGGCCGGGCCGTCCTGGAGACCGTCCGCGACGCCGGCCTCGACGCCGAGTGCGCCTCGGCGGGCGAGGTCGACCGCGCGCTCGCGGCCGGCTTCGACGGCTCGCGGCTCCACTACACCGCGGTCAACCCGCCCGCCCGCGACCTCGACTACGTCGTCGGCGTCGCCGAGGCGGAGCCCGACCTCACGGTCACCGTCGGCGCGGCCGACACCCTCGACCGCCTCGCGGAGCGCGGCTACGACGGCCGGGTCTGCGTCCGCGTGAACCCCGGCGTCGGCGCGGGCCACCACGAGAAGGTCACCACCGGCGGCGCCGCAAAGTTCGGGATCCCGTACGACCGCGCCGCGGAGGCGGCCCGAGCGGCGGCCGAGCGGTTCGACGTCGTCGGGATCCACGCCCACGCCGGCTCCGGCATCGACCCGGAGCAGCTGGACAGCCACCGCGAGTTAGTCGCGCGGATGGGCGAACTGGCCCGCGACCTCGCGGCCCCGGGCGCGGCCGACGACGACGCCCCCGCGAGCGCCGCCCCCCTCGACCTCGAATACGTCGACGTCGGCGGCGGGTTCGGCGTGCCCTACGAGGAGGACGCCTCGCCGCTGGACCTGTCGGCCGTCGCCGATGCGACCCGCGAGGCGGTCGCGCCGCTCCCCGAGGGCGTCGACCTCGCGGTCGAGCCCGGGCGCTACGTCGTCGCGGACGCGGGCGTCCTCCTGACGCGCGTGAACACCGTCAAAGATACGCCGGACGAGACGGTCGTCGGGGTCGACGCGGGGATGACGGACCTCCTCCGCCCGGCGATGTACGACGCGTACCACCCGATCCGCAACCTCGGCGGGGCGTCGGGAGAATCACCGGTCGAGGAGCGGGAGGCAACCCCTGTCACGGTCGCCGGACCTATCTGTGAGACCGGCGATACGCTGGGTAAGAACCGAGCGCTCACCGACCCGGTCCGCGGGGACCTCCTCGCGGTCGGGGTCGCGGGCGCGTACGGATACGAGATGGCGAGCCAATACAACTCACGACCGCGGCCCGCGGAGGTCGCGCTCGACGACGGAACCGCGGCGGTCGCCCGGCGCAGAGAGGCGCTCGGCGACCTGACGACGGTCGAACGGGAGGCCGACCGCGACCGAACCGACCGACCGGAGGGCGACCGATGAGCACCCACGCCGTTCCGGTCGAGAAGTACCACGGCACGGGCAACGACTTCCTCGTCGTCGACGCGGCCGCCGAGAACGTCGGCGACCGCGCGGCGTTCGCGCGTGCCCACTGCGACCGCGAGACGGGCGTCGACGGCCGCGACTTCGGTGCCGACGAGCGCGGCGCGTCCGCGGACCGACGCGGCGCCGGCGGGCGGCGCGGCGCCGACGGCGTCCTCTTCCTCAGCGTCGAGGAGCGGTTCGACCCGACGCGCGTCGTGATGACGCTGGTCCAGCCGGACGGCTCGACAGCGACGATGTGCGGCAACGGCGCCCGCGTCGTCGCACGGTGGGCCCACGACCGGACGGGCGATCACGAGTTCATGATCGACACGCAGGCCGGCACCCGGCGCGCCACCGTGACCGCGGACGGGACCGCGGCCACCATCGAGATGGGCGAGCCGACGTTCGACCCCCGGCGCGTCCCGGTCGCCCGCGACGGCGCGCTCGCTGACGAGCCGCTGGTCGACGAACCCGTGGAGGGGCTGACGGTTACCGCCGTCAACACCGGCGTCCCGCACGCGGTCGCGTTCGTCGACGGCGGGCGCGACGACCCCGACGGGATCGACGCGGTCGATCTTGAATCTGTCGCGCCGCCGGTCCGCCACGCCGACGTCTTCCCCGAGGGCGCGAACGTGAACCTCGCGGCGGTCGTCGACGCCGGCTCGGGCGACGGCCCCGCGGTCCTCGACCAGCGCACCTTCGAGCGCGGCGTCGAGGGGGAGACGCGCTCCTGCGGCACAGGCGCGGTCGCGGTCGTCGCGGCCGCCCGCCGGCTCGGACTGATCGACGGCGACGACGCGGTGAGCCGCCCCCGGGCGGCGAGCTGGAGATCGCCGTCCCCGACCGCGGGCACGCCACCCTCACCGGCCCCGTCGCCCACGAGTTCTCGGGGACGCTCCCCGCCGACCCGCGATGAGCGAGGAGCCCGGCGCCGACTCCGACTCAGACGCTCGATCCGAGTTCGATCCGGTCTCGTTCCTCGAAGACGCCGTCCGGATTCCCTCCCACGAGTCGCCCGACGGGATGCGCGAGTTCGTCGTCGACCTGTTGGACGACGAGGGCGCCGACCCCGCGGTCGTCGCTGACGGCTGCGTCCTCGCGGAGAAGCGCTCGCCGGCGCCCGAGGCGGGCCCGCACCTCGTGTTGAACACCCACCTCGACACGGTGACGCCGCACGTCCCGTTCGAGCGGGGCGCGGCGCGCGGCGGCGAACGAGGGGCGGCGCGCGACGACGCGCGGAGCGCCTCGGCGGCGACCGCTGACGGGCCGGACGAGGTGATCCGCGGGCGCGGCGCCTGCGACGCGAAGGGGCCGCTCGCGTCGCTTTTAAACGGCTTTCTCGCCGCCGACCCCGACCGCGGGCGGCTCACGCTCGCGCTCACCCCCGACGAGGAAGAACTCTCGCTCGGTGCTGCGGCGCTGACGGGGCGGCTCCCGGGGACAGACGACCGGCTCGACGGCGACCTGTACCTCGTCGGCGAGCCGACCGGCCTCGACGCGTGTACCGCCGCGAAGGGGCGATTTCAGGCGACGGTGGAGCTGTCGGGGACGGCCGCGCACGCCGCGGAGTTCGCCGGCGCGAACGCGGTCGCGGCCGCGGAGGACGCGCTCGCGGCGATCCGGACGTTCGACGACGGGGCTGATGCGCACCCGCAGCTCGGCCCGCCGAAGCTCACGCCAACGGTCATCGAGGGCGGCGCGGCGACGAACCAGGTGCCGGCGGACTGCGCGATCACCGTCGACCGGCGGAGCGTCCCCCGGAGACGGCCGAGGGGTTCCGGTCGTCGCTCGCGGACGCGGTGCGGGAGTCGCTCGCGGATGTTACCGACGAACGCAGCAGTGTCGACACCGCAGTGACGCTCACCGACCGCGAGTCGCCGTTCCTTGAGGCGTTCGCGACGGATCCGGACCACGAACTCGTCCGGACCGTGGCGGTGGCGGCGCGCGAGGCGGGCGACGCGGTCGGCCTCCCGAGCGACCGCGGCGGCGACGCCCGGCCGTTCGGCGCCGCGACGGAGGCGTCGTACTTCGCGCCGGCGCCGACGGTCGTGTTCGGGCCCGGCGACCTCGCCGACGAGGTCGGCGCCGTCGCGCACGCCGAGCGGGAGTACGTGCGGGTGCGCGAGGTCGAAGCGGCCGCCGCGGCGGTCGAGCGAACCGTTGCGTCGCTGCTCGGCGACGAGTAGCGGAGCGACGCAGACGCGCGACCGACTACAGCAGGAAGGTGTCCTCCTCCTCGGCGAGGTCGACGAAGTCGTCGGCGGCCTCGATCAGCTCATCGGCGGCGGAGTTGCCGAACCCCATCGCCTCCACGCGGACGCCCTCGTGGCGGAGGTGCGAGCAGAGCCGGGCGAAGTCCCCGTCGCCGGTACAGAGGACCACGGTGTCGACGTGGCTCGCTAAGGAGACCGCGTCGAGGCTCATCCCGAGGTCCCAGTCGGCCTTCTTCGAGCCGTCGGCGAACGTCTTGATCTCCTTGATCTTCGTCTCGAAGCCGATGTCGCGGAGCGCCTCGAAGAAGCTCTCCTCCTCCGGCGAGTCGGCGCGGATCACGTACGCGATGGCGCGGACGAGCGACCGGTCCGCGACAGCCTCGTCGAGCAGGCCGGAGTAGTCGATGTTCCGCGAGTAGACGCTCTGCGCGGAGTGGTACAGGTTCTGTGAGTCCGCGAGCACGGCGACGCGCTGGTCCGGGTGAATCTCGCTCATGCCTCCCCCTTCACCGCCCGCCGTTAGGGGCTTTGGGATCCGCGCGACCGCGATTACGGGGTTTGCCGCGGCCGCGGTAGCCGCGACGACCACCATGGTTTATGTCAAGCGCTGGCCACCGTGGCCCATGGACGAAAAGCGGTTCGTCGTCGCCCTCTTCGGCCTCGCGGTCGCGGTCGTCGCCGGCTACGTGGCCTATCGGTTCGTCGCCCCGCTCACCGTCGCGGTCTTCCTCTACTACTCGACGCGGCGGTTCTACCACCGGCTCGAACGCTTCCGGCTGCCCGCCCGGGTGCGCGCCGTCGTGTCGCTGTCGGTCATCGGTGTCCCGCTCATCGGCCTGGTGAGCTACACGCTGGTGTTGCTGATCTTGGAGGCGCGGCGGTTCATCGAGACGTACCCGGTCGCGGACACCATCGGCGCGGAGAACTCGGTGATCGGCGACCTCGCGGAGCTGTCGAACCCGACGATGGACGAGCTGCTCGCGGCGTACCGCTCCGGGCAGTTCGACCCGCTCATCGAGCTCGTCTCCGAGCAGGCGTCGCTGCTGGCGAGCACGCTATCGGGGCTCGCCCTGAACCTGCTCATCACCGTGATCGTCACGTACTACCTCCTCATCGACGGCTCCAAGCTCCACGACTGGCTGCTCCGCTTCGACGACGACGCGATCGTCCGCGAGTACCTCGAAACCGCCGACGACGAGCTGGAGGCCGTGCTGTACGGGAACCTGCTCAACGTCATCGCCATCTCGATCATCGCGGTCGTCACGTACCTGGCGTACAACGCGGTCGCCCCCGCCGCGGTCGAGATCCCGTACCCGACGCTCGCGGGCGCGCTCACCGGCGTCGCCAGCCTGATCCCCGTGATCGGGATGAAGATCGTCTACATCCCGGTCGCGGCCGCGATGTCGATCCCGGTCGCGCTCGACGGCGATCTCTCGCTGCTCGCCTACGTCGCCGGGTTCCTCGCCGTCGTGGTGGTAGTCGTCGACACCATCCCCGACATCGTCCTCCGGCCGTACTTCAGCGGCGAGACCACCCACGTCGGCCTGCTCATGCTGGCGTACATCTTCGGTCCGGTCGTGTTCGGCTTCCACGGGCTGTTCCTCGCGCCGATCATCCTCGTGGTGGCGCTGACGTTCGCGGACACCGCGCTGTTGCGCCTGCTCGGCGTCAAGCCGGACCCGGGGCCGGAGATCCCCGCCGGCCAGCGTCAGCTCGACGAGTTCTGAGCCGTCGCGGGCACACGGCGGTTCGGCAACGGCTCGCGGCGAGCCGAAGTCATATATCCCCGGTCGACGACCGCCCCACGTATGCGACTACACGTCATCGGCCTCGGCGGAGCCGGGGGGCGGATCGCCGACCGCCTCGCCGCCGACCACGGCGACGACCCGTTCCTCGCGGGCGTCCACGCCTTCGACACCGACATGGACGCGCTCGGGGCCTTAGACGCGCTCGGCGAGGAGCGCCGGTACCGGTTCGGCGACGCCGCGGGCGGGGACGGGCTCGAGGGGGACCTCCACGCCGGGCGCCGCCTCGGCGACGCGCACGCGAGCGAGCTCGGCCGGGCCATGGACGACCAGGGGCCGTCCCTCGCGGAGGCGTTCCTGATCGTCGTCGGCCTCGGCGGCGCGGCCGGCGCGGGCGCGGCGCCGGCGCTCGCCACGGAACTCTCGCGGCTCTACGACGCCCCAGTCTACGCCTTCGGGTTCCTCCCCACCCGCGACGAGACGGAGGAGCCGGACGACGACGGGCCGCGGAGCGCGTCCTCCGGAGGGGCGGGCGGCGCGGCGTCGGGCGCAGGAGCCGGCGGCGCGGCGTCCTCCAGAGACGAGCCGGCGCCGCCGGCGGCCCACCGCCCGCTGGCCGAGCGGAACGCGGCGCGAACCCTCGACGCGCTCTCGGACGAGTGCGCGGCGGTCTTCCCGTTCGACAACGCGGCGTGGCTCCGCCCGAGCGAGACGCTCGCCGGGGCCCGCGACCGGCTCAACGAGGTCGCCGTCGAGCGGATCGCGGCGCTGTTCGGCGCCGGCGAGACGCCCGAGGGGACGGCGACGCCCCAGCAGGTGCTCGACGCGAGCGATGTCGCCCGCGCGGTGGGAGACGACGGAGAGATAGCGGTGATCGGCCACGCGACGCAGGCGGTGGAGCCCCCCGATTCGGGCTCGAAGTTCGGGCTCGGGCTCTTCGGCTCCTCGGAGCCGGCCGAGGTCGACACGAGCGCGGCCGTGTCGGCGATAGAGACGGTCATCCGGAAGGCGGCCCGCGGGAAGAACACGGTCGAGGCACCCGAGGGGCGCGCCGACCGGACCTTGCTCGTGGTCGGCGGCCCGCCCGCGTGGCTCAACCGGGAGGCGATCGCCGACGGGCGGCGCTGGCTCGCGGAGGAGACCGGCTCGGACGCCATCCTGAGCGGCGACGCGCCGATCCCGGAGGGCGACGAGGTGTTCGCGGTCGTGGTCCGGTCGGGGATCGACGAGCCGGACCGGGTCCGCGAGATCCGCGAGACGATCGGGTGACCGGCGCGTCGTCGCTGCGAACCGGGGACGAATCCGCTCGTCGACCCGAACCGGTTAACCGGATGGCGCGCCCACTGAGACCGTGACGACGCAGGCAGACCTCGGGATCGACGTCGACGTGCGCGACGCCGCGGCAGTCGCGGAGCGCCGCGACGAGCTCGTCGCCGCGGTGCGCGACCACGCGGGACGGATCGCCTACCAGCTCGCGCGGCTCCAGGGCGGCGACTACGGCCGCGAGACGCTGTCGACGCCCGGCGGCGAGTGGACGGTGAAACACGAGGCGGGCGAGCTGGAGTTCCTGCTGTTCTCGCCGAACTCGGGCTCCGACACGTACGTCATCTCGACGAAGCAGCCGCCGGAGCCGGCGGCGCTCGCGACCGCACTCGACGATTACGCGGCGTTCGTGGCGGCGTGGAACGACCACGTCGACTCGCTGTCCGGCGTCCTCGACGGCGTGAGCGCCGAGTTCCCCGAGCCGGCGACCACCGAGGGCGTGGTGGCCGAACGCGACCGCGTCCTCGATCAGATTCGCGACACCTGCGCGGTTATCGCGGGGGAGATCCACCGGTACGAGGGCGACGACTACGGGACGTTCACGACGCGCGTTGAGGGGGACCGCTGGGAGCTGAAGTACGACGAGGGGGCGGTGTCGTACCTTCGGATCGGCGGGTCGAGCGGGCTCTACCTCCTCTCGCAGTACGGCGCCCCCTCCGCGGCCGACGTCCGGGAGTACGCCGACCGGTTCCGGGGCTTCGTCGCGGCGTACAACGAGTTCGTCGACGAGTTGGAGAGCGACCTCGAACGGGTCTCGGTCTGACTCGCCGGCGCGCACTCGGCAGATCGATCCGCGTTCGTGCCTATCTGTCGGCTTGTTTGGCAATACTTATTCACTGCTGTCCAGTACCGATTCGCACATGTCGATCACTCTTCCGGGGCCGACGCTCGGCGTCGTCGGCGGCGGACAGCTGGGCCGGATGCTGGGCGAGGCTGCCGCGCCGCTCGGCGTCGACCTCGTCGTGTTGGACCCGACGCCCGACTGTCCGGCGGCGCCCGTCGCGGCCGACCAGATCGTCGGCGACTTCGACGACGCGGACGCGATCGGCGAGCTCGCGGCCCGCGTCGACGCCCTGACGTTCGAGATCGAGCTCGCGGACCCGGCCGTCCTCGCGGCCGCGAGTGAGGAGCACGGCGTGCCGGTCCACCCCGACCCCGGCACGCTGGAGACGATCCAGGACAAGCTGGTCCAGAAGGAGGCGCTCGCGGACGCCGGGATCCCCGTCCCCGAGTTCGTCGCGGTCGCGACCGCCGAGGGGCTCGAACGCGTCGTCGAGGAGTTCGGCGGCGTCATGCTGAAGGCCCGCGAGGGCGGCTACGACGGCCGCGGGAACGTCCCGGTCGAGACGCCCGACGAGGCCGCGGATGCGCTCGACGCGGTCGGCGGCGCCGCGATGGCCGAGGAGTTCCTCGACTTCGAGCGCGAGGTCGCCGTGATGGGCCTGAAGGGCGCGGACGGCGAGACGCGGACCTACCCCGTCACGGAGACGATCCACCGGGAGGAGATCCTCCGCGAGAGCGTCAGTCCCGTCCGGGCGGACGACGCGGTCGTCGCGGAGGCCGAGTCGATCGCCCGCGACGTGCTAGCGGTCCTCGACGGCCGCGGCGTCTACGGGATCGAGCTGTTCGAGACGAAGGAGGGCGAGGTGTTGGTCAACGAGATCGCGCCGCGCCCGCACAACTCCGGCCACTGGACGATCGAGGGCGCGCGCACGTCGCAGTTCGAGAACCATATTCGGGCCGTCCTCGGCTGGCCGCTCGGCCCGACCGACCTCGTCGCGCCCGCGGTCACCGCGAACGTGCTCGGCGACGTGGACGAGCGAGAGTCGGCCACGCTCCGGAACGTCGAGGAGGTGTTCGCGGCGCCCGACGCCGACCTCCACTGGTACGGCAAGGACGACGTGTACCCGCTCCGGAAGATGGGGCACCTGACCGTGACGGAGCAGGGAGCGGAGGGGTCCGCTGCTGACGAAACCGACCGCGACGCCCTGCTCTCTCGGGCGCGCGACCTCCGAGACGGGCTGACGTTCCGGGACGCGTAGTCACGTCGCGGTCGGCTCTCACGAGTTTCGGTCGATCCACTCGCAGAATGCGTCGAAATCGTGCGCTCCGGCGTCGTCCGCGATGCCCCTGAGTGTTCCCTCCCGGAGTTCGTCGTGGAGCGGGACCGTGACGTGCCGTTTGTCCGTCTCGTTCGTCGGGTGTTCGTAGTAGAGCTGCGCGTGGTCGCCGGTCGTTCGCCGCCACTCGAAGCCGGCGCGGTTGACGAGTACCTTCACGACCTCTCGCCCGGAGAACGTGCGCCTCGCCACGCTATTCGAGGACGTCGGGCGGTTCCGTGTCTCCGGTCGCGTTCTCCCCGGGATCGATCCCGAGTTCCCGAAGCTCTTCGTCGGTCGGCTCGCGACCGATCTCTCCCCGGTGGAGCGCGACGGCCTCGTCGAGGTTCTCCAGCGCGTCGGAGCGGGACTCGCCCTGCGTCGTGACGCCTGTCCCCATGTCTCGGGCGATCCACCACTTCTCCTCTTTCCAGAGGCGGATCTCACTGTCGCGGTCGGCTCCGTCGTCCGTCGAGCTTGCCATTATCGTACAGTTCGGGCGATTCGGTTGATAAGGGTTGGGCAGGGGACACTGCCGCATCGAGACGAGACCGGTCGCCGCATCCGGGAGTTCCTTGTAGCCCTCCGACGAACCCTCGTTTATGACCACGGTGGACGACCTGATCGACCGGCTCGAAGCGGAAGCGGCGGCGGACGCGGACCCGGCGACCACCCCGGACGTGGGGATCATCATGGGCTCGGACTCGGACCTCCCCGTCATGGAGGACGCCTACGAAGCGCTCGACGACCTCGGCTTCGCGGAGCAGACCGACTTCGACGGGGCGCCGGACGCCCGGTTCACCTACGAGAGCTACGTCGTCTCCGCGCACCGGACGCCGGAGCTGATGTACGCGTACGGGGAGACGGCGACGGACCGCGGGCTCGACGTGATCATCGCAGGGGCGGGCGGGAAGTCCGCCGACCTGCCGAACATGACCGCGTCGATCGCGTACCCGGTGCCCGTCATCGGCGTGCCGGTTCAAGAGAAGTCGGTCGACTCCGTCATCGGCATGCCGACGGGCGCGCCGATCGTCGCCGTCGACGCCGGGAAGTCGTACAACGCGGCGCTGTCGGCGGCGCAGGTGCTCGCGCGCGAACACGACGAGATCGAGGAGCGCTTAGTCGAGTTCCACGACGAGCAGAAGGCGGGCGTCGCGGACGTCTCCGCCGATCTTCACGATCTGGGTCTCGACGGGTTCCGGGATCGGTAAGGAGTGACCCGCGTGGTGGCCGCGCCCGAATACCCGGCCGTTCGTTTATAAATAGTGCCGTACGGGGATTCGGTAGACGCTTATAAATTCTCAATCGCTCAGCGTTACGCCGGTGACGGTGATCGGTCAAGAACATCTCCAAATCCCCAGTCGCTTGTTTATAAATAGTGAACCGGAGATCAACGGCGAACACCGCCAAGGCCTCAACCGCTCGCTTATAAATGGTGAACTGGAGATCGACGGTGAACGCCGCCAAAGCCCCAGTCGCTTGTTTATAAATGGTAAACCGGAGATCAACGGCGAACACCGCCAAAGCCCCAGTCGCGAGGCCGCCGTACGCTCGCTGTGCTACTCGCTCAGTCACTCCGTTCCCTCGCTGCGGTGCTTGCGTCGCCTACGGCGGCCTCGCGACTGCCCCTTTGAGTCCCGCCCCGCACCGCACAGCAACCGCAGCCTCACGCCTCCCCAGCCTCGTCGGGCGCGTCCTGCGGGCTCCCTCCGGTCGCCCTCGCCGCGCCCGACTCCCTCGCGCGTGCGACATCGCGCCCTGCGGGCGCTCGTCGGCACGCGCCGACCGCACCGGCGCTCATTTATAAACGAACTCCGTTCCGCGCGCCCCAAAATCGGTGCGCTTCCGTCGACTCGCCCTCCGATCCGGATCGACGGCTGCCGGTCGCTTCGCCGGTGCTTCGACCGCGAACGGGCGATATCGGCCCGCACGCACGCGGACGCACAAGACTCAACGCTTATGAGGGGGCGGTCCAAACGCCAGCACGTTACGGAGACCTATATGAGCGATTGGATAGCGATTGGCGCCTTGGCGGTCGTCGGCCTGCTCATCCCGATAGCGATGATGACAGTGTCGGCGCTGCTCCGTCCGAGCGTGCCTGAGACCGGTAAAAGTACCACCTACGAGTCCGGCGAGACCCCGACGGGCGGGACGCGGATCCGGTTCAACATCCAGTACTACATGGTCGCGCTGTTGTTCGTCGTGTTCGACATCGAGACCGTGTTGCTGTTCCCGTGGGCGGTCATCTACCGTCCGGCCGTCCAGGCCGGCGTGCCGATGGCCGACCTGCTGTGGCCGATGTTGGCGTTCGTCGGAATCCTCGCGGTCGGACTCGTCTGGGCGTGGCGGTCGGGGGCGATCAGCTGGGCTCGCAGCCCCCGCGCGACCAGCAGAAAGACGACGGAGGACATCAACTAATGAGCAGCGATCAACCGTTTATCACCGACGATTCGCAAGTCGTAACCGAGACCAGAGACGCCCGGATGACCGGGCAGGGAGACCGATTCAACTCCCGGCTCCGAGAGGCGTTCGGCTCCTCGCCGTTCATCCTCACCAAGTTCGACAAGTTCCTGAACTGGTGTCGGGGCTCCTCAATGTTTATGCTGCAGTTCGGTATCGCCTGCTGCAGCATCGAGATGATGCACACCTACGCGGTGAAACACGACCTCGACCGATTCGGGTCGGGCGTCCCCCGCGCCTCGCCGCGGCAGGCCGACGTGATGATCGTCCCCGGGACGATCGTCTCGAAGTTCGCCCCACGGATGAAGCGCGTCTACGACCAGATGCCCGAGCCGAAGTTCGTCGTCGGCATGGGCTCGTGTACCATCTCCGGCGGCCCGTTCCAGGAGGGGTACAACGTGATCAAGGGCGCCGAGGAGGTCATCCCGATCGACATCCACGTCCCCGGCTGCCCGCCCCGCCCCGAGGCGCTCGTGTACGGCGTCGTGAAGCTTCAGGAGCGCGTCGCCAACGGCGAGGCCGCGCCCGTCACCGTCAAGCCGTACGAGTTAGAGGAGTTCTCGGACCTCGAACGCGACGAACTCGTCGACAAGCTGGCCGACGAGATCGACGACGACGAGCTCGTCATGCGGTACAACTTCGCTGATTCGCCATGAGCCTCGAACGACCAGACACCGTCGACGACGGCGCCGTCGAGCGGACGCCCGACGAGCTGGAGGCGCTGCTCGGCGACCTCGTCGTCGACCGCGACGACCACCTGAACGCCCCCGGCTTCGTCATCCGCCCGGACACCGTTCAGGAGACGCTTCGGACCCTGAAAGAGGAGGCCGGCTACGACCACCTCTCCGTCGTCTCCGCACAGGAGTACGAGAACCGCTACGAGTCGATCTACCACCTGAAGAAGTACGACGACCCCACTCAGGAGGTCAGTATCGTCGTCCCCGCCGATAAGGACGACCCCGTCTCGGAGTCGGCCGAACCCGTCTTCCGCACCGCCGACTGGCACGAGCGGGAGGCGTACGACCTGATCGGGATCGAATACGACGACCACCCCGACCTGCGCCGGATCCTGCTGCCGGAGACCTGGCAGGGCCACCCCCTGTCGATGGACTACGACAAGGACCGGCCGCAGATCGCGACGCTGCCGGAGCACGCGAACCCGCTGGAGGACCACCACAAGGACGCGGAGTCCGACACGATGTTCCTCAACATCGGGCCGCACCACCCGGCGACCCACGGCGTCCTCCACCTGAAGACGGTCCTCGACGGCGAGCAGGTGGCCGACGTCGAGCCCGACATCGGCTACCTCCACCGCAGCGAGGAGCAGATGGCGCAGTCCGGGACGTACCGCCACCAGATCATGCCGTACCCGGACCGCTGGGACTACATCTCGGCGGGGCTGCTCAACGAGTGGGCGTACGCCCGCGCGGCCGAGGACCTCGCGGACATCGAGGTGCCGGAGTACGCGCAGGTCATCCGCACGATGGGTGCGGAGATGTGCCGGATCGCCGCGCACATGCTCGCGCTCGCCACGTTCGCGCTCGACATCAACGGCGACTTCACGGCGACGTTCATGTACGCCATCAACGACCGCGAGCGCGTCCAGAACCTCTTGGAGGACCTGACGGGCCAGCGGCTGATGTTCAACTACTTCCGGCTCGGCGGGGTCGTCTGGGACCTGCCGGAGCCCCGGGAGGAGTTCTTCTCGAAGACTCGGGACTTCCTCGACCAGCTCCCGGAGTCCGTTGAGGAGTACCACAACCTGATCACCTCGAACGAGGTGTTCCAGATGCGGACGATCGACACCGGGGTCCTCCCGCCGGAGGTCGCGAAGAACTACGGCGCGACCGGACCCGTCGCCCGCGGCTCGGGCGTCGACTACGACCTGCGCCGCGACGACCCGTACGGCTACTACGACGAGCTCGACTGGGACGTCGTCACCGAGGACGGCGGCGACAACTTCAGCCGCCTCCTCGTCCGGATGCGCGAGGTCGAGGAGTCCGCGAAGATCATCGAGCAGTGCGTCGACCTGCTCGAAGACTGGCCCGAAGACGAGCGGAACATTCAGGCGAACGTGCCGCGCACGCTGCGCCCGGACGACGACACGGAGATCTACCGCGCCGTCGAGGGCGCCAAGGGCGAGCTCGGCATCTACATCCGCGCGGACGGGACGGACAAGCCGGCCCGGTTCAAGATCCGGTCGCCGTGCTTCTCGAACCTCCAGACGCTGCCGGAGATGGCGAACGGGGAGTACATCCCCGACGTCATCGCCGCGCTCGGTAGCCTCGACGTGGTTCTCGGGGAGGTGGACCGCTGATGGGCACGGCGCCCGCGCAGCTGTTCCCCGAGTTCATCGTCGACACGCTCGGGCTCGACAGCGTCATCGGCGAGGTCGCGGCCTCGCTCGTCGCCGCCTTCGTCGTCGGCAACATCATCCTCGCGTTCACGGGCGTCGCGGGCCCGTGGGCGAAACGGAAGATTACGGCCGCGTTCACCGACCGGATCGCGGTCGACCGGATCGGCCCCTACGGACTCCTCATCATCCCGGCGGCCGCGGTCCAGCTCCTCGCGAAGGAGCTCATCATCCCCGAAGGCGTCGACCGTCCCTCGTGGGACATCGCGCCGATCCTCCTGCCGGCGTCGGCGCTTTTAGGCTTCTCCGTCATCCCGATGGGGCAGCTCGGCCCGATCAACCTCCAGCTCGCGGACCCCGAGGTCGGGTTCGCGCTGGTGTTCGCGTTCGCGTCGATCGCGTCCGTCTCGCTGGTGATGGCCGGCTACGCGTCGAACAACAAGTACTCGCTGCTCGGCGGGCTCCGCGCGGTCGCGCAGAACCTCGCGTACGAGATCCCGCTCATCGTCACGGCGATGTCGGTCGTGATCTTCGCCGGGACGCTCCAGATGAGCGGTATCGTCGGCGCGCAGACGGAGACGCTGGTGGCGATCGCCGGGGTCTCGATTCCGTCGTGGTACGCGTTCGTGAACCCGTTCGCATTCGTGCTGTTCCTCACGGCGAACATGGCGGAGATCGGGCGGAACCCGTTCGACATCCCGGAGGCGCCGACGGAGATCGTCGCGGGGTACCAGACGGAGTACTCCTCGGCGTACTTCGTCCTCTTCTACCTCGGGGAGTTCGTCCACATCTTCCTCGGCGGGGCGATCCTCGCCGTGACGTTCCTCGGTGGTGCGTCCGGTCCGGGCCCGGAGAGCATCGGCTTCATCTGGTTCGTGGTGAAGATCTGGGGCTTCTTCCTGTTCACGCAGTGGGCCCGCGCGGCGCTGCCGCGCGTCCGTATCGACCAGCTGATCGAGATCGGCTGGAAGGGAATGCTGGTGCTGTCGTTCGCGAACCTGGTGCTCACGGCCGTAATCGTGGGGGTGATCGCCTGATATGATCGGACTCATGAAATCCATGGCGACGACGATGAAACACGCGCTGGACGGGTCGACGTTCACGGTGGAATACCCGGAGGACGCGCCCGAGGTGAGCCCGCGGTTCCGCGGGGTCCACAAGTTCAGCCAGGAGCGGTGCATCTGGTGCCGCCAGTGCGAGAACGTCTGTCCAAACGACACGATCCAGATCGTTCAGGACGACCAGCGCAACGGGGAGCAGTACAACCTCCACATCGGGCAGTGCATCTACTGCCGGCTCTGCGAGGAGGTCTGCCCCGTCGACGCCATCCTGCTGACGCAGAACTTCGAGTTCACCGCCGACACGAAGGACGACTTCGTGTTCAACAAAGAACAGCTCAAGAACGTCCCGTGGTACAAGGGAATCGACCCGCTGGAGTCCCGCAACCCCGATCGCGGCGCGTGGATCGGGGAGGGCGACGGCGAGGTCGACTACCAGTAGCGGGCACGTCTCGAAATCTTCAAAGGGGTTCTCATAGGAGACAAACACAATGGTTTATGCTACCATCGCGTTCGGGCTGTTCGCCGCGGTCACGCTGGCGTTCGCCCTCGGGGTCGTCCTGGCGCGCGACGTGTTCCACGCCGCGCTGCTTCTGGGCGGAGCCCTCACGAGCGTCGCGGTGCACTACGTGATGCTGCGGGCGGAGTTCATCGCCGCCATGCAGATCCTCGTCTACGTGGGCGGGGTTCTCATCTTAGTCACGTTCGCCGTGATGCTCACGCGATCGGATTCCGAAACGGAGGTGAGTAGCGCGTGAGCAACGACGAGAGCCGCGGCTCCCGGATCGCACCCGCGATCGCCGTGGGCGGGCTGTTCGCGGTGTTGGCCGCGACGGTCAACGGGGCGACGTTCGGCTTCGAGTCGGTCGGCTTCCCGGCGGACGCTTCGATCGTCCACAACATCGGGTACGCCCTCTTCAACCTCGCCGAGTACGAGCTCGGCGCGGTGCCGTCCGAGGGGTTCCTCGCGGCCTTCCTGATCGCCGCGGTCGCGCTCGACGTCGCGGTCGACGGCGCCGTCTACCTGGCGAAGCGCGAGGAGGACGACACGGTCGTCTCCGCGCTCGGGCAGGCGTTCACCGATGGCGGACGCGACGGAGGTGACCGCCGGTGACCGCCGTCGCCGCCTCGATCCCGCCGTCGTGGTACCTGCTGCTGGCGTCGGCCGTGTTCTGTATCGGACTGTTCGGCGTCTTGACGCGGCGGAGCGCGCTCTACTTCCTCATGAGCGTCGAGCTCATGATGAACGCGGCCAACATCAACTTCGTCGCGTTCGCGCTGTACTACGGCGACCTCACGGGGCAGGTGTTCGCGCTGTTCGTCATCGCGCTCGCCGCCGCGGAGGTCGCCATCGGCATCGGCATCATACTCGTGTTATACCGCAACTTCGGCACGACAGACGTGACTGTTCCCGCGGAGATGAGGTGGTAAGATGGTGAACGCATTCGCATACGTTCCGGCGATCGTACTCTTACCGTTCTTCTCGTTCCTGGTCGCGCTCGGCGCGGGTAGGTACCTCCCGAAGGGGGGCGCCTTCGGCGGCATCGCGGCGACCGCGGGCTCGTTCCTGCTGTCGATCTGGGTCGCCGCGACCGTCGCGGGCGGGCAAGCGTACAACGAGACGCTGTACTACTGGGCGAGCGAGGGCGGCGCCGGGATCGGCCCGACGGACATCGAACTCACGTTCGGCGTCCTGATCGATCCCCTCTCGGCGCTCATGCTCGTCATCGTGACGCTCGTGGCACTGTTGGTCCACGTGTTCTCGCTCGGCTACATGAACGACGAGGGCGAGACCGGCCTGCCGCGCTACTACGCAGGGCTCGGCCTCTTCACGGCGTCGATGCTCGGCTTCGTCGTCGCCGACAACCTGCTGATGGCGTTCATGTTCTTCGAGCTGGTGGGACTCTGCTCGTACCTGCTCATCGGCTTCCACTTCCGGGAGCCCGGTCCGCCGTCGGCCGCGAAGAAGGCGTTCCTCGTCACCCGCTTCGGGGACTACTTCTTCCTCGTCGGCGTCGTCGCAGTATTCGCCACCTTCGGCACGGCGCAGTTCGCCGGTCCGGAGTCGTTCCCGGCGCTCGCCGACGCGGCGCTCAACGGCTCCGGCTCGGTCGCGTGGACGCCCGGCGGCCTCGACCTCGGGACGTGGCTGACGGTCGTCGGCCTGCTCGTCTTGGGCGGCGTCGTCGGCAAGTCCGCGCAGTTCCCGCTTCACACGTGGCTCCCCGACGCGATGGAGGGCCCGACGCCCGTCTCCGCGCTCATCCACGCCGCGACGATGGTCGCGGCCGGCGTCTACCTCGTCGCGCGGATGTACGGCTTCTACGTGCTGACGCCGACGACGATGGCGGTCATCGCCTTTATCGGCGGCTTCACGGCCCTGTTCGCGGCGACGATGGGCGTGGTGAAAGACGAGCTGAAGCAGGTGCTCGCGTACTCCACCATCTCGCAGTACGGCTACATGATGCTCGCGCTCGGCGCGGGCGGGTACGTGGCCGCGGTCTTCCACCTCACCACCCACGCGTTCTTCAAGGCGCTGCTGTTCCTCGGCGCCGGCTCGGTCATCATCGCGATGCACCACAACGAGGACATGTGGGACATGGGCGGGCTCAAATCGCGGATGCCCGTCACCTACTACACTTTCTTGGCCGGCTCGCTCGCGCTCGCGGGCATCTTCCCGTTCGCCGGCTTCTGGTCGAAAGACGAGATCCTCTACGAGGCGCTCGTCCACGGCCTCAACGACCCGCTGCTGCTCGGCGGCTACCTGATGGGACTGCTTGCGGTGCCGGTCACCGCGTTCTACACCTTCCGGATGGTGTTCCTGACGTTCCACGGCGAGCCCCGCAGCGACACCGCCCGCGACCCCGAGTCCGTCCGCTGGAACGTGAAGGGCCCGCTGACGGTCCTCGGCTCGCTCGCGGTCGTCACCGGTCTCATCAACATGGTTCCGGTCCAGAAGGTGCTCGGACTGGAGGGGATCGACCTGCTCCACCGCTGGCTCGACAACGAGTGGGGCGGCATCGAGGGGCTCTCCTCGCACCACTACGCCGACATCGGCCCGTACAGCAGCGCGTACCTCGTCGGCGGTGAGGTCGGCACCGTCCTCGTCGGCGCGGCCGTCTCGCTCGGCCTCGCGCTGCTCGGACTCGGACTCGCCTGGCGGCTCTACAACGTGCCGTCGCCGACGGAACACACCGCCAAACTCGGCGGGATCAAAGACGTGCTGTACAACAACTACTACCTCGACGAACTGCAGGTCTGGCTCGCGTATCGGACGGAAGACGTCGCGGGCGGCGCGAACACCTTCGACCAAGGGATCATCGACGGCGTCGTGAACGGCGTCTCGTCGGTGAGCCTGACCGGCGGCGGCCGGATCCGGAAGCTCCAGTCGGGGGTCGTCTCGCAGTACGCAGCGCTGCTCACCTTCGGACTGGTCGCGCTGCTTCTTGTGCTCGGCGCGACCGGGGGGTGGTTCCTGTGATACTCGAAGCGCTCATGGCGGCCGCGTTCGTCGGCGCCTTGACGGTGTTCCTCGCGCCCGACGAGTGGGCCGGCCGGCTGGCGTTCGCGATCAGCCTGGTCCCGTTCGTCGGCAGCCTCTACCTGTGGTCCGGCTTCGAGGCCGGCGGCAACGCGCTGCTCGGCGGCGAGATCGCGTACGCGACGCAGATCGAGTGGCTCGAAGTCGGCGGTCGCAGCGTCTCGTGGTTCGTCGGGCTCGACGGGATCAGCCTCCCGCTGTTCGTGCTCACGACGTTCCTCGTGCCGCTGGCGATCCTCAGCGCGTGGACGCCCGTCGACACGCGACAGAGCCAGTTCTACGGCCTGATGCTGTTCATGGAGGCGAACCTGCTCGGCGTGTTCGCCGCGCTCGACTTCTTCCTCTGGTTCGTCTTCTGGGAGGCCGTGCTGGTCCCGATGTACTTCCTCATCGGGATCTGGGGCGGTCCGCGCCGCAAGTACGCCGCGATCAAGTTCTTCGTCTACACGAACGCGGCGTCGCTGCTGATGTTCATCGGCTTCATGAGCCTCGTGTTCGCGCTCGGCGACTCGGTGTCCTCGTTCGCCTTACCGGAAATCGCACAGGCGATCGCCGCGGGCGACCTCGGCACGTGGTTCGGCATCCCGCCGGACCGGATCGCGATGGTCGCGTTCCTCGCGATGTTCCTCGGGTTCGCGGTGAAGGTCCCGATCGTGCCGTTCCACACGTGGCTCCCGGACGCCCACGTTCAGGCGCCGACGCCCGCGTCGGTGCTCCTGGCCGGCGTCCTCCTGAAGATGGGGACGTACGCGCTGCTCCGGTTCAACTTCACGATGCTCCCGGAGCAGGCGTCGATGCTCGCGATCCCGATCGCGGCCATCGCCGTGGTTAGCGTCATCTACGGCGCAATGTTAGCGCTCGCGCAGAAGGACCTCAAGCGGATCGTCGCCTACTCCTCCGTCTCCTCGATGGGGTACGTCATCCTCGGGCTGGTCGTCTTCACCGAGTACGGGGTCGGCGGCGCGACGTTCCAGATGGTCGCGCACGGCCTCATCTCGGGGCTGATGTTCATGGCGGTCGGCGTCATCTACAACGCCACCCACACTCGGATGGTCGGCGACATGGCCGGGATGGCCGACCGGATGCCGGTCACCGTCGGCATCCTCGTCGCCGGCGCCTTCGGCTACATGGGACTGCCGCTGATGGCCGGCTTCGCCGGCGAGTTCTTCATCTTCGTCGGCTCGCTGTCCGCGCCGGCGCTCCCGTACGCGCCGGTGTTCACGGCGCTGGCGATGTTCGGTATCGTCATCGTCGCCGGCTACCTGCTGTCGGCGATGCAGAGCACGCTGTTCGGCCCGTTCGAACTCGAGACCGATTACGAGGTCGGCCCCGCGGCGTTCCACGACGTCGCCCCGCTCGCGGTGCTGCTGGTGGCGATCATCGTGCTGGGCGTCGCGCCCGACATCTTCTTCGAGATGATCCGTGACGCTGCCGTTCCCGTGGTCGAGGGGGTGACGATCGATGGTTAACGGACTGCCCGCCGTGACGGCGCTGCTGCCGGCGCTGATCCTGGCGTTCACCGGCCTCGCGCTACTGTTGGTCGACACGGTCCGTCCGGACGCGCGGTCGAACACGTCGATGGCGGTCGTCGGGGCGTTCGGCTCGCTCGCCGCGCTGGCGGCCACCGTCTGGCTCACCGCGAGCGGCGGCGTGAGCCCGGACGGCGGCGCGGTGCTGCTGTTCGCCGACGCGATCAAGGTGGACACATTGGCGTTATTCTTCACCGCCATCTTCGCGTCGGTGACCGCGCTGGTCCTCGTCGCCGCGCACGACTACTTCCACGACCACGCCAACCCGGCGGCGTTCTACTCGCTCGTGACGTTCGCCGCGACCGGGATGGCGCTGCTCGCGGTCGCGAACTCGCTCGCGGTCGTGTTCGTCGCCCTCGAGATGGTGTCGCTGCCGTCGTACGTGCTCGTCGCGTACCTCAAGCAGGACCGCGGGAGCGTCGAGGCGGGGATGAAGTACTTCCTCGTCGGCGCGCTCTCGTCGGCGATCTTCCTGTTCGGCATCTCGCTCGTGTACGCCGCGACGGGGTCGCTCATCCTCGCCGACATCGCGTCGGCCTCGATCGAGGGGCTCGCCGGCGTCCTCGGCGTCGGCGTCGTGATGATGATCGGCGGCGTCGCGTTCAAGACGGCCTCCGTCCCGTTCCACTTCTGGGCGCCGGAGGCGTACGAGGGCGCGCCCGCGCCGGTGAGCGCGTTCCTCTCGTCGGCCTCCAAGGCCGCCGGGTTCGTCGTCGCGTTCCGCGTGTTCACCGAGGCGTTCCCGCTGGAGATGGCGGTGTCCGCGAACGTCGACTGGATGCTCGCGTTCGCCGTCCTCGCGGCCGTCACGATGACGCTCGGTAACTTCGCGGCCGCGGTCCAGGAGGAGGTCAAGCGCATGCTCGCGTACTCCTCCATCGGGCACGCCGGGTACGCGCTCATCGGCGTCGCCGCGCTCACGGTCGACGGGCCCGCCAACGGCACCGTCATGGGCGCCGCGATGGCCCACCTGCTCGTCTACGGGTTCATGAACACCGGCGCCTTCCTCTTCGTCGCGATGGCGGAGCGGTGGGGGGTCGGTCGCACCTTCGAGGACTACGCCGGGCTCGCGCGCCGCGCGCCCGTCGCCTCGACGGCGATGGCCGTGTTCATGTTCTCGCTGGCGGGGCTCCCGCCGTTCGCCGGGTTCTTCTCGAAGTACTTCCTGTTCCAGGCGGCCATCGACAACGGCTTCCTGTGGCTCGCGGGGCTCGGCGCGATAAACAGCGTGGTCTCGCTGTACTACTACAGCCGGGTCGTGAAGGCGCTGTGGCTCGACGACCCCGAGTCGTCGAGCGCGCTCGACGCGATCGACGTGCGGCCGACGGCGCTGTACGCCGCGGTCATCTTCGCGGCGGTCGCGACGGTGCTGCTCTTACCCGGTTTCGGCCCCGTCATCGAGACGGCCGAGGCGGCGGCGTCCGCGCTGTTCTGATCGGTCGCGGGATTTCGGTTTCCTTCCTTTCGACGTACTCGACGCCCGCAGCGACCGCTCCGCGCTCGCCGGGTTCCGATCCCCGAGCCGCGCGCCGCCGCCCACAGATACTCCTTCGTCCGGCCCCTCAGTGATCGCGTGTCTCGGACTCGCACCTATCGATGTCTGAACTGCCTCGATGCGACCGTCACGCGGTCGTTCGACACGTCGCACCTCTCGCGGACCTGCCCGAACTGCGGCTCGTTCGAGCGGTTCGCCAACCAGACGGTGATCGATCAGTTCGAGGCGTTGGAGGCGTCGCCGCCGGCCGAGCTCGACTGGGGCGGCTGGAGCGACGGGAGAAGCTGGTCGTCGCCGAGCGGCTCGCGCGCACGGAGAAGACGCTTGCCGACTTCGACGTGACTGAGGCCACCGACGCGGTCGCGGCGGAGTGACGGCGGGCGACGCTACCGCGCGTACAGCTTCCCGCCGACGAGGTCGGCGAGTCCGACGCCGTCACTCGGCGTGACGGCCACGTAGGGGTGACCGGCGGGCCCGAACACGTCGACGACGCGCCCGACCGTCGAGAGCGACTCGTCGACGACGCTCGCGCCGATCCGCGGGGGATCCTCTCCGGCGTCGCCGCGGGCGATCGCGAGCCCCCCGGCGGTCCGGACGACGGTGCCGACGCGCCGCACGGTTACTCCCGGAGCACGCCGAGGTACGCGGCGATCGCCTGGACGAGGTCGTTCTTCGCGGTGTCCTCGGTGCCCTTGACGGCCACGTAGCCGCGGGGTTCGAACTCTCGGGAGTACGTCGCGTCGCGCTCGACGACGGCGTCGTAGCCGACCTGCTGGACGGCCTTCGCGATCTCGTCGACGGTCGGCGCTTCGACCGCCAGGTCCGTCGGGACGCGGCGGCCCTCCGAGCGGGACAGCTCGGCGTCGAAGTAGGCGGGGTAGACGACGTTCTCGACCATACCGGATACCCTCGCGCGCGGCGTAAGGTCGTTTCGGACCGGCGCGGGTCCGATGGCCGCTCAGCCGGTCCGGAACTCGAAGCGGGCCCCGCCGTCCGCGCCGGCGAGCGCGTGGGCGGTCCACCCGTGCGCCTCGGCAATGCGCTCGCTGATGGCGAGCCCGAGCCCCGTGCCCGACTCCTCGGTCGTGAAGCCGCTGTCGAACACTCGGTCCGCATCGTCGGGGAGCCCGATCCCGTCGTCTTCGACGTAGAACCCCGACACGGCCTCCCCGTCGTCGTGGAGCGTCCCCGCCCCGACGCGGACCGAGAGCGGGTCGTCGGGGCCTATCCGGCCGCTCGTGGAACCGTGTTCCACGCTGTTCCGGAAGACGTTCTCCAACAGCTCGCGCAGCCGCGTCCGGTTCGCCTCCAGGGTTCCGTCGGCCTCGACGGTCAGCGTCGCACCGTCGGTTTCGACGCTGCTCCACGCCTCCCGGGCGACGTCGGCCAGCGAGACGGACTCCGTCTCGCCGACCGACCGCCCTTCCCTGGCCAGCGACAGAAGATCCTCGACCAGCTCGTCCATCCGGTCGATGGCGTCGGCCGCCCTGTCGAGGTGGTCGATGTCCCCGGTCTCGCGGGCGAGGTCGACGTACCCCTCCGCGACCGACAGCGGGTTTCGGAGGTCGTGGGAGACGATGCTCGCGAACTCGTCGAGTCGCTCGTTCTGTCGCCGGAGGGTCTCCTCGCGTTCGCGCCGGTCGGTAACGTCGGTGTAGATGGCGTAGCCCGCCGCGTTGGCGGCGTCGAGGTGGATCGGAATGACGTGGAGAATGAAGTGGCGCGGCCCGTCAGTAGTGGTCCGCGTCACCTCCCGACGGACGTTCTCGCCGCGCTGGAGCTGCTCGTTGAGGTCGTTAGCCTCCGATTCAGCGTCGGGGGGAACGATGTAGTCGTCGATGGACTCGCCGAGCACGGTCTCGGCGTCGTAGCCGAACGTCGCCTCGAACGCCTCGTTCACCTGGCGGACGATCGGCTCGCCGTCGACGTAGTCGTAGGCGATGGCGGGGTCGGGAACGTTCGTGAACAGCGCGAGCAGCCGGTCCCGCTCGGCCCTGAGCGTCTCGGTGACGTCGATCCGATCGAGGGTCTCCTCGAGGTGGGAGGCGAGCAGCTCCGCGAGCCGGCGGTCGGCGTCGTCGAACTCGGCGCCGCTGCCGGTCGCGTCCGCCGCGAGCTGGAAGACGACGTCGTCGCCCACGGGGACGGTGAGCACCGTGTCGAACCGGCTCTCCGGGTTCGGGTTCGGCGCGATGGAGGCGTCGCCGGTCTGGACGGCCCTGCCGGCCACGCCGCTCCCGACGCGGACGCGGTTACAGTCCTCGACGGGCGTCCCGCTGGAGGCGACCACAGGTTCGACCCACTCCCCGTCGCGGACCGCGACCACGCCCTGATATCCGGGAAACACCTGCTCGGCGACCGCGATGGTCGCCCGGTACGCCTCGTCGACCGACCTGACGGCGGCGAGCTCCGCCATCCCGGCGTTGAGCTGTTCGATCCGCGAGGGGGTCCGGGCCGGTTTCGACCGGACGACCGACCGGCGGTCGCGGGCGAGCAGCCACGACACCGTCTCCGAGAGCGCCTCGGGCGTGCCCGCGACCGCGTCCACGAGCGGGTCGGTCGCGACGCGGCCCGTCGGGTCGTCGACGTACGCGACCACGGCGCCGACGCGGTCGACCGGCCGGACCCGTTCGAGTCCCGCCTCGCCGCCGACGACCGTCACGTCGGCCCCGGCGAGGCGAGCATCGTCGACGCCGTCCGGGGCGGCGGCGTGCGTCTCGACCGCATCGCCGTCGTCGGAGTCGCGGCGCTCGGCGCCGAGGTGGGACCCGAGCTCGCCGGCGAACTCGGGGTCGTCGTCGAGCACGAGGACCGAGGCGTGCTCGCCCAACGCGGAAGTCACAATTGTACGTGATAGGTCCCGCGGAGCGTATAAATCTTCGTACCGGTCGGCGAATCCCGGTGCCGTCGTCCGTTTCTGGTCGATCGCGTCCCTCCCGGCCGCCCGCGCATCCGGTCGCCGTCGCTCCGACCGAGGACCCCTTGCCGAGCCCGTCTCGCGGCGGCGAGCGGCGCCGTCGCGGCCGACGAGCGACCCCGGAACCCTTTTGGAGCAACACGGGCCACGTTCGTGTAATGAGCGATCTCGAAGCGGAGTACCGTCTCGACTACTTCGAGGAGGAGGGGTTCGAGCGCAAGGAATGCACCTCCTGCGGCGCGCACTTCTGGACCCGCGACGCGGAGCGAGAACTGTGCGGCGAGCCGCCCTGCGAGGACTACAGCTTCATCGACGACCCGGGCTTCCCGGAGGCCCACTCGCTGTCGGAGATGCGCGAGGCGTTCCTCTCCTTCTTCGAAGACCACGGCCACGAGCGGATCGATCCGTACCCGGTCGCCGCGAACCGCTGGCGCGACGACGTCCTCCTGACGCAGGCGTCGATCTACGACTTCCAGCCGCTCGTCACCTCGGGACGGACGCCGCCGCCGGCGAACCCGCTGACCATCTCACAGCCCTGTATCCGGATGCAGGACATCGACAACGTCGGCAAGACGGGCCGCCACACGATGGCGTTCGAGATGATGGCCCACCACGCGTTCAACACACGCGAGGAGGTCGACGAGGACGAGTACGCCTACCACGGCGAAGTGTACTGGAAAGACGAGACGGTACAGTACTGCGACGAGCTGTTCGAGTCGCTCGGCGCGGACCTTGAGGAGATCACCTACATCGAGGACCCGTGGGTCGGCGGCGGCAACGCCGGCCCCGCCATCGAGGTCATCTACAAGGGCGCCGAGCTGGCGACGCTCGTCTTCATGTGTATGGAGCAGGACCCCGACGGCGACTACGAGATGAAGGACGGGAACACGTACTCGTTCATGGACACGTACATCGTCGACACCGGGTACGGGCTCGAACGGTGGACCTGGATGAGCCAAGGGACCGCGACGGTGTACGAGGCGATCTATCCCGACGCGATCGACTTTTTGAAGGAGAACGCCGGGATCGAACACACCGAGGCGGAACGCGAGATCGTCCACCGCGCCGCGAAGCTCTCCGGCCGGCTCGACATCGACGACGTCGACGACGTGGAGGCCGCCCGCGGCGACATCGCCGACCGGCTCGACGTCGACGTCGACCGGCTGCGCGAGCTAGTGGAGCCGCTCGAATCGATCTACGCGATCGCCGACCACTCGCGGACGCTCGCGTACATGTTCGGCGACGAGATCGTCCCCTCGAACGTCGGCACGGGCTACCTCGCCCGGATGGTGTTACGGCGGATGAAGCGGCTCGTCGACGAGGTGGGCGTCGACGCCCCGCTCGACGAACTGGTCGACATGCAGGCCGATCGGCTCGGCTACGAGAACCGCGACACGATCCGCGAAATCGTCCGCAGCGAGGAGCGGAAGTACGAGCGGACCTTAGAGCGCGGCGCCCGCAAGGTCGAGCAGCTCGCCGACGAGTACGCCGGCACCGGCGAGCCGATCCCGACCGAGGAGCTCTTAGAGCTGTACGACTCCCACGGGATCCAGCCCGACATGGTCGCCGACATCGCCGACGAGCGCGGCGCGGCCGTCGACGTGCCCGACGACTTCTACGCGCTCGTCGCCGACCGGCACGAGGAGGGCGACGCCGCGGCGACGGCCGACGAGCGCGACGAGCGGCTCGCCGACCTCCCCGAGACCGAGAAGCTGTTCTACGACGACCAGGGCCGCACGGAGTTCGAGGCGGTCGTCCTCGACGTTTTGGACGCTGAGGAGGGGTACGACGTCGTCTTGGACCAGACGATGTTCTACCCCGAGGGCGGCGGCCAGCCGGCCGACAGGGGCCAACTCACGGTCGGCGAGACCACCGTCGACGTCGAGGACGTCCAGGAGGCCGACGGGGTCGTCCTCCACCGCACGGACGCGGATCCCGGGAAAGGCGAGTTCGTCAAGGGGCAGGTTGACGGCGACCGCCGCGAGCGGCTCCGCGCGCACCACACCGCGACCCACCTGATCGGCCACGCCGCCCGCGAGGTGCTCGGCGACCACGTCCGACAGGCGGGCGCCCAGAAGGGGACCGACTCCGCGCGGCTCGACGTGCGCCACTTCGAGCGCATCACCCGCGAGGACGTGAAAGCCATCGAGCGCGTCGCCAACGAGCTGGTCCGCGACGACGTCCCCGTCCGTCAGGAGTGGCCCGACCGCAACGAGGCAGAGGCGGAACACGGCTTCGACCTGTACCAGGGCGGCGTCCCGCCGGGAACGAACGTCCGGCTGATCCATGTCGGCGACGCCGACGTTCAGGCCTGCGCGGGCACGCACGTGAACCGGACCGGCGAGATCGGCGCCGTGAAGGTGCTGAAGACGGAGCCGGTTCAGGACGGCGTCGAGCGCATCGCCTTCGCCGCGGGTGCCGCGGCCGTCGAGGCGACGCAGCGCACCGAGGACGCGCTGTACGACGCGGCCGACGTGTTAGACGTCGACCCGCTCGACGTGCCCGAGACGGCCGAGCGCTTCTTCGAGGAGTGGAAGGCGCGGGGCAAGGAGATCGAGTCGCTCAAGGAGGAGCTGGCGGCCGCGCGCGCCTCCGGCGGCGCCGACGCCGAGGAGGTCGAGGTCGCCGGGACGACCGCGGTGATCCAGCGGCTCGACGGCGACGCCGACGAGCTGCGCGCGACCGCGAACGCCCACGTCGACGACGGGAAGGTGGCGGTGATCGGCAGCGGCGCCGACGGCTCCGCGAGCTTCGTCGTCGGCGTCCCCGACGGCGTCGACGTGAACGCCGGGCAGGTCGTCTCCGAGCTCGCCGGGCGCGTGGGCGGCGGCGGCGGCGGTCCGCCGGACTTCGCGCAGGGCGGCGGCCCGGACGTCGACGCGCTCGACGACGCGCTCGACGCGGCGCCGGACGTCCTTCGCAGCCTTCAGGAGGCCTAGTCCTCCCCCTCAAGTTCCATATGCCCTACGCGACCAACGCCGGCACCGAGATCCGGTACGAGGTAGACGCCCCCGACGCCGGCGACCCAAACGAGGCGGTCATCTTCTGCGGCGACGTCGGGCTCGGCGCCTGGCAGTTCGGCTGGCAGCACGCCGCGCTGGCCGGGCCGCACACGGTTATCACGCCGGAGACGCGCGGTGTCGGTCGGTCAGACGCGCCGCCGGACCCCTACGGGATCGAGGCGCTCGCGGCCGATCTCGACGCGGTCTGCGCGGCCGAAGGGATCCGAAACGCTCATTTCGTCGGGTACGGCCTCGGCGGGATGGTCGCCCTCACCGCCGCGCTGACTTCTTCGCGGCCGGCGAGCGTCGCCGTGGTGGGAACGCCCCCCGCAGGCGACGCGTACAACCCCGACGGCGTCTGGGCCGATCCGAGCGACCCGGCCGCGGTCGAGGGGTCGCTAAACGGGCTGCTCTCGCCCGACTTCCGCGAGGCGCACCCGGACGCGCTCTCGCGGATCGCGGAGTGGCGCCTCGCGGAGGACGCCGGCCGCGAGGCGTACGAGGCGCACCGCGCCGCGGTCGAGGGGTTCGACCTGACCGACGGACTGTTCGAGGTGACGACGCCGGCCCTCGTCGTCCACGGGAGCGACGACACGGTCTGTCCGGTCACGGCCGGCGAGACGCTCGCGGAGGGGCTCCCGCGCGGCGAGTTCCACGCCGTCGAGGGCGCCCGGCACCTCGTCGGGGTCGAGGCGTCGGCGGCGGTCAACGACATGCTCACGGGCTGGCTCGCCGAACACGCGACCGACCGGTTCGAGTAGGAGCGGCGTACTCCGGCGGCGAACGCCGCGGTTCGAGCGGCGCGGTTCGAGCGGCGCCCCCGCGTCCGCGTCGTCGGCCGACGCCTCCGGCGCCGCAACCGTTTTGTGACTCTCGGCTCTCCGTTCGGTCGATGACTCGTCTCCGGTTCGCTCTGCTGAACGCCGCCCACGACGGCGCGAACACCCGTCGGAACTTCCGCCGGGAGCTCGACGTCGACCTCGTCGAGTTCGACGCGGTCGACGGCGACCTCCCCGACCACACCGAGTTCGACGGCGTCGTCGTGACGGGATCGCGCTCGTCGGTCTACTGGGACGAGGCGTGGATCCCGCCGCTCGTCGACTACGTCGCCGAGGCCGCCGAGGCCGGCTGTCCCGTTCTCGGCGTCTGTTACGGCCACCAGGTGCTCGCAGAGGCGCTCGGCGGCCGCGTCGCGGGGATGGACGGGTTCGAGATCGGCTACAACGAGATCCGCCGCGTCCGCGACGACCCGCTGTTCGAGGGGATCGACGAGTCGTTCACCGCCTTCACGACCCACGGCGACGCGGTCGTTGAGCTCCCGCCGTCGGCGACGCTGCTCGCCGAGAACGACCGCGGCGTCCACGCGTTCCGCGACGGCCACTGCTGGGGCGTCCAGTTCCACCCCGAGTACGACGTCGAGACCGCCCGCGAGGTGACGGACGGGAAGCGCGAGCAGATCGGCGACGCCCGCGTGGACGGCGTCCTCGAATCGATCACGCCGGCGGCGTACGACGCCGCCTGCGAGGCGAAGGCGCTGTTCGAGAACTTCACCGCCTACGCCGCGCGGCTGGCGGGCGAGCGGTCGGAGCGGGCGGCCGCGGACGACTGAGCAAGGAGTCAGAGCGAGCGGACGGCCCCCGCGGTCGAGCGCCCCCGGTCGAACACCCTTATACGGTTCCCGGACCGATCCTCGGTATGAACGTAGTACCGGACACGAGCGCGGTCGTCGACGGCCGCGTGTCCGAACGCGTCGCGGACGGGACCTACGAGTCGGTCACCGTGTTCGTCCCCGAGGCGGTCGTGGGCGAGCTGGAGTCGCAGGCGAACGACGGGCTCGAATCCGGCTGGGACGGGCTGAGCGAGCTGAAGCGGCTCGCCGACTACGCCGACGACGGGACGATCGAGCTCCGGTACGTCGGCGAGCGCGCGAGCGGCGACGCCCGCTCGAACGCCCACGAGGGCGACGTGGACGCGCTGATCCGCGATCTGGCCGCCGACCACGACGCGACCCTCCTCTCCAGCGACGTGGTTCAGGCAGAGGTCGCCCGCGCGAAGGGGCTCGACGTCGAGTACGTCGAGCCGGTCGCCCGCGGCGTCGTTGACGAGCTCCCGATTCAGGACTTTTTCACCGACGAGACGATGTCGGTCCACCTCAAGACCGGCACCGTTCCGAAGGCGAAGCGCGGGACCCTCGGCGAGATGCGCTACGTCGAGATCGCGGACGAGGAGACCGACGAGGAGCAGATGCGCGAGTGGGCCAACTCGATCGTCGACCTCGCCCGCCAGTCGAACGAGGGGTTCATCGAGCTCTCCGACGACGGGATGGACATCGTCCAGTTCCGCAACTACCGGATCGCGGTGGCGCGGCCCCCCTTCGCGGACGGGATCGAGATCACCGCGGTCAGACCGATCGCGAAGACGACTCTCGACGACTACGAGTTCGCCGACGAGCTTCGCGACCGGTTCACGGAGCGCAAGCGCGGCGTGCTCATCTCCGGATCCCCCGGCGCCGGCAAGTCGACGTTCGCGCAGGCGGTCGCGGAGTTCCTCAACGACAGCGACTACGCGGTGAAGACGATGGAGAAGCCGCGTGACCTCCAGGTCGGGCCGGAGATCACGCAGTACGGCGCGCTCGGCGGCGAGATGGAGAACACCGCCGACTCCCTCCTCCTCGTTCGGCCCGACTACACCATCTACGACGAGGTCCGGAAGACGAACGACTTCGAGGTGTTCTCGGACATGCGGATGGCCGGCGTCGGGATGGTCGGCGTCGTCCACGCCTCCCGCGCGATCGACGCGCTCCAGCGGCTCGTCGGCCGCGTCGAGCTCGGAATGATCCCCCAGATCGTCGACACCGTCGTCTACATCGAGGCCGGCGAGGTCCACACCGTCTACGACGTGACCACGGAGGTGAAGGTGCCCGCCGGGCTCACCGCCGAGGACCTCGCCCGCCCGGTCATCCAGGTGTCGAACTTCGAGACCGGCCGACCGGAGTACGAGATCTACACGTTCAACCGCCAGGTCGTCACCGTCCCGCTCGACGAGAACGGCGGCGAGGCCGAAAGCGAGTCCGGCGTCGGCCGCATCGCGAAAAAGGAGATCGAGCGCGAGATCAAGTCGGTTGCGCACGGGCGCGTCGACGTGACGCTCAACGGCGACGACGAAGCGGTCGTCTACGTCACCGAGGGCGACATCGGCACGGTGATCGGGAAGGGCGGTGGCCGCATCGCCGACATCGAGAACCGGCTCGGGATCGACATCGACGTCCGCACGCACGACGAGAAGCCCGGTGGGTCGGGGTCGGCCGCCTCGGGCGGCGCCGCCGAGAACGGCCGCGGCGACGGACAGGTCGGCGCCGAGCGCGGCACGGTGGTCGCCCCGGAGATCACCTCGCGGCACGTCGTCATCGACGTCGACGACGGGGTCGGCGAGACGGTCGAGGTGCGCGCCGACGGCGAGTACCTCTTCACCGCCACCGTCGGCCGCGGCGGCGAGGTCCAGGTCTCCCGCGGCTCCGCCATCGCCGAGGAGTTAGAGGACGCGATCGACCGGAACCGGACGGTGACGGTCGTTCCGGCGCGGTAAGCGAGGCCGGCGGCGGCCAGCTCCGCTGGACCGACGTTTCCGAACCCTGTCACGTCGTCGGACGACGCGGCGGGGTACCACGATCGTCGTAACCTATCCCTCCTGAAAGATAACGCTTTTTTGACGGCCTTGACAACTCGGGGTATGGCAGATGAGTTAAAACGCGGGCTCGAGGGCGTCCTCGTCGCGGAGTCGGATCTGAGCTACGTCGACGGCGAGGTCGGGAAGCTCGTGTATCGCGGGTACGACATCGAGGACCTCGCGCGCGGCGCGAGCTACGAGGAGGTGCTGTACCTGCTGTGGCACGGTTCCCTACCCACCGCCGTGGAGCTCGACTCGTTCGCCGCCGACCTCGCGGCGGAGCGCGAGGTGGACGACGACGTGATCGAGACGGTCCGCGCGCTCGCGG
Source organism: Halorubrum ruber (assembly GCF_018228765.1). Taxonomy (NCBI): domain Archaea; kingdom Methanobacteriati; phylum Methanobacteriota; class Halobacteria; order Halobacteriales; family Haloferacaceae; genus Halorubrum; species Halorubrum ruber. The sequence continues at coordinate 2,513,399 of NZ_CP073695.1, forward strand.
ACGCTGGCGAGCGGCCGATGGCCGCGCTCCGGACCGCGACGTCGATGCTGTCGGCGTACGACGACGAGGAGAGCGACGACGACGGGTCCGCCCTCCGACAGGGCCGCCGGATCACCGCGAAGATCCCGACGGTCCTCGCCGCGTTCGAGCGCGTCCGCCAGGGCGAGGAGCCGGTCGCCCCCGACCCGGAGCTCTCGCACGCCGGGAACTTCCTCTACATGCTTACCGGGACCGAGCCGGACGCCGTGAGCGAGGAGACGTTCGACATGGCGCTGACGCTCCACGCCGACCATGGGCTCAACGCCTCCACGTTCACCGCGATGGTCATCGGCTCGACGATGGCCGACATCTACTCCGGCGTCACGGGGGTATCGGCGCCCTCTCCGGCCCCTCCACGGCGGCGCAAACCAGGACGTGATGGAGGTGCTCCACGAGATCGACGCCTCCTCGAAGGACCCCGTCGAGTGGGTGAAACACCGGCAGGACGACGGCGGGCGCATCCCCGGGTTCGGCCACCGCGTCTACAAGGTGAAGGACCCCCGCGCGAAGATCCTCGAAGAGAAGCTCCGCGACCTCTCGGAGTCATCCGGTGACACGAAGTGGCTCGACTACACCACCGCCATCGAGGAGTACCTCACCGATCAGGGGCTCGTCGAGAAGGGGATCGCGCCGAACGTCGACTTCTACTCCGGCTCCGTCTACGACTCGCTCGGCATCCCGGTCGACATGTACACGCCCATCTTCGCGATGAGCCGCGTCGGCGGCTGGATCGCCCACGTCGCCGAGTACCAGGAGGACAACCGCCTCATCCGCCCGCGCGCCCGGTACACCGGTCCCGAGGACGCCGAGTTCGTCCCCGTCGACGAGCGGTAGGCGACGCGTTCCCCGTTCCGTTTCTCACCAGGTCGTCGTTCTCGCTCGACCGCTTCAGACCCCGAACCGCTCGCGGGCGTACTTCGCGAGCAGCGGGACGTCGTCGAGGTGGAGCAGCCGGGCCATCCCCGCCTTCTCGCCGCGGTTCGCCTTCGCTAAGATGTCGTCGTCGGTCTTCTGGAGGTCGCGCATCAACCGGTCGTACCGCTCGTTGGGCGCGAGGTACAGCAGCTCCGTGAGCGCCAGCCGCGACTCCGCGCGCGGCGCCACGTCGCGGTGCCACAGCGTCTCGTACACCGCGAGGCTCTCCGCGTCGATGCGCCGCTCCGAGTCGGTGAGACAGCGGTCGACGGTCGCCGCGGCGGCGCGGGCGGACTTCATCCCCTTGTGGATCCCCTCGCCCCACAGCGGGTCGATCGAGGGGACCGTATCGCCGATCGCGATGAACCGGTCCGTGTGCATCTGTCCCGGGCGCTGGATGTGCGCCGAGCCGCGGTGGACCTTCTCGTCGATCTGTTCGGCGTCGGCGAACCGCGGGTCGCGGCTCACCCAGTCGTCGAGGTAGCCGTCGACGGTCTTGCCCGCCTCGGCGAACTCGCGGTGGCGGTCGTTCTGGATGTAACAGAGGCCGACCTTCGCGGTGTCCTCGCCGGTGGCGAAGATCCACGAGTAGCCGCCGGGCGCGATGTTGTGGTCCAAGCGCAGCATCATCGCGCGCCGGAGGTCCGCGTACTCGGGATGGTTCATCTCGACGCCCTCCATCTCGTACTCGATGCCGATTGCCTGATTTTCGCGTTCAAGGTCGACGACGTCGAGCGCGCTCGCGAGCGGCGCGGCCGGCCCGGTGGCGTCGATCACGACGTCGGCGTACACCTCCTCGTCGCCGTTGTACCGAACCCCTTCGATGACCCCGTCGTCGTCGAGGATCGGTCGCGAGACGCGCGCGTCGAAGCGGTACTCCGCGCCGTTGTCGCGGCCGTCCTCGACGAGGAACCGCTTGAACTCGGCGAACTCCAACACCGCCCCCGGCTGGTAGCTCTCGTAGTACTCGTTTGGCGACTCCAACACGACGTCGTCGGTGTACGACATCACGACGTCGTCGGGGATCCCGAAGGAGGACATCATCGACGGGAACGTGCCCGCCGTCGACTTGTTGCTCTGTCGCGGGAACTCGTCTTCCGACTCCGTCTCCAAGACGACGACGTCGTAGTCGCGCGTCGCCAGGTCGCGGGCGCACTGCGCGCCCGCCGGACCGGCCCCGGCGACAGCGACGTCGTAGCGATCAACCATACACGGAAGTTACGGACCCACCTAATTAGGCTTGCTGAAACTCCCCGAAAAATCCGCGCGAACCCGCCCGTTCGGCCGGTTTTGGCCGTCGAGCGAGGTCGGAATCGCCCCCGCTTCGTCCGGCGGTCTCAGTAGAACTCGCGGACGAGGTCGGTCGCGCTCTCGGGAGCGCCGTCCGGGATGACCGACATGTCCTCGTCGACGCCGTGCTGCTCGTGGTACGGCACCGACGACTCGTCTTTGTAGATGACGCCCTGGTGTTCCTTCTCGTTGTCGAGGATGACGTCCTTCGCGTCCTCGCGGGAGGTCGGGTCGTGCTCTTCCTCCTTCAGGTCGACCAGCGAGTCGCGGAAGTAGTCGTACGTGTCGACGTCGTTGAAGGTGACGCACGGCGAGTAGACGTTGACGAAGCCGAACCCGTCGTGCTCGATCGCCTCCTGAATTATCTCCTGGTGGCGGAGCGCGTCCGAGGAGAACGACTGCGCGATGAACGTCGCGCCCGAGGCGAGCGCCAGCGCGTGCGGGTTCACCGGGGGCTGCTTCGGCCCCTCGGGGCTCGTCGACGTCTCGAAGTCCTCGCGGGAGGTCGGGGAGGCCTGTCCCTTCGTCAGCCCGTAGATGCGGTTGTCCATCACGACGTACGTCATGTCGACGTTGCGCCGGACGGCGTGGACGAAGTGGCCCGCGCCGATGGAGTAGCCGTCGCCGTCGCCGCCGGCGACCATCACTTCGATGTCAGGCCGCGCCATCTTGACGCCGGTCCCGACGGGGAGCGCGCGCCCGTGAACGCCGTGGAGCGCGTAGCTGTGCATGTACGTGCCGATCTTGCCGGAACAGCCGATGCCGGCGACGACGAAGGTGTTGTCGGGGTCGTTCCCCGTCTCCGCGAGCGCCTTCATCATCCCGTTCATCGTCCCGAAGTCGCCGCATCCCGGGCACCACGTCGGCTGCTTGTCGGACTTGAAGTCGGTGAATCGAATCTCTGAGCTCATTGGTTACGCCTCCACCCCCTCCGCGAGGGTCGACTTGATTTCCGCTGCGAGTTCGTCGGCCTTGAACCGCACGCCGTTGTACTTGTTCACGCGGTCGACCCGTTCGAGCACGTCGTGCTCGACGAGGTCCGCGAACTGCCCCCGCTCGTTACACTCGACGACGACCGTCGTCTCGGCCGCCTCGACGTCCGCCGAGAGGTCCGGTCGCGGGAAGATGTACGGGACCGAGAGGACCCGCACGTCCTGCCCCTCCTCGTCGAGGATCTCGACCGCCTCTGCGAGCGCGCCCTCGTTCGACCCCCACGTGATGACGAGGTCGTCGGCGTCTTCATCGCCGAACTCGCGCGGGCTCCAGTCCTCGCGCTCGCGGGCCGTCTCCACCTTCCGGTTGCGCTTGTCGACCTGCGCGACGCGCATGTCGGTGTCCTCCGTCCGGCGGCCCTGCTCGTCGTGTTCGAGGCCGGTGGACATGTGCGCGCCGTCGGCGGTGCCGGGGAACGCCCGCGGCGAGATCCCGTCGTCGGTGATCTCGTGGGGCTGGAAGCCGCCCGACTCGCTCATGTGGTCGTCGATCGTCGTCTCGTCGACGACGTTGCCGCGGTCGACCTCCACCTCGTCCATGTCGAAGGTCTCCGGGGAGAACGTCTGCTCGGTGACCGCCATCGAGAGGTCGGCGGTGAGGTAGACGGGGAGCTGGTACTTCTCGGCGAGGTTGAACGCCTCGACCGTCTTCCAGAAGCACTCGTCGATCGTCGTCGGCGCGAGGACGAACCGCGGCACCTCGCCGTGGCCGCCGTACAGCATCTGGTTTAAGTCGCCCTGCTCCTGTTTCGTCGGCATCCCCGTCGAGGGGCCCGAGCGCATCACGTTACAGATGACGAGCGGCGTCTCCGAGGTGGCGATGAGTCCGAACGTCTCGGTCATCAGGTCGATCCCCGGCCCGGAGGTCGCCGTCATCGCGCGGGCGCCGCCGCGGGCCGCGCCCAGCGCCATGTTGATCGCGGACAGCTCGTCTTCCGCCTGGACGACGTGGCCGCCGTACCGCTCGATGCGCCCGGTGAGGTACGTCATCACGTCGGTCGCGGGCGTGATCGGGTAGCCGGCGTAGAAGCGGCAGCCGGCCGCGATGGCGCCCATGCCGATGGCCTCGTCGCCGTTGAGGAGGACGTAGTCCTCGTCGGTGGTCTCGAGGTCGTAGTCGAACTCGTGGTCGTACTCGTCGGCGACGTACGACTGCCCGGCGCGCGCGGCCTCCTTGTTGTTGTCGACGAGCTTCTGCCCTTTGTCCTTGAACCGCTTTTCGAGGGCGGAGTCGAGGTTCTCGATGGGGAACTCCGCCACCTCGCAGGCGGCGCCGAGCGCGACGACGTTCCGCATGATCGCTCCGCCGGCCTCCTCGGCCAGGCTCTTGAGCGGCACGTCGAGCCCGATCATCTCCTCGGGGATCTCGACGTCTTGCATCGTGGTCCGCTCGCCGTCGTAGATGATCACCGACCCCTCGTGGAGCTCGTCGAGGTTCTCCTCGATCGTCCGGGGGGTCAACGCGATGAGCACGTCGAGTCGGTCAACGACGCTCTGTACCTTGTCGACGGAGGTCCGCACCTTGTAGGCGGTGTACCCGCCTCGGATCCGCGATGCGAAGTCCTTCGACGTGAACACGTGCCGACCCGCGCGGGAAAGCGCCTGTGCGAAGATCTTCCCCGTCGAGTCGATGCCGTCGCCGGCCTCTCCGCCGACAGCCCAGTTGAAATCCGCGGCCATGTGCTATGGGCAAGGTTCCGGCGGACTCATCAAAAGGCTTCTGGAAGGAGCCACCGAGGTGTTTCTGGACGAACGTGTTCGCTCTCGCGAATATTGTCGCCTCTGGGCGCTGTATAAGACTATAATCGAGAGAAAATTGAACATACATCCACCGAATCCATCACGATCGACCCCTCGCGTCGGACCCGTTTTCGACGATCATCGAATATTCTCGGCCGGGAACGGCCCTCCCAGACGCGTCGGCGAGATCGAGCATGTGGCGAGGGCGCGTGCGTCTCCGAGAGCGTGCGTGTGGAGTCGGGCCGCGCCGCGGGACCGGTTTCGACACGGGCAGGACCGACGCCGACGCGAAGGGGTTTGTGTCTCCCCCGCCGATCCGACGTATGGACACGACAGCGACGGTCGAGGCGGTCGAGGCGGTCGGCCCCGACACGTACGCCCTCCGCTTCCGCGCGCCCGAGGGGTTCGCCGCCGAACCCGGACAGTTCGTGAAGCTCGGCACCGAGATCGACGGCGAGTCGGTCGCGCGCTTCTACACCCTCTCGTCGCCCCGCGTCGGCGAGACGTTCGAGGTCACGGTCGGCATCGACCCCGAGGAGGGCGGCGACTTCTCGGCGTTCCTCTCGGACGCCGAGGCCGGCACCGAGATGACCCTCTCCGGCCCGTTCGGCGACCAGCACTACGACGGCGAGCCCCGCGCGGTCGTGATCGCGGGCGGGCCCGGGATCGGCCCCGCGGTCGCCATCGCGGAGCGCGCGCTCGACGAGGGCGCCGAGGCGGCGGTCGTCTACCGCGACGACGACGTCGCGCACGCCGACCGGATCGATTCCCTCCGCGAGCGCGGCGCCGATATTCGGCTCCTCGACGCAGACGAGCCCCTGACCGACGCCGTCGCCGACGTCCTCACCGGCGCGGACGGTGAGACCGTGTTCGTCTACGGGTTCGCGGACCTCGTCGCCGACGCGGAGGCCGCGGTCGACGCGGCCGGGGGCGACGCGGACGCCGCGAAGGTCGAGAACTTCGGATAGCGGGTTCCCGGATAGCCGACTTCGCCCTGCGGCCTCCCAGCGCGCTCCCCGCCGGTGCCGCCACGCTTTATAAATAGCGCCCGAGAGGGGCGGGTATGGACTACCGACAACTCGGGAACACGGGACTCAGCGTCTCGGAGCTCTGCTTCGGGACGTGGCGGTTCGGACGCGAGACGAACGGCGTCGTGGAGACGGGCCGCGAGGAGTCGCACGAACTGCTCGACGCGGCCGCGGACCGCGGGATCAACTTCATCGACACGGCCAACGTCTACGGCAACCCGAACGGGACGAGCGAGGAGTACATCGGCGAGTGGCTCGCCGACCGCGACCGCGAGGACTACGTGATCGCCTCGAAGGTGTACTTCCCGTTCGACGGGCGCGGCGAGCCGGGACCCAACGACTCCGGGCTCGGTCGGAAGCACATCCGCGCGCAGATCGAGAGCACCCTCGACCGGCTCGACACGGACTACCTCGACGTCTACTACATCCACCGCTGGGACGAGGAGACGCCGATCGAGGAGACGATGCGCGCGCTCGACGAGTTAGTCGCCGAGGGGAAAGTGCACCACCTCGGCGCGTCGACGATGGCGGCCTGGCAGCTGACGAAGGCGCAGTGGACCGCCGACATCAACGACTACGCGAGCTTCGACGTGGTCCAGCCGCTCCACCACGCGGGCTACTACGAGGACGTGAGCGAGTACCTCGACGTCTGTGTCGATCAGGATCTGGCCGTCTGCCCGTACTCCCCGCTCGCGGGCGGGTTCCTCACCGGGAAGTACGAGCGCGCCGATCCCGACGACCCCGAGAAGGTGATCGCGCCCGACGGCTCGCGCGCGAGCTTCGACGACCGGTTCGAGCGCTTCTACCTCTCCGAGCGCGGCTGGAAGGTGCTCGACGCGGTCCGCGACGTGGCGGACGAGCTCGACGCGACGCCCGCGCAGGTCGCGCTGGCGTGGCTCACCGAGTGGGACGAGTTCACCTGCGTCCCTATCGTCGGCGCGCGGACGGTCGACCAGCTCGACGAGAACGTCGCGGCCGCCGACCTCGACCTCTCCGACGAGCAGTGGGACCGGATCATGGACGCGCGCTACGCCCCCGACGGGAGCCTCTGGGGGCACTGAGCGGGCGGACCCGCACCGGGCGGCCGCGTCCGAATCGGAGCGCGGCCGCTACTCGTCGAAGTCGGGCAGGTCGTCCGGCGCCTCGAAGTCGGCTTCCCAGTCGATGTACTCCTCCTTGAGCGTCTCGCAGACGATCTGTCCGAGTTCGGTGAGTCCCGCGTTGATCGCGGAGACGGTCCCCCACGAGTCGAGGTCGGGGTGGAGGTCGCGCTCCTTCCAGTCCTCGGGGAGCCCCGGCGCGTGGTAGCCGACGCGGTCGGCGAAGTCGTCCCAGAAGAAGTCGAATCGGGAGACGAGCTCGAGGTCGACCGCGATCCGCCAGTCGGACTCGTCCATGTCGGTGGTGTCGACCCACTCGGAGAACGCGTCCTCCCACGCGCCCTCGCGGAGGAGCGCTTCCAGGTCATCGCGGCGGTACTCCCCGCCCGCCACCTCGGCGTCCTCGTACTCGTTCGGGTCGACGGCGGCGAGTTCGGGGGGCTCCGGCGTCTCGACGTCGAGTGACATACGACGGTATGGGCGGCGACGGGGCAAAACCCTACGGGAACGGCTCGTTCCGACGCCGCTCCCTTCGGCCGCGCGCGCCGTGCTTGCTCGGCGTGCCCGATCCGGTCCTTTTACCGCGCCGCCGTCCCGAGAGCAGGTATGGACCTCCGCGTCGTCTCGCGTCGCGTCGGGATCGCCGCCGCCGTCGTCACCGTCGTCGCGCTCGTCGCGCCGTACGCGGTCATCACTGGGCCGGAGTACACGAGCCAGCTCGCGGCGTACTACGCGTCCGGCGTCGTCGGGTGGGGCGGGATCGCGCTGTTCGCACTGCTCTCCGCGGTCGTCATCGCCTCCGTCGAGCGGGGGAACGTCGACCCCGGGACGCTCGCGGGCGTGGCGGTCGTCCTCGGGCTCGCGACGACCGCCAGCGCGGCCAGTTGGGCGCTCGCGGTTGAGCCGAGCCCGGTGTTCCGCGACCACCTCTGGCTGGTGTGGCACGCGCGCGCCGTTGTCGCGCTCTCCGTCCCCGTGCCGCTCGCCGCCGCGGTGTACGCTCGGGAGCTGCTGTCGTAGGTCAACGGAGCGGCGCCGCGGCGGTGGCGGTCGCCGAACGAAAGGCCCTTATGCCGCACCCGAATATCGTCGAACGGACTAGGTCGGGCGGTTAGGCCCCGCTCGTAACCCGTGAGGCAGTCTTCAGCGGGGACCGAACAGCGGGCACGTCCGGTCAGACCGGCGCGGGCCCCGAGAGCCAACGTGGAAGCCTCGTCCGCCGGGGACAGCGGTCCGTGACGCCCGCTCGCAGGAGCGGTCCGTCGCGGTTCGTCGGCGACACTGGGTCAGGCGCGGAAGCGAGCAGCCCACCGCCGGACGCCCGTCGCTCGTCGGGTCGCGGGGTGGAGGAGGCAATCGGGATACCCCGTGCCGGAACGCCGGGCTACCCCGCCTGTCCGCCATTCATACCGATTCTCATTCGCTGAGTGGTGACGCTACGATGTTGTGGTTGCTGGCGTGAGCGTCGACACCGCGAGCGTTCATTTATAAGTGAAGACTGTCTGGTCGGAGTTCTGTTTATAAATAAGCGACATCGTCACCGCGAACACCGCCGAAGCCCCGGCGCTCGCTTAGAAATAATCAGATCTGTTGAATTCCTCAGTACGTGATGTATTCTGACCCGGTTGCGACAAATACAGGTGACTCACGGATCGGTCAGTACAGCGGTAGCGGTGAGCAATAGCGGGAGTCGATGCTGTCGATCGATCACGACAAGACGGTGTTTAAATAGTTACGAGGGACAGCGGCGATCGCTTATAAATAGTAGGCGGTGGCGCGTGCCTCCGAGCGGCCGCCCTCGGCGGCCGCGAGGAGCACGCGCGAGGGACGCGGCGACCGGAGCGAAGCGGAGGGAGCCGCGAGGCTGGGGAGGCGTGAGGCGTTGTGCGGTGCGGGGTGGGACTCAAAGGGGCAGTCGGATCCGGGAAGACGGCCGACGCAAGCAGTGTGGCGCTACGCGCCACGGGTAGCCGGCGGCAGAGCCGCCGGCGACACCGTAGCGAACGGAGTGAGCGAGGAGCGCAGCGAGGCCCTCGACCGGAGCCGGCTGGGGGCTTTGGCGGTGTTCACCGCAACGCCGCCGCACGTTTATAAGCAGCCGACGGCGACACCGCTTGATCACTAATAAACAACTACTCAACCGAACTAATACACATACTCCCGCTACCGATCAAGAAGCGGCTCCCATCGACCGGCTGTTTCAGGCAGGAATGTATCTGAAGAATAGGATTTCAACAGAGTCGAATAATTGACCGCGGATCCGCGATGAACACCGCCGAAGCCCCAGCCGCGAGGACAGCGCACGCTCGTTGCGCTCCTCACTCGATCGCTCACTCCGTTCGCTCCCTCGTTGCGGTGCTTACGTCGCCTGCGCTGTCCTCGCGGCTGCCCCTTCGAGTCCCGCCCCGCACCGCACAGCGCCTCACGCCTCCCCAGCCTCGCCGCTCGCTCCCTCCGGTCGCTCGCGGCGTCCCTCGCGCGTGCTCCTCGCGGTCGCCGGGGGCGACCGCTCGCAGGCACGCGCCGACCGCAACCGCGGAAAGCAGGTTGGTGTCGCGGTTTAGCGTCCGGTGTCGTACTTGTAGGTCGCCGAGTCCGGGTCGATGCCGAAGTCCTCGGCGGACTCCTCCGGCTCGTCGTCGCCGGTCGGCTCAGCGTCTTTGAACGCCGTCCGGAAACGGTTCGGCATCTCGAACGCGTCGACCGCGAGCCGGAGGCCGACGACCCCGCCGCCGAGGAACTCCCGCTTCTCGGTGAGGCGCTCTCCGAGCGCGGGCGGGAGGTCGTCGGTGTCGACGCGCTCGAAGCCGAACTGCGCGAGGTATTCGGGCTGGTCGGTGAGCACGTACACCGTCTCGAACCCGTCCGCCGCCGCGGTGTCGACGAGGCGCTCGACGACGTGCGCCCCGACGCCGCGGTCGCGCCACTCGGGGAGGACACCGATGCCCGTGAGCTCGATCCGGTTCTCTTCGTCCTCGTCGCCGCGGTGGAGGCGGAGCCGGCCGAACCCGGCCCGGTCGCCGGACTCCTCATCGACCGCGATCACGTAGTCCCGTGACCGGAAGGCGACGTCGTCGAGCCCCAGCTGCTCGATCGCGTCCAACAACCACGCCTCGTCACGGTTCTTGGCGTCGCGGACGTACATAGAGAGTCGTACGAGACCGGAGGTGAAAAGCGGTTCCCCGGCGGACGCGTCCGCCTTCCGCGACCATGACGCCATCGGGCCGCTTTTGCCCGCCGCCCCCCGACCGGACGCGTATGGAGTTCGCCGCGCTGGCTGAACGGGCGGAACGGGTGGCCGCGAACGACGGCGACATCGAGACGACGCTCGCGGTCGCCGACCTGCTCGCGGACGCCGGCGCCGCCGACAGGGACGAGGACGACGGCACCGAGCCCGACGGCTCGACCGACGACCTCCCCGTCGTCGTCCGGTTCCTCCTCGGCCGCGTCTTTCCCGCTCACGACACCCGGACCCTCGACGTCGGCCCCGCGCTCTGTCGCGAGGCCATCGCCCGCGCCGCGGGCCAGAACGTCTCCGCGGCGGACGTCGAGGACCGCCTCGCGGAGCGCGGCGAGATCGGGGCCGTCGCGGCCGAATACGACTTCGGCGGGCAACAGGGGCTCGCCGCGTTCGGGAGCGGCCGCGACGCGCTCACGGTGGCCGCGCTCGACGCGGAACTGCGCGACCTCGCGGCCGAGAGCGGCGACGGCAGCGAGTCGCGCAAGCGGGACGCGCTGTTCGGCCTGTTCACGCGCTGTTCGCCGAGCGAGGCGGCGTTCCTCGCCCGGCTCGTCCTCGGCGAGATGCGGCTCGGCGTCGGCGAGGGGACCGTCCGGGACGCGGTCGCGGAGGCGTTCCTCGTGCGGGACGAGACGCCCAAGGACGCCGACGCGGAAGCGGCCGATGAGCCCCGACTCGCCGCGCCCGAGGACGCCGTCGCGGCCGTCGAGCGCGCGCTTCAGGTGACGAACGACTACGGCCGGGTCGCGGTCCGCGCCCGCGACGAGGGGCTCGCGGGGCTGCGTGAGGAGTCGCTGCGCGTGGGCCGACCCGTTCAGGCGATGCTCGCGCAGGCGGGCACCGCGACCGACGCGGTCGACGCGTTCGGCGAGGTCGCCGTCGAGACGAAGTTCGACGGCGCCCGCGTTCAGGTTCACTACGATCCCGGAACCGACGGCGATTCGGCGCTCGGCCCGCGCCTCTACTCGCGGAACATGGACGACGTGACCGAAGCGCTCCCGGAGATCGTCGAGTTCGTCGCCGAGCGCGTCGACGTCCCCGCCATCCTCGACGGCGAGGTCGTCGCGGTCGACGAGGAGGGCAACCCGCTCCCGTTCCAGGAGGTGCTGCGGCGGTTCCGCCGGAAGCACGATGTCGACCGCATGCGCGAGACCGTCTCCCTGCGGCTCCACGCCTTCGACTGCCTCCACGCCGACGGCGACGACCTGCTCGATCGCCCCCTCCGCGACCGTCACGAGCGGCTCCGGAGGGTCCTTCCGGACGCGGCCGCGGACCTCACGCTCGCCGACGACCCGAGGGCGATCGCGGCCGCGGAGCGGACCGCCCTCGACGCGGGCCACGAGGGAGTCATGCTGAAGAACCCGGACGCGGCGTACACGCCCGGCGACCGGGGCCGCGACTGGCTGAAGCGCAAGCCGGACGTGGAGACGCTCGACGCCGTCGTCGTCGGCGCCGAGTGGGGCGAGGGGCGCCGCGCCGAGCTGTTCGGCACGTTCCTGCTCGCGGTTCGCGCGGAGGACGACGCGAGCGACGCCCCGGACCGCGACGCGGCCGACCGCGACGACGACGACCTCGCGCCCGCGGGTTACGCCACGGTCGGGAAGGTGGCGACGGGGATCACGGACGAGGCGCTCGCGGATCTCACGGAGCGGTTAGAGCCCCACGTCGTCGACGAGACGGGGACGACAGTCGCGTTCGACCCCGAACTGGTGGTCGAGGTCGGCTACGAGGATATCCAGACCTCGCCGACGTACTCGGCCGGCTACGCCCTCCGGTTCCCCCGGTTCGTCGGCGTCCGCGAGGACAAGGGCGTCGACGACGCCGACTCGCTCGCCCGGGTCCGCCGGCTCGCCGGCGACGACTGAGCCGACGCGAGAGGGCGGCGGGCGGCGGGTGACGGGCGACGGGCGGCGGACGGCGGGCGGCGGGCGACGGGCGGCGGGCGGCGCGGCCCCCCGTGGCGTTCCGCCACGCGAAACCCCTTCACGGTCCGGCTCGTAGGCGATCGCATGCCAGGCCCGCTCGGCGACGCGACGCGGCGCGACCTCACCGACGCGGCCGCAGACCGGCTCGCGGCCGACGGGTTCGAGGTCGACCGTCCGGAGAGCGGCGCCGAGCCGCCCGCGGTCGCGAGCCGCGGCGACGAGCGGGTCGCGGTCGAACCGCTCGCGGCGGACGACGCCACGCCGACCGTGATCGTCTCGCGGCTCGGCCACGCGCTCGACCGCGACCGCCGCGTCCTGTTCGTCGCCCGCGACGACGCCACCGCGGCCGCCGCCCGCGACCTCCTCGCCGACCCGCCGCTGCTCGCCGCACGCCGCGACGGCCGGCGCACGTTCCACATCGGGCCGGACCGGATCCCGGTCTCCGGCGGCGGCTACGCCTGCGTCCGTGCCGAAGGGCTCGGCGAACCGACGTTCGCGTGGCGCGAGACGGACACCCCCGTCGGCCCGGTGACGGCTCACTCGTCCGTCGACGCCGCCGCGGTCGACGACGAGGGGCGACCCGTCGTCCCTCGGCTCGTCTGCGAGGTGGACGGTGCGCCCGTCGCCGTCCTCGCCGGCGTCGACAGCCTCCGGTCCCCGCCGGACGCGGCGTTCCCGTTCGCGTACCGCCGCGACCCGGACGACAAGCGGTTCCGCGTCCGCCGCGGGGACGACGGGGCCGTCGTCGAGACGGTCGGCGGGTTCGCCGCGCTGCGCGAGGCCGGCTACGTCCCGGTTCCGATGCCCTTGGTTCCGGAACACGCGCTGGGGCGCCAGATCGATGACGACGCGCTCGCGGCGGCGTGGGAGCTGTCCGTGATCGACGAGGGAGAGCGATAGCCACCCTCAAGACGCCCGCGGCCGCAGGTTGCGACATGACGGTCCGCTACGAGGAGTTCGCGGTGGAGTGGCTTGGCTACGCGACGGCGCGGCTGGAGACGGACGCGGGGCCGGTCGTCTACACCGACCCCGGCCGCTACGGCGTCCTCGACGACTACTGGGCGCGCGACGGCGACCTCGTCGTCGTCACCCACGACCACCACTACGACAGCGACGGGATCCGGTCGGTCGCGACGGAGGACGCGACGCTCGTGATCTACGAGGCGGTCGACCCGGCCGGCATCGACCGCGACGTGGAGCCGATCGACGCGCTCGCGGCCGACTACGACGTGGTCCGTGTCGGCGAGGAGGAGCGCGTCGACGTCGACACGCCCGCCGGCGATGTCACGGTGTGGTCCGTCCCCGCGCACAACGACCCCGAGGGGCCGAACGCGGACGCGGACGGCTCGGTCGCGCACCCGCCCGGATTCGGCTGCGGCTTCCTCCTGTCGCTCGGCGGCCGCACCGTCTTCTGGCCCGGCGACTCGGACGCGCTCGACGGCTTCGCCGAGCTCGACGTCTCCGTCTTCCTCGCGAACATCGGCGGGGGTGGCATCGTCGCCGACCGACACGAGGCGGCCGACCTGGCCGAGGCGATGGACCCCGACCTCGTCGTCCCGATCCACTACGACACCTTCGAGCTGCTCGAAGCGGACGGCGAGGCGTTCGCGGGCGACGTCGCGAGCCGGTCGGTCCCCGTCGCGCTCGACGCGCGCTCGGCGAATCAGTAGGCCGAGCGGTCGGCGAGCCGGCGGGGAGAGAGCCCCTCGGAGCGGTCGTGGGAACGCGACCCGAACGCTCTCGCGGCCGGTGACCTTTTTAATCCGCCGCGTCCTTCCTCGGTCGCATGACCACCGAGTCCGCGCTCGCCGACGGGGTCCGGGAGGCGCTTTCGGTCGACGCCGAGGCGTTCGCCGAGCGCGCGGCCGAGGAGGCCGAGATCGTCAAACAGGAGCTCCACGACGGCTCCTTCGACAACCACCAGTCGATCGTCGGCTTCGAGTACGAGTTCTACGCGGTCGGCGACGGGCGGTGGAGCGAGGAGTCGCGGGCGGGCGAGTACGCGCTGATGCGCGTCCCCCGCCGGATGCTGGAGCTGATGGGGTTCGAGAAGGAGCTGGGGCTCCACAACGCCGAGATGTCGACGAGCCCGCAGCCCCTCTCCGACCACGGCCTCCGCGCACAGCTCGCCGAGGTCCGCGCGCGCTTAGAGGCCGCCGAAAACACCGCCGGCGTGGAGGGAATGCGGCTCGTCTCCGACGGGCTCTGGACCATCCCGCCGGCGGGCGAGACCGCCCGCGGCTACCTCACCGACAGCGTCGAGGTCGACGGGGTCACCGTCGCGGTCAACATGAGCGACTCCGTCCGCTACCACGCGATGGCGAACGCGGCCAGCGACGAGGAGGCCGACGGCGCAGAGCCGGGCGACGGGGGCGAGACCCCGACCGAGCCGACCGGGGGCGCCGACGTCGAACTCTCTGCCCCGGGCGTGTCGCTGGCGGCGGACACGGTGATGCCCGAGAGCCTCATCACGTCGATCCAGCCGCACTACCAGGTGGCGCACGCCGAGACGCTGCCGCGGCACTTCCGCTACGCGCTCCGGATCGCCGGGCCACTCTTAGCGCTCGGCGTCAACTCCCCGTTCTTCCCGCCGGACCTGTACGACGACGGCTGGGACGGCGAGCGCGTCCTCGACGAGGGGGCGACCGAGAACCGCGTCCACGTGTTCGAGTCCGTCCTCAACGCGCGGACCGACGCGGACAAGGTCCGGTTCCCGCGCGACTTCCGCGATGTCGAGACCGCGGTCGACCGCATCGCGGGCGACGAGACGCTGATCCCGATGCCCGACCCGGGCGGCAGCGACCGCTTCGACGACGAGTTCGCGACGTTCCGGACCAAGCATGGGAGCTACTGGCGCTGGGTCCGGCCCGTCTTCGAGGGGGCGAGCCGCTCCGCCGCCAACGCCCGGATCGAGTTCCGCCCGATTCCCGGTCAGCCCACGGTCCGCGACTCCATCGCGTTCCAGGGAGCGTTCGCCGGGCTGATGCAGGCGCTCGCGCAGCACGAACACCCGGTCATCGGGCTCGACTGGGAGACCGCCCGCGATAACTTCTACGCCGCCGTGGCCGACGGGCTCGACGCCGACATGGAGTGGATCGGCCGCGACGGGGAGCGGACGACGGACACGGACACGCTGTACGCCGACCTCCTCGACCACGCCGAGGCGGGGCTCCGGACCGCCGGCTGCGCCGACGACGAGGCCGCCGAGTGGATCGCGCCGCTGCGCTGGCGCGTCGCGAACCGCACGACGCCGGCGAGCTGGAAGCGCGACCGCGTCCGCGCCCGGCTCGACGACGGCGACGACTTCGCGACCGCGGTCCACGACACCCAGCGCGAGTACATCCGCCAGCAGGCGGACACCCTCATCGACGGCGGCTTCTCGGCGTGGACGGGCGATTCCTGACGGGGAGACCGGTTCCGCGCGACCGCAACACAGTACAGTTATCGGCCCGCCGCGTCATCCGTCGGTATGGACGATGACGATCTGATCGCCGCGGCGCGCGAGGCCTTGGAGGCCGCCCACGTTCCGTACTCCGAGTACCGCGTCGGCGCCGCGCTCCGGACCGCCGACGGCACCGTCTACACCGGCTGTAACATCGAGAACGCGAACTACTCCAACAGCCTCCACGCAGAGGAGGTCGCGCTCGCGGAGGCGGTCAAGAACGGCCACCGCGAGTTCGACCGGATCGCGGTCTCCTCCGGCGTCCGCGACGGCGTCACCCCCTGCGGGATGTGCCGGCAGACGCTCGCGGAGTTCGCGGCCGACGACCTCGTCGTCGCCTGCGACGAGGGCGGCGACGCCGTGACGGAGTACACGCTGGGCGAACTCCTCCCGAACACCATTTCGGAGGGGACCCTCGACGACGCCAGCAGGGAGTGACGGCACGGCGGCCCGCCGCCGCCGAGACGTCCCCGAGCGACCGAGACGGAACTACTTTTAAACGGCTCGCCGAAGGGCGGAGACATGACCGAAGACAGCGAGGACCCGAACGACGGGGCCGGCTACCACGTCGAGGCCGGGTCCGAGGACGTCGCGGACGCGGTCCTGCTCCCGGGCAACCCCGAGCGCGTCGACAAGATCACGGCGCTGTGGGACGGCCACGAGGAGGTCGCGCGCCACCGCGAGTACCGCACCGCGACCGGCACGTACGACGGCGCGCCGATCTCCGTCACCTCCACCGGGATCGGCTCGCCGTCGGCCGCCATCGCCGTCGAGGAGTTGGCGCGCGTCGGCGTCGACACGTTCATCCGGGTCGGCTCCTGCGGCGCGATCCAGCCCGAGATGGAGGTGGGCGACCTCGTGATCACGACCGGGGCGGTCCGCCAGGAGGGGACGAGCGACGAGTACGTCCGCGAGGACTACCCCGCGGCCGCGGACGGCGAGGTCGTGTCAGCCTTAGTCGCCGCCGCCGAGCGGCTGGGCCACGACTACCACACCGGCGTCACGATGAGCGCCGACTCCTTCTACGCGGGCCAAGGCCGCCCCGGGTTCGAGGGGTTCGAGGCCGCCGGCTCGGACGAGCTCGTCGAAGAGCTTCAGGACGCGAACGTGAAGAACATCGAGATGGAGGCGTCGTCGATCCTCACGATCGCGAGCGTGTACGGGCTCCGGGCGGGCGCCGTCTGCTCCGTCTACGCGAACCGCGTGACCGGCGAGTTCCGGACGGAGGGCGAGTCGCGCGCGGCCGAGACCGCGAGCCTCGCGGTGAAGCTGCTCGCGCGCATGGACGAGGTCAAGCGGGAGGCGGGCGCGGACCGCTGGCACGCCGGGCTCTCGCTGTAGCGGGCGCGCGGTCTCGCCGTTGCGGACCGTCCCCGTCGCGTCGGCGATTCTCGGCTGCGAGCGTTCCAAAGCGACTTTATCTGCGCGCCGTGGAGTTACGGCCATGAGTACACAGGTCGTCGTCGTCGGCTCCGGGTACGCCGGCGCAGGGGCGGTGAAGGCGTTCGAAGACGAGGTCGGGGAGGGCGAGGCCGAGCTCACGTGGATCTCGGAACACGACTACCACCTCGTCTTACACGAGGTCCACCGCGCGATCCGCAACCCCGCCGTCGAGGACAAGATCACGATCCCCGTCGACGAGATCAAGTCGCCCGAGTCCGACTTCGTCCAGGGCCGGGTCGTCGACGTCGACACCGACGAGCGCGTCGTCGAGACCGACGACGGGACGACCGTCGACTACGACTACCTCCTCCTCGGTATCGGCTCCACGACCGCCTTCTTCGGCATCGAGGGGTTAGAGGAGCACGCCCACCAGCTGAAGGGGCTCGACGACGCGAAGGCGATCCACGAGGACGTCCGCGAGGCGGCCGCGGACGCGACCCGCTCGGACCCCGCGCAGGTGATCGTCGGCGGCGCCGGTCTCTCCGGCATCCAGACGGCCGGCGAGATCGCCGAGTACCGCGACAAACACCGCGCGCCGCTCGACATCAAGCTGGTCGAGGGGCTCGACGAGGTGTTCCCCGGTAACGACCCGCAGATCCAGGGGGCGCTCCGCCAGCGGCTCGAGGACGCCGACGTCGAGATCCTCACCGGCGACTTCATCTCCGAGGCCGACGAGGACGCCGTCTACCTCGGCGGCGGCGAAGACGAGGAGCCGGAAGAGCTGGGCTACGACGTGCTGATCTGGACCGGCGGAATTACGGGCCAGCCCGAGCTGGAGAACGTCGAGGTCGAGAAGGACGACCGCTCGAACCGCGTCCACGCCGGCTCCGACTTCGCCACCAGCGACGACCGCGTGTTCGCCATCGGCGACACCGCGCTCGTCGAGCAGGGCGACGACGACGTCGCGCCGCCGACCGCGCAAGCCGCCTGGCAGGCCGCCGAGGTCGCGGGCGAGAACCTCGCGCGCGCCGCCCGCGGCGCGCCGCTCCGCTCGTGGACTCACGAGGACAAGGGAACGGTCATCTCCGTCGGCGAGGAGGCGGTCGCTCACGACGTGATGGGCATGCCGATCAAGACGTTCGGCGGCACGCCCGCGAAGCTCCTGAAGAAGGCGATCGCCACGCGCTGGATCAACAAGGTCTCCTCCGCGGGCCGCGCGGTCGGCGCGTTCGGCGACATGTGAGCGCGGGCGGCTCGCGACGGCGACCCGTCTCTCGGCTTCGACCTCCGACTCTTCTCGGCGACGAACCGGTCCGCGATTCCCGGTAGAACAGCTCCCGCAGCGGTCGAAGAACCTCCCTCTCGCAGTCAGTGCTCGGCCGGCTCGTCGGGCGCCCGCATGTCGTCGATCCGCAGGATGAGAATGTTCGCGGTGTCGTCTTTGCCGTCGACGGTGCCGTCGATGACGAGCTTCGAGAGCGGCGTCGGGCCGACGGTGACGCTGTCGCCCTCGTGGAAGTCGCGGACCGAGCCCTGAACGTGGATCTCCGCCCGGCACAGCTCGGGGTGGTGGACGCTGGAGAGGTCGATCCCGTCGACGTTGACTCCGTCGAGCTGCTCGCCCGCGTGGAAGATCGGGACGTCGGCCGGCTCGTCCATGCGCTGGATGTCGAGCGCCTCGTAGGCGTTCGAGGTGGGCTTGTAGCCGCCCTTCGGGCCGGGTACCCCCTCGACCAGCTGGAGGGCCTTGAGGCTCTGCATCTGGTTGCGGATCGTCCCGGGGTTGCGGTCGACTTCCTCGGCGATCGCCTCGCCCTTCACGGCGTCCTCCTGCTCCCCGTACAGGTTAATGAGAGCCGAGAGGATGCTTTTCTGGCTCGACGTGAGCTCGATCGATGACATGGTGCCAATTACAGAGCGCCCCCGCTTAAATGCGATGGAATTCACTTATAAATGATCGTGTGAGATCCCTCGGCGACCGAGCGCCGTCAGCCCGCGGCGCGCCGGTCTACTCCCCGCGCAGCCGCTTCATCCGGACGTACGCGAGCGGGCTCGACAGCGCCACCACGACGCCGACGCCGACCAGCGCGACCCCGAAGTCGACGGCGACGAACGAGACCGCGGCGCCGACGAGCCCGATCGCTGCGCCGGTGAACGCGACCGCGATGGTGGCGCCGATCGGCTCGATGTCGGCGGGGTCGACCGAGTAGGGATCGGAGCTGCTCATGAACGACTCGTGAGGGGCCGAGCGCAAAACCGTGTCCGATCCGGCGAGGCGGGCGAGCGCGACCGTCGATCCCGGCTCTGTTGAACTCCTCCGTCGGTAACGCGTTTTGACCCGGGTTGCGGTCAATACAGACGTAGCGACGAGCGATTTCGGGAGTGGGTATCGCAGATCGGTAGCAGCGATTCGGTATTTAAGTAGTCGCCAGCGGCGGCGACGGCCGCTTATAAATAGCCGGCGGTGGCGCGCCTGCGAGCGGCCGGAGCGAAGCGGAGGCCGCGAGCCAGCCCGCGAGGGACGCGGTGAGCGCTCGAAGAGCGCGAACCGCGAGGCTGGGGAGGTGTGAGGCTGCGGTGCTGTGCGGAGTGGGTGGGGCTCAAAGGGGCAGCCGTCGAGGTGGGCGGAGGCGATGTAAGCACCGCAGGAACGAGCGAAGCGAGTGACGAGGAGCACAGCGAGCGTCCGCCCACCTCGACGGCTGGGGCTTTGGAGGCACTCGCCGCAGTAGCGTCAGTCACTTATAAACAGCTGACAGCAACACCGCGCTCCGATTTATAAACAACCACACTCACAACCTACGACACCTACTCCCGCAACCGATCAAGAAGCACGCTTCAGTGAACCGCTGTTTCGGAGGAGGACCCATTTGAAGAACGGGATTTCACCAAAGCTTCGAACCCCACAATTCAAGCGCCGGCGCGTCGCGTTGCCGGTATGGACACGGTCAGGATCATCGGCGCGCCGACCGACTACGGGGCGAACCGACGCGGGGTCGACATGGGACCGTCGGCGATCCGGTACGGCGGGCTCGCCGACCAGCTCGCCGGCGCGGGCGTCGACACCGTCGACGCGGGCGACCTCCTCGTCCCGCGGGCGGAGGAGCGCGACCCGGACGCGGACGCGCCCAGCGAAGGGAAAGCGAAGTTCCTCCGCGAGACGGCCGACGTCTGCCGCCGGCTCGGCGACGAGGTCGCCGCGACGCTCGACGACGGCGAGGTGCCGCTCGCGCTCGGCGGCGACCACTCCATCGCGATCGGGAGCCTCTCGGGGTCCGCGCGCGACGCCGACATCGGTGCCGTCTGGTTCGACGCGCACGCCGACCTCAACACCCCCGCGACGACCCCCTCGGGCAACGTCCACGGGATGCCGCTGGCGGCCGCGCTCGGGATCGACGAGTTCGCGGACACCGAGTGGGCGAACGCGGCGGGGCTCTCGCCGGAGAACGTCGCCCTCGTCGGACTCCGGTCGGTCGACGAGGCGGAGGCGGAGCTCATCAAAGAGCGCGGCTTCGCGGCGTACACGATGTCCGACATCGACGAGCGGGGGATCACCGAGGTCACGGAGGAGGCGCTGTCGGTCGCCGCGGACGGCGTCGACGGGATCCACGTCAGCCTCGATCTCGACTGGCTCGACCCCAACGCCGCGCCCGGCGTCGGGACGCCTGTCCGCGGCGGGGTCACCTACCGCGAGGCCCACAGCGCGATGGAGATCGTCGACGAGACCGACGCGCTCCGCTCGATGGAGATCGTCGAGGTGAACCCGACGCTGGACCAGCACAACGAGACGGCCGAGCTGGCGACGGAGCTGGCGGCGAGCGCGTTCGGGAAGCGGGTCTTGTGAATCGCCTCGGGGTCAAGCCCCGAGGCTTCCCGTTTCCACGACGTGACTTGCAGACACGGACTCGAAGTGAGTCGTGTCCGTAGCGGTCACAGTCTCCACGGGCGTGTCTTCGGGCCATCCCAGCCCTAATTCAGAAAAGCCTCTCTGTAAGACGTTCATCGCCGCATTCGCGTCCCTGTCCGTCTCAAATCCACACGACGGACAGGAGTGTTCTCTGACCCAGATGGGTTTCGCTGTCTCCACACCGCACGACGCGCACTCTTTGGTCGTGCCTCTGGCTTCGACTTGAACGACGTGACAGCCGTACAACTCGGCTTTGTATTCGAGCAGGGTGATGAACTGTCGCCACGCCGCATCCCGCTTGTTTCGAGTGTTGTGCGACTGTTCAAGCATCCCCTTCACGTTCAGGTCTTCGACGAATACAGCGTCGTACTCGCGGACGAGCCATGTCGTTATCTTGTGCTGGTAGTCCAGCACTTTCCGACGAATCCGACGCTTGACTTTGGCAACTTCAACTCGTTGTTTCTCGTAGCTGTTCGACCCCTTCTCCTTCCGGGATAACTTACGCTGTTCGCGTCCGAGTCGCTCGTAGTCGTCTTCGAGGTCGAGCCAATCCACGGTTTTGCCGTCGCTGGTGTGGATGTAGTTGAGGATTCCGAGGTCGATACCGACGCTGTTGCTCGCGTCCAGCGATTCCACGTCGGGTTTCTCGGGGAGATCGGCGTCGTCGGTTTCGAGGCCGAAAGAGACGAACCACTCGCCAGTCGTCTCCTTCTTGAACGTGACCTCTTTGATCGTGGCGTGGTCGGGAATCGGGCGGTGGTAACGAATCTTCACCCAACCGATTTTGCTGAAACGGACGTAAGCGAACCTGTCTTGGCCCCTCTTTTCATCGAGGTCGAAACCAGACTGGTTGTACGTCACGCTTTGATAATCGGTGGGTGCTTGCCGTTTGAGCCGACCAACGTTGTATCCCTTCTCTTTCTTTTTGCGAAGGTTCGAGAGGTTCCGATAGAAGCGTGCGACGGTGGCTTGGGCGGCCTTCGAGTGTAGTTTACTGAAGACGGGCCACTTTCGCTTCCAGTCGGGAAGTTTGTTGTTCTGGTCGTACTCACTCGGCTTATTGTCCTCCGGGGCTTGTTCGTAGTCCCAGCGGACGTGGTTGTAGAGCTGACGATGAACATCCAGATGGTGTTCCAGTCCAGCCGCTACCTCTTGTGTCGGGTAAGCGTGGTAGCGGTGACTGTGTTCCATCGCTGTCTATCGATTAGTGATGTGTTCATTTAGTGGTTTGTATCACGAGTTGTCGGCTTCATCCCCGAGGTCAACCCTCGGGGTATTCGCCTTGTCCGCCGATAAATCGCGGTCGGAGGGAGGTCGGGGAGAGGTCGGCGGGTCGGGGTCGGGGCCTCGAAAGGTCAGGTCAGACGCCCCGGTCGAGCTCCTCGACGACCCGCTGGAGGTCGGCTGCCGACTCGATCTCGCCTTTGATCTCCTCGCGGCGGCGGACCGCCGCCGAGTCGGCGTCGTACGCGCGGACGAACTCGGCGCGGGTGTGCTCGTCGAACGCGTGGCGGATCGCGAAGTAGCCGTCCGGGACGATCGTGCCGCAGACCTTGCACTCGTGGCGCTGATGCTCGTTCGTCTGGTGGACGATCGCCGCCTCCACGTCGTCGAAGGCGGCGTCGCAGTCGCCGATGCCGCACGTCCAGCGAGGGGCCATACCCCGAACTCTCGCCCGAGGGGGATTAACGGTTTCCCACCTCGACGGGGGCGCACCGCGGCGTCGGGTCCGATCGGCGCCGCGCGTCCCCCTGCGACTGGGCCGCGGTCGCGGCACCGTCGTCGTCGAACGATACGTCTTTGCGCCGCCGCGACGACCGTGCGACCGTGACCCGACCGCAAACGCGCGTCGACGCCCACGTCAAGGTGCTCGACGACGAGGTCGTCGCCCGCGCGAAAGATCGCGGGATCGACGCGCTCGTGTACGCGCCGCACTTCACGCGCCTGCCGACGATCCGCGAGCGCGCAGCGCGGTACACCGACGACGAGCTGACCGTCGTCCCCGCCCGCGAGGTGTTCACCGGCGACTGGGGGAACCGGCGCCACCTCCTCGTGCTCGGACTCTCCGACCCGGTCCCCGACTACATCACCTTCGAGGGCGCGATGGCCGAGTTCGAGCGGCAGGACGCGGCGGTCCTCGTCCCGCATCCCGGCTTCGCCACCATCTCGCTCACGCGCCCCGAGGTCGACGCGCACGCCGCACGGCTCGACGCGATCGAGACGTACAACACGAAGCTGCTCCCCCACCAAAACTCGCGCGCCCGCCGGACCGCGGAAGAGACCGGCTGCGCCGGGTTCGGATCGTCGTACGCCCACCTCCCCGGCACGGTCGGCGAGGCGTGGACCGCCTTCGAGGGCGACCTCGACGACGAGGAGGCGGTCGTCGACGCGTTCCGCGAGCGCCGCCCCCGGACGGTGATCCACCGCGGCGGCGCCGGCCACCAGCTCCGCGGGCTCGTGGAGTTCGCGCACCTCGCTTACGAGAACACGTGGGCGAAGCTCGACCGGATGTTCCTCTCGGGCAACGAGCCCACCCTCCCGTCGAACGTCGCCTACGAGGGCCGGTTCGACGACGTGAGCGTCTACGAGTAGGAGGGGTCGAAATCCGGCGGTTCGCTCCGCGCTCGACGGGTGACACGCGTGTCCCCGCCCACGTTATACGGACGGAGGCCCACGTGTTAGACATGAATCAGCTCGTGAACGGCGAGTGGCGGACGGACACCTACGAGGCGACGGACGAGGACGGCTCGTTCCAGCGCGGCGAGACGACCTTCCGGAACTGGGTCGCGGGCAGCGACGTGCCCGACCACGTCGACGCGGAGCCGGACGAGCGCTTCCAGCCGGAGGCCGGCCGGTACCACCTGTACGTCTCGTACGCCTGCCCGTGGGCGCACCGCACGCTGCTCGCGCGGTCGCTGCTCGGCCTCGAAGACGCGATCAGCGTCTCGGTCGTCGACCCCTACCGCGGCGAGGACGGCTGGCAGTTCACCCCCGAGAAGGCGGGCTGTACCCGCGATCACCTCCACGACAGCGACTACCTCCGGGAGCTGTACGTGGAGGCCGACCCGGACGCCACCTGTCGGGTGACCGTCCCCGTGCTGTGGGACACCGAGGAGGAGACCATCGTCAACAACGAGTCGCGCGAGATCCTCCGAACCCTCTCGACCGCGTTCGCCGACCTCGGTAACGGCGTCTCGCTGCTTCCGGACGCGGACGATGACGCGACCGTCGCGGACGTCGACGAGGTTATCACGGACATCTACGAGCCGATCAACAACGGCGTCTACCGCGCCGGCTTCGCCACCTCGCAGAGCGCCTACGACGAGGCGATCGACGACCTGTTCGGCGCGCTCGACGCCTACGACGACCGGCTCGCCGATCAGCGCTACCTCGTCGGCGATTCACTCACCGAGGCGGACATCTGTATGTTCACCACGCTGGTCCGCTTCGATCAGGTGTACCACACCCACTTCATGTGCAACCGGCAGTTCATCCACCAGTACGACAACCTCTGGCCGTACCTGCGCGACCTCTACCAGACCGAGGGCGTCGCGGAGACGGTGAACATGGCCCACATCAAGGAACACTACTACACCACGCACCCGGACGTGACTCCCTCGGGGATCATCGCGCGCGGCCCCGACCTCGACTTCGAGGCCGACCACGACCGCGAGCAGCTCGGCGGCGAGGCGCCGACCCCGACCGCGGACGACTGAGCGGCGAACGGTTCGGCCAACTGTAGCTCTTTTCGGAGTCGATTTTGCGGTGGCGCGTGCCTGCGAGCGGCCGCCCCCGGCGGCCGCGAAGCAGCACGCGCGAGGGAGCGGTGAGCGCTCGAAGAGCGCGAACCGCGAGGCTGGGGAGGCGTGAGGTGCCGTGCGGAGCGGGGCGGTGCCGACGATCGATCGCGGGTCGGATCGGCGCATCGAGGGATGACCGCGGCAGCGAAAACGAGAAACGAGAAACGCAGACGGACGGACGGACGGCGGACCGCGCTCGGCCCGTTACCCCTCCATCCCGCCGAACGAGAGGCCGTCCTCGACGGAGCGCTGGGCCGCGAAGTAGACGATCGCGACCGGCAGCGCGAACAGGTTCGCGAACGCCGCGAACCGCGTCCACGGCGTCGAGAACCGGCCCTCGGTCGCGATGTTGTACAGCTCCACCGAGAGCGGGTAGTTCTCGGGGCGCAGCAGCGTCTGCGCGATGATGAACTCGTTCCAGCCGGCGAGCCAGACGAAGATGAGCACGACGGCGAGCCCCGGCTTCGTCAGCGGGAGGATGACCTCCCGGATCGTGTCGAGGAAGCTCGCGCCGTCGACCATCGCCGCCTCCTCGTAGGAGACGGGGATGTTGTCCATGTACGTCTTCAGCAGCCACGTGTTGAACGGGATCGCCGACGCGGCGTAGAACAGCCCGAGGACGAACAGGTTGTTCGTGAGCCCGTAGCTGCTGAACAGCGAGTACAGCGCCACGAGCGTCGCGATCGACAGCCCGGCGCCGATCTGCGTGAAGAGGACGTAGCCGTAGAGGATGCGTTTGCGGCCGACGAACTTCCGGCGCGAGAACGCGTACGCCGCCGGGACGATCATCCCGAACCCGGCCGCGAGCGTCACGCTAACGATGTAGAGACTGTTGAACACCGCGCCCGGGCCGGTCTCGGTGCCGGCCCACCGGAAGCTGACCAGCCCGCCGCTCCCGCCGAGGACGAGCTGGGGGTACCCCCAGTCGCCGTCGACGAAGAAGAAGTCGGACTCGAACACCACCCACCGGTACGCGCCGAGGTTGTACGTCGACGGGTCCGGGAAGATGCCGCTGGTGGTGAACAGCCGCGTCCCCTCCGCCAGCGACGCGGTGAAGATCCAGAACAGCGGGAACAAAAGCACCAACACCATCGCGAACCCGAACAGCGTCATCAGGACGCTCTTCGAGACGTCCCACGGGGTGCGCTTGCCCGTGCGGAGGTCGTAGATCGCCCGCTGGACCGTGACGACGAACCGCTTCGGCGCGGTCGCGAACGCGACCAGCTTGGCGGCGACGAGCGCCGCGAACGAGCGGAGCACGCTCATTCCTCACCCACCCCCTCTGCGAGGCCGCCGTAGCGCACGGCGACGAGCATGAAGAGTCCGACGAAGGCGATGGCGACGATGAGGATCGCCGCGGAGAGCCCGAACTCGTTGAAGCTGATCGCCTCGCGGTAGCCGTACACGATTATCAGCTCGTTCTTTCTGGCCGGGCCGCCCTGGTTGAACACCCACGGGATCAGGAACTGCTGGAACGACGTCGCGGCCGTGAGGATCGAGGCGAACAGCACCGGCCCCTTGATCGCCGGGAGGGTGACGGTCCGGAACCGCTGGAGCCACCCGGCGCCGTCGACCATCGCGGCCTCGTGGAGCGACTTCGGCACGTCCTGTAAGGCGCTCACGATGATGATCACCATGAACGGGTACGCGAGCCACACCTCCGTGGTGACGTACGCGAAGAACGCCTCCCAGCGGCCGCTGAGGAAGCCGATCGGCACGTCGAACAGCAGGACCTGGGGTGCGGACAGCGACGACATAACGTCGTTGTAGCGGCCGAGCAGCGTGTTGAACACGCCGAACCGGGCGTCGCTGAACATTCCGCGCCAGACGGTGATCGTGAAGATGCCGGGGAACCCCAGCGGGACGATCACCGCGGCGCGCATGTAGCGTTTCCCGACGACCCGGGCGTGGTTCAAGAGGAGCGCGATGCCGACGGCAACGAACACCTTGACCACGAGCGAGACGGCGACGAAGAGCCACGTCGTCGACATCGACGACCAGAACTGCGGGTCTCCGAGCAGCTGTACGTAGTTCTCGAGTCCGATCAGCTCGGCGCCGCCGCCGATCACCGACCCGGCGAACGTCGCGTCGGTCAGCGAGATGTAAAACAGGTAGACGATCGGGTACAGCATGAAACTCGAGAAGAGGACCACGCCGGGGATGACGAGCAGCAGTCCCCAGTCGCGGCCGGAGAACGGCAGCGCTGACCGGAGCCGCGAGAGCCCGTCGCCGGCGTCGAGTTGTGAAGAGGCCATGGTGGCTGGTGGAGAGGCCGCCTACTGGTTCTCCCGGATCTCCGATGCGGCCTGGTCGAGGGCCGGCCCGCTCTCCTGGTTGCCGTTGAAGACGCGGGTCAGCGCCTCGGTCAGCGGCGTCCAGACGGCGTTCATGTTCGGGTGGGTCGGGATGGGGACGCCGTGGTCGACCTGCTGGGCGAACGCCTGAACGTCGGCGGAGAGGTCGCCGTCCTCCACGACGGAGGAGAGGACGGGGATGTACCCCTGCTCCTCGGCGTTGGTCTCGATGACCTCCTCGTTCGTGGTGTACCACTCGGCGAGGCCCGTCGCGGCGTCGACCGCGCTCTGGTCGGCGTCGGACAGCATCGCGCTGAAGTAGAACGTCTGGATCCCGGAGTACGTCCGGGGGTTGTTGCCGTCGACGGTGGGCAGGGTCGTGACGCCGAGGTTCTCGATCTCCTCGCCGAGGTTCGCGATCTCCCACGGCCCGTTGATCGCGAACGGCGCGGCGCCGTCGGCGAACGCGACGATCTGCGACTCGTAGCCGGGGTCGGCCGGCACGTAGTCGAACAGCTGTTCGAGCGCGTCCATCCCCTGCTTACATTCCTCGCTGTCGAGGTCGTTCTCGAGGCTCTCCGTGTCGAAGATGTCGCCGCCGTACGCCTGAATGAACCCGCTGGCGAAGTAGGGGTCCGTCACGGGGTACGAGAGTCCGTACTCGCCGTTCTCGGGGTCGTGGTACTCGTCCATCACCGAGAGCATCTCCTCGAACGTCTCGGGCGGCTCGTCGACCATGTCCTCGTTGTAGAACAGCGCGACCGTCTCCGAGGCGAACGGGAGCCCGTGGAGCGCGCCGTCGAACTGAACCGCCTCCTGGGCCGTCTCGGTGAACACGTCGAGCGAGGTGTCGACGTCGTCGCTCGCGTCGTAGAGGAACGGCGGCTCCTCGCGGACCGCGAACCGGCCGATCCAGTCGTGCGCCCAGATCCACGAGTCGGGGCCCTCTCCCGACGGGATGGCGGTCTCGAGCTGCTGGTCGAGCTCGCCGCCCGGCTCGTTCTTCTCGATCGTGTTGGAGCTCTCGGACTCGTACTCGTCGATGTACGAAGACATGGCCTCGTCTTCGCCGTCCGAGAGGTCGGTCCACAGCGTCGCGGTGCCGCCGCTCTCGCCGTCGCCGCCGTCAGAACCGTCGCTTCCGTCGGAGCCGTCACCGCCGTCACCGCCGTCGCCGCCGGTGCTGATACAGCCCGCGAGGCCCGCGAGCGCAGTCGTTCCCCCCATCGCCTTGAGCAGCGTTCTACGTTTCTCGTTCATGTGACCAGAACAAATGATGAATTATATTTTCATACATTTAGTGTTTGGGGTACGTCCCGATCGATCCGGATCGATCCCTGTCGACTATGAATATCGACGATCGACTCGGCGGACGGCTCGGCGGGGGGAGTGGCCGATATTTGAGAAGAGATTATTCACCATATATCAGAAAAACAGCAAAGAACTCATATGCCAGCGGACCGGTCTTCAGGAAAATGGCACGCGTCACGCTCGATACGCTCCGGAAGGAGTTCGACCGAGGAACGATCGTCGCCGTCGACGACCTCGACTTGGAGATCGACGACGGCGAGTTCGTGACCGTGGTCGGGCCGTCGGGGTGCGGGAAGACGACCACGCTTCGGATGGTGGCGGGGCTCGAAGAGCCGACGTCCGGAACCGTTCACTTCGACGACGAGGACGTCACCGACATCCACGCGAAGGAGCGTCCCGTCGCGATGGTGTTCCAGAACTACGCCTTATACCCCCACAAGACGGTCCGCGAGAACATGGCGTTCGGGCTCAAGATGAGCACCGACATGACGACCGAGGAGCGGCACGAGCGCGTCCGCGAGATGGCCGAGATGATGGGCATCGAAGGCCTCCTCGACGACAAGCCCGACGAGCTCTCCGGCGGACAGAAACAGCGCGTCGCGCTCGGCCGGGCCATCGCGCGCGAGCCCGAGGTGTTCCTCTTCGACGAGCCGCTCTCGAACCTCGACGCGAAGCTCCGCACCGAGATGCGCGCCGAGATCCAGAAGCTCCAGAAGGAGTTCGGCGTCACCGCGATGTACGTCACCCACGACCAGGAGGAGGCGATGACGATGGGCGACCGCCTCGCCATCCTGAACGACGGCGAGCTCCAGCAGGTCGGCGAACCCACCGAGGTGTACCAGAACCCCGTGAACAAGTTCGTCGCCGGCTTCATCGGTTCGCCGTCGATGAACTTCCTCGACGTTGACGTGGAGACGGACGGGACGTCGGCGACGATCCGCGACGAGTCCTCGGGGCTCGCGTTCGCGCTCAGCCGCGACTACGTCGCCGGTCACGACCTCGAAAGCGGCCCGTACACGCTCGGGATCCGCCCCGAGAACATCGGGATCGTCGAGGATCCGACTGGCGAGGAGACGCTGACCGCGACCGTCGAAGTCGTCGAGCCGATCGGCTCCGACAACTACGTCCACCTTGACGTGAACGACGACTTCCTCGCGCGAGCGCCCGCGAACGTCCAGCCCGAGGCGGGCGACGAGGTCGGCGTCGTCTTCGAGGAGGCGGACCTCCACCTGTTCGACGCGGAGACCGGCGAGGACGTGTTCCTCTCCGACGAGGAGATCGCGGCCGCAGTCGCTTAAGAAGAGTCGATTTTCGGAGCGGGCGTTGGCGTGTGAACCGATTGTTCGTACTTTCTCTCTGATTCGGAGAGTGCGAACGCTGCTACTCGATCGGAAACCGCTGTTACCGCGGAGAACGCCCCCAAATCCCAGTCGCTCACTTATAAATGGTTGGTGGCGGATCGGCGGCTGACACCGCCAAAGCCTCAGCCGCTCGTTTATAAATAACTGACCGCTGAACGGCGGCAAACTACTCCAAAGCCCCAGCCGCGAGGACTCGCGCGGCTCGCTGCGCTCCTCGCTCAGTCGCTGGCGCTCCTTCGCTGCGGTGCTTGCGTCACCGTGCGTCGTCCTCGCGACTGCCCCTTTGAGCCCCACCCCTCACAGCACCGCACCTCTCACCTCCCCACCCTCGTCGGGCGCGTCCATCGGGCTCCCTTCGGTCGCCCTCGGCGCGCCCGACTCCCTCGCGCGTGCTCCTCGCGGCCGCCTTCGGCGGCCACTCGGAGGCACGCGCCACCGCAGTTTTGTTTATAAATGATGTACTCGTTGGACTTCAGTCCGTCCTGCGTCGCCGCCGGCGACAACGGCTTGAAGTGCGCGCTCGTCGGACAGTCGGTAAGCATGGAGCCGCCAGACATCGAGCGGTTGGACGAGCGGACCGTCCAGCGGATCGCGGCCGGCGAGGTCGTCGAGCGCCCCGCAAGCGTCGTGAAGGAGTTAGTCGAGAACAGCCTCGACGCGGGGGCGAGCCGCGTGGCGGTGTCGGTCGAGTCGGGCGGCACCGAGGGGATCCGCGTCCGCGACGACGGCGTCGGCATCCCCGCGGACCAGCTGGAGGCGGCCGTCGCGGAGCACGCCACCTCGAAGATCGGCGACATCGAGGACCTCGACCGCGGCGTCGGCACGCTCGGCTTCCGCGGCGAGGCGCTGTACACCGTCGGCGCCGTCTCCCGGCTCACCGTGCGCTCGCGCCCCCCGAACGCCGAGGCGGGCGCGGAGATAACGGTCGAAGGCGGCGAGGTCGGGGAGGTGCGCCCCGCGGGCTGTCCCGCGGGCACGACCGTCGAGGTCGACGACCTCTTTTATAATACCCCCGCCCGCGAGAAGTTCCTCAAGCGGACCGCCACCGAGTTCGACCACGTGAACACGGTCGTGACGAGCTACGCGCTGGCGAACCCGGACGTAGCCGTCTCCTTGGAACACGACGGCCGCGAGACGTTCGCGACCGAGGGGAACGGCGACTTCCGCTCGGCCGTCCTCGCCGTCTACGGCCGCGAGGTGGCCGAGTCGATGATCGACGTGGAGTGGACGCCCGACGAGGCGAACGCGGACGGAGCGGCCGGCGATGCCGTCGACGACGCCCCGGTCCAGCGCGTGACGGGGCTCGTCTCGCACCCCGAGACGGCGCGCTCGACGCGCGACTACCTCTCGACGTACGTCAACGGCCGGTACGTCACCGCGAGCGCGCTCCGCGAGGCGACCCTCGACGCCTACGGCGGCCAGTTGGCGCCCGACCGCTACCCGTTCGCCGTCCTCTTCGTCGAGGTCCCAGCCGGCGACGTCGACGTGAACGTCCACCCGCGCAAGCTGGAGGTCCGCTTCGACGAGGAGCCAGCGGTCCGGGACGCGGTCGAGACCGCCGTCGAGGAGGCCCTGCTCGACCACGGCCTGATCCGCTCGACCGCGCCGCGCGGCCAGTCGGCGCCCGACGAGACCGCGGTCGACCCCGAGACGCCCGACGTCGAGGCCGTCGGCGGCGCGAACACGGACCACGAGCGCGCCGCGCGCGAGGGGCGCGAGCCCGCGACCTCGGACGTCGAGGCCGACAGCGGCGCAGACTCGCCCGACGCCGGCGGCCCCGCGGCGCCGACCGAACTGGACCCCTCGGACGACGCGGCGTGGGCGGTTGACGGCCTGAGCGGCGAGGACGGGGCCACGAGCGGACCGGTCGACGGACGGACGGAGCGCGGACTCGGCGACGCGGACGACGACGCCCGCCCCTCGCCGCGGAGCTGGCAGGACGACTCTGCGGAACGGGACGGCGAGCCGTCGGCGGGAACCGAAGATATCGCGAGCGGAACCGACGATACCGCGGAGACCCTGACCGACGCGGTCGATCGCGAGGCCGATTCGGCGGACCCCGGGACTCCGGAAGGATCACCACCGACCGACGACGGACCGGACCGCGACGAGGGGTCGGTCGACGGCGACACGTCGACTCTGATCGAGGCGGATTCCGACGACGACGCCACGCCCCCGACCGCCAGCACGCGCGCCGCGCCGCGACAGCGGACCCTCGACGGCGACGGGACGGAGAGCGAGCGCGAGTTCGACTCGCTGCCCTCGCTGCGGGTGCTCGGACAGCTCCACGAGACGTACGTGGTCGCGGAGGCGCCCGACGGGCTCGTGCTGATCGACCAGCACGCGGCCGACGAGCGGGTGAACTACGAGCGGCTGAAGGCGGCCTTCGCGGACGGCGCGGACGCGCAGGCGCTCGCGGAGCCGGTCCGCATCGAACTGACCGCGCGCGAGGCGGCGCTGTTCGAGGAGTTCGTCGACGACCTGGCCGAGATCGGGTTTCGTGCGGAGCGCGCGGGCGACCGCGAGGTCTCTGTGACGGCGGTCCCGGCCGTCTTCGACGCCGCGCTCGACCCCGACCTCCTGCGGGACGTGCTCTCCGCGCTGGTCGACGACGCCGCCGCGGGCGACGAGCCGGTCGCGGACGTCGTCGACGAGCTGCTCGCCGACCTCGCGTGTTACCCCTCCGTCACGGGGAACACCTCGCTGACCGAGGGGCGGGTCGTCGACCTCCTCGACCGCCTCGACGCCTGCGAGAACCCCTACGCCTGCCCGCACGGGCGCCCGGTCGTGATCCGGCTCGACCGCGACGAGATCGGGTCGCGGTTCGAGCGCGACTACCCGGGCCACGGCGGCCGGCGTGCGGAGTGACGGTGCGCGGAGCGAGTCGGTGGGGAAGCCTCTCTCCGTCGACCGCAGAGAGGTACGTTTTAGGCGACCGCGGCCGACCCGCGGACATGGAACGCGTAGCGATCGTCGGCGCGTCGATGACCCGGTTCGGGCAGCGCGACGCCTGGGTGCGGGAGCTGCTGGCGGAGGCGGGCGCGGCCGCGCTCGACGACGCCGGCGTCGACGGCGACGACCTCGATCACCTGTACGTCTCGAACATGGCCAGCGGCGAGTTCGAGGGACAGACCGGCGTCCCGAACGCGCTCGCGCACGACCTGGCGGCCCAGCCGGCCTACACCGCCCGTATCGACCAAACCTCCTCGTCCGGCGGCGCGGGCGTGTACGCCGCGTGGCAGTCGGTCGCGTCCGGCGCGAGCGACCTCACGATGCTCGTCGGCGGCGAGAAGATGACCCACCGGACGACGTCGGAGGCGACCGACGTGATCGCGTCGCTCACCCACCCGGTCGAGTACAAGCAGGGCGTCACGCTGCCCTCCTTCGCGGGGCTCACGGCGCGGCTCTACCTCGACGAGTACGACGCGCCCCGCGAGAGCCTCGGGAAGGTCGCGGTGAAGAACCACCGGAACGGCGTGGACAACCCCCACGCGCAGTTCCAAAAAGAAGTGGACCTCGACACTGTCCTCGACTCGCCGATCGTCGCCGACCCGCTCCGACTGTACGACTTCTGTCCGATCACGGACGGCTCCGCGGCGCTCGTGTTCTGCCCCGAGTCCGTCGCGGAGGAGTACGCGCCCGACGGCAGCTACGCCGTCATCTCGGGGATCGGCGGCGCGACCGACACCCACGTCGTCCACGAGCGCGCGGACCCGACGACGATGGGCGGCGTCGTCGACTCCTCCGATATCGCCTACGAGATGGCCGGGATCGGCCCGGACGACGTCGACGTGGCCGAGCTCCACGACATGTTCACCATCCTCGAGTTCCTCCAGAGCGAGGACCTCGGCTTCTTCGAGAAGGGCGAGGGGTGGAAGGCGGTCGAGGAGGGCGTCACCGACCGCGACGGCGACCTCCCGATCAACACCTCCGGCGGGCTCAAGTCGAAGGGCCACCCGCTCGGCGCGAGCGGCGTCGCACAGGTGTACGAGATATTCAAGCAGGTCACGGGTGACGCCGGCCCGCGACAGGTCGAGGCCGACAGGGGGCTCGCCTGCAACGTCGGCGGGTTCGGGAACTGCGTGACCACGACGATCCTGGAGGGAAGCCAATGAGCGACAACGACGCGAGCGACACCGAAACCGAAGGGGCGGACAGCGCGGAACCGACGTTCGAGGCCGCGGAGTACGCGGACGGGACGGTCACCTACCCGCCCCACACCGTGGGCCCGAACGGCGCCGAGCGCGTCGGGACGGTCGACCTCCGCGAGTACGAGGGCCGGGTCGTCACGTGGACCACCTCGACAGCGACGCCCCCGGGCGTCCGAGAGCCGAACACCCTCGCCATCGTCGAGTTCGACATGGGCGACGGCTACGACGGACCGCCGGTCCGCGCGCTCGGGCAGATCGCCGAACACGAGAGCACCGGCGAGCAGTTCGACGTCGAGATCGGCGACCGCGTCGAGCCGGCCTACGCCGACGAACTGCGCGAGCCGGGCGCCGGCATCCGCGAGCCGGAGAGCCAGGACTGGGACGGCTTCCGGTTCCGGCCGGCCGAGTAGCTGAACTCGTCTTCAGTTCGAGCCTCAGGCCCGGAACCGCGCCGCGCCAGAGTCGGCGAGCGGTCCGAGCCGCTCCTCGTGGACCCCGTCGAGCGTGTACACGTCGGGTCGGTACCGGATCGCATCGGTTACCCCGTGAACCTCCCTGAGCCGATGCCGAACCCGGTCGACGTCCGCCCGGTCGAAGTAGTTCGGCGTGAACACCAGCACGGCGTGGTCCGTCTCGCCGAACGCCTCGCGGCCGGCGCGCGTCGTCACCTTCGCGTCCCAGAACCGCCCGGCTTCGACGTCCTCGACGACCGCTTCCCAGAGGTCGTCGACCGTCTCGGCGGGGCGCTCGACGAGCCACTTCCCGCTCAGGTACGTCGTCTCCAGCGCGAGGCGGTCGACGTCGCGGACGGTCTCGGGGTCGGCCGGGAGCGACGCTTCTCGCTCTCGGTCGACTCCCGGCAGGTCCGCCTCGCTCGTCGCGGCCGGTCGCGTCACGTCGTGGTCGGGAAAGTAGCCGTCGCGGGCCTGTCGCGGAAAACCGGTCACGTGCTTGACCCGGAGCCAGTGCCACCCCTCCTCGTCGATTTCGGTGGGAGAGCGGTCGGTGACCATAGGACGGGTTGCGCGCCGCGGGGCAAAACGCTCCCGCTCGCGCGGAAAACGGTCCCCGCCCGTGACGGCACGCCGAGGAGACCGGCCCGCGGCGCTCAGATCCGGCGATAGTCGCCGAGTCGCGTCCCGTCGAGGAGGTACGCGTCCGCCTGCGGCAGCGCTGCGGGGAGGTACGGCGCGAGGAACGACTGCCCCTCGACGTTCACCCACGTGCCGCCGGAGCGCTCGTTGAACGCGGGGAAGACGACGAGTTCGGGTGGGTCGGCGTCGCGGGCGTCCCCGACGCCGTCCGCGCCGTCCTCGGTGAACGCCGCGGGGTCGAGTTCGCCGCGGAGCCACGCGCGCTCGACACGCGACCCGCCGACGGCGTCCTCCAGCCGGACCTGCGGGTGCTCGTGGCCGGTACAGACCACGTCGGCGTCGAGGAGCACGGGGTCGGGCCACGTGTGGCCGTGGACGACGCCGACGTCGCCGTCGAGCACGCGCCCGCCGGCGCCGATCACGTCGAGCTCGTCCGCGAACGCCGCCGCGACGCCCGCGTCGTGGTTCCCCTCGACGAGCGTCATCGGTACGCGGTCGGTGACGGCGCGGATCAGGGTTTCCAGCTCCTCGCGCTCGTCGCCGTCGGGCGCGCCGATCCGGTGCGCGAGGTCGCCGAGGACGACGAGCCGGTCCGCGCCGGTCTCGGCGATCAGGTCGACGAGGCGCTCCCGGCGCTCGTCGGCGCGCGAGTCTAATTCGACGCCGCGCTCGTAGCGCAGGCCGACCTCGATGCCGGCGTGGACATCGGCGACAAGCAACGCGCGCTCGTCGCCGAGGTCCGCCACGGCCGCCGGCTCGCCGACCACCGGTTCGACGGCTGGCGCGTCGCCCATCAGATCGGCTTGAGCAGCCCGTCGCCGGGCTCGTAACACTGCCCGCTCATCAGCGCGTCCTGAATGGCGTCCTCGACCGCGCCGGGGTCGGCGCCGTGCTCGGCGGCGACGCGCTCGACGACCGCCTCGCGGGGCGCACCGTCGCCGTCGTCGAGGTCGCCCATCGCCGCGACCGCCGCGGCTTCGAGGTCGACGTCGCCGGCGTCTCCGTCGGTATCGGCCTCGGTTTCGGCCTCGGCCTCGCTGTCGGCGGCGGTCGCGGAGTCGGCCGCGTCGGCCCCGTCGTTTTCAGTACCGGGCGCGACCGCCTCCTCCGCGGCCGCGGCGGGGTCCTCGGCCTCCTCGGCGAGCTCCTCCGGGTCGGGCACGTCGATGTCGGCCTCACCGGGCTCGTCGACCTCGGTCCCGGTCGAGAAGTCGGTGCCGAACTCCGACTCGATCTCCTCGCGCTCCTCCTCGTCGAGCTGGTACATGTCGTCGGCGTCCGCGTCCGGATCGAGGTCCGGGGTCGCGTCCGCGTCGCCGTCGGCGTCCGGATCGAGGTCCGCGTCGCCGTCGGCGTCGAAGTCGCCGAGTCCGCCCTCGCCGGCCGCGCCGCCGTCCTCGTCGGTCGCGGCGCCGCTCTCGGTGGAGTCACCCGCGTTGTCGCCGAGCGACTCGGGCTCGGCGGCCGGGGTCGACTCCGGCTCGGACGTGTCGTCCGCCGGAGATTCGGGGGGCTCGTCGACCGCCGTCTCGGTCGAGTCGTCGAGTGACGAGTCGGTGTCGGCGGTCGAGTCGGCATCGACAGTCGAGCCGGAGCCGTCGATCGAGCCGGAGCCGTCGATCGAGCCGGAGCCGTCGATCGAGCCGGAGTCCACGGTCTGTTCCGACTCCGCGGTCGAGTCGGCGTCGATCTCCTCGGAGGACGATTCCGGCTCGGCGCCGGCGTCCTCGCCCGCGACCTCCTTGCTTTCGACCGCCGCCGCCGGCTGCGCGACCGTCACGTCGGTGTCGGGGAGCGGCCCGATCGCGGTCGCCTCGCCCTCGTCGGGGGCGAGGTCGAGGGCGCGGACCTCGTCGCGGTCGCCCGCGATCATCTCCAGCGCGTCGACCGCGAGCCGGCGGACCGCCTCGGCGTAGGCCGCGGTCGTGCCGTAGTGGTCGAGCGACTTCGGGATCCCCGCCGCGAGGGGGCGGGGGCGCCGCCTGCCTCCAGCGCCGCGCGGAGGTCGTCGCCGCGCAGGTCGGAGTCGAGCGCCTTCTCGAACACCGCGAGGCGGTCGAGGGTCGCCTCGGCGGCGGAGACGACCCAGCGGTCGCGGGTGTCGGCGTCGACCTCGTTGAGGCTCTCGGGGCGGACGGAGGTGAACACCCGGTCGGAGTCCTCGGGCTCGAAGGTGCGCGCCTTGCCGGTGAGCGCGACGAACGCCGGCGGTTCCGCGCGTTCGAGGAAGGTCTGCGCCTCCGGCTGGTACTGGCCGGCGTAGGTGACGAACGCGCCGGAGGGGTCGACGACGCGGCCGCGGCGCGTCTCGTCGTTGACGCGCTCGACCTCGGTGAGCACGCCCGCGGTGAACAGGCGGTTCACGCGCGCGCCGGTCGGCGTGACCACGTAGTTCGGGGCGCGCTCTTCGTCGCTCTCGGAGTACGACAGCGAGGCGTCGTCGAACTCGGCCGCGAACACCCGGTAGGCGACCTCTCGGGCGCCCGGCCCGTCGTCGCTCATTCGCCCACCTCCGCGAGCGCGGCACGGGCGTGGTCGGCCGGGTCGTCGTCCGCGAGCTCGAACTCGACCGCGTCGAGGGTGGCGCCGTAGTCGTCGACCGAGAGGTTCCCGCGGACCCGGTAGGCGCGCCCGACGAGGGAGTCCGCGATGTCGTCGGCGACGACCGCCTTGTCCATCGCGTCCTTCGCGGCGGCGAGCGCCTCGTCGAGGCCGCCGCCGTACACCTCGGCGGTGAGCTCGTCGTCCAAGACGACCGTCACCGTGTCGGTGCCGTCGTCGAGGATGGCCTTCACCCGGAGGTCGTCCTCGCCGTCGACGTCTCCGTGGCTCCGGCACTGGCCGTTCTGGACGACGCGGCCGCACTCCGGACAGCGCTCGATGAGCCCGGAGCCGTCCCGGACCTCCAAGACGTTACCGACGACTTCGACGTCGAACATCCCGCCGGAGCCGACCGCGTCGGCGACCGAGAGCCGGGGCGCGTCCTCCGCGACCTCGACCGGGTCGGGGAGTGGGGTGACCGTCGAGAACTCGGTGAGGTTGATCGAGGGGACGCCGCGGAACTCCCGGACGTACACGTCCTCGATCCGGAGGTCCGCGCCGGCCTCGATCTCGGAACGGGGCTGCCAGTCGGTGAACGGGAGCTTCGCCGTCTCGTCGCCGACGACCCCTTCGAGGATCTCCGTCTCGCCGTCGCGCCCGGAGATGGTCTTCTCGTCGACCTCCAGCACGCGGACCTCCACGTTGCGGCCGCGGTCGCCGGCCGCGATGTCGACGAGGCTGCGGTCGCCGCCGACTTCGTGATCGACCTCGACTTCCTCGTCGGCGATGGCGACCGTCGTCGAGTCGTTGAGGTTGAGCTCCGGTGCGCCCTCCCACTCGCGGACGCCGGCGTTGCCGATCGTCAGCGAGTCGCCCGGCTCGAAGCCGAAGTCCTGCCAGGCGGTGTAGGAGATCACGCCGGTCTCGTCGGCGATCTCTCCCTCGCGGATCGTGAGGTCGTCGCCCTGATACCGGATCGTGCGCGTCCCCTGCGTCAGCACGCGGACGGTGACCGTCACGCCGTCGTGGTCGGTCGTGATCTCGCCGACGTCGACGGCGTCGGGCGTGGGCGACGACCCGCCGCCACCGCCGCCGTGTTTCCGGCGGACGCTCTGTTTCGCCTCGTCGATGGGGACGCTGTACTCCAGTAAGTTCTCCAGGTCGGCTTTGACCTCCTCTTTGTCGACGCCGAGGTCGGAGGCGAGCTCCTCGGCATGGCTGTTGACGTCCATCGAAGCGAGGTTCGGCGCCGCCGCACAAAAGGATTCACCACCGACAGGGTTGCCGCGACGAGATCCGCATCGGCTCACAGCGCAACTCCCGCCGCGCCGCCGGCACAGCTAAACCGCTCCCGGTCGCAAGGGCCCACATGGACGACACCGACATCAATGTCGACGCGCGGATCGCCGAGGACCGCACGGTGATCGACGTGACGGGCACGAGAGACGTCGCCGTCGTCGTGCGGTCGGAAGGCGGCGAGCGGATCTACCTCCCGCCCGAGGGGTTCGACGACCCGGTCTCCGGGTCGCCGTACACCTCGCCGTACCAGGGCGCCGGCGCGGGCGGCGAGGAGAGCCCGTACGGCGGGGCGACCGGCAGCACGCGCGGCGTGATGGAGACCGCGGACGGCTTCCGGGTCACGCATCCGCAGCCGGTGACGGAGTTCGACGTGTTCCGGGGCGAGCGGGACTGACGGAAGGCTCCGCGAAGAGGGGGTACGGATCGATTAGGCGACGTCTTCGTACACGGCGAGCGTGTCCTCGGCGACGTCGCTCCACTCGCGGCGCTCGTACTCCGGCGGCTCCTCGCGGTCGAGCGCCTCGATGAGTCCGTCGACGATCGACTCCGAGTCCGTCTCGACCTCGACGAGGCAGCCGTCGGGGAGCACCTCGGCGACGCCCGATGGGGTCGCGACGACCTGCGTCCCCGCCTCTAAGGCCTCGGTGATCGTGATCCCGAACGGCTCCGCGTAGGATGGCGAGACGAACGCGTCGGAGGCGGCGTAGTAGTCGCCCAGCTCCGCCTCGGGGACGTAGCCGACGAACTCGACGCGGTCGTCGATGCCGAGCAGCTCCGCGAACCGCTTCAGCTGCTCGGTCTGGTGGCCCGAGCCGCCGACGACGAGCGTCACGTCGCGGCCGCGCAGCTTCTTGGTCGCGTACAGGAGGTGGGAGATCCCTTTCTGGTCCGTGTGGCGGCCGACGAAGAACAGCATCTCGCCGTCGATACCGAGGTCCTCGCGCACGTCCTTCCCGGAGAACTTCGGCGTCGAGAAGCCGTTGTACACGACCCGTGAGTCCGCGTCGTACAGCTCCCGGATGTCCTCGCGGACGATCTCGCTGACCGCGACGTTCGTGTCGGCCGCGTTCGCGAGGCGGCGCTCCGTCTCGACCTCGCGGCTCGGCGGGTCGATGTTGCGGTCGCTCGCCAGCGAGTGGAACGAGGAGACCCACGTGGCGTCGGACTCGCGGGCCGCGGCGCGCCCGGGCCCGTACCCGAACCAGTCGTGCGTGTGGATCACGTCGTGGTCGGGCGCGAGCTCGGCGAAGCGGTCGGAGAGCTCACCGACGCGCGCCGCGACGTCGCCCTCCCCGGTCTCGACGGGTTCGAGCCCCGGCTCGTCGTCGGGCGCGAACTCCGCAGGCAACACCAGCGTCACGTCGACGCCGAGATCGTCGCGGAGCCCGGTGAACAGTTCCCCTACGTGGACGTCCAGCCCGCCGGTGATGTTCGGCGGGAACCCCCACCCCAGCATGAGTACGCTCGGCGGCATACACCCCCGTTTCGGGAGTCGGCACTTAGGTATGCCCCTCGTGGCGTGCGGAACGAACCAGAAGAACGAGGCGGACGAAGAAGGCTGACCGCGCTCAGGCCGCGCGGACCGCGTCGCGCAGCGCGTCGGTTCGCTCGGTGATCGACCCGGCGGCGTCCGCGAGCACGTCGA
This sequence comes from Halorubrum ruber, assembly GCF_018228765.1. Taxonomy (NCBI): domain Archaea; kingdom Methanobacteriati; phylum Methanobacteriota; class Halobacteria; order Halobacteriales; family Haloferacaceae; genus Halorubrum; species Halorubrum ruber. The sequence continues at coordinate 2,553,897 of NZ_CP073695.1, forward strand.
GCGGGTCGCCCTCCTCGGCCTTGACGGTGAGGACGGGCTCGGTCTGGCCCCCGGACTGCTCGGGGTTCATGTCGTAGGTCGCGGCCGCGACGTCGTCCGACTCCAGCAGGGCGCCCTTCAGCACGTTCATGAACGTGTGGTCCTCGCCCGCGATCTCGATGTGGAGTTCCGTGTCGGTCTTCTCGATGACCCGCAGTTCCATACCCGAGAAGTCGGGCGAGCGGCGTTTCAAGCTTTCGTCTCCCGAATATCGGCGGATGCGGACGGATCGCACGCACCCAGAAAGCGTATGTCGCCCGCTCCGGTGCCCGTCGTATGGAGATCCGACGGCTGCCGACCGACGAGGACGCCCTCCGCCGCTACGCCGCCGAGCTGTGGCTCCCCTACCACCGCGACCTCGCGGCGACCGCGGAGAGCCACGCGCTTGCCGACCGGCCCGACGAGGAGCTGATCGCAGCCGAGGCGGCGTTTCGACGCGACCTGCTCCGCGAGAACGCGGACCGCCGCCTGTGGGTCGTCGCGGTCGATTCGGAAGTCGGTCCGGGCGACGTCGATTCCGGGGTACTCGATCCCGAGAAGCCCGCTCCCGTCGACGTTCCCGACCCGGACCGCGACCTCGTCGCGTTCGTCTCGACGAGCGTCGACGCGTGCCCCGCGGTGTTCGACCGCCCTGACCGGCTCGTGATCGGCGATATCTACGTGGACGAGTCGTTTCGGGGGAGTAGGTTGGCGGACCGGTTGCTGGAGCGAGCAGAGGCAGATGCGCGCGAGCAGGACTGCGGCGAACTCCGCCTCGACGTGGACGTCGACAACGAGCGCGCGGCAGCGTTCTACGAGAAACGGGGGTTCGAGCCGTACCGAAAGCAGCTGACGCGAGCCGTGAGATGAGTGGCTGTTTATAAATAGTCGGTCGCAGGTCGGCGGTGGAGTCCGCCAAAGCCCCAGTCGCTCGCTTATAAATCGTTGATTGCGGATCAGCGATGAACACCTCCAAAGCCCCAGCCGGGAGGCGGGCGCACGCTCGCTGCGCTCCTCGCTCAGTCGCTATCGCTCCTTCGCTGCGGTGCTTACGTCGCCTGCGCCCGCCTCCCGGCTGCCCCTTTGAGTCCCACCCCGCACAGCAACCGCACCTCACGCCTCCCCAGCCTCGTCAGCCGCCCTCCGCTTCGCTCCGGGCGGCTGACTCCCTCGCGGGCTCCTCGCGGCCGCCTCTGGCGGCCGCTCGGAGGCGCGCCACCGCGGTTCAGTTTATAAACAGAAGTACCGCGCGACGCACTTTCGGTCTCGCGGCGGCGCCGCCGCTACGGGATTTATAAATGGAGAAATCGCGTCGGTCCGCGCGGCGAGACGTTACTCGTCGGCGTCGACGGCCACTTCGTCGGCGTCGACGTCGACGGCGGCCTCCTCTTCGGCGGCGACCTCGCGCGGGCGCGCTTCGAGGGTCAGCTTCTGGACCTCGACGCGGCGGAGCGGGTAGATCTCCTTGGCGTCGCCGTAGATGGCCGACGAGAGGTTCCCGTCGACGATCGCGTCGACGAACGCCTCGAAGGTCCGCTCCTCGGCGGCGGCGTGGACCTTGTCGATCATCACGCGGCGGATCGCCTTCTCCTGCGAGCGGTCGGCCTTCTTCGTCGTCAGCGCGACGGGCTGGACGCGGACGCGGTAGTCGTCCGTCGTCAGCACCGTGATCGACGCCTCGACCTTCGAGGCGCCGCGGCGGACGAGCGAGCGCAGGTAGTCGCGCGTCAGCTCGTACTTGATGAACTCGGTGTACGCCGAGTCGCTGCCGACGTCGGTAATCTTGAAGGTCAGCTTCGTGTTGTTCGCGTTGGAGTCGCCCGTCAGCTGGTCGAGCGTCGTCGTGATCGTGCGGCCGACGACCTGCTGGGGCTCCTCGGCGAGCGTCTCGCCGAGCTCCTGTCGGTCGAACTGTTCGGGCGCCAGCACGGTGTACCAGCGCTTCTGTTCTCTGCTCTTGGATACGGATCGTTCGCTCATGTGTCGGGTTGTGTGTCGGTGTCGGTCGTCTGCGGTTCGTCTGTGGAGTCGAGTGCGTCGGTGGAGTCAGCGTCTGCGGCGAGATGCGACCGAGCGCGTTCGATCACGCGATCGGCGACGCGCAGGTTCACGAGGTGGTCGTCCAGCGTCGACTGGAGCCCGCCGGTCGTCGGGCGCGAGACGGTACAGGCGACGACGTCGCCGTCGACGCGCGTGCGCATCGAGTCGGTCTCGTCCGGCCCGAGCGCGGCCGCGACCGTCGCGGCGTCGGCGTGCGTCGTCCGGACCGTCGCGGTCCGGCGGATCTCCTCGGTCATCTCAGATCGCCTCCCTGAGCGCGGCCAGCGCCGCGGTGACGTCGCCGTCGTCGACCGAGACGCCGCCGCGTTCGGGGGCCCCCCAGCCGTCGCCGCCGACCTCGCCGGCGGCGGTCCGGCAGGCGTCGCCGAGGCCGACCGCGTCGCCCGCTGTGCGGCCCCCACCGGTCGCGGCGGCCGCGAGCCGGCCCGCGGTCTCGTCGAGCGCGACCGCGACGGGCTCCGGCGACCGGAAGTCCCGGACGAGCCGGGCGACCGTCGGCAGGATCGCGGGCGACCCGTCGACCGCCGCGGCGTCGACGCGGGCGACGACGCAGCCGTCGTACCGGCCGACCGTCGCGGCGTCGAGCGCGCGGTGGGCCGCCAGTCCGTGGCGGCGCCACGCGTCGAGCGCGGCCGTCCGGAGCGACGGGTCCGGGTCGCTCGCGAGCGCGAGCGCGACGCCCGTCCCGGGCGCCTCCCGGGCGAGCGCGTCGAGCACGTCGGCGTAGCCGCCGACCGTCTCGAACGGGCCGTCCGTCGCGTACGGGCGGAGCGCGCGCTCGACCGCCGAGGCCGCGCGCTCGCTCGCGTCGTCGCCGTCGACCGCGTCGACCGCGACCAGCGACGCGAAGCGTCGGCGGTCGTCGGCGTCGGGGTCGGTCGGGAGTTCGAGGGGGGCGAGCGCCTCGCGCGCCGCCTCGGGGTCGCCGGAGTACCGGGTCCGCGCGAGCGTCGAGGCCGCGAGGGCCTCCGCTCGGGACGGTTCCTCGTCGACCGTTCCCGAGACCGGGAGCGCGACGCCGGGGCGCCGCTCGACGCGGTCAGCCCGCTCCGCGGCGTCGAGCGCGTCGCCGGAGCCGTCGGCACCGGGGATCGACCCGGCCGCGACGACGCCGGCGAGCGCGACCACGGGGTCGGGCTCGACGCCGAGGGCGCGAGCGACCGCGAAGGCCGCCGTGCTGGCCGGCCGTCCCGTCCCGGGGATCGCGTGCGGGCCGCGGTCGACGCCGACGGCCACCGCGACGCCGTCGTCGACGTCGTTGGGGACCGGGTCGGGGTCGACGCGCGCCTGGAACGGCGTGCCCGTCGCTCGGAGCGCTCGCGCGAGCAGCCCCGCGGCTGCCAGCGCGTCGCCGTCGTCGGTCGCGACGAGCCGGACGAACGGCGCGTCTGCGAGGACGCCGGCGAGCGCGTCGGGGGCGGGCGTGGCGGACGTCGCTTCGGTCATGGGTGGTGGGGTCTCGTGGGCCGCTGTCGCCGCGTCGGGGCGCTTACTCCTCGAGGTACTCGACGGCGTTCTCGTAGGTGTACGTGAACTCCTCGTCGATCTCGTCGCCGCGGTAGTAGTTCGCGAGGCGGCGGATCTTCGACTCCGTGTTCTGGAGCGCGCGCTTGTTCTGGTGGTCCTGCCCGTTCTCCTCCATGTGCTCGCGCAGGCGGATCGCCTGCGACATGAGGTTGCGGAGGTCCTCGGGGATGTCCGCGTCGGCGTCGTGCTCCTCGAGGATCTCGGTGACCTTCTTGCCGGTCGCCAGCTTCACGTCGGGGACCGGGACGCCCTTGACGCCCTCGTCGCGCAGCTTGAGGCCGATGACGCTGGGGTCGTGGCCCTGCTCCGCCAGTTCGACGACGCGGGACTCGATGTCCTCGGCGTCGACGTCGCTCCACTCCGGGGTCTCGTCCGTCGCCGGCTTGTCCGAACCGGACGAACCGCGACGGCGCGTGTGCATTCGTGCCATTGTCTGTCTGGTTGGAACGGCACAACCGCAACGTGACCGCGACTCCGCGCGGCGCGGCTACGAATCCCTCGCGAAGCGAGCGATCCGACCGGACGGGCCGCGCGAGCGGCCCGCCCGACCGCGACGCCGGAGGCGTCGGCGCACTGCTACATTCCCAAGCCGCGGGCGAAAGGGCCCCGGCGAGTCGGATCTGCAGCTGTGCTGTTCCCGTCTGCGGAGTCGCCGTCCGGGTTCTTAAGCGTGTTCTTGTGGGGCGGAGTGGCGGGCGCGTTCCAGCGCTCTCGCCGTCCGCCGGTTCGCTCCCCGTCGTCGGTGGTTTTGTTCCGCGCGAGCGCTCCGCGGAAGGGAGGATTTAGGTGAGTAGTCGATGTTCGGAGCGGTGTGACCGACAGATGACCGAAACCAGAGACGCGGCTCCGCCGGCGGCCGACGGCGGAGACCCGCCCGACGGGAGCGAGTTCGGCGTCGGCGAGCAGAACAGCGACGACCCGCGGATCGAGTTCCGCGGCGGGAAGTGGGCGAGCACGGTCCCGCTCGCCTTCTTCATCGGCTGGGCGATCTTCCAGAGCGGCGTCCTCGGCATCGGCGACACCAACGGGCTCGTCGTCGGCGCGCTGATCGGGACGACACTCGGCATGTTCCTCGTCCGCGGGGACTGGAAGAGGTACGCCGACACGATCTTCGAGGGGATGACCCAGCGCGTGGCCGCGACCGCCATCGTCGCGTGGCTGTGGGCCGGGATGTTCGCCCAGACGCTCCAGGTCGGCGGCTTCGTCGAGGGGCTCATCTTCGCGGCCGACGCCCTGAACGTCGGCGCCGCGACGTTCCCGGCGGCCGCGTTCGTCCTCTGCGGCCTCCTCGCGACCGGCATCGGGACGGGCTACGGCGCGACCGTCGCGTTCGTCACCCTCTTTTTCCCGGCCGGGGTCCTCATCGGCGCGAACCCCGTGCTGCTGTTCGCCGCGATCCTCTCGGGCGCCGTCTTCGGCGACAACCTCGCGCCCGTCAGCGACACGACGATCGTGAGCGCGGTGACGCAGGACGCTGACATCGGCGGCGTCGTCGCCTCGCGGTTCAAGTACGCGATCGGGGCGGCGGTCCCGGCGTTCGCCGCCTACCTGATCGCCGGCTCCGTCATGTCCGGCGTGGAGCTTGAGGGCGCCGTCGCGCTGCGCGAGTCCGCGAACGCCCTCGGCTTGGTCCACCTGCTTTCGATGGGGATCGTCATCGTCACCGCGGTCGCCGGGCGCCACATCGTCGAGGCGATCTCGTGGGGGCTGCTCGTGGCGATCGCCTTCAACCTCCTGTTCGGGTTGTCGAGCGCGAGCGACATCGTCGCCTTCACCGTCACCGAGGCCGGCTCGCTCTCCGGGCTGCCGGTCGTCGAGGTCGGTGAGACCGCGGGCGTCGGCGGGAGCCTCTACTCCGGCGCAGTCGGGTTCTTCCCGCTCATCGTCCTCACGCTCCTGATCGTCGCGATGGCGCAGATCATGATCCGCGGCGGCGGCTTCGAGGCGATCCAGACGTTCCTCCTCGACCGCGTCGCGACGACGGTCCGCCGGGCGGAGCTGACGATGGTCCTCGGCACCGCGACGATCAACGGGATGATCACGATCAACACCGCCGCGGAGATCGCGATCGCCCCGTACGTCGCCCGCATCGGCGAGAAGTTCAACATCAACGGCTACCGGCGCGCGAACATCTTAGACGCCAACACCTCCGCGCTCGGCTACATCTTCCCGTGGGCCGGCGGCGTGCTCGTGGGGTACCAGGTGATGGTCGGCCCCGACGGCCTCGGCGCCGAGTACGGCCCCGAGATGGTCGTCAACCCGATCGAGGTCGTGCCGTACGTGTTCCACGGCTGGTTCCTCGTGGCGATCTTCGTCCTCGCCGCGATCACCGGCTTCGGGCGGGAGTACATTCCCGACCGCGTCTCCGAGGAGGTGTCGCGCGCGTGAGCGTCTTCGACAAGTTCCTCGCCGGCTGGTCGTTCCGCGGGTCGACGCCGGACTACGCGGCCGGCGACGTCCTCGAAGTGATGGTGACCGGCGAGGAGAACGGCGGCCACGTCGCCCGCATCGGCGACTCGACGCTGCGGATCGAGGACGCGCCGGCGGACGCGATCAACACTCGGATCATCGTCGACGTGGAGTCGTGGGACGACTCGGCGCACACCGGCCGGGCGACCTACCGGAAGACGGTGGGCGAGAGCGCGTTCTAATCGGTAACCGAGATGTATTTTTCAGGGGTCGTTGATCCGACTGATTGCCTATAAATAGCTCTGTTGAAACCCTATTCTTCAGACACATTATCGTCTGGAACAGCCGCTCGCTGAAGAGTGCTTCTTGGTCGGTTTCGGGAGTGAGTTCCGCAGATCGGTAGCAGCGATTCGATATTTAAATAGTCGCCAGCGGCGCCGACGCCCGTTTATAAAAAGAGTGCGGTGGCGCGCCTGCGAGCGGCCGGAGCGAAGCGGAGGCCGCGAGCCAGCCCGCGAGGGACGCGGTGAGCGCTCGGAGAGCGCGAACCGCGAGGCTGGGGAGGCGTGAGGTGCGGTGCTGAGCGGTGCGGGGTGGGACTCAAAGGGGCAGCCGTCGAGGCGGGCGGAGGCGAAGTAAGCACCGCAGGAACGAGCAACGCGAGTGACGAGGAGCACAGCGAGCGTCCGCCCGCCTCGACGGCTGGGGCTTTGGAGGCACTCGCCGCAGTAGCGTCGACCATTTATAAACAGCCGACAGCAACACCGCGCTCTGGTTTATAAATAACCTCGCTCACAATGTACTACACCTACTCCCGAAATCGCTCGTCGCTACGTCTGTACTGAGCGATTGAGGGTGTGAAACTATCAGTCTCTGAGTATATCAACAAAGCCTTATAAATGGATGATGGCGGATCAGCGGTGAACACCACCAACGTGCCAACCGATTTGGCATAAATGGTTGACTTCGGATCGACGGCGGACACCGCCAAAGCCCCAGCCGCTCGTTTATAAATAGTTGATTCTGGATCTGTGGCGAACACCGCCAAAGCCCCAGCCGCGAGGACTCGCGCGGCTCGCTGCGCGCTTCGGTCGCTCACTTCGTTCGCTCCCTACAGTGCTTACGTCGCCGTGCTTCGCCCTCGCGGCTGCCCCTTTGAGTCCCACCCCGCACCGCTCCGCACAGCACCTCTCACCTCCCCAGCCTCGTCAGTCGCCTCCGCTTCGCTCCGGCGACTGACTCCCTCGCGCGTGCTCCTCGCGGCCGCCGATGGCGGCCGCTCGCAGGCACGCGCCACCGCGTTCTTTTAAATATCATATCGCCGGAGCGGGGTTCAGCCGCCGCGAATCGGCGGAGAGCGGCGCAGACCGGGGCGCTTTTTATGACTACGGTCGAACCGTCGGGTGTGCTATCGGTCGAGCTCCACGCGCACTCCGCGCTGTCGTACGACGGGCGCGACCCGGTCGAGCTCCTCTTGGAGCAGGCGGCCGCGGTCGGGCTCGACGCGCTCGCCGTCACCGACCACGACGAGATCGACGCCAGCATCGAGGCGGCCGAGAAGGCCCCCGACTACGGCCTCGTCGGCATCGTCGGCATGGAGGTGACCTCGGCGGTCGGCCACGTCCTCGCGTTCGGCATCGAGGAGCGCGTCGAGAGCGGCCTCCCCTTCGACGAGACGCTCGATCGGATCCGCGATCAGGGCGGGATCGCGGTCGTCCCCCACCCCTTCCAGAAGTCCCGCCACGGCGTCGCCGCGCACATCAGCGACGAGCAGCTGGCGAGCGCCGACGCCCTCGAGGTGTACAACTCCCGGCTGTTCACCGGACGCTCGAACCGACAGGCCGAGAAGTTCGCCGTCCGCAACGGCCTCCCGATGACCGCCGGCAGCGACGCCCACATCTCCGAGATGGTCGGGCAGGCGGTGACCGAGGTGGGCGCCGACGAGCGCTCCGCCGCCGCCATCCTCGACGGCATCGCAGACGGCCGGACGAGCGTCGTCGGCAAGCGCACCCCGTGGCGGGTCTCGCTCAGGCAGTTCGGCGGCGGGGCCAAGCGCCGCGCGCTCCGCGCGCTCGACGCCCTCCGGTGACCGCGACGATGACCCCGCAACCTACCGAACTGCGCGGCGCCTCCGCGGACCGCGTCCGCGTCGCCCTCCGTGACGGCGACCCGCTCCCGGGCGGACTCGGCTTCGCCGGCCTGCTGGCCGACCCGCCGGACCGCGACTCTCCCGGCCACGACCCGCCGAGCCGCGAAGGGCCTGTCCTCGTCCGCGACGTCCTGGGCCGACAGCCGCTGTTCGTCGAGCGGGAAGCGCTCGATCCCGAGTCACCGTCGGACCCGACCGCCCCGGACGCGTGGAGCTTCGACCGCGGCGCGCTCGACGATCCGGAACCGGTCCCGGCCGGGAGCGTCGTCTCGGCAAGCGGGACCGAACGCGTCTGGCGGCTCCCCGACACCGAGCCGACAACGGACCGAGAGGTCGCGCTGTCGGCGGTCGACGACGCGGTGAGCGCGGCACTCGACGACCTCGCCGCTACTTCCCGGCCCGTGGACGCCGTCGACGACGAGCCCTCCGACGGCGGCCTCGCGGTCGCCTTCTCGGGCGGCGTCGACTCCGGGCTCGTCGCGGCCGCCGTCCCCGAGGCCCCCTGCTACGTCGCCGGCTTCGAGGGGAGCCACGACGTCGCGGCCGCGCGCGACGCCGCGAGCGCCATGGAGCGCGACCTGCGGGTCGTCGAGATCACGCACGAGGACCTCCGGCGCGCCGTCCGCGCAGTCGCGGCCGCGACCGGTCGCCGGAACCCGATGGACGTCGCCATCGCGGTGCCGCTGTACCTGACGGCCGAGGCGGCCGCGGCTGACGGGTTCGGCCGGCTCGCGATCGGCCAAGGCGCCGACGAGCTGTTCGGCGGCTACAGCAAGGTCGTCGACCCGGCGGACGACCCTCGCGTCGACGCCGACACCGTCCGCGGGGCGCGGACGGAGACCGTCCGCACGCTACCCGACCAGTTAGAGCGGGACGTCCTCGCGCTCCGCGCCGCCGGCGTCGAGCCCGTAACGCCGCTGCTCGACGACCGGGTCGTCGCCGCCGCGCTGGCGCTCCCGGACGACCTGCTCGTCGACGGGGACGAGCGGAAGGTCGCCCTCCGCCGGGTCGCGGCCGGGCGCGTGCCGGAGTCGGTCCATGCCGCGGACAAGAAGGCCGTCCAGTACGGCACGTACGTCTCCCGCGAGCTCGACCGGCTCGCGCGGCGGGCTGGCTACAAGCGGCGGATGGACGACCACGTCGGGAAGTACGTCGAGGCGCTGTGTAGCGATGAAAAACCGGCCGGTGAGGGCCGGAGCTGACCAAGTCGCCGCGCGGAGTACCAGTCCTGCGGCCGACGCCCGTTCGAACGGGCGTCTACTGAAACGTCGACAGGACGGCTATAAAATCCGGGCAGTAGCGACAAATATGACTCTGTCGCGGCCGAGAAGAAAACGATCGTCCGCGAATAAGACCGATTACTGCCAGATGTCCGTATCAGAGACTCGCTTTGCTGGGGGAAGTTAACGATTATCCGGGCGAAAACCGACCGGTTCGCGGACTCGGCGGCGGTCGCTGCGTCAGCGGACCAGGTACGGGTCGCTGCCGGCGATGAACCGCCCGAGGTCGCTCTCGCGTCGGAAGTCGGTCGAGCGAAGCTCCCCGAGCGAGTCGACGAGCCGGTCGGCGTCGCCGTCCGACCAGTCGGCGGGATCTTTGATCGGGACGACGAGCCAGCCGGCGCCGAGCAGCTCCTCGCCATGGAGCGCGTCCATGTCGATCTCGGTCTTCCAGGCCCGCGCGGTGTAGGTCTCCAAGACGTGTTCGGTCGCCCGCGCGCCCACCGGGAGCAGCACGTGGGCCGCGATGGCGCGGAGCTCGGCGTCGAAGAAGCGCTCCATGTCGTCGTAGTCGTCGTCGTCCGGGGTCCCCTCGCTCTCGCACATGTGGAGGTACGAGAGGAACGTCCGGTCGGTCGAGACGGGGTCGACCGCGGTCGGGTCGCCCTCGCGCGCGACGCCGTCGGGGGCGACGCCCTCGGCGAGCCCCGCGATCAATCCGGCCGCTTCGAGCGCCGACAGGAACGCGGGCGACCACGCCTCTCCGGTGAAGGGGACGCCCGCCGCGCTCCCGCCGTGGACGCCGGGGTAGTCGCCGACGACGTGGAAGTCGGCGTTGGCGTCGCCGTAGCCGGGGACGAACGAGGGGCAGTCGGGGCGCATCCCGAAGGGATTCCGGGTTCGGTCCGTGACGTTCTTCACGCGACCGGTTAGGCGTTCGCTCGGTTATATCGCGTTCGGTCCGGCGCGGCTCTCGCTCGGTCCGACGCGGTGCGACCCACACGCGGTCGGAGCCGGCGGGACAGAGCCGACGCGAAGCGCCGATGCGAGGCGCACGAACCGCCGTGAATTCTCATAAGTTATGGAGATAAACGGGGTCAAACCGGGCTGGGATACGCGTCGATCGGCGCGGGACGGGAGAAGTTTCAGGATCGTTAATTTATGACCGGAAACCGCAAGACTGCGTCGGGTCACTCTCGGGGACAGGCACGGAAGATATTTATATATCCCCGCGTTCGGCTCGGGCAGAAGTCCAATGTTCGACCGCATCCGAACCGCGGCCCTCTTCGGGCTGCACCAAGCGACCGTCGCCGCCGGGATCTCGCTGTTCCCGGTGGCCGTCTTCGCGCGCCAGCGCCTCGGTATCAACGTCCCCGTCGGCCGACTCGTCGAGACCACCACCGAGGCGTTCGAGACCGCCGCCGAGGAGTGATCACGCGCCCGCAGTAGCTCGTTTTGCCCAGCCGACCGAACGCCGAACCGACCCAGAGCGACAGCGCCGTCGATCGTGCGGGCGTCCCGTCACCCCGTCTCGAGCGCGCCCGTCCGGTCGCCGTCGACCGGTCGCAACCCGGCGACGGATAGGCCCGTCGGAACCGGTCGGCGGCCCCCGAAGGGTTGCCTTTATCAGCGCGCCGAGCCAACGAGCGTGTAATGCGAACACCGACTGGCGACCTCTCCGATGGGCCGGCCGCCGACTTAGGCCGCGACCAGCCCGTCTTCGGACCGGAGCTCGGCGAGTTCGAACACAGCGAGCGCCGCGCCGCCAAGGCGGAGGAGGACGGCGAGATGAAGACCGGGACCACGACCGTCGGCATCAAGGCCGACGACGGCGTCGTGATGGCGACCGACATGCGCGCCTCCCTCGGCGGCATGGTCTCCTCGAAGGACGTCCAGAAGGTCGAGGAGATCCACCCGCGCGGCGCCCTCACCATCGCCGGCTCCGTCTCGGCCGCCCAGAACCTCATCTCGACGCTCCGCGCCGAGACGAGCCTCTACGAGGCCCGCCGCGGCAAGGACATGTCGATGGAGGCGCTGTCGACGCTAACCGGCAACCTCCTCCGCTCCGGCGCGTTCTTCGTCGTCCAGCCGATCCTGGGCGGCGTCGACGACGAGGGCGCGCACATCTACTCCATCGACGCCCTCGGCGGCACGACCGAGGAGGAGTACACCGTCACGGGCTCCGGGTCGCAGTACGCGCTCGGTGTCTTAGAGCAGGAGTACGACGACGAGGTCACCATCGACGAGGCGAAGACCATCGCCGCGAAGGCGATCCAGTCCGCCGTCGAGCGCGACCTCGCGTCCGGCAACGGGATCAACGTCGCGGTCGTCACCGACGACGGCGTCGACATCACCCGGTACAAGGAGTTCGACGACCTGCTGTAGGGCGGCGCGCCGACGAGGCGAGTCAGGCAACCCTTTTCGCTGCGATTTTCGACGGCGTTTCACTCCCTACCGGCGGCCACGTCGACCGGCTGTCCCGAACTCACCGCCGCAAGCCCGGCGGCGCGCGGATGCCGTCGCCCCAGTAGAAGCGCGGGCCGAGCAGGAGGTAGCCGGTAGAGAGGAACAGCAGCGCGAACGCGAACCCCTCGCCGATCCACGCCGGGAGCGCGTCGGTCGCCATATGACCGGCGGGGGTGAGGATCACGGCGGCCTGCACGACGCCCATCACGAGCGCGTCCTGCGCGTGGAGGTCGGGGTACGTGACCGTCGAGCCCATGAGCAGCGCGAACGCGGTGGTCGCTCCGACGAGGAGGAGGGGCGCGGTGTAGCCCGCGATGACGGCGGCCGCGAGCACCGTCGCCGCCAGCGTGGTCGGGACGCCCACCGTCTCCCGAGCGCCGTCCTCGTCGACCGTGTAGAGGCCGAGTCGGGCGACGGCGGCGGCGACGAACAGCGCGCCCGCGCCGACGCCGGCCGCGACGAGGACCGGCTCCGCCGCGAACGAGCGCCCGTCGCGGACCACGGCGGCCACGAGGAAGGCGGGCGCCACGCCGAAGGAGGCGACGTCGGCCAGCGAGTCGAGGTACGGCCCGGCCGGCGTCGACCCGCGGTGGCGGGCGACGACGCCGTCGAGCCCGTCGGCGACCGCCGCGAGGAGCACGAGGCGGGCCGCGAGCGCGACGTCGACCGTGGCGGCGACGACGGCGAGGAAGCCGACGGCGGCGTTGGCCACGGTCACCGCGTCCGCGAGCCCGAGCCGCCGAGCGAACCGCAGAGGCATACCGTATCGGTCGACGAGCCGGGTTTTAGGGCTTGTTATCTCGTCGACGCGGGCGGGCGGTTCGCGTCGCGAGCGCGGTGTCGCCGACGCGACCGGCCGCGGTCAGGGCACGTACCAGATGCCGCGCCCGAAGTCGAGCCACTCCCCGACCACGACGTGCGGCATCGCGATGACGCAGACGAAGATGGTGTAGAAGGCGACGGCGCCGGAGAGCAGCGACCCCCCGGCCAGCGGGTTCGGCGCGACGGTCCACAGGGCGGCCGCGACGGTCGCCGTGACTAAGGCGCCGACGACGAGGACGCCCCACGCGACGACGAGCGAGACCCCCTCCGTTCGGTCGGGCTGCTCCTGCTCGACGACCATGCTCCGCGCCGACTGCCGCAGCGAGTACCACAGCGGGAAGTACAGCCCGATGGCGACGACCACGGGCACCAAGGCGAAGTACGCGACGAGCAGCAGCGTCTCCGCGGCGTCGAGAAGCCACGACCGGCTCACGCCGCCGGTCGAGCGGAGGCTCGTCGCGAGGCCACCACCGAGGTGCGCGAGCACGCCGAGCCCGAACGCCGCGCCGAGCGCCGTCGTGACCCCCTCGGGGTTCGACGCGGCCGGCCCGGCCAACTGCCCGTCGAAGACGCCCAGCATGATGCCGGTGAAGCTGTAGTAGGTCTCCGTCCAGAAGACGGCGGGAACGATCATCACGGCCCCGCCGCGGACCAGCGCGGCGAGGCCGCGCTGGGGCTTGGTCGGGAGATGGTCCGTACCGACTAAGGCGTCCATCACGCGCAGGTCACCGTGTCCGCCCTTGACGACGGCCGTCCCGAACGCGAGCGCGAGCGCGGGCAGCGGCGCGACGACGAACAGCGCCACGAACGACGCGACGAAGCCGAGGTACAGCGCCACGTACCGCGCGCCGAACGGGAGCCCCCGCCGGCGGAGGTTCGAGAAGTGTTCGTACCCCCCGTGCGGGAGGTTCAGCGCGACCATCCCGACGAGGTACGCGATCATCTGGGTCCGAAGCGACAGGTCGGTGCCGGCCGCGGAGAGCGCCCCGAACCCGACCGCGAGCAGGAGCAACGCCGCGCGGGACGCACCGATGGCCGTCCGTTCCGGTTCTCCGAGGAGTCGCCGCACCGGACTCGCCGTCGACGTCGACATGGGTGTCAGTAGGGGCGTTACGGGGTTAGGGCCTCGTCGCCATTATTCGGTCTTTTATATTCTCGGCTCTGTCGGAACCCCCACTTTTCAGATGAATTTCGTCGGAAACGGTCGGTCGCTGAAGAGTGCTTCTCGATCGGTTGCGGGAGTGAGTATCGCAGATCGATGGCGACGAAACGGTATTTAAATAGCCGTGAGCGACAGCGATGAGCGCTTATAAATGGCAGGCGGTGGCGCGCCTGCGAGCGGCCGGAGCGAAGCGGAGGCCGCGAGCCAGCCCGCGAGGGACGCCGCGAACGCCCGAAGGGCGTGAGCGGCGAGGTTGGGGAGGCGTGAGGTGCGGTTGCCGTGCTGGGCGGGGCGGGACTCAAAGGGGCAGCCGCGAGGCCGACGTAGGCGACGCAAGCACTGGAAGGAGCGAACGAAGTGAGCGACTGAAGCGCGCAGCGAGCGTACGTCGGCCTCGCGGCTGGGGCTTTGGGGACGTTCACCGCCGCAGCGTCGGTCACTTATAAATAGCCGACAGCAACACCGCGGTCCAGCTTATAAACAACCACGCAATCACACTGAGCGACGTACTACACGTACTCCCGAAATCGCTCGTCGCTACCCCTGTACTGACCAGCGCCAGCTCAGAACGCGTCACCTGTGAGGGTTCGACGGAGCCGTGTTTCTGTTCGGCGACGCGCTGGGTGGAGAGCGAGGGGGTCGGAACGGGCTCAGTACGTGTGGATCACTTCGCCGCAGCGCGTGCACTCGATCGTGTCTGACCGGAACAGCCGCTCCTTCTTCTCGGTCGGCCCGTTACACTCGGGACAGACGCCGAGGTTGCGGCCGTCGGCCACGCGCGCGGACAGGTCGAGGAACTGGTTCTCCAGCTTGTCGATCTGTTCGGACTGCTCCTCGACGACCGACCGGAGCTCCTCGATGGTCTCGTCGCGCTCCTCGACCGCGGTCGACAGCTCCTCGATGCGCTGTTCGTACTCGTCGATCGCCTCGACGTCGATGGTGACGTCGTCGGCCGCCTCCGTTTCGGCCTCTCGCTCCGCGGTGGTTTCTGTCGTCGACTCCGCCTCGGCTTCGGTGTCGTCGTCGGCCATACAGCAATACTGGGGCCCCAGGTTGATTACTTTCGGGCCGACAACGTATCCCTCGACGGGCGACGCGACGCGGGCAGCGGCCCCCGAGGAACCCCGTCGGTCGACCGCCCGCGGACGCCGATACCTGACTGGGTTGGCATCGATCTGAATAGAATATATACTGTATCATGAGGTGGGTATGGACCCGATAGCGCTACAGGCGGGATACGACCTGCTCGGGGACGGTCGTCCCGAGACGCTTTGGTTAGGTATAGGCACACTAATGATGCTCATCGGGACCTTCTACTTCATCGTCAAAGGATGGGGGGTCACCGACAAGGAGGCCCGTGAGTACTACGCGATCACGATCCTCGTGCCGGGGATCGCATCGGCGGCGTACCTGTCGATGTTCTTCGGCATCGGGCTGACCGAGGTCGAGCTCGTCGGCGGTGAAGTGCTCGACATCTACTACGCCCGGTACGCGGACTGGCTGTTCACCACGCCGCTGCTGCTGCTCGACCTCGCGCTCCTCGCGAAGGTCGACCGCGTGACCATCGGGACGCTCGTCGGCGTCGACGCGCTGATGATCGTCACCGGCCTCATCGGTGCGCTCTCGAAGACGCCGCTCGCTCGGTACACCTGGTGGCTGTTCAGCACGATCGCGTTCCTGTTCGTGCTGTACTACCTCCTGACGAGCCTGCGTAGCGCGGCGAAGCAGCGCTCGGCCGAGGTACAGAGCACGTTCAACACGCTGACAGCGCTCGTCGCCGTCCTCTGGACGGCATACCCGATCCTGTGGATCGTCGGGACCGAGGGTGCGGGCGTCGTCGGTCTCGGTATCGAGACCCTCGCGTTCATGATTCTCGACGTGACGGCGAAGGTCGGATTCGGATTCGTCCTGCTCCGCAGCCGCGCCATCCTCGGCGACACCGAGGCGCCGGAGCCCTCCGCGGGCGCCGACGCCCAGGCCGCGGACTAAGCGGTTAGCGAACCCGGACGCGGTAGAACAGCGCGGCGAAACCGACCTTCACCTTCATTTTCAATGACCAACACTACGACCGAACAGCCGCCAGAGCTGCGTACGCGGTCCGTCGCCGGCATCGCCGTCTGTATAACCGTCGCCCTCGTCGGGATCTTCCTGATCCCGTCGCTCTCAGAGCCGGTGGACGGGGTCAACGTGCGGTTCTGGACGATGGTGGCGCTGGAGCTGCTCGCCATGGGCGGCGTCGTCTACTTCGTCTTAAACCTCCACGAGGAGTAGCCCCGACCGCGATCGCCGCTCACTCCTCCGCCGACTCGACCTCGGCGCGCCCGTCGTCGGTCGACGGCGACGTCTCGGCGAGCGCGCGCTCGAAGTGGTCGCGCCCGACCGTCGTCTCGGCGGGCGACCCGTCGTCGACGATCGCGTCCTCGATCGCGAGCAGCCCGGCCTCCCGGACCAGCGCCGCAAGGTCGCCGCCGCTGTACCCGGCGGTTCGGTCGGCGACCGAGTTGAGGTCGACGCTGGACGCGACCGGCATCTCCCGGGCGTGGATCGCCAGGATCTCGCGGCGCGCCTCGCGGTCGGGAAGCGGCGTCTCGACCGCCTTCTCGATCCGGCCCGGCCGGAGCAGCGCCTCGTCGATGGCGTCCGGGCGGTTCGTCGCCGCGATGACGGCGACGTCGGTGAGCGGCTCTAACCCGTCGAGTTCTGTCAGCAGCTGCGACACCACGCGCTCGCCGGCGCCCGTGTCGTCGCCGCTGCGCCGCGGCGAGATGGCGTCGACCTCGTCGAAGAAGATCACCGCCGGCGCGTTCTCGCGCGCCGTGGCGAACAGGTCGCGGACGGCCTTCTCCGACTCGCCGACGTACTTGTCGAGCAGCTCAGGCCCGTTCACCGGGATGAAGTTCGCGTCGCTGAGCGTCGCCGCGGCGCGCGCGAGCAGCGTCTTCCCGGTCCCCGGCGGCCCGTACAGCAGCACGCCGGAGGGCGGGTCGATCCCCATCTCCGCGAAGCGGTCGGCGTACTCTAAGGGCCAGTACACCGCGCGCACCAGCTCCCGCTTGGCGTCGTCGAGCCCGCCGACCTCGTCCCAGCCGACCGCGGGGAACTCGACGGTGACCTCGCGGAGGCCGGTGGGCTCGACCTCGTCGAGCGCGGCCTCGAAGTCGGCCATCCGGATCGCGGTCCGGCCGTCGCGGCGGACCGCCCGCTCCAACGCCGCGTCCGCGAGGACCGCGAGGTCGGCGAACACGTAGCCGTTGAGCCGCGCGGCGACCGACTCGAAGTCGACGTCCATCGCGAGGGACGCGCCCTCACAGAGGGCTTCGAGCGCGGCCGCGCGTTCCGCGGTCGTCAGGGGCTCGACCTCGATTTCGCGGTCGAACCGGCCGCCGCGGCGCAGCGCCGACGGTACCTCGCTCGGGTCGGTCGTCGCACCGATCACGACCGTCCGGTCCCCGGCGCGGAGCTCGTCGACGGTCGACCGGAAGCGGTCCGCCAGCGCGGAGCCGCCGTCGTCGGCTCCGAGCGCCTCGAGGTCGTCGAGGAGGACCACGGTCGGCTCGCCCCCCGAGACGGCCTCGACGACGCGGTCGAGCCGGTCCGATCGGTCGCTCGCCCGCTCGCCTCGGAGCCGCGCCGCGGAGGCCCGGACGAGCGCCGCGTCGGTCGCGGCCGCGACGGCCTCGACGAGCGTCGTCTTCCCCGACCCGCGCGGGCCGTGGAGGAGCAGCCCCAACGTCGCGGACCCCGCGGACTCGAACGTCTCGGCCGCGTCGAACCGGGTCGCGACCGCGTCGCGGAGGCGCTCGAACGTCGCCGTCGGGACGAAGCCGTCGCCGGCGCCGGTCCCGCCGGGGCGCTCGGCCTCGACCGCCCGCGTCCCGTCGTCGGCCGCGACGGTGATCTCGGTCTCGTCGCCGACGACCGCCGGCGAGGAGGGGGCCACGTCCCGCACGTCGAACCGGAGCGTGAGCGCGCCGCCGAGGCGCGTGACCTCGACCTCGTCGCCGACGGCGACCGCGCGCCGATCGAGCCGGCGGCGGATCGCGTCCTCGCTCCGCTCCAAGTCGACCGACTGGCGGAGCCGCAGCGTGACCGACGAGGCGACCGGGAGGTCCGACGCCGCCACGGTGGCGGCCTCGCCCGGTTCGACCCCGGCCGTCCGGCGGAGCCGCTCGGGGAGGAAGACGGCTCGCGCCTCGCCGTCGACCGCGACGACCGGGGCGGCGACGCGACGCGCGCCTTCGACGGTCACCGAATCGCCGAGGCCGATCCCGAGGTCGGCGAGGACGGCCTCGGGGAGCCCCACGCGGTCGCCGGGAACCGACGTGGGGGGCTCCCGGACGGGGACGCGCACGCTCATGTTTCGTGGGCCCGCTCGCGGGACGGCTCCTCGGCGGTGATAGTCGACACCATGCGTCTATCTCACGCCAAGCGACCTCAAAGTACCCGGGCCTAACTGGACAGTCGCGCCCCGACGGCCCCCGCGGTCGGCCGGTCGGGCGCCGACGTTTCGGAGTCTCGGAACGTAGGCAACCGTTAACCCGTCTGGGTGCGAACGGACGCCCATGGCGAACGCTCGAGCGCTCCTCGTCCACCCGGAGGAGGGGAGCGATCGGATCGAGACGGCGCTCGGGGCCGCGGGGTTCGACGTGACCCGCACGGACACCGCGGCGTCCGCGGTCGCGAAGGCGACGACCGGGGAGTACGACTGCGTCGTCAGCGAGTACGCGCTGGCCGGCGACGACGGGGTCGACCTCGCGACCGCGATCGAGGAGTCCGACGCCGGCGTGCCCGTCGTGATGTTCACGGAGACGGACGAGGAGGGCGTGCCGGAGGCCGCCTTCGAGAACGGCGTCGACAGGTTCCTCCAGAAGAACGGGTCGGCGTCGATCGATAAGCTCGTCTCCGACGTCTCGACGGTCTGTTCGGGAGTCCCGGCCTCTGAGCCGCGACGGGACGTCTCCGACCACGAGCCGTCCGCGTCGGAGGTGACGCGCGCCGTCGAGGACGCGCCGATCGGGATCAGCATCAGCGACCCGGACCTCCCGGACTACCCCCTCGTGTACGTCAACGACGCCTGGGAGGAACACACCGGCTACCCGGTCGAGGAGGCGCTCGGCCGCAACCCGCGGTTCCTCCAGGGACCGGGGACGGACCCGGAGACCGTCGAGAAGATCGGGGACGCGATCGCGAACGAGGAGGAGGCGACCGTCGAGATACGGAACTACCGGCGCGACGGTACTCCCTTCTGGAACGAGCTGACGGTCGCGCCGATATACGACGAGGACGGCGACCTGGCCCACTACGTCGGCTTCCAGAACGACATCAGCGACCGAAAGGAGGCGGAGCGGCTCGCCGAGGAGCGCGCCGAGAAGCTCGCGACCGAGCGGCGCTCGCTCGACAGGGTCCTCGGTCGGGTGAACGGGCTCTTCAGCGACATCAGTCGCATCCTCGTCGAGAATCGGGACCCGAACGCCATCCCCGAGCGCGTCTGCGAGGTCGTCGCCGGCGAGCCGGGGTATGCCGGCGGTTGGATCGGCGAGGTGTCGTCGGCGACCGGTCGCCTCGAGATCCGCGCCGCGAGCGGCGTGTCGGTCGACGTCGGCGCGTCGTTCGACATCGACGAGACGCCGACCGAGGTCCGGGAGGCGATCGAGACCGAGGAGCTCCGCAGCGGCTCGATAGAGGGTGCGGCCGACGGACCGCTCGAACCGGCGGCCGTCGGCGGGCGGCGGCTCCTCGT
The DNA here is from genome assembly GCF_018228765.1 of Halorubrum ruber. Taxonomy (NCBI): domain Archaea; kingdom Methanobacteriati; phylum Methanobacteriota; class Halobacteria; order Halobacteriales; family Haloferacaceae; genus Halorubrum; species Halorubrum ruber. The sequence continues at coordinate 2,573,471 of NZ_CP073695.1, forward strand.
CGTCCCGCTCACGTACGGGGAGCGACGGTACGGCCTGTTGGCGATCTACGGCAGCGGGGCTGACGTCCTCGACCGCCGGGAGCGACGGGTGTGCGAGTCCGTCGGGAAGATGATCGCGAACGGACTCCACTCCATCGAGACGGCGGAGATGCTCACGACCGACCGCGTCGTGGAGCTCGTGGTCGAGATCCGAGACTCGACGGGACCGCTCGCGCGGATCGCCGACGCGGTCGGCGGGGAGGTGGAACACCTCGGGACGACGCGGCTCGACGACGACGCCTGCGAGCTGTACTTCCGCGCCGACGGCGAGGATCCGGACCTCGACGAGCTCGCCGCCCTCCCGCTGGTCGAGTCGATGCGGACGGTCTCGGAGACGAACGACGGCGTCAGCTTCGGCGTCACCGTCACCGAGTCACCGCCGCTCACGCAGCTGGCCGACCACGGCAGCGTCGTCGCCGAGGCGACCGCCACGCCGGAGGGAGCGACCCTGACGATCGAGGCGCCGCCCGAGCACGACGTCCGGTCGATCCTCGACGTGTTCCGCGGCGAGTACGAGGGCGTCGAGCTCCGGTCGCGCGTCGAGCGCGAGAGCCGCGACCGCACCGTCGCGGAGTTCGCGGCCGCGGTCGACGAGCGGCTCACCGAGCGCCAGCGCGCCGCCCTGAAGACCGCCGAGCTGAACGGCTACTTCGAGTGGCCGCGACCGGTCGACGGCTCGGAGATCGCCGAGCAGATGGGGATCACCCGGCAGACGTTCCACCAGCACCTCCGCGCGGCCGAGCGGAAGCTGGTCGAGGCGTACGTCGACCCCCGATCGAGCGAATGAGCGGGGAGTCGACCGCCGAGCGCGGTGGACCATGAGCGACGAGCGATCGGACCCCTTCGCCGCGAGCGACTCGGTCGTCGTCGCGGCCGATCCGGAGGCCGTGTTCGCGTTCCTCGACGACCCCGCGAACCACGCGGCGATCACGCCCGGGATTACGGACGTTCGAGACGTCGAGCCCCTGGCGAACGGCGGGAAGCGACTTTCGTACACCTACCGGATGGCCGGGATCGGTATCGACGGCGAGATCGTCCAGACCGTCCACGAGCCGCCCGAGCGCCACGCCTTCGAGCTCCGCGGCCGGCTCACCGGCACCATCGACCTCCGGCTCGCCCCCGTCGACGGCGGGACAGAGCTGACGTACGCCGCGACGTACGACCTGCCGGAGAACGCGCTCACGACGGTTGGCGCGCCCGTGATCCGTCGGTTCAACGAGCGGCAGCTCCGGGCGGCGCTGGAGAACGTCGCGGAGCGGTTCGACGCGGACGGGTGAGGATGTTCGACAGATCGGTCAGCAGGGGTCGCCAGCGCGGCGAACCGACCGGGAGACGGCGGGGCGATTCGGGGGCGGCGGGCGAACTATTAAGCGTTTGATGGTCTAAACGAGGGGCATGGATCCGATCACCCTCCAAGCCGGGCTCGGTCTCGGGCTCGTGAGCGTCGGCCTGCTCGCACTCCTGCTCGTGGTCGTCACGCTCTGGCAGTCGTTCGAGATCGTCGACGCCTACGAGAAGAAGACGCTCACCGTCTTCGGCGAGTACCGCAAGCTGCTCGAACCGGGTATCAACCTCATCCCGCCGTTCGTCTCCCGCACGTACCCGTTCGACATGCGGACCCAGACGCTGGACGTCCCCGGCAAGAGGCGATCACGCGGGACAACTCCCCGGTGACCGCCGACGCGGTCGTCTACATCAAGGTGATGGACGCCAAGAAGGCGTTCCTCGAGGTCGACGACTACAAGAAGGCCGTCTCCAACCTCGCGCAGACGACCCTCCGCGCCGTCCTCGGTGACATGGAGCTCGACGACACGCTGAACAAGCGCCAGGAGATCAACGCGAAGATCCGCAAAGAGCTCGACGAGCCCACCGACGAGTGGGGGATCCGCGTCGAGAGCGTGGAGGTCCGCGAGGTCAACCCCTCGAAGGACGTCCAGCAGGCGATGGAGCAGCAGACCTCCGCCGAGCGCCGCCGCCGCGCGATGATCCTCGAAGCGCAGGGGGAACGCCGCTCCGCCGTCGAGCAGGCGGAGGGTGACAAGCAGTCAAACATCATCCGCGCGCAGGGGAAAAGCAGTCGCAGATCCTCGAGGCGCAGGGGGACGCGATTTCGACGGTCCTCCGCGCGCGCTCCGCGGAGTCGATGGGCGAGCGCGCCATCATCGAGCGCGGCATGGAGACCCTCGAAGAGATCGGCAAAGGCGAGTCCACGACGTTCGTCCTCCCGCAGGAGCTCACGAGTCTGGTCGGCCGCTACGGCAAGGCGCTCTCCGGCTCCGACGTCCAGGAGATGGAGGGGCTCGACGGGAAGGAGTTCGACGACGACACCCGGAAGATGCTCGGGCTCGACGACATCGACGAGATCCTCGGCCAGATCGAGGAGTCCGCGGAGATGAACGTCGAGGAGCTCGAGAAGGAGGCCGAGGCGGTGAAGGCGGGCGACGCCGGCGCGAGCATCAGGTCCGCCGACGAGGTCATCCAGGAGATGGACGACGAGGAGGCGCCCGCGGAAGTCGAGAAGGAGGAGTAGCTCGGCGCGAAGCGCGGCCGTAGCCGCATTCTCCGACGCGATTCGGCCGCGAGCGAAGTGCTTTTGTCGAGGCGCCGACTAATACGGCCGTGACAGAGGGGTTCGACGGCCGAAAGCGGGAGACGCTCCGGCGGTTCGCAGCGGTCGGAGCCGCCGCGCCGTTCGTCGGGACCGCGAGCGCCGACGACGGGACCGACGAGAACGAGACGCGGGAGGCGATCCGCGGCTACGTGCCGACGACCCCCGGCGCGCACTTCTCGAAGCTCCGCGACGACCTCCGCCTCGGGACCGGCGAGGCGCAGTACCACCTCCGGAAGCTGGAGGAGGCGGGCGCGATCGAGTCGGTGAAGGACGCCGACTATCGGCGCTTCTTCCCCGCCGGCCGGTTCGACGCGACCGACAAGCGGGCGCTCGGCTACCTCCGTCGGGAGACGCCGCGCGGGATGGTCCTCGCGCTGCTGCGTGACCCCGACGCGACCGGCGCCGACCTCGCGAACGCGCTCGGCGTCTCCCGGCCGACGATAAGCGCCGCGGCCGCCGACCTCGAAGCCGCCGGCCTCCTCGACCGGACCGACGGCTACGCGCTGACCGAGCCGGAGCGGCTGCTCACGCTCGTCGTCCGCTACGCCGACTCCTTCGACGCCGAGGCCGTCGCGTTCGCCGACGACGCGGCGTCGCTGGTCGCGTACGATCCCTGACTCGACTCAGAGCGCGACGGCGACCGTCAGGCCGTGACCATCCACGTCGTCCCCGACGAGTAGCCCCACTTCTCGACGTCGACATCGGTGGCCGCGTCGGCGACGGCGCTCATGTTCGCGCCGACCTCCTTCGCCGAGAGGCCGAGGTCGTCGGCGATCAGCCGCGACTTGAAGTAGGTGCGGTCGGCCGCGTTCTCGCGGAGGTAGCGGAGGATTCGCGCCTGTTTCGCGGAGAGGCCGGCCGAGTCGGCCGCGACCGCGTCCTGTTCTGCGACCGTGTCCGATTGGACCGTGCTCATACCCACACTAGGTCGGTGACCAGCATAAGGGAGTTGGTAAGTCCGGTTAACACGCCGCAGTCGTGCGGTTTTGTGCGGCAGGAGGGGCGAGAGAGACGGCCAGTCGCCGCGTTTGGGTACGGCCTTCGAACCGGATCGGCGGCCCGGCGGCGAGGGCGCGCCGAGGTCAGTACAGCCCGGAGACGAACGGGCCGAGCGCGCCGCTCACCCCGGCGGCGAGCGCCTCGGCGCGGTCGACGCGGCCGTTCGTGAGCGCGCCGGCCGCGCCGCCGCGCGTCGCGACGCCGTCGGTGTCGAGGAGGTCGTCCATCACCGGTCCCAGTTCCTCCCCGTCGTCGATCCGGGCGGCGACGTCGGCCGGGAGCGCGAGGCTCGGGCCGGCGGCGCGGCCGACGCGGTCGCCGTCCGTTACGGCCGCCCACATGATCAGGTAGCGGTCGTCGCTCCCGTCGAACCCCGCGACGCCGCCCTCGACGCCGACGCCGAGGTCGTACGTCGCCCCGTCGTCCGGCGCGCCGGCGCCGCCTCTCGGGCCCGCGTCGAGGACGGCCGCGGCCCGGTTCTCCGCGCCCGCGATCGTCTCCGCGTGGCCCGTCGGCTGCTCGCTCACGCCGGAGTCGACGGGGACCGACTCGATCGCGACGCCGGTCGGGTCGCTCGGGAGGTCGTCGTCCGCCGCCGCTCCGAGGGCCAGTTCGACCGCGCGCCGCTTCACCGGGTTGCCGCTGCCGACGCCGACTCGCAGGGTCGTCATGTCCGGTCGTCGGCGTCGGCGACTGAAAACGCGTCGGGATGGAGCAGGCGCGCCAGCCGCTCGACCCCGTCGAGGAGCGCGGGGCTCGGCTGATTGAGGAGGGAGTCGTCGATCACGGTCACGGGGGCGTCGACGGCCCAGTCGCGCTCGGCGACCGTCGCGGGGTCGACCCGGTCGCCGTGTCCGCAGACGTGGACGACGACGCGGTCGGGATCGGCGCGCTCGACCGCGGCGGGGTCGACCTCGCGGGAGCGCTCGCCGGGGTCGACGAACGGGTAGCGCCCGCCCGCCGCGCGGACGGCGTCGGGGACCCAGTTGCCGGCCGCCATCGGCGGGTCGGACCACTCCTCGCAGTAGACGGTCGGGCGCGGGCGGTCGGCGACGGCGTCGGCGATCCGGTCGAGCCGGTCGCGCGCGTCGGCCGCGAGCCGCTCGCCCGCGTCCGGGCGGCCGACGTCGGCGCCGCGGGCCGCGAACCCCTCGACGGCCTCGTCCAGCGTCGACGGCTCTCGGTGCGCGACGTCGAGGCCGCGCTCCCGGCAGTCGTCCGCGAGGTCCGCCTGGAGCCCGTCGCTCGTGAGGACGACGTCGGGATCGAGATCGGCGACGCGGTCGAGGTCGGGGTTCAGCCAGCCGCCGACGGCGGTCGGGGGCTCCTCGCCGTTCGCGGGCCCGGCGTCGGGGTCGTCGGCGAGGTCGCAGTGGGCGGTGACGCCGACGAGGCGGTCGGCTGCGCCGAGCGCGGCGACCGTCGCGGTCGCGCTCGGCGCGAGCGAGACGGCGCGGGGCGCGGACATGGGAACCGGTCCGGCCGCGACCGTGTCAACGGTTTCGGTCGCGTCGCCGCCGATCTGGAGATCGGCGAAAACACGTGATAGATCGTGTCCTTTCGTCGGGATTCGAGCGACACGTTCCGGTCGTTTTAAGTTGTGTTCCGCCGACGGTAAGGTAAGATCGCTCCCGGGCAGTTTCAGTTTCCGGGGGCAACCGAGCTATGAGTGAACGACTACACACACGGGGGAGTCGCTCCCGAACGGAGACGAACGAGGAGGAATCGGAGAGCACCGACGAGACGCTCAGCTGCCCGGAGTGCGGCGGGCACGTCATCAACGACGAGGAGCACGGCGAGACGGTCTGTAGCGACTGCGGGCTCGTCGTCGAGGCGGACTCGGTCGACCGCGGGCCGGAGTGGCGCGCGTTCGACTCCCGCGAGAAGGACGAGAAGAGCCGGGTCGGCGCCCCGACCACGAACACGATGCACGACAAGGGGCTCTCGACGAACATCGACTGGCGCGACAAGGACGCGTACGGCCGGTCGCTCGGCGCGCGCCAGCGCCAGAAGATGCAGCGGCTCCGCAAGTGGAACGAGCGGTTCCGCACCCGCGACTCGAAGGAGCGCAACCTGAAGCAGGCGCTCGGCGAGATCGACCGCATGGCCTCGGCGCAGGGCCTCCCGGACAACGTCCGCGAGACGGCCTCCGTCATCTACCGCCGCGCGCTCGACGAGGACCTGCTCCCCGGCCGCTCGATCGAGGGCGTCTCCACCTCCTGCGTGTACGCCGCCGCCCGGATGGCCGGCGTCCCGCGCAGCCTCGACGAGATTGCCGACGTCTCGCGCGTCGAGAAGGCCGAGATCGCCCGGACGTACCGCTACGTCGTCCGCGAGCTGAAGCTCGAAGTGAAGCCGGCCGACCCCGAGCAGTACGTTCCCCGGTTCGCCTCCGACCTCGAACTGAGCGAGGAGTCGGAGATGCGCGCGAAGAGCCTCCTCCGCAACGCCAAGGAGAAGGGCGTCCACTCGGGCAAGTCGCCGGTGGGCCTCGCCGCGGCCGCCGTCTACGCCGCCGCGCTGCTCACCAACGAGAAGACGACGCAGGCCGCGGTCTCGGAGGTCGCCGACATCTCCGAGGTCACCATCCGGAACCGGTACCACGAGCTGTTAGAGGCCGAGGACGGCCTCGTCGCCTGAGCCGGCGAACTTCTCCCGAACCCGTCTCGACCTCGCGGACCGTCTTGACCCGATCAGCTAAGTCCCCGCCCACGGAAGCCTCGCGTATGTTCGAGGAGTTCGTCCTGACCGCGAGCACGGCCGACCTCACGGGGGAGCCGCGCGCCCGCGAGGACGCCGACGCCGTGGAGTTCCGGATGGATCTCGCGAGCGACCCGCTCGACCAGCTGGCGGGCTACGACGGCGAGCTCCCGCTGCTCGTCACGAACCGGGCGTCGTGGGAGGGGGGCGAGGCCGAGGGGCTCGGCCGCTACGACGCGCTCTCGGACGCGATCGGTACCGACGCGGTCGCCGCCGTCGACGTCGAACTCGCCGCGCTGCGCGGGACGCGCCCGGACCCGGCCGAGGCGTCGCACGCGACCGCGCTCCGCGACGCGGCACGAGAGGCGGGGGTCGACGTGGTCGCGTCCGTCCACGACTTCGAGTCGACGCCCGAGCCCGCCGCGCTCGTCGACCTGCTCGCCGACGCCGCGAGCGAGGGCGACGTGGGGAAGCTGGCGACGACCGCGACCGCGCCGGCGGACGCGCTCGCGATGATCGAGGCGACCCACGAGGCGACCGCCGCCGGCCACCGCGTCGCGACGATGTGTATGGGCGAGCCGGGCCGCCACACCCGCGCCGTCACCCCGGTCTACGGCTCGAAGATCGGCTACGCGCCGGTCGACCCCGCGAACGCGACCGCGCCCGGTCAGTATCCGCTCGCGACGCTCAGAGAGCTGGTCGACGGGCTGAGAGAGGGTGGAGCTGACGAGTGATTATTTATAAGTGATTGGCCGCGACTGCTGCGACTATTTATAAGTGAATACGGTGCGGTGGCGCGTGCCTGCGAGCGGCCGGTAGGCCGCGAGCAGCACGCGCGAGGGAGTCGGGCGCGACGAGGGCGACCGAAGGGAGCCCGAAGACGCGCCCGACGAGGCTGGGGAGGCGTGAGGCGCGGTTGCGGTGCTGTGCGGGGTGGGACTCAAAGGGGCAGCCGTGAGGCGGGCGCAGGCGACGCAAGCACCGCAGGGAGCGAACGAAGTGAGCGACCGAGGAGCGCAGCGAGCGTGCGCCCGCCTCGCGGCTGGGGCTTTGGCGGTGTCCGTCGTCGATCCGCAGTCGATTATTTATAAGCGAGCGGCTGGGGCTTTGTAGGAATCCGCCACCGTGATGCCATCAACTACCACTTATAAATTATTAATAGGGCCGCCATCCGTCGCAGAAGAAACCACGTATAGAGCCAAACCGCTTTACGACCGCCCCCGTAACACACGCCAATGGCGACGTGCGACGTGTGTGGGGAGTACGAGAACCTCCCGTACCAGTGTAAGCGGTGCGGCCAGACGTTCTGCGCCGAACACCGACTGCCCGAGAACCACGACTGTCCGGGCCTCGCCGAGTGGGACGACCCCGGGGGCGTCTTCGACAGCGGCTTCGACGAGAGCGTTGAGGGCGGCGCGGGCGACGCCCGAACGGGCGGCGACGCGTCCGCGGGCGTCGTCGACCGCGTCAAACAGCGGGTCGACCGCGAGACCAGCACGGGCGGCCTGATCAGTTACTTCCGAGGGAACGCGACGTACGCGATCCTCCTCGCAATCTGGGTCACGTTCCTCGCGCAGCTGGTCGTGTTCTGGGGCGTGAGCCCGGCGCTCCACGACCAGCTGTTCGTGCTCCGGGCGGACGAACTCGGTCGAGTCTGGACGTGGGTGACGTCCGTGCTCTCTCACTCGCCGGCCAGCCTCTACCACATCATCGGTAACAGCGTCGTGCTGTTCTTCTTCGGCCCGCTCGTCGAGCGCGCCGTGGGGTCGAAGCGCTTCGCCGCGTTCTTCTTCCTGTCGGGGATGATCGCGGGGCTCGGCCACATCCTGTTCGCGCTCGGCATGGGCGCCACGTCGACCGGCGTGTTGGGCGCCAGCGGCGCCGGCTTCGCGATCCTCGGCGTCCTCACCGTCTGGCGGCCGAACATGCAGGTCCTCCTCTTCTTCGTCATCCCGATGAAGATCAAGTACCTCACGTGGGGGATCGCGCTCGTCTCGGCGGTCCTCGTCGTCCAGAGCGTCCAGGCCGGCGGGGCGGGCAGCGCGGGCAACATCGCGCACCTCGCGCACCTGATCGGGTTCGCGATCGGCCTCGCGTTCGGCAAGCGCAACGAGGGGGTCGCGCGCTCCGCGGGCGGCATGGGCGGCGTCTCGATGGGCGGCGCGCGCGGCCCGCGCGGACCGGGCGGCCCCGGCGGCCCCGGCGGTCCGGGCGGGCGGCGCTAATGGACCTCGCGCGGCCCGACCTCCGCCCGGATCCGTCGCTGTCGCGCGACGAGATGGAATCCCTCCAGCGCGACATCGCGGCGGCCGCGACGTTAGACGACGACCACGGGCTCGACCCGTCCACGGTCGCGGTCGAGGAGGCGGCCTCGCTCGCTGACGGCCTCCCGCCGGCGCGCGACGGGGCCCAAGCGCGACTCGACGCGGGAGCCGGTTCGGCGGACGGACACGACCCGGACGCGCCGGTCGTCGTCGGACTCGACCAGGCGTTCCTCGTCGACCGGGAGGGCGCGCCCGACGCCGCCGTTTCGGCCGCGGTCGCGTTCCGCGACGGCGACGTGATCGAGTTCGCGAGCGCGACGACCCCGCTCTCGATCCCCTACGTTCCCGGACTCCTCGCCTTCCGCGAGGGCGGGCCGATACTGGCCGCGCTCGACGCGCTCGACGTCGCCCCCGATCTGCTGGTCTGTGACGGCTCCGGGCGGATCCACTTCCGGGAGGCCGGACTCGCGACGCACGTCGGCGTCCTCTGTGACGCGCCGAGCGTCGGCGTCGCGAAGAGCCTCCTCTGTGGCGAACCCGACGAGCCGACCGACGGGCGTCCCGCCGGCTGGCGAACGCCGATCCGCGCCGACGACGCGGTGACGACCGCCGAGCCGGGCACCGTGATCGGCCACGCGTTCCAGTCGCGGCAGTACCCGAACAGCGGGCGGGTGAACCCGCTGTACGTGAGCCCCGGGCACCGCGTCTCTGCCGCGACCGCGGTCGACCTCGTCGACGCGCTGTGTGCGGGCTACAAGCTCCCGGAGCCCACGCGGTTCGCGGACGCCCACGCCGACGCGGTGAAGCGGAACGCGGACCGGTGACGGAATGCGGTCCGGTGACGGAACGCGACCCGGTGAGGAACGAAGACCGGCGACTGAGGGCTGGCGATGACGCCGAGCGGTCGCGCGGGGTGGTAGCGGCGTGCCGGCACGGACGTGCCATCAGTTGCCACAGTCATGCGGTTTTTAGACGATCGACGGTGAAGGCGATCACATGGGAGACGACGACACGGAGAGTCCGATGTCCGCCGAGGAGTTCCGGTCGCTAACGGACGGCTTAGTGCGCCAGAGCTCCGGCGGCGGTACGACGGTGTACAAGAACGCGGCCGGCGTCGGCTGTCCGAACCCCGACTGCGACCGCGGCGTTTTCCAGACGCTGTTCGTCAGCGACCACGGCTGGCAGCAGATCGGAGCGACCCGCGACGGGATCGACCTCTGTTTAGTCAACACGGACTCGAAGCGGCTCGTCTTCATCCACGACGACTGAGCGCGGTCGCCGCCGCGGGCTCAGTCGTCGTCGGCCGTCGAGCCGGACCCGGAGTCGGCCGCACAGCGGTTCGGCCCGAGTTCGAGTTCGATCGCCGCGGTCTCGTCGGGCGGCGCCTCGACGCCCCGGTTGGCCGCGATCACCGACTCGTAGTTCGGCGGCTTCTCCGGGAGGGTCCGCGTGATTCGCTCGACGAACGCCTCCCGGTCGAGTCCGAGGATCCCGATCCCGCGGCGCGCGTCGCCGACGGTCGTGAACACGGGCTCGCCCGGAACCACGTCCCCGGTCGTCCCGTCGTTCGCGACCGCGAAGTGGCCGGGACAGACGGCGACGCCGTCGGGTTCGGCGAGTAGCGTGCCGTGGAGCGAGTCGTAGAGCCGGCGAGCGGCGGCCGCCGCCCCGGGTTCGTCGTCGGCGTCGGCGTTCACGTCCGCGTCGGCGGTGTCGTCGGCGTCGCCCGCCGAGAACTGGAGTTCCGTCCGGCCGACGCTGTCGATGAACAGCGTGTCGCCGGTGAGCACCGCGGCGTCGCCGACCAAGTAGCTCGCGCCGTCGTCGGTGTGGCCCGGCGTCGCGAGCGCCTTCAGGTCGACCCCGCCGACGTCGAGCGTCTCGTTGCGTTCGATCGGCTCGAACTCGGCGGCCACGTCGCGGTCGGCCGCCGCGGCGGCCAGGTAGTACGGGACGCCGAGTTCGTCCGCCAGCGCCCGGCCGCCCGAGAGGTGGTCGGCGTGAACGTGCGTGTCGAGGACGGCCGCGATCGACGCGCCGCGCTCGCCGGCCGCCTCGATCCACTCGTCGCCGTGTCTGGAGACGTCGATAGCGACGGCGACGCGGTCGGCGCCGTCGGAGTCCGAAGCGGCCGGAACGTGGTCCGCGGGTCCCCGCTCGCGCCCGCCGACGGCGAGGTACCCCAGACACCCCTTCGCGCGGCGCTGGACCTGGACGACGTCGAGCGGCGGGGCGGCGTCGGGTCGGTCGCCGAGCGGGACGGCGGTGCGGTCGTAGACGGCGGACCAGCCGCGCATGCCGTCGGCGACGACGACCACGTCGTCGTACCCCGCAGTGTCGAGTTCGGCGGCGAAGTCGTTCGAGGCCTTCCCCTTGGCGCACAGCGTGACCACGCTGTCGTCGGGCGAGAGGCCCGTCTCGCGCTCGAAGTCGTCGACGTCGAACTCGTGGAACGGCTTGTAGAAGTAGTGGACGGCGTCGGCCACGCGCCACCCCGCGAAGCTCTCTTCGGGGCGCGTGTCGACCACGGCGAACGTGCGCTCGCCGCGCCGACGCGCGTCGATCCTGTCGCGGAACTCGTCGGCGGATATCGTTTCGACCATACTCGTGTCTCGGTCCGCGCGATCAAAAGGGCTCGGTGGGCGGGAAGTACGAGGGAATCGGCAGCGGCGAGATCAACGCTGCGTGCTGGGACTCGCCGGCGGTTTGTTTATAAATAAACAACGGCGCTGCGGCGAATGCCTCCGATTCCCCCAGCTGCTCGCTTATAAATAGTCGACTGCGGATCGACCGCGAACACCTCCAAAGCCTCAGCTGCTCGCTTATAAATAATCGACTACGGATCGACCGCGAACACCTCCAAAGCCCCAGCCGCGAGGACTCGATGGGCTCGCTGCGGTCCTCGTCGCTCACTACGTTCGCTCCTGCGGTCCTTGCGTCGCCCGTCTTCGTCCTCGCGGCTGCCCCTTTGAGTCCCGCCCAGCACAGCAACCACAGCCTCACACCTCCCCAGCCTCGCGGTTCGTTCGGAGCTCCCTGCGGTCGCCCCTCACTCACCGCGTCCCTCGCGCGTGCGACTCGCGGCCGCCGAGGGCGGCCGCTCGCCGGCACGCGCCACCGCGGGACAGTGCGGGACGGTTCCGCCGCGACCGCGATGGGTAGCTTTTATTCGGAGCGCCCGGCGAGCGGGCGTATGGTCGAGGCGTTCGCGGTCGCCAGCGGGAAGGGCGGCACGGGGAAGACGACGAGCACGCTCGCGCTCGGGATGGCGCTCGCGGCGGACCACGACGTGACGGTCGTGGACGCCGACACCGGCATGGCGAACCTCCTCTTTCACGCCGGGCTCGACGACGCGGCGGTCACTCTCCACGACCTGCTCGTCGAGGGGACCGCGACGGACGTGAGCGAGGCGACCTACGAGCGGTTCGGGCTCTCCGTCGTCCCCTGCGGCACCTCGCTGGCCGGCTTCGAGGCCGCGGAACCGGAGCGCCTCCGCGACGTGGTGGCCGAGCTCGCGCGCGACACCGACGTGCTCCTGCTCGACTCGCCGGCCGCGCTGGGGTCGAAGTCCGCCGTGCTGCCGGTCGTGCTGGCCGACCGCGTCGTGGTCGTCGTCGAGCCGACGATCCCCGCGCTCTCGGACGGACTGAAGGTCCAAGAGTACGCGCGCTCATACGGCACGGAGACGGCGGGCGTCCTGTTCAACAAGGTCCGGGACGAGGCCGACGACGTCGCCGCGCAGGCGGAGCGCCACTTCGGCGGCCCCGTCCTCGCGAACGTCCCCGAGAGCGACGACGTCCGCGCGGCGCGCCGAGCGGGGAAGCCCCTGCTCGCGCACGCGCCGGAGAGCGAGGCCGCCGCGCGCTTCCGGCGGGCCGCCGACCGGCTCGACGTGCGCGACGGCGACGGCGACGCGGTCGCCGACCGGTTCCGCAGCGCGGTCGTCCCCGACACGCCATGAGCGGGAACCCGGAGAACGACGGCTCGGACGGCGACCGCTCGGACGGCGACAGCCCCGGCGGCGACGGCTCGGAGCCGGCCACCCTCACCATCCCGCGGGGGACGCTCCTGCGCTCGCGGGTGGTCTCCGACGTGGGGACGACGCTGTCGCGCGCGCTCGACCGTGAGCTCACCGGCTACGCGACGCTCGTTCCCCAAGAGACGCTGCTGCTGTCCGGCGAGGCCCGCGGCGTGATCACCTTCGACGACGGCGTGCCCGTGCTGGCGTACAACACCGTGACGGACAGCGGCGGTCCGGACGCGCTCGCGGAGCTGGCGGTACCCGGTCCCTACCGCGTCGAGCTGTACGCCGTCGACGCGACCGGGCTGGCCGCGGCCCACGAGGAGGAGGCGCTGCGGGTCGCGCCCGACGCGGCCGCGACCGAGCTGGCCGACGACGCCGCCCTCGCCGAGCGGACCCGCGACGCGGCGCCCGACGAGCGGCTTCAGGCGGCCGACGACGAGGACGACGCCGTCGCTGCCTTCCTCGCGGACGAGGAGCGGATCGACGCGATCCGCGAGCAGGCGCGGTCCGAGGCGCGCGACCGCGCCGCCGAGTGGGGGCTCGACGACGCCCTCGACGATCCGGAGGAAATGGCGGAAAGCGACGGGCTCGACGATCCGGGTGGGATGGAAGAGAGCGACGCCGGGGGCGTGATCGAGCGCGACGCCGGGGGCTCCGTCGACGGCTGACCGACCGAACGATTATCTCGACGCGGCCCCTCCAATCGGTATCACGGTCCTCCGTCTGCTGCGGCTGACGACGCCCGCCGACTTCGCGGCCTGGTACGCCGCCGGCCGCGCGTACACGGTCGAGGTGGCCGAGGGGATGGGCTTTTCCGGCGTCGACGCGCTCGACGACGAGCGGACCGTCCGCCGGCTCCGAACGTCCCCCGACGAGCTGACGCCCGCTGAGGCGCGCTCGGTCGCGGCGACGCTGCTCGCGGACGGCGCGTTCTCGGAGCCGTACTGCGAGTGGCTGCCGACGTGGTACGAGCTCGCGCTGATCGCGCCGGTCAGATACGGCGACTGGCGGCTGCGACGGGTCGCCGGCGCGGTCGCCGAGCGCGCGTCCGTGACCGCGACCGCGCCGCGGTTCTCGCGCCCGACCGACGTCCGGATCGACGGCGCCCCGGCGCTGTCGCGGGTCTCCGGCTTCCGCGAGCGGTTCCTCCTCGCGGACTCGCTGCTCCACTTAGAGTGGTTCGACCACGTCGCCGCCGCCGACGGGATCGAGGTGCCCGACGACCTCGTCGCGCGGACCCGCGAGGAGTCGCTGTCCTACTACGGCGGGGAGCGCGACCGCCTCTCGCCCGACGTCCGGCGGTTCCAGCGGCACCTGTTCGCCGACGACCGCTGGGTTCGCCGGGTCGACGAGGCGTACGGCCTCGACAGCGCCCTGTTCGGGCTCTGGGAGCGACTGCTCCGAGACGAGCGGCGGCGGCTCGGCGGCGACTGATCGGGGACGGCGGTCGACCGACTCGCGGTTCGAGCCGACGGCGTTGAACTGTTACAGCTTCCGTAACAAGTTACGGACCCTAATCGCGAAACGGCAGATAAGTATAGACGGTTCCCTCCATTACTGTGTTGTACGAACCACGTTTCGGTTCGCTGTCCCCGACCTTCGGCCCTCGTTTTCGCTCGCGGTCGCAGGGTTCCCGACCCGGTACCTTTCACCCCGTTCAACTTCCGTCTGCCACGGAGGAACACAACTCGGCGGCGAGTAATATTTTATTCAGCGCTACGGCTGCCGGAAGTTTCATACGTCGGCTCGCGGATCCTCCGGGTACACGAATGGCAGTACTCTTGCTGGAGGACGTCGACGCCGACGACGTCGGGACCGTCGGCGGAAAGGCCGCGTCGCTCGGCGAACTCATCGGTGCGGGGCTCCCGGTGCCGCCGGGGTTCGCCGTCACCGCGGGCACGTACCGCACGTTCATCGAGGAGGCCGGGATCGACGAGGAGCTGTTCGACGCGGTCGACGTCGACCCGGAAGACTCCGCCGCGCTCCGCGAGGCCGAGGCGCGCGCGGAGGAGCTCATCCTCGACACGCCGTTCCCCGAGGAGGTGCGCGAGGAGATCCTGGAACAGTATCGGGCGATGGCCGAGGACGGCGAGGAGGCGTTCGTCGCGGTGCGCTCCTCGGCCACGGCCGAGGACCTCCCCGACTCCTCCTTTGCCGGCCAGCAGGAGACGTTCCTCAACGTCCGCGAGGACGACCTCCTCCGGCGCGTGAAGGAGTGCTGGGCCTCACTTTTCACCCAGCGCGCGATCTACTACCGACAGCAGCGCGGGTTTCCGCATAGCGAGGTCGACATCGCAGTCGTCGTCCAGCGGATGGTCGACGCCGACAAGTCCGGCGTGATGTTCACCAGCCACCCCTCGACGGGCGATCCGCAGGTCACGATCGAGGCCGCGTGGGGGCTCGGCGAGGCAGTCGTCTCCGGCACCGTCTCCCCCGACAACTACGTCTACGACCGCGAGCGCGGCGAGGTCGACCAGGTCACCGTCGCGGACAAGAAGGTGGAGATGGTGAAAGACGAGGAGACCGGCGAGACGGTCCAGCTCGACGTCGACGAGGCCCGCCGACACGAGCGGGTGCTCTCGGACGCCGAGATCGGGGATCTCGTCGAGCTCGGCGAGCTGGTCGAGGACCACTACGGGTCTCCGCAGGACGTCGAGTGGGCGATCTACGACGGCGAGATATACATGCTCCAGTCGCGCCCCATCACGACGATTCAGGAGGACACCGGCGACGAGGAGGACGCGGATGCGGGCGAAACCGGCGGCGAGACGCCGAGAAAGTCCACCGTCGGGGACGCGGCGTCCGGCCAACCCGGCGCGGCCAATGGCGGATCCGCCGGCTCGGACGCGGACGTCCTCGTCGACGGGCTCGGCGCCAGTCCGGGGGTCGTCTCCGGGGCGGTCCGGATCGTCCACAAGCTCGACCACCTCGATCAGGTCCAGGAGGGCGACGTGATGGTGACGGAGATGACGATGCCGGACATGGTACCGGCGATGAAACGCGCCGCCGGCATCGTCACCGACGAGGGCGGGATGACGAGCCACGCGGCGATCATCTCCCGCGAGCTCGGCGTCCCCGCGGTCGTCGGCACCGGCAACGGGACCCGCGTCCTCGAGGACGGCCAGCAGGTGACCCTCGACGGCGACAAGGGAACGATCCGCGCGGGCGAGTCGGAGTCGGCCGAGCCCGGCGAGGAGTTCGAGCCGGTGGAGGCCGCGCGCCCGGAGACCCCCGTGAAGCCGATGACGGCGACAGAGGTGAAGGTGAACGTCTCGATCCCGGAGGCGGCCGAGCGCGCCGCGGCGACGGGCGCCGACGGCGTCGGCCTGCTCCGGATCGAACACATGGTCCTGTCGCTCGGCAAGACCCCGGAGAAGTACATCGCCGACCACGGCGCCCGCGCGTATCAGGACGAGCTGATCGAGGGCGTCCGGCGCGTCGCCGACGAGTTCTACCCCCGACCGGTCCGCGTGCGGACCATCGACGCGCCGACCGACGAGTTCCGCGAGTTAGAGGGCGGCGAGGGCGAGCCCGCCGAGCACAACCCGATGCTCGGCTGGCGCGGGATCCGCCGGAGCCTCGACAAGCCGGAGCCGTTCCGGCAGGAGCTGGCCGCGTTCGCGCGGCTCTACGACATGGGGTACGACAACCTCGAGGTGATGTTCCCGCTCGTCAACGACGCGGCCGACGTCGAGGGAATCACGGGCCACATGCGCGAGGCTGGGATCGACCCCGAGACGCACCGCTGGGGCGTGATGATCGAGACGCCCGCCAGCGCGCTCCAGATCGAGGAGCTCGCCGAGGCGGGGATCGACTTCGCCTCCTTCGGCACCAACGACCTCACGCAGTACACGCTCGCGGTCGACCGTAACAACGAGCACGTCGCCGACCGATTCGACGAGCTCCACCCGGCCGTGCTGCGGCTGATCGGCGACACGATCGAGACGTGCCGCGAGCTCGGCGTCGACACCAGCATCTGCGGGCAGGCCGGCTCGAAGCCCGAGATGGTCGAGTTCCTCGTCGAGAAGGGAGTCTCCTCCATCTCCGCGAACATCGACGCGGTCCGCGACGTCCAACACGAGGTGAAGCGGACCGAACAGCGCCTGCTGCTGGATTCGGTCCGCTGAGGCGGCCCGGAGCGGCTTTTCTCTGCCGAATCCCAGAGCGGAACGAGTAAGAGCCGCCCCCGGCAACAGGGGGGCAGATGCGACAGCCGGAACCGGAGCCGCAGTCGTTCAATCGGGTGCTCTCCTCGATGTGTACCGAGCCGCACCCGGACGCCCGCGCGGCCGCCGAGCGGTTCCTCGCGACGAACCCGGGCGACCCCGCCACCTACGAGGCGGTGGCGGACCTCGAAGCCCAGGCGGTCGAAGGGCTCGCGACGCTCGCGGCCCACCCGACCCCGAGCGACGCCGCGGGGTACGTCACCTCCGGCGGCACCGAGGCGAACGTTCAGGCGGTGCGGTCGGCGCGGAACCGGCACGAGGGGAGTGACGCCGAGAAGGGCGAGCGCGACATCAACGTCGTCGCGCCCGAGAGCGCGCACTTCTCGTTCCACAAGGCCGCGGAGCTGCTCGGGGTCGAGCTGCGGACGGTTCCCCTCGACGACGACTATCGGGCTGATCCCGAGGCCGTCGCGGCCGCGGTCGACGACGCGACCGCGCTCGTCGTCGGCGTCGCCGGCAGCACGGAGTACGGCCGGGTCGACCCGATCCCCGAACTGGGATCGATCGCCGACGAAGTCGGAGCGGGGTTCCACGTCGACGCCGCGTGGGGCGGGTTCGTCCTCCCCTTCACTGACCACGCGTGGTCGTTCGCCGACGCGCCGGTCGACACGCTGACGATCGACCCCCACAAGTTCGGCCAGGCGCCGGTGCCGGCGGGCGGCCTACTGGCCCGCGAGGACGCCGCGCTCGACGCGCTCGCGGTCGACACGCCGTACTTAGAGACGCGCTCGCAGGCGACGCTCACCGGGACTCGGAGCGGCGCGGGCGTCGCCGGCGCGGTCGCGGCGATAGACGCGCTGTGGCCCGACGGCTACCGCGAGGCCGCGGAGCGCGCGGCCGAGAACGCCGAGTGGCTCGCCGGCGAACTCGCCGACCGCGGGTACGACGCCGTCGAACCCGAGCTCCCGCTCGTCGCGGCCGACGTGCCCGAATCCGAGTTCCGCGCGCTCCGCGACGCCGGCTGGAAGGTGTCGCGGACCGGCACGGGAGAGCTCCGCGTGGTGTGTATGCCGCACGTGACGCGTGCGGCGCTGCGGGCGTTCATCGACGACCTCGACCGGATCCGGAGGTAGAGGATATTTAAATACGCGACCGCAGTGGCGAGTGACCTTTATAAATAAACCTGCTGGGCGGTGGCGCGTGCCTGCGAGCGGCCGGAGCGAAGCTGAGGCCGCGAGGAGCACGCGCGAGGGAGTCGGTGGTCCGGAGCGAAGCGGAGGACCACCGACGAGGCTGGGGAGGCGTGAGGTGCTGTCGCGGTGCGGGGTGGGACTCGAAGGGGCAGCCGCGAGGGCGGCGCAGACGACGGAAGCACCGCAGCGAGTGAGCGGAGCGAACGAGCGAGGAGCGCACCGAGTGTGCGCCGCCCTCGCAGCTGGGGCTTCGGTGGCGGTCGCGTTGATCGTCGATTTATAAGTAGCCACGTACAGCCGAGCGGCTGGGGCTCGGTGGCGGTCGCGTTGATCGTCGATTTATAAGTAGCCACGTGCGGCCGAGCGGCTGGGGCTTCGGTGGCGGTCGCGTTGATCGTCGATTTATAAGTAGCCACGTACAGCCGAGCGGCTGGGGCTTCGGTGGCGGTCGTCGTTCAACAGTGATCTCGCGTTCGGATCAACATATTCACTACGGGTCACCACGAACCGGCCTGTATGAGTTCGGACGACGTCTCTCGGCGCGCGTTCATGCGGACGGCCGGCGGTGCGGCGGCCGCCGCCGGCGCGGCGACGGCGACGGCGGGGACGGCGGCTGCACAGGAAGTGGAACCCGACTGGCCGAGCGCCGCCAACGGCAACGTCGGGTCGTACACCGACGCCCGCGGTCAGGACTCGGTGACCATCTCGGTCGGCGCCGGCGACCAGGGGCTCGCGTTCGACCCGACCCTCGTGTGGGTCGACGAGGGAACGACGATCACCTGGGAGTGGACAGGCGCCGGCGGCTCCCACAACGTCCAGACCGTCGACGGTGGCGGCCCGGCCAGCCTCGACAGCGGCGACCCCGTCGGCGAGGAGGGCGCCACCTACGAGTACGAGACGTCGAGCGAGGACGCCGGCATCACCCACTACCACTGCGTGCCCCACACCGCGGTTGGCATGCACGGCGGCCTCGCCGTCGGCGAGGACGTCGCCACCGTCGAGGTCGGCGGCGGCGGCGGCTCGGACGCGGTGTTCGTCCCGGACGCCGCCCGCGCGCTCGGCATCGCGACGTTCATGGCGATGGTGAGCACGCTGGGGCTGGCGTTCGTCTTCATGAAGTACGGCGGCACGATCACCCGGCAGGAGCAGACGTAGCGGACGACGGTTGCGCTCTTCTCGGGGTCGCCCTCGCCCGCAGCGGTCCCGTCACTCCCCGTCGACGAGCTCCTCGTACAGCGCGACGTAGCGGTCGATCACCGCCTCGCGGTCGAAGGAGGCGAACTCGCGGTCGACCGCGCGCCGTTCGAGGTCGCCGACCGCGACGAACTCGTCGGCTAACTCCGCCGGGCTTGTCACGAGGCGCCCGCGCTCGCGCCCCTCGACGAGTTCGTGTGCGCTCGAATCGGCCTGGTACTCGACGAGGGCGACGCAGCCGCACGCGACCGCCCACAGCAGGTCGGTCGCGAACGTCTCCCACGTCGCCGTCGCGACCGCGACGTGCGTTCCTTTAAATATCGGAATTCGCTCTTCGGTCGGGAGGTCGCCGAGGAACTCGACCCGGTCGTCGATTCGGAGGTCGCTCGCGGTCGCCTCGATCCGGCCGCGCTCGGGGCCGTCGCCGATCACCGCCGCGGTCCAGTCGCGGCCGCGGAGCTCGGCGAGCCCGAGCAGGAACGTCTCGACGTTGGCGTGGCGGTCGAGCCGCCGCGAGTACACCGCGTCGAACCGGTCGTCGACGTCCGCGGCCTCGACGGCGTCGAAGTCGATGCTCTCGGGGAGCACCCGCACGTCGGCGCCGTCGGCCCCGTGTTCGCGGACGCGCGTCTTGGTGGTCCGCGAGGGCGTCGTCACCGCGTCCGCGCGCCGCGCGAGCGGTCGGTACCAGCGGCGGGCGTCGGCGGGGTGGTCGCGCCACCAGTCGACGACGACCGGCGCCCGCGACAGCGACCCGGCCACCGTGGCGGCGAGCGCGGGCGTCGGCGGGCTGTTGACCGCGTGGACGACGTCGGGCCCGACGCGCCGGAGCGCGGCCGGGAGCTTCGCGGCGAACGCGACCGGCGCGGGCTCGACGGTGACCGCCCGGTACTCGACGCCGTCCTCGTCGAAGGCGTCGTGGTCGCCGCCCCACCACTGCGCGCAGAGCCAGACCACGTCGTGGCCGCGGTCGGCGAGCGCGCGGGCGGTCCGCAGGGTTCGCGTTCGCGCCGAGGTCTCCCCGTGTCCGGGGGCGAAGAGCGAGACGAACGCGACGCGCATACGCCGACCGGACGGGGGGCGCCGGTAAAAAGACACGGCATCCGGGTGGCCGAAACCGCGTCGGGGTTCCGTCACCCGAAACGGTTTCCCGACACGCGCGGAACCGAGTGGCATGCGACAGTACGACATCGAACGCTACCTCAACGTCCGGAACGCGGGCGGCGCCGACCTCGGTCCCGACGGCCGGCTGTCCTTCCTCCTCGACACGACAGGAACGGGCCAAGTGTGGTCGGTCCGCGAGCCGGAGTCGTGGCCCGAACAGCACACCTTCTTCGAGGAGTCCGTCTCCTTCGTCGACTCCTCGCCGGAGCGCTCAGAGGCCGTCTTCGGCATGGACGAGGGCGGCAACGAGCGCGCGCAGCTGTACCGGCTCGATTACGAGTCCGGCGCGATCACGGAGCTCACCGACATGCCCGAGGCGAAACACCGATGGGGCGGCTGGGACTCGACCGGCGACCGGTTCGCGTTCGCGTCGAACCGGCGCGACGAGGCCGTCTTCGACGTGTACGTTCAGGGCCGCGACGAGACGGGCGACGACGCCGAACTCGTGTACGAGGGCGACGGCTGGCTCTCCGTCGCCGGCTGGTCGCCGAGCGATGACCGGCTGATCGTCCACGAGGCGCACTCCTCGTTCGACCACGACGTGTACACCCTCGATCTGTCGACCGGCGACCTCACCCACCACACGCCCCACGAGGGCGACGTGCGCTACTCCGGCCCGGAGTGGGGCCCCGACGGCGAGGGGATCTACCTCGTCACCGACCGCGACACCGACACCCTTCGGTTAGAGCGGCTGGACCTGGAGACCGACGAGTTCGCGGTCGTCGCGGACGGCGGCGAGTGGAACGTCGACGGCGTCGCGATAGACGAGGAGTCCCGGCGACTGGTCTACTCCCGGAATGTCGACGGCTACACCGAGCTCACCGCCGGCGAACTCGTCGCGCCCGACCGGATCGACGAGTTCCCGGAACCGGACCTGCCGGACGGCGTCGCGGGCGGCGTGAGCTTCGGTCCCGACGGCGACCGGTTCGCGGTGACGGCGACGGGGAGCACGCACAACGCGAACGTCTACGTGGTCGACGCGACCACGGGCGATGCGGAGCGGTGGACCCGCGCCTCGACCGCGGGGGTTCCCCCGGACACGTTCGTCGAGCGCGAGCTGGTCCACTACCCCACCTTCGACGGCAGAGAGATCCCCGCGTTCTTCTCCGTGCCGGAGACGGAGCCGCCGGAGTCGGGCTACCCGGTCGTCGTCGACATCCACGGCGGCCCCGAGTCGCAGCGGCGGCCCTCCTTCGCCTCCGTCACGCAGTACCTCCTGAACAACGGGTACGCCGTCTTCGAGCCCAACGTCCGCGGCTCCTCCGGATACGGGAAGGCGTACTCCGGGCTCGACGACGTGGAGAACCGGATGGACTCGGTGAAAGACATTCGGGAGGGAGTCGGCTGGCTCCACGACCACCCCGAGGTCGACCCCGACCGCGTCGTCGCGATGGGCGGCTCCTACGGCGGCTTCATGGTGCTGGCGTCGCTAACGGAGTACCCCGAGCTGTGGGCCGCGGGCGTCGACATCGTCGGGATCGCGAACTTCGTCACGTTCCTCGAAAACACCGGGGACTGGCGGCGGTCGCTGCGCGAGGCCGAGTACGGCTCGCTCGACGCGGACCGCGAGTTCCTCGAGTCCGTCTCGCCGATCAACAACATCGAGCGGATCGAGACGCCGCTGTTCGTCCTCCACGGCGAGAACGACCCGCGGGTGCCCGTCGGCGAGGCCGAACAGATCGTCGAGGAGGCCCGCGAGCAGGGCGTCCCCGTCCGGAAGCTGATCTTCGACGACGAGGGGCACGGCTTCGCGAAGCTCGACAACCGGATCGAGGCGTACCGGGAGATCGTCGACTTCCTCGCGGAGCACGTCTGAGCCGGAGGGTCTCGGAGCGGGGGCGTCGGAGCCGCGCTCCCGAAACGAGGCCGCCGGAATCGGGCTCCCGCCGCGCGGCAGGACCGCTGTCCCGCCGGACGGCTCCGTGGTCCATTCCCCGTGCGGCGTCGCAGTCGGGGGAATCCGGAAATCACTGGTATTAACCGTCGTGACCGTTGCGTTCCCGGCGAGGAAGCGTGAGAAAATGACCAGATCCGACGCGTCCGCGCTGCTGCTCGACCAGGCGCAGGACAAGATCGCCCTGCTCGACGACGAGGGGCGGTTCACCTACGTCAACGCGGCGGCGGAGCGGATCCTCGGGTTCGCGCCGGCGGAGCTCCTCGGCGACGTCGCCTTCGAGTACGTTCACCCGGACGAGCGGGACGCAGTCGAGGCGGCGTTCCGCCGCACGGTCGACACCGGCGACTTCACCGAGGAGTCGATCGAGTACCGCCATCGGGCCGCGGACGGGTCGTGGGTCTGGCTGGAGAGCCGGATGTCGAACCTCACCGACGATGCGCTCGACGGCTACGTGGTCAGCTCCCGCGACATCACCGACCGGATGCGGGCCGAACGGGAGCGCGCGGAGACGGCCTCGCACCTCAGGGAGATCGCCGCCGTCTCCAGCGACGTCCTCTGGATGTTCGACGCCGACTGGTCGGAGCTGCTCTTCGCGAACCCCGCGTACGAGGAGGTCTACGGGACCCCGATCGAGGAGGTCCGCCGCGACCCCGAGACGTTCCTCGACGCGATCCATCCGGACGACCGCCCGGCCGTCGAGGAGGCGATGGAGGCCCTCTCGGCGGGCTCGTCGGTGGACATGGAGTACCGGGTGAACGCCGACGAGAACTACAACCGGTGCGTCTGGGTCCAGGGAGAGCCGATCGTCGAGGACGGCGAAGTGGTCCGCATCACGGGGTTCACGAAGGACATCACGGACCGGCGGCGGCGCGAGCGCCAGCTCGTCGTGATGGACAACCTCCTGCGCCACAACCTCCGGAACAACCTCAACATCGTCCTCGGGAAGGTCGAGGAGCTAGAGGCGGAGATACCCGATTCGGCGGAGCACACGGCGGTGATCCGGCGGGTCGGCGAGAGCCTCCTCAGCACCGCACAGAAGGAGCGGGAGGTCATCGAGCTGATCACCGACGGGCGGGAGACCGACGCGATCGACCTCCGGAACGTGGTCGAGGAGGCGGTCGAGACCGTCCGCGAGCGGTACCCGGAGGGGTCGATCGCGGTCGAGGACCTCGACGCGGTGGCGGTGGAGGGGCGCTGCGAACTCCGCTCGGCGGTGATCGAACTCCTAGAGAACCCGTTCCAGCACAGCAACGAGGGGACGCCGACGGTGACGGTCAGCCTCCGCCGCACCGAGGCGGGCGCCGAGCTCGTGGTCGAGGACGACCTGCCCCCCATCCCGGCGGTCGAGGCCGACGTGCTCACCGGCGACCACGACATGAGCCAAGTGTATCACAGCAGCGGGCTCGGCTTCTGGCTCGTCTACTGGAGCGTGGAGCTGTCGAACGGGAGCGTGTCGGTCGACGTCGGCACGGCGGGCGGCGGGCATGATCGGGCCGGCGGCAAGCGCGGCAACCGGATCACGGTGTCGCTGCCGCTCGCGTCCGAGTGAGCGGCGCGTCAGGCGCTTACCAGTCGGGCCCGAAGTCGGGGTTGAGCTGGCGGTCGGTCCGGCCGAGGGAGTCGATCGCCGCGGCATCCTCGTCGTCGAGGTCGAGGTCGACGCTCGCGAGGTTGTCGCGGATGTGGTCGATCCCGGTCGCCTTCGGGATGGCCGTGACGCCCTTCTCGCGGAGCCACGCGAGGCTGACCTGCGCGGCGCTGACGCCGTGCTTCTCCGCGATGTCGACGATGTCGGGGTCGTCGAGGATCTCGCCGCGCGCGAGCGGCGAGTAGGCGACGAGCTCGACGTCGTTGGCGTCGGCGTACTCGCGGAGCTCCTCCTGACGGAGCAGCGGGTGCATCTCGACCTGGTTCGCGAACGGCGCCTCGCCGAGCGCGTCCGTCGCGGCGTCGAGGTGGTGCGGCTCGAAGTTGGAGACGCCGATCCGGTCGATCAGGCCGTCGTCGCGCAGCTCGGCGAACGCCGGCAGCGTCTCCTCGGGCTCGTACTCCCCGGCCGGCCAGTGGACGTACATGAGGTCAACCGCGTCGACGCCGAGCTTGTCGAGGCTCTCGCGGGTCGACGAGGCCACGTCGGCGGGCGCGAGGTTGTCGATCCACACCTTCGACGCGAGGAAGATGTCCTCGCGGTCCACGTCGCTTTTCGCGATCCCCTCGCCGACGGCCGCCTCGTTGCCGTAGATCTGGGCGGTGTCGACGTGGCGGTAGCCGGCGTCGAGCGCGTTCGCGACCGACTCGGTACACTGCGCGGGGTCGTCGTTCTCCCACGTCCCAAGCCCGAGAACGGGCATTCCGTTGCGGGTCGGTATCGCGGGCTGCTGCTGTTGATCTGTCATCACCCTCGTCTACTCGCGTGAGCCGAAAATCGCTTGCGGTAGGGGCGGGCCGCTCAGTCGAACTCGTCGACGAGCACGAAGAGGTAGCCGACGACCGCGAGGTCGAGCGCGAGCGCGGCCGCGGGGGCGACGAGGCCGCCGCCGCCCCGGAGCGCGAAGAGGAGTTCGCCCGTCGATACCATGGCGCCGACGCCGAAGAACAGGAAGGTGAGCCCGAGCGCTCGGGGGCTGCGTCGGCGGAGGCCGAGCGCGGCCCAGCATTTCACGGCCCCGATCGCGGCGACCGGGACCCCGATCAGGAACAGCGGACTCGCGACCAGCGCCAGTCCGCCGACGAGGTCAGTGAGGCCGCTGATCAGCGCGAGCGCGACGATCAGGGTGACGCCGAGCCGACGGTCGGTCTCGTCGTCGCTCTCGGCGTCGTCGGTCGAGGACGACCCCCGGTCGCGGCGCCGCTCGGCTTCGTGGAGGGACATACGTGGCGCCACGACCGGGACTGAAAAGTGCCTTCGGGTCGCGGCCGCGGGCGCTCAGTCGTCGGCCAGCAGCGCGCGCGAGGAGTTCGTCACCACGAGCAGGCTCGACGCGCCCATCGCGACGGCGGCGAACAGCGGGTTCAGGAGGCCGGTCGCCGCGAGCGGGATGGCGACCGCGTTGTAGCAGAACGCCCAGCCGATGTTGCCCCTCACGCGCCGGCCGGCCGCCCGGGCGAGCTCGAAGACGGTCGCCACGGAGCCGAGGTCGTCGTCGACGATAGCCACGTCGGCGGCGTCGGCCGCCATCGCGGTGCCGCCGCCGAGCGCGATCCCGAGGTCCGCCGCCGCGAGCGCCGGGGCGTCGTTCGTCCCGTCGCCGACCATCACGGTGACGCCGCGCTCCTTCAGCCGCCCGACGGCCTCGGCCTTCCCCTCCGGCGGCACGCCGGCGAACACCGACGACACCGCGTCGTGCTTGGCGAAGACGGTCGCCGCACGCTCGTCGTCGCCGGTGAGGACGATCACCTCGACGCCCGACTCGTCGAGGGCGGTCACCGTCTCCTCCCACCCCTCGCGCAGCTCGTCGCCGACGACGACGTACCCCTCGGCGGCGCCGTCGCGGCCGACGGCGACGGGGACGCGGCCGACGTCGCGCGCGTCGGCGACCGCCTCGCGGATCTCGTCGGAGACGGTCCAGCCGCGCTCGTCGAAGAGGTCCGGGTGGCCGACGACGACCTCGACGCCGTCGACGACGCCGGAGACGCCGCGGGCGTGGCTCTCGAAGGACTCGACGGCGGGAGCGTCGCCTCCCTCGCCGGTCTCGCCGTCGACCGGCTCCACCCCGCCGTCCGCGACCGCCGGCGTCGCGCCGTCCTCGCCGGCCTCGCCGAGAGCGGCGTCGGCCGCGCCCGCCGCGGAGCGCGCCGCGGCGATCGCCTGCCCGACCGGGTGCGCGGAGCGCGATTCGAGGGCGGCCGCGAGCCGGAGCAGGTCGTCGTCGAGCTCGCGGGCGACGAGCCGCATCTCGCCGGTGGTCAGCGTGCCGGTCTTGTCGAAGACGACCGTGTCGGCGTCGCGGATCCGCTCGAAGACGGTGTCGTCGAACACGACGATGTTGCGTTCGAGGGCGTCGCGGATCCCGGCGGCGACCGCGAGCGGCGTCGCCAAGCCGAGCGCGCACGGACACGAGACGATCAGCACCGTCAGTCCGACGAGCATCGCGTCCGTCGGCGCGCCGCCGAGCGCGAGGGACGCGCCCGCCGCGACGGCGGCGATGACGAGGACGGCCGGGACGAAGACGGTCGCGAGCCGGTCGGCGAGCTTCTGGACGCCGTGGTTCCCGCTCTGGAGGTCGTAGACGAGCTCTGCGACGCGGTCGAGGCTGGAGGTCGCGTCCGGACCGACGGCGACCGTGAGCGATCCGTCCGTCACGACGGAGCCGCCGACCACCGCGTCGCCGGCGACCTTCCGGACCGGGAGCGACTCGCCGGTAACGACCGACTCGTCGACCGCGGCGTCGCCGTCGACCGCCTCGCCGTCGACGGGGACCCGCTCGCCGGCGCGCACGAGGAGCCGGTCGCCGGGTTCGAGCGCCTCAACGGCGACCGACTTGGTGTCGCCGTCGGCGGTCAGCCGCCGCGCGTCGTCGACCTGGACCGCGGTGACCTCGGAGAGCAGCTCCGTCGCGCGGTCCTTCACGGAGTCCTCGTAGTGGTTCCCGACGGTGACGATGACGATGATCGCGACGGTCACGTCGTAGTAGACCGAGGGCGACTCGACGAAGATCACCGCGAGCGTGCTGTAGAGGTACGCGCTCACCGCCGCGATGGCGACGAGGAGGTCCATGTTCGGCGAGCGCGTCTTCGCGCTGACGTACGCGCCGCGTAGTATCGGCTTCCCGGTGAAGAAGAGGACGATGGTCGTGAGGACGGCGATGACGATGAAGAAGTACGTCCCGGAGGTCGAGGCCATCGCCTCGTTGAGGTAGTCGAGGGTCCGCTGGTTGTAGAAGGGGAACGCGAAGTACGTCGGGTAGATGAGCACGATGTACTGCAGCATGACGGCCATCCCGACGAGGACGCCGGCCGCGAGCCGCGCGGTCGCCATGTTGCTCGCCTGCCGCCGCGCGAAGGCGTCGTCGCGGGCGTAGGCGCTGTAGCCGAGGCCGCTCACCGTCTCCGTGAGGTCGTCGACGGTGACCGCGTCGGGGTCGCGGTCGATCCGCACCGTGTCGGTGACGTAGCTCGCGCTCGCGCCGCTGACGCCGTCGGCGTCGGTCGCCACCGTTTCGATGAACGCCTCGCAGGTCGCGCAGTGCATCCCGTCGACCTCCAGGTACGTCGCCTCGTGGCCGTCGGGGACGTCGCGGTCGCCGTCGGCGGACCCCTCGCCGTCCTCCGCGGCACCGTCCCGCTCCCGCCGCCGTTCGCGGACCGCGTCGGCGTCCACGTCGACGTCGCCGAGGGCGCCATACACGTCCCGGCAGCCGGTACAGCAGAACCGGTTGCCCGCCTCGTCGGTGACGTCGACGCCCTCGGTCGAGAGTTCACAGAGCGTGCAGGCGGCGGGGTCGCCGTTCTTGCCTTCGCCCGGAGACGGAGGCCCCTCGCTCATCTCACATACCCCCCATCATTCCGGCGTCGAGCGGGTTCCAGAACGGGAGCCGCGGGTGCGGCACGTGGATCCCGACCGACATCAGCCCGTGGGCGAACAGCACGTAGCCGAGCGCGACGAACGCGACGCCGAGTAGCCGGTGTATCCGGCGGCGGTGGACGGGGTCGACGCTCTCGATGAGGGTGCCGTACGCGAAGACGGCCGGGATCGTCCCGAGCCCGAGCGCGCCGAGCGCGACGCCGCCCGCGACCGCCGAGCCGCTCGCGAACGCGTACAGATACGCAGGGTAGAGGATCGGACAGGGGAGCAGCCCGTGGACCGCGCCGAGCGCGACGATGCCCGGGCCGTTCGCGAGCCGGTCGACGTGTCCGGTGAGCCACCCCGTGACGCGTTCGAGCCCGGGGAGGTGGACCCCGCCGGTCGCGCCGCCGAGGAGGTAGCGGACGCCGACGAGGATCACGGCTGCGCCGACGAGGAGCCCGACTCCACCGCGGACCGCCGTCGCGGCGCCGGTCAGGGTCACGGTGGTGACGAGGACCGCACCGCCGAGCGCGCCGAGGGCGGTCCCGATCGTCGCGTAGCTCGCCGCGCGCCCGAGGTTGAACAGCGCGTGCTGGCGGACCTCGTAGGTTGTCAGGTGCCCTTCGCGGCCGGAGGTCCCGCTCGCGGTGCGCGCGGCGCCCGCCTCGCCGCCGTCGGTCCGCCCGGCGTCGGCGTCCATCCGGCTCGCGTACACCGTGACGAGCGGGCCGCACATGCCGATACAGTGGGCGCCGCCGAGCAGCCCGATCGCGAGGAACAGCAGGACGTCGGTTCCGAGGAGCGCGGAAAGGGTCACGCGAGTCGGTCACCTCCCGTTCGGCGCGCGGAGGGGAGCGGGGCTCTGGTCACGCGCGACTCACTCCTCCACGACGACCGTCCCGTACATCCCGCCCTCGCGGTGAGGGATACAGACGTACTCGTAGGCGCCGGGAACGGTGAAGGTGTGCTCGAACCGGTCGCCGTTCTCCAGTCGCCCGCCGAAGTCTGACTGCCACGCCGCCTCGGCGGTCGCGTAGTCGTCGAAGCCGCCCGACGCGAAGAACTCGGCGTCGTCCGGGATGCCGCCCGCGGTCGCGGTGACCGTGTGCGAGCGCGCGCTCGTGTTCTCCCAGACGACAGTGTCGCCGACCGAGACCGTGATCTCGCGGGGCTGGTACGCGGTCGCGAGCATGCCGACGTCGTAGTCCGGTTCGCCGCCGACGCCCGCGCAGCCGGCGAGGGCGACCCCGGCCGCCGCGCTCCCGACGGCACCCGTCCGCCGGAGGAACCGTCTGCGATACATACCCCATCTGGGAGCCTGAACGGTTTTAATATCGCGGTCGACCCCGCCGCGCGGGAACGGGTTCACCCGCCGACGAGGTCCTCGAAGACGCGGCGCTGCGCCGCCGCGAGGTGTTCCGAGAAGGTCGCGCGGGCGATGCCGATCGCGTCGGCCACCTCGGTCGCGCTCGCCCCGCGCGGGTGCTCGAAGTAGCCGAGCCGGTGGGCGGTCCGGACCACCTCCCGCTGGCGCTCCGTGAGCCGCCCGCGGTCGACGACGACCGGGTCCGAGCGGGTGTCGGCCCCGCCGGAGCTGGTGAGCCGTTCGAGCCGCACCGAGCCGCCGGTCGCCTCCAGCGCGTCGATCACGTCGCCCAGCGGGTCGGCCGCGGGCAGGGAGAGCCCGAGCCGAACGCGGTCGGGCGCCGTCCGGACCGTGACCGACGAGACGGGGTAGCCGAGCGACTCGACGGCGTCGGACGGGAACTGGTCCGGGGCCCGACTCCGGCAGCGGTAGACGAACTCGTCGCCCCCGTCGAAGACGAGTTCGGCGTCGACGGCGCGGTCGGCGCGGAACTGCGACACGGCGGCGCCGTCGACGCGGACGCGGTCGACGTCCTCCGCGACCGCGCCGGGCGGTAGCGCCTCCGCCACGGGCGCGGGCGTCGGATCGCGGACCACGACCTCGACGCGGACGCCGGCGTCGCCGGAGCCGCCCGGACCAGTGGACCGCCCGGCGTCCCGCGCCGCGTCCGAGCCGCTCCGCGCCGCGTCCGAGGTGCCACCGCCGTCGGAGCCCGAGGGGCCGGCCGACTCCGGGCGTTCGGCGCGGCTGGAGTCGGACGACCGCGACCGCTGTCCCATGTGCCGATTTCGTGGTCGAAGCCGGAAAAAGAGGAACCCGAACGAGTACGCCTCGCGGCGGACCGGCGGCCCGCTTCATAAAGCCCCGTCGAGAGTTGGCAACGACTCACAGGGCGCGAGTCCCTACCGTACCCATGAGCGACGAGTCGCTCCGCGGGGAGTCGGTAGGGGTAGTGGGCGGCGGCGTCGGCGGGCTCTCGGCGGCGGCCTACCTCGCGGCCGCCGGCGCGGAGGTGACGGTGTACGAGCGGGCCGAGCGCGTCGGGGGCGTCGCCGGGCGGCTGGAGCTCGACGGGTTCCGGTTCGACACCGGCCCGTCGTGGTACCTGCTCCCGGACCTCTTCGAACGGTTCTTCGACGACTTCGGCCGGTCTCCAGATGATTTCTACGAGTTGGAGCGGCTCGACCCGCACTACCGCGTGTTCTGGGACGACGGCGACAGCGCCGACGTCCCCGCCGACCCCGCGGCCGCCGCCGACCTGTTCGAGTCGTACGAGGATGGGGCGGGAGCGGCGTTCCGCGAGTACCTCAACGACGCGGAGCGGGCGTACGACGCCGGCATGGAGCGGTTCGTGCTCCCCGGGCGGTCGCGCTTCCGCGACTACCTCTCGCTGGACGTCCTCGCCGGGGGGCGGGAGCTGGACCTCTTGTCCAGCCTCGACGAGACGGTGCGGTCGTACGTCGACCACCCGAAGCTCAGGCAGCTGTTAGAGTACACGCTCGTGTTCCTCGGCGGGTCGCCGCACAACACGCCGGCGCTGTACCAGCTGATGAGCCACGTCGACTACGGGCTCGGCGTCTACTACCCGCTGGGCGGGATGTACGAGGTGATCGAGGCCGTCGAGACGGTCGCCCGCGACGCCGGCGCCGACGTTCACACCGGCGTCGAGGTGACGGGGCTGGAGCCGATCGACGGCGGCGTCGAGGCCGAGCTCGGCGGCGACCGCTACGTCCACGACCGGGTGGTCTGTAACGCGCCGCCGGCCCACGTCGAGCGCGAGCTGCTCCCCGAGGGGACGGTGCCGCGGCTCGGCGACTACTGGGACCGGCGGACGTACGGCCCCTCGGCGCACCTGCTGTACCTCGGCGTCGAGGGGGAGCTGCCGGAGTTAGAACACCACACGCTCGCGCTGCCGACGGACTGGGACCCGCACTTCGCGGCCATCTTCGACGACCCCGCGTGGCCGACCGGGGAGACGGAGCCGGTCGTGTACGTGAACGTCCCGTCCCGGACCGACCCGTCCGTCGCACCCGAGGGCCACGAGGCGGTCGTGACGCTCGTGCCGCTCGCTCCGGGGCTCGACGACACGCCGGAGCGGCGAGCGGCGCTCAGGGAACGCGTCCTCGACGCGGTGGCCTCGCGGGCCGGCGTCGACCTCCGCGACCGGATCGTCGCCGAGGAGTCGGCGTGCGTCTCCGAGTTCGCGGAGCGATTCGACCAGCCCGGCGGGAGCGCGCTCGGGCTCGCCCACACGATGCGACAGACCGGGCCGCTGCGCCCCGGGCCGCGCGTTCGGGGGACCGACCGGCTCTACTACGTCGGCGGGAGCGCGAACCCCGGGATCGGCGTGCCGATGTGCCTGCTCGGAGGCGAGCACTGCGCGGCCGCGGTCGAGGCGGACGCGGCCGGTGGAGGCCCCTTCGACCGGCTGCCGCTGGTGGGTCAGTGAGTGGCGCCGGGAAGAGCGGAGCAGAACGGAGCGGAGAGGAGGAGAGAAGAGCGGGGGAGAGAACAAAACGCTCGTCCACAGTTAGTGAGAAGAGAAAAAATATTTCGAAAAACAGGTCGCGAGATCAAAAACGGTTAGAAAACCTTACCAGTAAGGTTAGTACATTTAATAAATACGCCACGTGATTAGCACTGTCGCATGATCGAAACAGCAGCGGCTGACTTACTCGCAAGCGGAACAGTCCCGCTCGAAATGACCCAGACAGAGATATTCCAGTTCATTCAGAGCAACACGCTGTTGAGCGCGTCGCTCTGGGTAAACATCGCCCTCGCGGGCCTGTCGATCCTCCTGTTCGTCTATATGGGACGGAACGTGGAGGACCCGCGCGCGCAACTCATCTTCGTCGCAACCCTGATGGTACCGCTGGTGTCCATCTCCAGTTACACGGGGCTCGTCTCCGGACTCACCGTCAGCTTCCTCGAGATGCCGGCGGGACACGCGCTCGCCGGCGCGGGCGCCGGGCCGGAGGGCGGCGTGTTCACCCCGTGGGGCCGATACCTCACGTGGGCGTTCTCGACGCCGATGATCCTCGTCGCGCTCGGCCTGCTCGCCGGGTCGAACCTGAGCAAGCTGTTCACCGCCGTGGTGGCCGACGTCGGGATGTGTATCACCGGGCTCGCGGCCGCGCTGACCACGTCCTCCCTCCTGTTGCGGTGGGTCTGGTACGCCATCAGCTGCGCGTTCTTCGTCGTCGTCCTCTACATCCTGCTCGCCGAGTGGGCGAAGGACGCGGAGGTCGCCGGCACCGCGGACATCTTCAACACGCTGAAGGTGCTCACCGTGGTCCTCTGGCTCGGCTACCCGATCTTCTGGGCGCTCGGGGCGGAGGGGATCGCGGTGCTGGACATCGCGATCACCTCGTGGGCGTACAGCGGGATGGACATCGTCGCGAAGTACCTCTTCGCGTTCCTCCTGCTGCGCTGGGTCGTCAACAACGAGCGGACCGTCGCCGACATGGCCTCCGGCCTCGGCTCGGCCTCGCGCAGCGGCGCGGCGCCCGCCGACGACTGAGGACGCTTTCGGTTCCGGCTTCTTTCTTTTTCGACTGGCGACGACGAGCCCCGCGACTCGGCGGCGGAGAGAAAAGCGCTAAACCCGCGGCGGCGGTGGAGACGGTATGAAACAGGCCATCGTCGCCCGGACGGACATCGGCATGGGCGAGGGGAAGCTCGCCGCGCAGGTCGCGCACGCGTCGCTGTCCGCGTACCAGGACGCGGGCAAGCGCGCCCGCAAGAAGTGGCAGGGCGAGGGGCAGAAGAAGGTCGTGCTGAAGGGCGACTCCGAGAGCCAGCTGTTCGAGCTGGCCGACAAGGCCGACAAGGAGGGGCTTCCCTACGCCATCGTCCGCGACGCCGGCCACACGCAGCTGGAGCCCGGCACCGTCACCGCGCTCGCGGTCGGGCCCGCCCGTGACGACAGTGTCGACCGCGTGACCGGCGACCTCTCGCTGTATTAATGGCCGTCGAACGCACCCTTCGCGAGGCGCACCCGACCGAGCAGGCGGTCGGCATCGATCACTACGTGAGCGACGCCGACGGGATCGGCGGCCGGCTCCGCGAGTCGCCCGAGGACTTCCGCGTCCGCGAGCTGGAGGCGTTCGACGCGGAACCGCTCGACGCCGACCCCGGAAGTTACCCCGAGCTCGTCCTCCGGGCGACGCTCCGCGACTGGGACACGAACGACTTCGCGCGCCGGCTCTCGGACGCGCTCGGGATCAGCCGCGAGCGCGTCTCGTGGGCCGGGACGAAGGACAAGCGCGCGGTCACCACCCAGCTGTTCACGGTCCGCGGGGTCGACGCCGACGAACTCCCCGAGATCCGCGGCGCCGAGATCGAGGCGCTCGGCCGGGCGGGGCGGAGCCTCTCGTTCGGCGACCTCGCGGGCAACGCCTTCGAGATCCGGGTCACGGACGCGGTCGACGACGCCCCCGAACGCGTCACCGACGCGGTGCGGGACCTCCGCGCGTTCGCGGGCGACGGAGAGGCCCCTCCCGACGGTGAGGGCGACGTTCCGATCGAAGCGACCGTCGGCGTCCCGAACTACTTCGGCCAGCAGCGGTTCGGCAGCCGGCGGCCGGTGACGCACCTCGTGGGGCTCGCGATCGCCCGGCGCGACCCCCGCGAGGCGGTCCGGCTGTACGCCGGCAACCCGGCCGAGACGGAGCCCGACGACACCCGGGCCGCGCGCGACCGCGTCGACGCGGCGTTCGGCGTCGGCGGGGAGTCGGGTCCCGCCGCCGACGGCACGGGCGACGGCGACTGGGCCGCCTGCCTCGACGCGATCCCCGGCAAGCTCCGGTTCGAGCGGTCGATGGTCCACCGGCTCGCCGACCGCGGCGTCGACCCGGCCGCGCCGCCGGACGACGAGGACTGGTGGCACGCCTTAGAGGCGGTGCCCTCGAACCTCCAGCGGCTGTTCGTCAACGCCGCGCAGTCGTCCCTCTTCAACCGGGTCGTGAGCGAGCGACTGCGCCGCGGGCTCCCGTTCGACCGCCCCGTCGCCGGCGATGTGGTGTGTTTCGCCGACGGCGACGCGCCCGAGGAGCTGTACGCGCCGGACACGGACCGGCTCCAGCGGGTCGACGCCGACCGGGTCGACGTGGTCTCCCGGCACTGCGAGCGCGGGCGGGCGTTCGTCACCGCGCCGCTCGTCGGCACCGAGACGGAGCTCGGCGACGGCGAGCCGGGCGAGATCGAGCGGGAGGTCCTCGCCGACGCCGGGATCGAGCCGGGCGACTTCGCGCTCCCCGGCGAGTTCGACTCCAAGGGGACGCGGCGGGCGATCCTCCTCCGTACCGACCTCGACGTGACGTTCGCGGGCGGCGACCCGTGCTTCGCGTTCGCGCTCCCGAGCGGTTCGTACGCGACCGTGCTGCTCCGCGAGTTCACGAAAAGCGGTCCGCTTGACCTGTGAGCGGTCTCCGGCCCGGATCGATCCGCGTTCGTGTACTACCGCGGCCGTTCGCCGGCCGAAACCACCACGATACTGCGAAACGTTCCGAGCCGTTTTTGTGCGACAGCCCGCAACCGAAGGCATGACCCGGATCGTCGTCATCGACCTCCACGGCCAGTTCACCCACCTCGAACGGCGGGCGCTCCGCGACCTCGGCGTCGACACCGAGATCATCTCCGCGGACACGCCGGCCGACGAGGTCGACGCGGACGGCGTCGTCCTCTCGGGCGGCCCGGACATGGACCGCGTCGGCAACGCCCCGGACTACCTCGACCGCGACATTCCCGTCCTCGGCATCTGCCTCGGGATGCAGCTGATCGCGAGCGAGCTCGACGGCGCGGTCGGCGCGGGCGACTACGGCGGCTACGCCGACGTCGACGTCGAGATAACCGACGACGCGGACCCGCTCGTCGGTTCGCTCGCGCCCGAGACGCGCGTCTGGGCCTCGCACGCCGACGAGGTGACTGAACTGCCGGACGGGTTCGCCCGCACCGCCACCTCCGACGTCTGCGGCATCGAGGCGATGTCGAACCCGGACGCGGGGCTGTACGGCGTCCAGTGGCACCCCGAGGTCGCCCACACGGAGCGCGGCGAGGAGGTCTTCGAGAACTTCGTCGCGATCTGCGAGTCGGCGTAGGGGCGTCGGGAGGAGGCGGACGACTAGCGCGGCAGGGATCCGAGACTATTCTCCGATGTGCGCCGTCAACACCGGGAGTTCGCTGTGTCGCACGACCCGCTCGGCGACCGAGCCCGCCGTGACGAAGCGGCCGATCCCGGTGCGGCCGTGGGTCCCCATCACGATCAGGTCGGCCCCGTAGTCAGTCGCGGCGTCGAGTATCTCCTCGTGCGGGCGACCGCGACGGAGGTGGAGCTCAGCTTCGACGCCCCGCTCCGCGGCCGCCTCCGCGACCGCGTCGAGGGCTCGCTCGCCGCGCTCCTCCTCGCGTTCGACGACTAGATCCCACTCGTCGGCGCCGGCGATACCCTCGTCGACGACGAACAGCGCGTGGATCCGGGCGCCCGTCAGCGCGGCGAGGCCGCAGGCCTGCTCGATGGCGGCGGCGCTCCCGGCGCTCCCGTCGGTCGGGCACAGGATCGCGTCGTACATCGGTATCGGTCTCGCGCCCCCGTCTCAGAGCCGGTACCGCCGAACCGTGGTGTCGCCACAGCCGGGGCACTCGTGGCGGTACTCGACGGTCGCGCCCGTCGTCGCGGCCGCCCACTCGCTCTCCTCGTCGACGAACCCACACTCCTCGCAGGCGTGCGGTCGGCCGTCGAAGCGCGCCCGGAGCCGGTCGAACGCCGTGGTACCGCCGGTACGAGATGACATGTGGCAACTGTACTCAATGTCATTATTAATAGTTTACTACGAGAGGAGGAGAGCAGCTGCGCCTAGCGGCAGAAGTGGCTCCTCGGGTCCGACATCGACTCCGGAAAAACGGGTGTGCCGCCCGGCTGACGGACGGGCGCGCCGCGTGACGGACGGACGCGCCGCCTGAAAGTCGGGCGCGCGGCCTACTCGGCGAACAGCTCGTCGACGGCCTCGCCCGCGGTCTCGACCGCCTCCTGCGCGACCGCCTCGCGGTCGGGCTCCGCGTCCTCGGGCGCGTTGAGGTAGACGTCCACGTCGAGGACGCCCTCCTCGAACGTGACGGTGACGTCGAGGTCCGTGACCGTCGACTGGTCGTAGTGTTTGAACACGATTCCCTCGGCCGCCTCGGCGGCGGTGCGAACGACCTCGTCGTCGCTCGGCTCCGCGGCGGCGTCCGCGGCGTCCGCGGCGTCGTCCGCACCGTCGTTGGCCTCTGAATCGTCGGTTCCGTCGTCGGTCACGGCCTTACGCGCCGCCGGCGCCCGGGCCGCCCGGTCCCATCGGGCCGCCGCCGCCGCCCGCGCCGCCCTGGAGCATCTGCTGGAGCTCGCTCTGGAGGTCGTCGAACTGCTCCTCGACGCGCTCCTCCTGCTTCTCGAGCTGCTCGACGCGGACCTCGAGCGAGTCGACCTTCTCCTCGAGGTCGTCGTAGGCGGACTCGTAGTCCGTCTCGACGAGGACCTCGCCGATCTCGCGGTACATCCCCGCGTCCTCGTCGACGTCTTCGAGCGCGTCGAGGGCGGTCTTCGACTCGTTGAGCGCGGACTGCGCCTGCTCCTTCTGCTCGGCGACCTGCTGTGCGGTCTCCTGAAGCTCCTGCAGTTCCTCGATCTTCTCCTGTGCCTCGGGCGGCATGTTCCCTTGCATGGGCGGACCGAGGCGGCCCGGACGGAAAAACCCCTTACTTCTCGGACGACGGACTATTCGGAGCGCAGCGGGCCGAGAGGGCGCGGTATCGGCGTATCCGATGAGCCTCAATCGCGTCCCGCGCCGACGCCCTCGGCGACGGAGACCAGCCGTGACCAGCTGTTGACGCCGGCGCGCAGCGCCACGAGGTCGTCGGCGAGCACGCGGACGCGGACCGCGTCGCCCTCGCGGTCGACGGTCGCGCTCGACCGGGCGTCGTCGATCTCGCCGACCTCGGGGCCGAGCGCGGCGGCCACGACGCGGGCGCGTCGCTCGGTAGGGTAACTGAAAGAGAGGACCGTCTCGTGTGCGCGCGTCGCCGTCACGGTCCGAAATGGAGGGGGTCGCTTACTCGACGTCGACTTCCTTGATGTCGCCGCCGCGCTCCTTCAGGAGGACGCGGTGGCCGCAGTACGGGCAGCGCACGCCGCCGTACTCGTCGAGGGTGACGTCGCGCTTACAGCGGGAGCACTTGTAGCTCATCGTCCTATTCCTCGTCGGCGAGCGCGGCGCGGATGGAGCGGCGGACGGTGCGACCGCCGGGCGTCTCGGGGCGGTACGCACCGCCCGTGAACGTCTCGCCGGTCTCCTCGTTGACCCAAATGCCGGTACCCACGCGCTTGACGTCGTCGCCGTCGACGGTCGCGTTGCGCATCTCCGCTTCGATGTCCTGGACCCGCTTGCGGGAGACCCGGCCGTAGCGAGCGCCGAATCGGCCCGCGCTGCCGGTGCTTCGAGCCTTGTCCTCAGCCATAGTAGCCACTTCTACCGCCAGCGTAGGTAAAAAGGCTGCGAGTTGCGGCGGTCGGGAAGGCACGCGCGACGATAAGCAGACAACTGGACGCGGCGGTGGCGCGTGCCTGCGAGGCCGCTCTGCGGCCGAGCAGCACGCGCGAGGGAGCGGTGAGCGACGGGCGACCGGAGGGAGCCCGGAGCGAACCGCGAGGCTGGGGAGGCGTGAGGTGCGGTCGCTGTGCGGTGCGGGGCGGGACTCAAAGGGGCAGTCGCGAGGACGAAGACGCGCGACGCAAGCACTGGAGGGAGCGAGCGTAGCGAGCGACCGAAGCGCGCAGCGAGCGCATCGAGTCCTCGCGACTGGGGCTTTGGCGGTGTTCGTGTCGGTAGCGTGCGTATATCACCGAGCGACTGGGGCGTTGGCGGTGTTCGCCGGGGCTCCCGTTTCGGTTACTTATAAATGTGCGAAGTGGACCCT
Organism: Halorubrum ruber; assembly: GCF_018228765.1. Taxonomy (NCBI): domain Archaea; kingdom Methanobacteriati; phylum Methanobacteriota; class Halobacteria; order Halobacteriales; family Haloferacaceae; genus Halorubrum; species Halorubrum ruber. The sequence continues at coordinate 2,611,546 of NZ_CP073695.1, forward strand.
GACACGACCTCCCACAGCTTCACCGTAACACCTATCACAACCAAGTAATACTACCAAGTTGTATGAAGGGATTCGACGGCTTCGCGGACGTGAGCGAGACGGACGTAACGAGAGCCATCGGCACCGAGTGGACGGACGGGTTCCTCGATTTCACGGATTCAGAGGTGATCGTCCTCGGCGGCGGTCCCTCCGGGCTGATGGCCGCGAAGGAGCTGGCCGAGCGCGGCGTGAAGGTGATGATCGTCGAGAAGAACAACTACCTCGGCGGCGGGTTCTGGCTCGGGGGATTCCTCATGAACACGGTGACAGTTCGGGATCCCGCCCAGGAGATCCTCGACGATCTCGACGTCGACTACGAGCCGGTCGGGGACGTCGACGGGCTCTACACCGCGGCCGGGCCGGAGGCCTGCTCCGGGCTGATCAAGGCGGCCTGCGACGCCGGCGCGCGCGTCCAGAACATGACGGAGTTCACCGACCTCGTCGTCCGCGACGACCACGAGGTCGGCGGGATCGTGATGAACTGGACGCCCGTCCACGCGCTCCCGCGCGAGATCACCTGCGTCGACCCGATCGCGGTCGAGTCCGACCTCGTCATCGACGCGACCGGCCACGACGCCGTCGCGATCAGCAAGCTCGACGAGCGCGGCGTCCTCTCGGCGCCCGGCATCGAACACGCCAAGGAGAATAACACCGGGATGGACCAGACCGGCGACGGCGAGTACGGCGCCCCCGGCCACGACTCGCCCGGCCACGACTCGATGTGGGTCGGCGAGAGCGAGGACGCCGTCGTCGAGCACACCGGCGTCGTCCACGACGGCCTGATCGCCTCCGGGATGGCGGTCGCGACCGCCCACGGCCTCCCGCGGATGGGTCCCACGTTCGGCGCGATGTTGGTGTCGGGGAAGCGCGCCGCCCAGACCGCGCTGGACGAACTCGGCGTCGACGCGCCCGAGGTCGAGCTGTCGGTCGGGAGCGGGCCCGCCCCCGCGGACGACTGATAAACCACCGCTGACGCTTCGAGGACGGCCCCCTCCAACGCCTCTGACTCTTATTTATAAATCGTCGACTTAGATCAACGGCAAACTCCTCCAAAGCCCCAGCCGCTCGGCTATACTCGGTCAACTGTGGATCGACGGCGAACCCCTCCAAAGCCCCAGTCGCGAGGCCGCCGTACGCTCGCTGCGCTCCTCACTCGGTCGCTCACTTCGTTCGCTCCCTCGTTCCGGTGCTTACGTCGCCTACGGCGGCCTCGCGACTGCCCCTTTGAGTCCCACCCCCACCGCCCCGCACAGCAGCCTCACACCTCCCCAGCCTCGCCGCTCACGCCCTTCGGGCGTTCGCGGCGTCCCTCGCGCGTGCTGGCTCGCGGCCTACCGGCCGCTCGCAGGCACGCGCCGACCGCGTATCGATTTATAAGTGGTCGCCGTACTCCGAGTCGGAGAACCGCGTCGGGACCGTTCTTCACGAACGTTTACTCGGGAGCGACGCAACCGGGTGCCTTTTTCCGGCGCTACGTCGAACCCGGCGACATGCGAAACGCCAAGATCGTCTGTACGATCGGTCCCGCCTCGGACGACCGGGACACGATCCGCGGCCTCGCCGACGCGGGGATGTCCGTCGTCCGGCTCAACGCCAGCCACGGAACGACCGACCACCGGGAGACGGTGATCGAACGCGCCCGCGAGGTCGACGACGAGATCGACGACCCGCTCGCGGTGATGGTCGACCTGAAGGGCCCGGAGGTCCGGACCGCCGAGATCGACGAGCCGATCTCGCTCGCGAAGGGCTCGGAGGTCACCTTCGCCGAGGGAGACGACGCGACGCCCGAGCGCGTCGGCCTCACCCACTCGATCGGGGCCGCGGGACCGGGCGACACGATCCTGCTGGACGACGGTCGGATCGAGTGCCGCGTCGAGCGCGTCGAGGGCGAGTCCGTCGTCGCGACGGTCGTCTCCGGCGGGAAGCTCGGCTCCCGGAAGGGCGTGAACCTCCCCGGCGTCGCCATCGACGTGGACCTGATCACCCCCGAGGACGAGGCGGAACTCGACCTCGCGGCCCGGACGGACGCCGACTTCGTCGCGGCTTCGTTCGTCCGGAACGCCGACGACGTGTACGAGATCGCCGACGAGCTGGAGGTCCGCGGCGGCGACGACATCCCGATCGTCGCGAAGATCGAGCGCGCCGGCGCGGTCGAGAACTTAGAGGGGATCGTCGACGCCGCCGACGGCGTGATGGTCGCCCGCGGCGACCTCGGCGTCGAGTGCCCCTTAGAGGACGTACCGGTGATTCAAAAGCGGATCATCCGGACCTGCGTCAACGAGGGCGTCCCCGTCATCACCGCGACGGAGATGCTCGACTCGATGGTCACCTCGCGGCGGCCGACCCGCGCCGAGGCCTCCGACGTGGCCAACGCCGTCCTCGACGGCACCGACGCCGTCATGCTCTCCGGCGAGACCGCGGTCGGCGACGACCCCGTCAACGTCGTCGAGACGATGGACCGGATCGTCCGGCAGGTCGAGGCCAGCGACGAGTACGCGGAGACGCGCGAGCAGCGCGTCCCGACCGCGGAGGAGGGGTCGCGCACGGAGGCGCTGGCGCGGTCGGCGCGCTACCTCGCGCGCGACATCGGCGCCTCGACGGTCGTCGCCGTCTCCGAGTCCGGCTTCACCGCGCGCAAGACCGCCATGTTCCGGCCGGGCGTCCCGGTCGTCGCGACGACGCCGAACGACCGCGTCCGCCGTCAGCTCGCGCTCTCGTGGGGCGTCCGCCCCGTCTTAACCGAGTACGCCGACGACATGGAGGGGATCCTCGACAACGCGGTCGAGGCCGCGCTCGACCGCGGCGGCGCCAGGTCCGGCGACACCCTCGTGGTTCTCTCCGGCATGCTCACCGAGTTCGAGGGGACGAACACGACGAACACGCTGAAGGTCCACGTCGCCGCCGAGACGCTCGTGACCGGGAAGGCGGTCGTCGCCGGTCGCGTCGCCGCCCCCGTCCACCGGACCGCGGACGGCGACCTCGACGCGCTGCCGGACGGCGCCGTCGTCGCGCTCGGCCCCGACTTCGACGGGGAGTTCTCCGGCGACCTCGACCGGATCGCCGGGGTCATCGACGCCCGCGAGGGGATGACCGGCTACCCCGCCGTCGTCGCCCGCGAACTCGGCGTCCCGATGGTCTCGGGCGCCCGCCTGCCCGAGTCCGTCGCGGACGGAACCACGGTGACCGTCGACGGCGAGCGCGGCGTCGTCTACGACGGCGACGTCCTCCGGGCGGCTCGCGAGCGGTAGGTCGATCCACCGAACTGGGGCCGCCGACCCGTCCCGCGCCCAACCCAACCACCCCAGCGATCTGACCGCTCCTCCCGACCCGACCGCCCGCGCCCGCCAGCCATTTATTACGGAGCCGCGTACGTCCGGCCATGAGCGACGAATCCGGCGGCGACGCCCGCGACGGTGACTCGGCCGACTCCCCGGAGTCGGCGGAGTTCGGCGAGCGGAGCCGGGCCAACGACGCCGGCGACGAGAGCGCGGACGACGAGCGCGAGTGGCGCTTCGCGGTCGACGACGTCGGGCCCGACGGGGTCACGGAAGACACCGCCACGCCCGCGGACGAGCCGATAGAGCCGGGCGACGTCACCCTCGAACACGCGGTCTTCGTCGTCCTCGGGGTCGCGCTCACGGTCGGCGTCCTGCTGCTCGGGTTCTGAGTCAGGTCGCCGCCGGTCGGGCGCGAACCGGGCGGGGACGGCCGCTCGACCGACGCCGCGGCCGCGCACCACTTATCAGGCCGCGGCCGTAGGACCGAACATGAACGCGCTCGCACAGTCCGGGCTCCTCTCGCCGGACACCCTCCCGCTCCTGCTTCTGACCGCGGGGCTGCTGCTCTCGATGGCGGAGGCGCTCGCCCCGGGGGCGAACTTCATCGTCGTCGGCATCGCGCTCATCGGCGCGGGACTCGGCGGGCTCCTCCTCTCGTCCGTCGTCGCCGGCGCCGGGCTGGTCGCCATCATGGCCCTCCTCACGCTCGTCTTCGGCGCCGCCGCCTTCTACGGCTACCACGAGTTCGACCTCTACGGCGGGAAAGGGCAGCAACAGACCAGCGACAGCGACTCGCTGAAGGGGAAGACGGGGACGGTGACGGAGCGGGTGACGCCCACGGGCGGCGAGGTGAAGCTCGCCGGCGGCGGGTTCAATCCCCACTACTCCGCCCGGTCGATGGACGGCGAGATCGACGAGGGCGAGGAGGTGATGGTGGTCGACCCCGGCGGCGGCAACGTCGTCACCGTCGAGTCGACCGGGTACGTCGAGGACGACATCGACCGCGAGCTGGCGGCCGACCGCGCCCGGAAGGCCGCCGCGAGCGACGACGACGCGGACGAGACCGCCCCGAGCGAGGCGAAAGGAGGCGACGCGGAACCGGAGACCGACGCGGAACGGGAGCCGGAGTTCGACCGGGAGTGAGGAGGTCCGCCGAGGCGCCGACCCGCGGCCGCGAGCCGGGCGGTAAAGCACTTGTCCGTCGAGGGAGATCGGCCGACTATGCCCTCCCCGCTCGCCGCTCTCGCGAGCCTTCCCGGTAGCGCCCTCGACCGCGTTCGCGACGCCTTCGGCTCCCCCCGGGCCGGCGGGGTTGCGGTCGCGATGGTCGTCGTCGTCACGATCGGCACCAGCGTCGGAATCCTCGCGCTCGGAGCCGTCTTCGACGCGACGGTCGACCGGCAGATCACCGTCGACAACCCGGATCGCCCCCCGGAGCCGACCTGCGAGACGTTCGGCGACGACTCCGACTCCGTGTTCGCCGAGGAGTGCGACGAGCCGGAGCGGATCGAGGTCGACGCGGGGGAGGAACTACGCGACGCCGCGACCGGCTACCTCCACTACGGGCTGCTCGGCGTGCCGCTCTGGTGGGCGCTGTTCGCGGTCGCGCTCCACGTCGGCGCGCGCGTCGCCGGCGGCTCCGGCTCGGTCGGCGACTCCTTCGTGATCGCGGGGTGGGCGATCGGCGTCGAGCTGCTCCGGCTCGCCGCCGGGCTCGCCGCGATCTGGTACGCGCTCTCGAACGCGGCGATCTCGGGGGAGACGTTCGAGGCGCTCTCGAACGAGATCGTCGCCGCGGTCACGAGCGCGACGGGGCCGCTGCTCGTCGCGTCCGCGGTCGGGATCGCGGTCCAGTGGGTCGTGGTCGTCGGCGGGTTAGAGGCAGAACACGACCTCGACCGCGGGAGCGCGGCGGGCGTGGCGACGGTCTTCGCGGTCGTCGCGCTGCTGCTCGCGGCGGTCTGAAGCGCCCCGGAACGTCCCGCCGCGCTCGCCGCGGCTGCGGATTCGGGAGTTTTTAAGCGCCGGCGCTCCCCCTCCCGGTATGATCCTCTCCGACGCCGACATCCTCGACCGGCTCGCCGAGGGCGACCTCGCGATCGAGCCGCTCGACGACGTCGACCAGCAGGTCCAGCCCGCCAGCGTGGACCTGCGGCTGGGCGAGCGGTTCTTGGAGTTCCAGCGCACCAACATCCCCTGCATCCACCCGACCGACGCGGGCGAGGTGAGCGAGTACGTGACGGAGACGACTGTCGATGAGGGCGACGAGTTCATCCTCCACCCCGGCGACTTCGTCCTCGGGACCACCGCGGAGCGCGTCGCGATCCCGGACGACCTCGTCGCCCACGTCGAGGGGCGCTCCTCGCTCGGCCGGCTCGCGATCGTGGTTCACGCCACGGCCGGCCTGTGCGATCCGGGGTACGAAGGACAGATCACGCTCGAACTCTCGAATCTCGGCACCGCTCCCGTCGCGCTCTCGCCCGGCATGCGCGTCTCGCAGCTCACCTTCACGGAGCTGAAACGGCCCGCCGAGCGCCCGTACGGCGCCGAGCGCGGCTCGAAGTACCAGAACCAGGACGGCCCGCAGGCGTCGCGGATCGGCGACGACCCCGAGTTCGCGGGCAAAGAGGGCGAGGGCGGCGACGCAGCCGACCGGTCGGGGAACCCGGAGGGCGAAGAGCGATGAAGTTCATCGAGGAGGTCGTCGTCGATGAGTTCCTGCCGACCGTCCGCTCGATGCTCGCGGAGGACCTCCGCGACCGCGGGTTCACGCAGTCCGAGGTCGCCGACGCCCTCGGCATCTCGCAGTCCGCGGTCTCGAAATACGCCGCCGGCGACGTGGCGAGACACGAGGACATCGTCGAAGACGAGCGCGTGCGCGACCTCGTCGAGCGCGTGGGCGAGGGGCTCGCGAGCGGCGACCTCACGCCCGTGGCCGCGCTCGTCGAGATCGAGGTGCTGATCCGCCAGTTAGAGGAGGGAGACCTCCTCGCGGACCTCCACGAGGCGGCGATGCCCGCGCTCGCCGACGCCGACGTGGAGTTCTCGGTCCACGACCCGGACAGCGGCCTCCGCGAGCGCGAGCGCGTCCTCACCTCGGTCCGTCGCGGGCTCCGGACCCTGACGAACGCCTCCGGCTTCGCCGGGCTCATCCCGAACGTCGGCGCCAACGTCGCGGAGTGTACCGCCGACGCGGCCACCGTCGACGACGTCGCCGCGGTCCCCGGTCGACTCGTCGACGTGAAGGGCCGGGCGATGGTGCCCGGCGAGCCGGAGTTCGGCGTGAGCGAACACGTCGCGACGGTGCTGCTCGCCGCGCGCGAGGCGGGCGCCGACGTCCGCGGCGCGGTGAACCTCCGGTACGACCCGGAAACGGTCGAGGCGCTCGCCGCCGACCGCCCGACCGTCGAGTTCGACGCCGAGCGGCCGACCCGCGAGGCGGTCGCCGACGCGGTCGCGGCCGCCGACCTCCCCGCCGACGCGGAGACGGAGACGCTCGTCCTGTACCAGACCGGCGCCGTCGGCGTCGAGCCGATCGTGTACGTCCTCGCGCCGACCGCTGCCGAGGCCGCGCGGGTCGTTCGCGAGCTGCTGTGAGCCGGCGCGGGCCGCCCGCGGCCCGCTGCGAACCGACCGCCCCTCGGGCGACGCTTTTTAGACCGAACCGCGCGAACGAAGCGGTGTGACACCGTCTCGACGGCTTGGGATGCGGATGCGCCCCTTTTGCGGCGGGCGGACCCGTCGCGTCGCCGGCGGCCGGTAACGCGGTCGACGGCGCCGCGGCGGCGAATCCCGTCGCCTCTCCGCAGCGCCCGGGCCGTCGACCGCCTCGCGGACCGCGGCTCTCCCGTGGACCGCGCGAGCTGCGTCGGCCCCGAACCAGCGGGCTTTAGACCCGATCGACCGACACACGACACACACACCACATGAGCCACGACGACTTCCCCACCGACCGGCCCGCGGTGGTGACCTGTGGACTGCCGTACGCCAACGGCGACCTCCACATCGGTCACCTCCGCACCTACGTCGGCGGCGACGTGTACAGCCGCGCGCTCGAACGACTCGGCCAACGGACCGCGTTCGTCTCCGGCTCCGACATGCACGGGACGCCGGTCGCGGTCAACGCCGAGCAGGAGGGCGTCTCCCCCGAGAAGTTCGCGCTCGACTGGCACGAGCGCTACGCCGAGACGTTCCCGAAGTTCAACGTCGACTTCGACAACTACGGCCACACCCACGACGAGACGAACACCGAGATCACCCAGCAGCTCGTCCGCGACCTCGACGAGGCGGGCCACCTCTACGAGAAGGAGATCATGGTCGCGTACGACCCCGTCGACGACCAGTACCTCCCCGACCGCTACGTCGAGGGGACCTGCCCGTACTGCGGCGCGCACGCCCGCGGCGACGAGTGCGACGAGGGGTGCCAGCGCCACCTCGAACCCGGCGAGGTCGAGGATCCCGAGTCGACGATCACCGGTAACCCCGCGGAGTACCGCGAGCGCACCCACAAGTTCTTCGCGGTCTCGGAGTTCGCCGACTACCTCTCCGACTTCCTCGACCGGCTGGAGGGCACCTCGAACGCCCGCAACCAGCCCCGCGAGTGGATCGAACAGGGGCTCCAGGACTGGTGTATCACCCGCGACATGGACTGGGGGATCGACATGCCGGGCGGCGAGGCGACGGAGTCGCCTCGGGAAGGCGGCGAAGCCGCCGACTCCCAGGACCTCGTCCTCTACGTCTGGGTCGACGCCCCGATCGAGTACATCTCCTCGACGAAGCAGTACTCCGAGCGCGTCGGCGCCGACGCCTTCGACTGGGAGGCCGCCTGGAAGGAGGGCGTCAGCGACGAGCACCCGGAGGGCGGCGAGGTCGTCCACGTGATTGGCCGCGACATCATCCAGCACCACACGATATTCTGGCCCGCGATGTTGGAGGCGACCGACCACGCCGAGCCGCGCGCGGTGATGGCGAGCGGCTTCGTCACGCTCGACGGCAAGGGGTTCTCGACCAGCCGCGACCGCGCGGTCTGGGCGGACGAGTACCTCGACGAAGGGTTCCACCCCGACCCGCTCCGCTACTACCTCGCGACCAACGGCGGGTTCCAGCAGGACGTGGACTTCTCGTGGGAGAAGTTCGCCGAGCGCGTCAACACCGAGCTGGTGGGCACCGTCGGCAACTTCCTCTACCGCTCCCTGCTTTTCGCCCACCGCAACTACGAGGACGGCCCCGACGCCGACGCCCCGAGCGACGAGGTGGCGGCGCGGATCGACGAGGCGGTCGAGGAGTTCGCGGCCGCGGTCAACGACTACTCCGTCCGCGCGCTGGGCGACGCCGTCACCGACCTCGCGCGATACGGCAACGAGTACATCCAACGCAACGAGCCGTGGAAGCTCGTCGACGAGGAGCCCGCGGAAGCGGAACAGGTCATCTACGACTGCGTCGCGCTCGCGAAGGCGATCGCCGTCCTCTTCGAGCCGCTGGCCCCGGAAAAGAGCGAGCGGCTCTGGGACCAGCTCGGCGAGCCCGGCTCCGTCCACGACGCCACCGTCGAGGCCGCTCGCGAAGGGCCCGCCGGCGACCTCGGCGAGCCGACCGAGCTGTTCGAGCAGGTCGAAGACGAGCGCGTCGAGGACCTGAACGAGAAGCTCGAAGCGCGCGTCGCCGAGTCGGAGAGCGACGACGGCGACGAGGGAGACGAAAGCGACGACGACGAGAACGACGACGAAACCGATACCACCGACGACACCGACATGACCGACATCGAACCCCTCAGCGACGACCGCATCAGCTTCGACGACTTCCAGGAACTGGACATCCGCGTGGGCCGGATCGAGGAGGCGGAGGGGATCGAGGGCGCCGACGACCTCGTGAAGCTCACCGTCGATCTGGGTGCGGAGACCCGGACGATCGTCGCGGGCCTGAAACAGCTCCACGACGTCGACGACCTCCCCGACACGAAGGTGATCGTCCTCGCGAACATGGAGAAGGCGGAGCTGTTCGGCGTCGAGTCGAACGGGATGGTCCTCGCGGCCGGCGAGGAGGCCGACCTCCTCACCACCTACGAGGACGCCGCACCCGGGACGAAGGTGAAGTGAGGTCGCGGCGCCCCCGTCACGGCGACGGTTCTCGAAGTTTTATTTGACTGACGTGCGACGGGTCGCGCATGGCCCTCCTCGCGTGGTTCGAGGCCCTCTCGTTTCAGGCACAGCTGATCCTCGTCGCGGTCGTCTGCGACCCGATCGGGTTCGCCGCCGGCTACCTGCTCGCGCCCGAGTTCGGCGTCGAGCCGATCCTCGGCGGCGCGTACGGGCTCGTGGTCGCGAGCCTGCCGCTGTCGCTGCTCGTGTTGCGCGAGGCGGGCAGACGGTAGCGATCGGCCGCGGTCCGGTCGCCCCACGGTCCGACGCCCGCCTCAGCATTTTCGAGGTGGAGCCCCCGGCCTCAAGGAGCGAACGGAGTGAGCGAGTAGGTCGGGGAGGAAACCGACATGGGACGACACAACCGCCACACAGCGACCGACTGACTCCCAAGAATATAAATACCGTTGGATACTCTCTGAAACTATGGGCGTGCGTCGAACCGCCGTCGTGAAACTCGCTGTTTCCGACGAGCAACGCGACGTACTCCACCGAACCGCCGAACAATATCTGTACTGCGCGAAACGAACCGCCGACTACTGTTGGTCCGACACCTCCTACACCCAGTGTAAGACCAACAAGCGAGAGGTTCGCGACGCGCTCTACGCCGACCTTCGAGAGGAGACGGACCTACAGGCCCAACTTGTCCAAGCCGCTATCAAACGCGCTGTCGAAGCCGTCAAAGCGTGTGTTGAACGGTGGAAAAAGGGACAGCGCGTCTCTCAACCGACGTTCACCGCCGAAACGATGGACTACGACACGCGGAGCGCGACCTTCTACCGGAACAAGGTGTCACTGGCAACTGTTGAGGGCCGAGTCGAACCCTCGTTTGTTCTCCCGGCAGACAGTCCGACGCCCTACGAGCGGTACGTACTCTCGGAGGACTACGAGTTCCGCGAGAGTACGCTTCGGTACGACGCGGCCACTGACGAGTTCTACCTCAACATTTCGACGCGGCGGACAGACGGTGACGATGAGGTTTCGGAAGATGCCGGGCACTCCGACCAAACGGTCCTCGGTATCGACCTCGGCGTCAACAGCCTCGCTGTGTCCTCAACCGGCACGTTTTGGCAGGGGGACGACTACGACCACTGGTGTCGTGAGTTCGAGAAGCGACGTGGCGAGATACAACGGCGCGGCACGCAGGCCGCACACAAGGCCCTGCTTCGCCTCGGGAAGCGCGAAGAAGCTTGGCGCAAACAGTACATCCACACCATCGCCAACGAACTCGTCTCGGAAGCCGTCGAACACGACTGCGACGTAATCGCGTTCGAGGACTTGAGTGACATTCGAGAGCGGCTTCCGGACGCGAAGTGGCACCACGTTTGGGCGTTCCGACGCCTGTTTGAGTACGTCTCCTACAAAGCCCCTGAACAGGGGGTCTCCGTGGAGCAAGTCGAGCCGAACCACACATCTCAACGCTGTTCTCGGACGGACTGTGGCTTTACACACGACGGCAACCGCCACGGCGAACAGTTCGAGTGCCAGAAGTGTGGGTATGAAGTGAACGCGGATTACAACGCTGCAAAGAATATTGGCGTGCGGTACGCTCGGAAGCGGCAACACAAACTCCGTTCCTCGCCCAAGTCGGGGAGCGGAGACGCACAAGTAGACGTGCGTGTGAATGGTGGGACGTTGAACGGTGAGAGTCACCAGCCTCTTGCTGGCGACTGATTGCCGGGAGTCCACATCAAAGCCCTACCCTCAAGGACCGAGGCGCGGAGCGCCGAGGGAGTAGGGTAGGGTAGTTTACGTTCCCCTCCGGGTCCCGAACGAACAGCACCGTCGTCCCGCTCTCGGTCGTTCGTGGCGGGCTCAGCGTCTCCACGTCGTCCGCGAGGTCGGCGTAGAACGCCTCGACGTCGTCGACGGCGAGGCCGAGGTGAGTCGCGCCGGGGCGGTTGAGCTCGGGCTCGTCGCTGGGGTCGACGTCCGGGTCGTACGCGACGAGTTCGACGACCGCGTCGCCGGCGTCGAGGTGCGCGAACTCGGCCGCGGCGCCCTCGACGCCGACCGCCTCGGCGAAGGCGTCGCCGCCGACCGAGAACTCGGCGACGACGTCGAGGTCGAACGTCGTTGTGTAAAACTCGACGGCCCGGTCGAGGTCGGCGACGGTGACCCCGACGTGGTGTGCGGTTGGGTCGGACACGGGTGGTCGCTCGGTCGGCCGGAGCTAAACGGTGTCGGGTCAGAGCCCGAACAGGCGGGCGGCGAGTCCCGCGAGCACGACCAGCGCGCCGAGAACGAACGTCCCCGGGAGCGGCAGGACGAACAGGAGCGCGCCGATCAGGACGACGATCGTCGACGTTCTCATGACGCGCCCGCTTCGGTCCCGCGTCGGATACGCTTTGGGTCGCGGCGGCCTCCACGGCCAACGGTCGCAGCGGCCTCCCCGACCGAAACGACCATTCCGCGTCCGGACGACCCTCGCGTATGCACGTGGTCGTCAACGCGGCCCAGAGCGTCGACGGGAAGCTCGCCACCCGCCGCCGGGAGCAGCTCCGGATCTCCGGGCCCGAGGATTTCGACCGGGTCGACCGCGTCCGGGCGGCCGCGGACGCGGTACTGGTCGGGGTCGGGACCGTCCTCGCGGACGACCCGCACCTCACGCTCGACGAGGAGGACCGCCGCGTCGAGCGCCTGCGGAACGGCCGACCGGGCGACCCCGCCCGCGTCGTGGTCGACTCCACCGGGCGGACGCCGACCGACGCCCGGATCCTCGACGACGCGGCGACGACGTACCTGCTCGTCTCGGCCGCGACCGACCGGGAGCGGCGCGAGGCGCTCGCCGACGCCGGCGCAGAGGTGATCGTGGCCGGCGAGGAGCGCGTCGACGTCGCCGAGGGGCTCGATCGGCTCGCCGACCGCGGCATCGACCGACTGATGGTCGAAGGGGGCGGCGAGGTGATCTTCTCCTGTTTCGATGCCGGCGTCGTGGACGAGCTCCACGTCTACGTCGGCTCGCTCGTGATCGGCGGCCGCGACGCGCCCACGCTGGCGGACGGCGCCGGATTCACCGAGGGGTTTCCCGACCTGACGCTCACGGGAACGGAGCGGCTCGACGACGGGGTCGTCCTCTCGTACGCGGTCGGGGAGGAGGACGGAGCGTGACGACGGACGGCGAGGGAGGCGGGCCGCGGCCGACGACCGTGTGAACCGTAACCACGGAAATCGCCGGGTACACGCTCCGTGGCACCGGTACGCACGAAAATCACCGAAGTATTTATGTATCGCCCGTTGGTAGTTGCTGGTACCAGAACGCCTCTGGCGCTGGTGGAATCGCACGCTGAAATGAACGGGAGTTCTTGCAGACGGCCCGACGCACCACAGCGAGCGTCCGCTATCGCCGGAGCGGTGATGGAGAGATAACAAATGGTAACGAAAGAAGAAGTCATCGAGCAGTACGACGTGGAACCGATGGACGAGGCGGACAACGTGGACCTTTCTGAGGACGACCTGGAGAACGGCTCCAAGGGCCAGCTCATCAAACGCGCCGGCCAGCTGCGAGACCGACGCAACGAGCTGAACCAGATGGCGTCCGAGCGCGCCTCCGAGCGCGACGACCTCAACGCGAAGACGCGCGAGAAGGTCGACGAGGCCCAGGAACACCGCGAGAAGCGCGACGAGCTCAACGAGCAGGTCCAAGAGCACAAGGACAAGCGCAACGAGCTCAACGCCGAGGCCAACGAGCTGTTCGACGAGGTCGAGGAGCTCAAACAGGACCTCGAGCTCGGCTCCGGGAAGTCCATCGAGGAGCTCGAAGAGGAGATCGAGGACCTCGAGTTCCGCCAGCAGACCGAGGTGCTCGACGCGGAGGACGAGCGCGAGCTGATCGAGAAGATCGACGACAAACGCGAGAAGCTCGCCGAGAAGAAAGAGAAGGTCGACGACACGAGCGAGCTCGACGAGCTCGTCGAGGAGGCCGAGGAGGTCCGCTCCGAGGCGTCCCAGCACCACCAGAAGGTGACGGAGCTCGCGGACAAGGCCCAGGAACATCACAACCAGATGATCGAGGCCTACCGCGAGGCCGACGACATCCGCGACGAGGCCGACGAGATGCACGAGCTCTTCGTCGAGGCCCAGGAGGCGGCCGACCGCCACCACGAGGACTTCGTCCGCGTCCAGAAGCGCCTGCGCGAGCTCGACAAGAAGGAGGAGGAGGAGCGGCAGGACGAGCGCGCCGAGAAGCGCGAAGAGGAGAAGGAAGAGGCCGAGGAGATCTATCAGAAGTTCAAGGAGGGCGAGACGCTCGACACCGAGGACCTGATGAAGCTCCAGAAGACCGGCCTCCTGTAAGTCGGTCGAGTCCCCCGGTTCCGACGCGGTTTTCTGCGGTTTTCCACGGTCGACAGCGACGCGCTCGTCGACCGCGACGAGCCGCCGGCGCTCCCGCCCGCGATCGGCGGCGCCGCCCACGACAGCTTATAAACGCGTGCGCCGCCAACCGTCGGTATGAACGACGCCTCGACGGACGGACGGAAGGGGTTGCTCGCGGCCGCCGCAGTCGGCGCGGCGACGACGATCGCGGGCCACGCGCTCCTCGGGCGGCTCACCGGCGGGCGGTTCGGTGACGCCGACGAGTACAACACCGCGAAGGTGACTGTCTCGGGGCCGATCCGGCGGAACCAGGGGCGACCCTCGCCGCTGTCGGGACCGGGCGGCGCGACCGCCGACGACGTGGTCGAGCAGATCGAGGCGGCCGACGAGGACGAAGACGTCGAGGCGCTGCTCGTCGAGCTCAACACGCCCGGCGGCGAGGTCGTCCCGAGCGACGACATCCGGCGGGCCGCCGCCGAGTTCGACGGGCCGACCGTGGCGTACGCGACCGACCTGTGCGCGTCCGGCGGCTACTGGATCGCGAGCGGCTGCGACGAGCTGTGGGCGCGCGACGCGAGCCTCGTCGGCTCCATCGGCGTCGTCGGGTCCCGGCCGAACGCCAAGGGACTGGCGGACAAGCTCGGCATCTCCTACGAGCAGTTCACGGCGGGCGAGTACAAGGACGCCGGCGTCCCGCTGAAGGAGATCGAGGAGGACGAACGGGAGTACCTCCAGGGGATCATCGACGGCTACTACGAGCAGTTCGTCGAGACCGTGAGCGAGGGGCGCGACATGGACCCGGAAGAGATCCGGGACACCGAGGCGCGCGTGTACCTCGGCGAGGACGCCGCGGAGATGGGGCTCGTCGACGACCTCGGCACCGAGGACGACGTCGAGGACCGGCTCGCCGACCTGCTCGGCGCCGAGCCGGAAGTCCGCGAGTTCACCCCGGAACGCGGGCTCGCGGAGCGGCTCGGCATCGGCGCCGAGCGCGTCGCGTTCGCGGCCGGGAGCGGGGTCTCGGACGCCTTCGTCGACGACGGCGGCGACATCGACGTGGAGTTCCGTTGACATCCTCCCCGCGCTAAAGCGCGAGGATTCCACAAAGTGGATATTCAGGTTGCGCGTTTCCTCGGGCCTCAAGGACGCTTTCGCGTGGGCCGTCAACGGTCGCCACCGAGTTGTGACCAACGGTGTGCTTTCCAGCGCGTACAGCCCTGTCAATGGGGCCTTCCTCCCCGCATACAGCGAGCGTCGAAGACGGCTGGCTATTCAACCAGCGAGGTAGTACGGTTCGCGTCAGCCGAACTGCTACGCCGTACATGGTTCTCCCTCCCGTTGTGCGATGTTCTCTGAAGCGTTCAGGTCTGCGTGGCGTCCTCGACCGCACTCCGAACACGAAAAGTGGTCGCCATCACGGGTTCCCATCGAACCACACGCTGAACACCGCTGGCTGGTATGGTACGCATCGACCTGTTCAACACGAATCCCAGCGCGTTCAGCTTTGTACGTGATGAATTGTTGGAGTTGGTGGAAATGCCACGAGTGAACACCTGACCATGAGCTGTTCTCGCGGATACCTTTGAGGTCTTCCATCCGGATGACGGGATTCTCGAACTGTTCCGCGAACGTGATGAGCCGACGGGAGAGTTTGTGGTTCAAGTCCGCGATTCGACGCTGTTCTTTGTCACCTACACGGTTACGTGCGCGAAGCGCACCCGCTTCCGAGAGCGAATCGCGTAGGGAACGATATTTGCGTCGAACGTACTTCGCCTCACCACCAGACACCAGCATTGATTCGTCCTCACCGTAGGCGGTCACAGCGAGGATATGCCGTTCACCAATATCGACACCGATAGGCGTCTCACCCGACGCGTCGGCGTCGTATTCGACGTTGAACGTACAGTACCAGTCGTCGCCACGGCGGTAGACCTGTAGACGAGTCTTGTCGGCGTCACCTTCGACAAGTCGGGCTACGGGGTCGGCAATATCGTCGTACACCTCAATCGGAGTGTACCACCATTGAGAGACGCACGGGAAGCCGACGACGACCGTGCCGTTCTCAGTCGTGTCGATTTCCCAGTTCTGGTTGTTGATGGCGAACGGTTGACTTTCTCGGTAGCGAACCTCCCCGTCCTTGCTGTGGTCGGATTTCGCCTCTCGGATGGCTTGGTTCTGAATAGCCGAGTAGAGGTCGTTGTTGATGCTGGACGTGGTCACGGACTTCCCGAAGTCGCCGTTCTCCCATCCGTCAATACAGAACTGTTTGGTATCACGGTAGAGACGAGAGGCGCGTTGCCACTCTTTCCGTCGTGAGAGGGATGGATTGTGGAACTTGGCGGTGACAGCCACCGTGACCATTACATCTGTAATTAGACGTGCCATCATTATGTATCTGGTGGAATATCGGGCGCGATATGGTCGGTGGTTCGTGTCATCGACTGTCGGATTCATCCCCGCGCTAAAGCACGGGGCTTTCTCCTCACACTTCCGTAACGGGCGGGAGAGGGGCCGCGGGGGCCGACCCGCGCGCGGCGGTCGACGGGGAGGATTTTTGTCCGGTCGCGGTGTGGGTCGACACGTGACGACGCTGGTCATCTGCGTCGACCGCTCGGGGGCGATCGGTCGCGCCACCAACGTCCCGATGCCGGTCGCCGGCTGGGAGGCCGTCCGGTCGCTGGTCACGGACGCCGGGTTAGACGACCCCGAGGACGCCAGCGTGAACTGCCTGCTGGAGTCGCTGCGCGTCGCGCGCGACCTCAGGGACGAGCGCGAGGAGTCGGTCGTGGCGGTCGTCTCCGCCGAGAGCGACACCGCGGTGGGCGCCGACCGCTCTATCGCCTCCCAGCTCGACGACCTCGTGGAGCGGTACGACCCGCGGGCCGCCATCGTCGTCGTCGACTCCGCCGAGGACGAGCGGGTCCTCCCGGTCGTCGAGTCGCGGATCCCGGTCGACTCGGTCGACCGCGTCGTCGTCCGCCAGGCCCGGGACATCGAGTCCACCTACTACCTGCTCAAGCAGTTCCTCGCCGACGAGCAGCTGCGGTCGACGATACTCGTGCCGTTCGGCGTCGCGCTGCTGCTCGTCCCCGCGCTGTTCTACTGGTTCTCCGCCGGCGAGGCGATCGCGGGCGTCGCCGGCCTGCTCGGCGCCGCGCTCCTTTATAAGGGACTCGCGATCGACCGGTTCGTGGCGGGGATGCCCGAGCGGGTCCGCGAGGCGCTGTACGCCGGGCAGGTGTCCGTCGTGACGTACGTGGTGGCGGGCGGGCTCGCCTTGGTCGGCGGGTTCTTCGGCTTCCTCGCCGCCTCGGACCTTGGTCCCGGATCGCCCCGGCTCGTCGAGGTCGTGGAGTTCGCCTACGCGGCGGTTCCGTGGTTCGCGGTCGCGGGCGTGACCGCGGCCGTCGGACGGCTGCTCGACGAGCTGATCCGCGACGAGGGGATCCGGACGCCGTACCTCAACCTCCCGTTCGTCATCGCCGCGGTCGCCCTCGTCGTCCGCGGGTTCGCGGGCTACTTCCTCGCGCAGGAGGCGATCCACGAGCCGCTGTCGATGTACGGGATGACGTTGACCCCGGTCCAGCAGCTCGCGGCGTTCATCGTCGGCGGCATCGTCGTGTCGCTCGTCGGCGTCAAGGTCGCCAGCGACGTCGGCACCGAGACCCTCGAAGACGTTATCGACGCCGAGCGGGACGCCGAGGGGCAGCGGGAGTAGGGGCGGACCGGACCGCTCGGCGTCCGACCGACCGCCTTTTGTCGGTCGCGGCCGCGTGAGCGGGCATGGACGTGTACGGACTGATCGGGAACCCGGTCGGCCACTCGCTGTCGCCGCCGATGCACGAGGCGGGCTACGAGGCGCTCGGCCTCGACGCGCGGTACGTAACCTTCGAGCCGGACGCCGACGCCGCGGCCGCGGCGATTTCGGGCGCCGCCGACCTCGGCGTCGCGGGGCTCAACGTGACGGTGCCGTTCAAGCGAGACGCCCTCGGCGCGGTCGACCCAGCCCCGCTCGCCGAGCGCATCGGCGCCGTCAACACGGTCGACTACGGGCCGGTCAGGGCGGGCGAGACCGACCGGCCGCGCGGCCACAACACCGACGCAGCCGGGGTGACGCGGGCGCTCGCGCACCACGACGTGCCCGTCGACGGCCGCGACGCGCTCGTCGTCGGCGCGGGCGGCGCGGGGCGGGCGGCCGCGTTCGCGCTCGCCGACGCGGGCGCGACGGTCCACGTGGCGAACCGCACCGCGGAGCGCGCGACGGAGTTGGCCGCGGACGTGCCGGACGCGACCGGCGGTGGCCTCGACGACCTCGCTACCCGCGTCGCGGCCGCCGACCTGCTCGTCAACGCGACGAGCGTGGGGATGGAGGCGCCCGAGGAGACCCCGGTCCCCGCGGAGCACCTCCACGGCGACCTCGCGGTCCTCGACGCGGTGTACGCGCCGATCGAGACCCGGCTGCTCCGCGATGCCGCCGCCACGGGCGCGACGACCGTCGACGGCGCGTGGATGCTCCTCTATCAGGGGGTCGAGGCGTTCGAGATCTGGACCGGCGAGGACGCGCCAGTCGAGGCGATGAACGCGGCGTTACGGGCGGAACTGGAGTGACGCGGTAGAGCGATTATTTATAAACGGAACTGCGGCGGCGCGTGCCTGCGAGCGGCCGCCATCGGCGGCCGCGAGGAGCACGCGCGAGGGAGTCGGCGGTCCGGAGCGGAGCGGAGGACCGCCGACGAGGCTGGGGAGGTGTGAGGTGCTGTGCGGAGCGGTGCGGGGTGGGACTCAAAGGGGCAGCCGTGAGGCGGGCGCAGGCGAAGTAAGTACCGCAGGGAGCGAACGGGGTGAGCGACCGAGGAACGCAGCGAGCGTGCGCCCGCCTCACGGCTGGGGCTTTGGAGGTGTTCGCCGCCGATCTGCTGTCAGCTATTTATAAGCGAGCGACTGGAGCTTTGGAGCTATTCGCCGCCGATCTGCTATTAGCTATTTATAAGCGGCCGATGACATCTTAAAAGAACCCGACTACCCGAACCAAGCCTCGTTAAAACAATCCAGGACTCGCGAGCAGTCCGGCGGTGACGATGAGTCCGACGGAGACCGCCGAAGCACCGTAGAGGAACGGCTTCGCGTCGCGGGCGGGCTCGCGGAGCTTGCCCGCGTCGAGGCCGTCAGCCAGCTTCGAGCCGCCGACCTCGACGAGCCCGGTGCCGACGAACCACAGCCCCAGCATCGTCAACACGAGGTGGCCGCGGGGCGTCCCCGTCAGCCCCTCGAACGTGTACAGCGTCCCGGCCATGTGGCCGCCGGTGGCGACGAACGCGATCGCGCCGATCCGGGTGATCCAGCGCAGACGGCCGACGACCGAGCCGAGCGCGTCGCCGCCGATGTCGCCGCGGAGCGCGGGCGGAAGGATCGCGAGGGTGACGAACAGCACGCTGCCGACCCAGAGGACGGCGAAGCCGACGTGGACCGACCACATGACCGGATTGAGAACGTCCATACCATCGGAACGCGCCGGTCCCACTTATAAACCGGCGGGACGGATCGCCCGACCGTTGCGGCGGGACGGAGGCAACGGTTGGTTGCGGCGGAGAGGGTTTTTAAATATCTCGCACGTGTAGCCGCCGGCAATGGCTCTACTCCAGAAGCTCAAAGAGAAGCTCGGATTCGGGAGCGGTTCGGGCGAGCGCGAGTCCGGCGAGACGGAAGTGACGGTCGAGCGCGAATCGGAGCCGGCGGCCGACGCGTCCGGGACCGACGGCACCGAGGCGAGCGATCCGGTCGAGGCGACGGAAGCAGCGGCTAAAGCGGAATCGGCGACTGAACCGGAATCTGCTGAAGAACCGGAATCTACTGAAGAACCGGAATCTACTGAAGAACCGGAATCTGCGGAGAGCGAGGCCGACGAGACCGACAAGACCGACGGGGAGGCGGTCGCCGCCGAGACGGAGGCCGCCGCCTCGACCGAGTCGCTCGTCGACGACGAGGGCGCCGATGCGGACGAGGCGGCCGAGCAGGCGGAGGCCGCGGCGGGCGAAGAGGACGCCGTCGCGGTCGACGACGACGACCGCGGCCCGGACGTCGAGGAGATCAAGGGCATCGGCCCGGCGTACGCCGAGCGCCTCGCGGAGATCGGCATCGAGACGGTCGACGACCTCGCCGGCGCGGACGCCGCCGCGGTGGCCGAGGGGACGAGCGTCGGCGAGAACCGCGCCGCGACGTGGATCGACCGCGCGAGCGAGTTCTGAGGGCGGGTCGGGCGACCGCAACTGTTTCGTCGCCTCCGCCGAACGGAGTCCCATGAGGCGAACGGTACACACCGACCGGGAGCGGTTCCGAGCGGTCGCGGCCGCGGCGCCGGACGGCGCGCGGGTCCCGGTCGAACTCCGGGTCGACGTCGACGACCCCTTCGACGCCTACCGCCGGGCGCGCGACGGCCCCGGCGGCGTCTTCTACGAGACGACCGGCGGCCAGTCCGGCTGGGGGTACTTCGGCGTCGACCCGGTCGAGCGGCTGACCGTCTCCGGCGAGGCGGTCGTCGCGGGCGGTGCGGCCGATCCTGCTGACGAGAGTGACGACCCGCCGTCGACCGGCGACTACCGTCGCCCGTCACCCTCACTCTCGGCGCTGGAGGGCGTCCTCGACGGCGAGCGGCTGGCGCGCGGCGACTGCGACGTGCCGTACCCCTGCGGCGCGTTCGGCTGGCTCTCCTACGACGCCGCCCGCGAGCTGGAGGAGTTCCCGCCCGCAGCGCCCGACGGTCCGGGAGCGGTCGACGACCGCGGGCTCCCGCGGCTCCGGGCCGTCCTCTTCGACCGTGTCGCGGCGTGGGAGTGCCCGGTGGACGGCGACGACGCCGACGCGAACGACGACCCCGTCACGCTTCGAGTGACCGCCTGTCCCCGCGTCCCGGACGGATTCGACGACCCCGACGCTGACCACGCCGCGCTCGACGCCCTGTTCGACGAGGGGCGGACGCGGGCCGCCGACCTGATAGACCGGATCGAGGACGGCGACCCGGCCGCGGGACCGGCGCCGGACCCGACCGCCGAGAGCGCGACCTTCGAGAGCGACGTGGGCCGCGAGGGGTACGCCGACGCGGTCCGGCGGGTCAAGGAGTACATTCGCGAGGGCGACACGTTCCAGGCGAACGTCTCCCAGCGGCTCACCGCGCCGGCCGCGGTCCACCCGGTCGAGGCGTACGACGCGCTCCGGGCAGTGAACCCGGCGCCGTACTCCGGGCTGATCGAGTTCGGCGGCCAGCCGAGCGGCGTCGACCTCGTGAGCGCGAGCCCGGAGCTCCTCTTGGCGCGCGAGCCGACCGACGACCCCGACCGCGGCGCGCGCCTCGTCACGGAGCCGATAGCGGGGACACGACCGCGAGGGGACACGGACGCCGCCGACGCCGGACTGGAGACCGAGCTGACCGGCGACGAGAAGGAGCGCGCCGAACACGCGATGTTGGTCGACCTCGAACGCAACGACCTCGGGAAGGTGTCGCGGTTCGGCACGGTCGAGGTGAGCGAGTACCGCCGCGTCGACCGGTACAGCGAGGTGATGCACCTCGTGAGCCTGATCGAGGGGGAGGCCCGCCCTGACGCCGGGTTCGCGGACGCGGTCGCGGCCTGCTTCCCCGGCGGGACCATCACGGGCGCGCCGAAGCCACGGACGATGGAGATCATCGACGAGTTGGAGCCGACGCGCCGGGGGCCGTACACCGGGTCGATGTTCGCGGCCGGGTTCGACGGGCGCGCGACGCTGAACATCGTCATCCGGACGCTCGTGCGCCACGCGGCGGAGTACCACCTCCGGGTCGGCGCGGGGATCGTCCACGACTCCGACCCGGACGCCGAGTACGAGGAGACGCTCGCGAAGGCACGCGCCCTCGTCAGCGCGGTCGACGAGGCGCTCGCCGCCGGCGGGATGGCGGTCGAGGCCGAGGGTGACCCCGTGGAGGAGGCGGTGGAGCGATGACCGGGTCGGCGGCTGAGACGATGAAACGCGGCTGGCGCCCCGGCGCGGGCGACTCGGACGCCCGGGTCCTCGTCGTCGACAACTACGACTCGTTCGCGTACAACCTCGTCCAGTACGTTGGCGAGGTCGCCGGCGCGGTGACGGTCCGGCGGAACGACGCGGTCGACCTCGCGGGGATCCGCGCGCTCGATCCCGACGGCGTCGTCGTCTCGCCAGGGCCGGGGACGCCGGCCGACGCGGGGATTTCGACCGCGGTCTTCGAACTCGACCGGCCCGTGTTCGGCGTCTGCCTCGGCCATCAGGCGCTTTGCGCCAGCCGCGGGAGCCGCGTCGGCCACGCGCCGGAGGTCGTCCACGGGAAGCCCTCGACGATCACCCACGACGGCGAGGGGGTCTTCGACGGCCTCCCCGACCGCCTGCGCGTCGGCCGGTACCACTCGCTGTGCGTCGAGCGCGAGGACCTCCCGGACGAACTGGTCGAGACTGCGCGCACCGACGAGGAGCGCGAGGTCGTGATGGGCGTGCGCCACCGCGAGAAGCCGCACGTCGGCGTCCAGTTCCACCCGGAGAGCATCCTCACGCCCCGCGGGAAGCGACTGGTCCGGAACTTCGTGGAGGTGTGCGAAGCGCATGAGTGACGACCCGCTGCGGTACCACGTCGACGGCGAGCTCGTCCCCGCCGCGGAGGCGACCGTCTCGGTGGAGGACCGCGGGTTCGCCTACGGCGACGCCGCCTTCGAGACGATGCGCGCGTACGGCGGCGACGTCTTCCGGTGGGAGGCGCACGCCGACCGGCTCGCCGATACCTGCGAGACGCTCGGGCTCGACCACGGGATCGCCGACGCGGAGCTAAAGCGGCGGGTCGACGAGACGCTGGCCGCGAACGACCTCGCGGACGCGTACGTCAAGCTCTCGATCTCCCGGGGGGTCCAGCCCGGCACGCTCGACCCGCAGCCCGAGGTCGATCCCACCGTCGTCGTCATCGCGAAGCCGCTCCCGCGCGGCGGCGTCGGGAGCGATCCGGCCCACGACGGCCCGGCCGCGCTCCAGACGACGAAGACGCGCAAGCCGGCGGACCGCGCGCTCCCGGCCGCGGCGAAGACGCACAACTACCTGAACGGAATCGTAGCCCGGCTCGAACTCCGCGTCACCGGCGCCGACGAGGCGCTGATGCTCGACCCCGACGGAAACGTCGCCGAGGGCGCGACCTCGAACCTCTTCTTCGTCGACGGGACCGCCCTCAAGACTCCGTCGCTCGACGGCCCGATCCTCCCCGGAGTCACCAGAGCGACCGTGATCGACATCGCGGAGTCGGAGGGGATCCCGGTCGAGGAGGGGACGTACGCGCCGGACGCCGTCCGCGAGGCCGACGAGGCCTTCCTCACGAACTCGACGTGGGAGATTCGACCCGTGGAGACCGTCGACGGCATCGCGGCCGACGGCGACGGCGAGGGGGTCGCCGGGCCGCTCACGACGCTCCTCTCGCGGCTGTTCGACCGGCGGATCGAAGAGGGGTACTACGACGGCGGGCGGCTGTAGTCGGGGGAAGCGGGTCGCCGAAGCGGCCCCTCGGATCACCGCCGGACGGATCCAGCGGGCGGCCGCCGAACCGGTCCGCGAGTCACGCTCGACCACACCGTTATCCCGCCGGGAGCCGTAGACGGGGGATGGCAGACGACAAGGACGGACGAGAGAAACAGGCCGCAGACGAGGACCGCCGACAGCGCGAGCGCGACGTCGAGTCCGAGCTGGAGCGCGGCGACGAGGCCGAGCCCCCGATCGACTCCGACGAGGTCGACGAGTTCGAGGCGGCGCTCGAACCGCTGACGTTCCCGGCGACGGGCCGCGAGATCGTCGCCGCGGTCGGCGACCGCGAACTGGCGTCGCCCGCTCGCGTGTACACCGTCGCCGACCTGCTCCCCGACGCCGATCTCGAGGCGTTCGACACGCCCGCGACCGTCCGGGAACGCGTCCGTCGCCCAGCGGTCGCGGCCGCGATGAAACGGGTCGTCGAGGCGGCTGCGACGCTCGAGAACGAGGAGTTCGGCCGGTCACAACACGAGGCGTTCGAGCGGACGTTCCGGGCGCTGAGTGACATCGACGAACTCGACGACGAGGAGGGCGTCGAGGCGATGGCCGACTGGGCCGTCGACCGGATCGCGGAGAAGGAGACGGTCCCCGGGTCGCGGGACCTCCGCCGACAGGCCGCGAAGTACTGTCGGAAGCACGGCTACGAGGTCCGCGACGACGAGTGGCTCGGCGTCTGAGTCGGGCCACAGAGGGAGTCGCGTTCGAGCGACGGAGAATCGGGAATCCCGCGACCGACGCGGGAACGCACAACGTTCAAGCCGGTCGCCGGCCTCGCTCGGACATGGACGAGCACCGCCGGATCGCCGGCGTCGAGGAGGTTCCCGAGGAGAGCACGCTGCTCGCGACGCTCCGACCGACCGACCCGGACGCCGTCGACGAGGGCGAGGGCGACCTCGGGGAGAGCGAGGACGGGGCTCCGGAGGTCGAGGCGATCCTCACGCGGGCCGCCGGCGAGGTGCGCGCGTTCCGCAACTACTGTCAACACTGGACCGACGTCCGCCTCGACAAGGACGACGGGGCGTTCGTGCGCAACGGCGAGGTGTTCTGTCAGACACACGGCGCGACGTTCGAGGCCGACGGCGGCTACTGTAACTTCGGCCCCTGCGAGGGCGCCGTCCTCGAATCGGTCGACGTGACGGTGGCCGACGACGCGGTGTACCTCGACGACGACGCCTACGAGTTCGTCCGGCTCGGCCCCTCGGCCGGAAAAGGCGACGGCAGCGGCTCGCGGATCGACTTCACCGGGAACTGAGGGTCACGGGCCGGGGGACGCGGCGGTCGTTCCGTCAGAACCGCGTGCGACCGCCACCCCCGCTCGCGTCGTCGCGGCCGAGCGCCTTCTTCAAGAAGTTCATCCAGCGCTTCTGATCCGCGGCCTCCTGCCGCTGCTCCTCGGTCTCCGGATCGGGCGCGTCGAGCCCCTCTAACGCCTCCAGCGCGCGGTCGATGCCGATGATCGACGCCGCCAGCTCCTCGCCTTCCTCGTAGCTCACCTCGTTCTCCTCGATGGGTTCGAGCCGGTCGAGCCGCTCGCGCCGCAGGTTCCGCTTGGCGCGGTCGACCCGGTCGCGCTCGCCGGGCGGGACCGAGTCGCGGCGCTTGATCTCGAAGACGAACGACCGCAGGTCGATCGCCTCGCCCTGGATCTCGATCGACTCCGGGATGTCGACGCCGATCGTCGAGGACTCCCGCTCGACCCGTTCCAGGAGCTGTTTTCGCTCGAACTCCTTCACGCCGAGCCGGTAGGCGGCGGGCGTACTTCGCTCCTTCGCCCCGGGGCGAGGTGAGGTGGCTCCGATCGGGGGTACCGACCGTCAACAGGCCGCGAAATCGACACCAGATACGGTTATGCCCTCGCGGCGCCTCCGGGCAGATCGAATGCGTCTCAGGGGAGTTATCACGTGGGAGGTAGCCGCGGTGCTGTCGCTGATCGCGGTCGCCGTCCTCGGGCTGGCGCTGCTGCTCCCGCGAGAGCTTCTCACGCTCGTCCTCGCCGTCGGCGCGATGGCGGTCGTGTACTTCAGCGGCGCGGTCTACCTGCTCGGCCGTCCGGCGTGGATCCCGGCCCGGTTCGACCGGCTTCCGGTGGCGCTGGGCGTCGGCTTCCCCCTCGTCGTCGTCGGCGTCGTCGGGTACTACTACAGGGCGCTCCTGACTCCCGTGGCGGTGGTGTTCGCGCTCGGCCTGCTGTTCGTCTTCCTCTACTACTGGCTGGTGGTGCCGCTCGCGCTGTTCCAGAAGATACGACACGCGAGCGAGACGCCGACACCCGACGAATGGCCGCCCCTGACGGTGCTCGTCCCCGCGTACAACGAGCAGCACTACGTCGGGGACTGCGTCCGGTCGGTCCAAGAGTCGGACTATCCCGGCGCGCTGTCGGTTGTCGTCGTCGACGACGGCAGCACCGACGGCACGTTCGCGGAGGCGGCGTCGGCCGCGGACGATCGGACCCGAGTGGTCCACACCGGCAACGGCGGAAAACACGCCGCATTGAACCTCGGTCTCAGTTACGTCGAGACGGAGCTCGTCGTCTCCGTCGACGCCGACTCCACGATCCACCCCGAGGCGCTCACCGAACTGGCCCGCGACTTCGAGCGCCACGAGGCAGTCGGCGCGATCGCCGGCAACGTCAAGGTCGTCAACCGCGGGTCGCTGGTGACCGATCTCCAAGCGCTTGAGTACGTCGTCGGTATCAACACGTTCCGGCGGGCGTTCGACCTGTTCGGGGCCGTGACCGTCGTTCCCGGCTCCCTCGGCGCGTTCCGGCGAGACGTCCTCGAAGCGGTCCAGGGCTACAGCGCCGACACCGTGACCGAGGACTTCGATCTCACGATCGCGATCCTCAAGCAGGGGTACGCGATCCACGCCAGCGAGGCGACCGTGTACACCGAGGCTCCGGACACCTGGCGCGACCTCTACGCGCAGCGTCGGCGCTGGTTCCAAGGGAACCTCCAGACGGTCGTCAAACACCGCGACGTGTTCGCCGACAGCCGGTACGGTCTCCTTCACAGAGTCGCGTTTCCCTACGTGTTCCTGTCGATGTCCGCGCTGCCGCTCCTCGGCGTCCTCGTCTTGGCGCTGATTGTGGCCTCGCTATTCGTCGGCGGCACCGGGGTTCTCCTCCAGCTGGCGGGGTTTTTCGTCCTCCTCCAGATCCTGCTGTCCGCGCTCGCGGTGCTGATCGAAGGCGAGGATCTCCGGCTCGTCCTGCTCGCGCCCCTCTCGCTTTTCGGATACAAGCAGTTCCAAGACGCCGTGCTGCTTCGGAGCCTCGGCGCGCTCCGGCCCGGGCGCCAGAACGAATGGCTGAAGCCGACCCGCGTCAAGCAGCGAGCGACCGAGGGGCCGGCGGGCGCGGCCGAGGCGGCCGTCTCCGAAGCGGACAAATACGGGGACGAGGTCACCGCCGACGCCGGTCGCGAGGAACGGTGTTAACACAGTCGACCGCGTTCGATCGACTATGAAGTCGCTCGAAGCCGAACTCGCCGCCGCCCGCGACCTCGACGTCGCGGACCTCGCGGACGCCATCGAGTCCATCGGGTTCGAGTGCACGCGCTGTGGCGGCTGCTGTACCGGCTACGCGCCCGACGAGCCGGGCGGCGCGCCGGCGGGAGCGGGGAAAGACGAGGACGCGGTCGAGGCGGACAGCTGCCACGACGGCGACGACGCCGACCGCGAGCCCCACACCGCGACCGTCTTCCCGGACGAGGTCCGGCGCGTCGCCGACGCTGCCGAGGACGAGTTCGGCGAGGCGTACGACTGGCGCGACGTGGCGCGGCCGATGCCGTTCGGGCTCGACGCCGACGCGGACGGCGACCCGGTCGGCGAGACGTTCGAGTGGGCGCTCGCGACCGACGACTGCGGCGACTGCACCTTCTACGAGGAGTCCGACGGGCAGGGCGCCTGTACGGTCCACGACGCGCGCCCGCTCATCTGCCGGACCTACCCGTTCAGCGTCGCCTTAGAGGGGACGAGCCAGCCGATGGGCGAAGCGGTCGACGAGGCGGGCGTCGTCCGGGCGCACGAGTGCGAGGGGCTCGGCCGCGACATCTCCCGCGAGGACGCCGAGGAGCTGGCCGGCGCGCTGAAGGAGCGCGCGGTGCGCGAGCTGGAGGAGGCGATCGGCGTCCGCGACGGCTACGACCCCGGCGCGCGCGAGCGGGCCGACGGCGACGTCGTCGTCTTCGACTCCGAGGGGCCGAAGGAGGCCGACGGGACCCCCGTCCGCAGCGAGTAGCGGTCGGATACCGGATTTCGTCGCTCTCAGACCACGTCCAGCGCCGCGTCCACGTCGGCGCGGATCGCCTTGCGAGCGTCCTCGTCCGGGAGCGTGAGCGGCGGGCGGACGCGCGGGTCCGGGATGAACCCGCGGTGGGCGGCCGCGACCTTCGTCGCGGGCGCGAAGCCGTGGTCGGCGCAGCGGGCGAACAGCGGCCTGACCGCGCGGCGGTGGAGCGTCAGCGCTCGCTCGTCGTCGCCGTCGCGGAGCGCGTCCCCGAGCGCGACGAATACCTCCGGTATCACCTGCGAGAGCGCGTTTATCCCGCCGTCGACGCCGAGGCTCGCGCTCGGGTATAACAGCGCGTCGACGCCCTGGAAGACCGTGAACTCGTCCGGGGTCCGGTCGACGGCGGTGTCGACCGCCGAGACGTTGCCGCTCGTGTCTTTCAGCCCGACGATCGACTCGCGCTCGGCGGCGGCCGCGAGGACGTCGGGGTCGATCGGCTCGCCGACCGTCGACGGGATGTCGTAGAGGTAGATCGGGAGCGGCGCGTCGTCGGCGACCGCGTCGAGGAAGGCCCGCTGTCCCGCCGGCGCCGTCGAGTTGTGGTAGTACGGGAGGGTGACCAGCGCCGCGTCCGCGCCGGCCGCGTCGACGGCTTCGAGGCGCTCGCGGACCCCCGCGACGGAGGTGTCCGCCGCGCCGGCGATCACCGGCACGCGCCCGTCGGCCGCGTCGACGACGGTCTCGACCACGGTCCGCCGCTCCTCGTCGGTGAGGCTGGCGAACTCGCCCGTGGTCCCGCACGGGACCACTCCGTCGAGCCCGGCGTCGACGAGCGCGTCGACGTGCCCCGCGAGCGTGTCGGTGTCGACGTCGCCGTCGGCGTCGAACGGGGTGACGATCGGTGGTGAAACGGCGCCGTGTCGGAACTCCGGAGCTGTCATGGGGGCCGATTCGACCGGGCGTGACAAAGACCTTGGTCCCGTGGCGAGGTGTTCCGGGGGCGATTGGTTCCGTGGACGGGACGTTCCGGAGCCGGCGAGGATCCGGGAACGGCGGGGACCCGGGGACGGTGGGGATCCGACGACCGATCGGGACTCTGTTCGGCGCGGCGCCTGACTGTGTCGGCGGTACAACTATACTGGCTCGCGATCAGTCTCCGGTGGAGTCTACTATGGAAATCTCCGAGAAGCTCCTCTGTCTGTTCAGCGCGGAAGTTCGCGAGACCGACGACGGCGAGTACGTCGTCGACGTGCCCGACCGAGAGATCGACGCCGGATCGCTGGAGCCGGGCGAGACGTACCGCGTCGCGCTCGTCGCCCGCGACGGCTCCGCGGAGGGGACGGCCGACGCCGACGCCTCTCCCTCGCGGAACGACGACGGGCCGCAGCCGCCGGTCGAACCCGGCGAGATGCGGTACGTCGAGATCGAGGACCTCGGCAAGCAGGGCGACGGGATCGCCCGCGTCGAGCGCGGGTACGTGATCATCGTCCCCGACACCGAGGTGGGCGAACGGGTGAAGATCGAAGTGACCGAAGTGAAGTCCAACTTCGCCGTCGGCGAAGTCGTCGAAGAAGCGGGCTGAGCGGCGGCGAGGCGGCTACTCTTCCTCCGGCACCCGGGCGTCCCAGTACGACACCGAGGCGACGTAGTCGCCGGGAACCGTGTCGCCCGCGAACTCGTCGAGGGCCCGGAACGGCTTCGCGACGGCGCCCGGGAGCTCGCGGTAGAAGCCGTACGGCAGCACGAAGTCGTGCTCCTCGTTCGCGAGGGTGAGCCCCGCCTCGCCGAGCATGGCGGCGACCTGCCGCTCCGAGTAGAGCCGCGAGCCCATCGGGAGCAGCCAGGTGTACAGCGTCCGCAGGCTGCGGCCGTTGAACGTGTCGAAGAACACCTGATCGCGGCTGACCCGGCGGAGCTCCTTCGCGAACGGGACCGGGTCGTCCATCAGGTGGAAGAAGCGCATCGCGACGACCGTGTCGAAGTGGTCGTCCGGGAACGGGAGCCGCGAGGCGTCGCCGCGGAGGAACTCGACCGCGTCGGCGTGACCGGCGGCCGCGACCTTCTCGCGGGCCTGTTCGAGCATCTCGCGGGAGACGTCGAGCCCGACGACGTCCGCCCCTTGGTCGGCGAGCATCGTCGTGAACCGCCCGGTGCCGCAGGCGACCTCCAGCACGCGGTGGCCCGGGTCGATCGGGCCGAGTGCGGCGAGGACGGCCTCCTTCTCCCGGCGGTCGATGAGCTGTCCGCCGCCGGAGAAGCGGACGTCGTCGTACTCCTCGGCGACCTCGTCGGCCTGGTACCAATCCTGTCCCTTCACGTTGTCCGTGATGGAGCCCGGACCGACAAAACCGTACTGGATGCGGTCCGGCGGCGGCCCCTGTGCGGTCGGTCGGACGCGGTCCGGTGGGGACTCCGTGGGGAGCCCGCAGTCACCCGCTCGTGGCGACGTTCTCGGCCGGAATCTTGACGATCACACGTGCGCCCTCTTCCTCGTCATGGTGGGGGTACTCGTCGACGCCGAAGTAGCGGCGGGCGAGCTCGTCGATGTGTTCGCGCGCGCCCTCCTCCGTCAGCTCTGCCTCGCCGCGGACGGAGACGTACCGGTACGGGTCGTCGGGGTCGAGCACGCTGACGCCGACCTTCGGGTTGTGTCGGACGTTCCGCTCCTTGCGTCGCCCGCGGGCGGTGTTCACGAGGACGTACTCGCGGTCCTCGTGGTCGACCCACACCGGCGTGACGTGGGGGAGTCCATCCGGTCCGACGGTGGCGAAGTGCGCGTACGACTCGGCTTCGAGGATGTCGATGTGGGACTCGGGTATCACGCGACGTGATAGGGCCCCGCGTCGGAAAACCTACCTCATAGATCGTCTATGATAGGCGGACGAAAAGTGATATTAACACATTATATTATCACAGGCAGATTCCCCTATATGTAGCCAACCTTTACCAGTACTCACGGGATTCGTGTGAGACATGAGTACCAGTCCCGCGGAGACCGCTGACCAGGACCGCCTGTCGGAGTCCGAGTACCGCGACCGCCTGCGCGAGCTGCCCCCGAGCGCGAAGCTCGTCGCGAAGGTGCTGGAGGGGGACGCCCCCCTCTCGCAGGGCGGCCTCGCTGAGGAGTCGCTGCTCCCCGACCGCACCGTCCGCTACGCGCTCAACCGCCTCGAGGAGGAGGGCCTCGTCGACTCGCGGTACAGCTTCAAGGACGCGCGCAAGCAGGTGTACTACCTGACGACCTGAACGGCTCTCGCACCGTAGCTCATCGTCTCCCGCACCGTTCTCGACGACCGCGCCGGCTCGGCGCCGGTTCGGCCGCACCGACCGCACACGCAGTCCTTTTTACCTCCTCGCCACGATAGCGGCTCGTATGGACCTCTCGGTCGTCGTCCCGACGCTCAACGGTCGGGACCGGTTGGCCGCCTGCCTCGACGCGCTGGCGGCCGAGGCCACCGACGCCGAGGTGATCGTCGTCAACGGTCCCTCGGCCGACGGCACGACCGGCATGGTTCGCGACCGCGACGACGTCGACGTGTTAGTCGAGATATCCGACCGC
The DNA here is from genome assembly GCF_018228765.1 of Halorubrum ruber. NCBI lineage: Archaea > Methanobacteriati > Methanobacteriota > Halobacteria > Halobacteriales > Haloferacaceae > Halorubrum > Halorubrum ruber. The sequence continues at coordinate 2,642,665 of NZ_CP073695.1, forward strand.
ACCGTCAACGTCGCCCGCAACGCCGGCATCGAGGTGGCGACGGGCGACGCGGTCGCGCTGGTCGACTACGACAACCGGATCGAGCCGGGGTGGCGCGACGCGGTCGCCGACGGCCTCGACGCGGCCCCCGTGGTCTCGGGACCGGTGACGCCGATCCCGCCGAGCGGGGCGGACGCGGGAGCTGACCGCCCGGACGACGCGCCGGCCGACGACCCGAGCGAGCCGGAGCGCAACCGAATCGCGGGTCGAGACGTCACCTACTTCGAGAGCGGGAACGTCGCGTTCCGGCGGGACGCCCTCCGGGACCTCGACGGCTTCGACGAGTACCTCCGGGTCGGCGGCGCGCGCGACGCGGCCCACCGGCTCGCGCGTATGGACCGCGAGGTGGCGTGGCGGCCGGCGATGGCCGCGCGGAAGGAGCTCCCGACCCCGACCGCCGCGGACGGCGGGCGGAGCGCCCACGAGTGGGGCTGGAAGTACCGCGGGCTCGCCTACCGCCTACTGAAGAACTACGGCGTGCGGCCGACCGCCCTCCTCCGGACGGGGTCGCACGCGATCGGCGACGCGCTCGGCGCGGCAAAAGACGTGATCCGCGGCGAGTCGACTCCCTCACGGTGGGCCGCGACGGGCCGCGACGTGCTGGTCGGGCTCACCGGCGGGAGCTCCGACGGCCTCGTCGCGCGGCGCCGGGACCGGAGTCCCGCGCGGAACCCGAACGGCATCTCGACGCGCGCGGACCGCGCCGTCGCGAAGTACGACCGGCGGGCGGAGACGGACGGCGACGGCGGGAGCGGGGCGGACCGCGGCGACCGCGCCGCGGCCGAGGACGGAGCCACCGAGGCCGACGGCGACGACGCCAAGTGAGCCCCGGGCCTTTTAACCGGAACCGCGGCCTACGCTCCGCCAACGAATGGGACTCACGAAGCGCATCATCCCCTGTATCGACGTCGACCTCGACGAGGACGGCGACGCCGCGGTGTACACCGGCGTCAACTTCGAGAACTTAGAGTACACCGGCGACCCCGTCGAGCTGGCCAAGAAGTACAACGAGGCGGGCGCAGACGAGTTCGTCTTCCTCGACATCACCGCGAGCGCCGACGGGCGCGAGACGATGCTCGACGTGGTCAACCGGGTCGCCGACGAGTGTTTTATCCCGCTGACGGTCGGCGGCGGCATCCGGACGAAAGGAGACATCAAGGAGACGCTCCGGGCCGGCGCGGACAAGGTGTCCATCACGACCGGCGCCTTGGAGCGGCCGGAGCTGATCGAGGAGGGCGCAGCCGCGTTCGGCAGCCAGTGCATCGTCATCTCCGTCGACGCGCGGCGCCGATACGACGACGAGGGTGACCACTTCTACGAGGACGAGGACGGCGAGACAGTGTGGTTCGAGTGCACGAAGAAGGGCGGCCGCGAGGGCACCGGGATCGACGCCGTCTCATGGGCGAAGGAGGCCGAGGAGCGCGGCGCGGGCGAGCTGTTCGTCAACTCCATCGACAAGGACGGGACGAAGGACGGCTACGACATCCCGCTGATGAAGGCGGTCGGCGAGGCGGTCTCGACCCCGCTCATCGCGTCGTCGGGGTGCGGGAGTCCCGAGGACATGTACGACGTGTTCACCGAGGCGAACGCGGACGCCGGGCTCGCGGCCTCCATCTTCCACTTCGGCGACTACTCCATCGAGGAGACGAAGGCGTACCTCGACGAGCGCGGCGTGCCGGTGCGCCGCTGAGCTCGGCGCGTCGGTGGTGCGTTAACTACCGCTGTAGTGTCTATTTTTCCGCGTCCGAAACCAACAGTTATTATCCGACGGAGCGCGAACTGTGACGTATGTCCACGTCCACGTCACCCACGCGTGTTCGCGACGGCTCGCCGGAGCTCGTCTGTAAACGGACCGACGACGGTGACGACGGCGGCGAGGTGACGTTCTTCGAGCGGGACGTCGACCCGGACGAGCGGACCACTCGGTGGATCACAGTCCGCGAATCCGACTGCGTCTCCCGCGACGAGTGGCGATAGGAGGAATTTTGTGGCAGTTTTGGTGGTTATTTATAAATCGGTGTTAGCGGAGCGATGACAATTACCTCCGGAACTCCAACCGCTCATTTATAAATAACAGACGGTAGATCGACAGCGAACACCTCCAAAGCCCCAGCCGCGAAGGCGGACGCACGCTCGCTGCGCTCCTCACTCGGTCGCTCACTCCGTTCGCTCCCTCGTTGCGGTGCTTACGTCGCCTGCGCCCGCCTTCGCGGCTGCCCCTTTGAGTCCCGCCCCACCGGAAGACGTTCCTGCTCGCTTCGCTGCGCGGGCTGCGACTTCCGTGCTCCCGCTCGCTTCGCTCGCGGGAACGCACAGCACCGCCCCGCGCCTCACGCCTCCCCAGCCTCGTCGGTCGCCGTCGCTTCGCTCGGCGACCGACTCCCTCGCGCGTGCTGCTCGGCCGCGAAGCGGCCTCGCAGGCACGCGCCACCGCAGTTGTTATTTATAAATAGTCGTCGAGGTCCGGTCAGTCGTCGTCCGCGGCGGCACGGTCGGCGAACTGCGGGAGTTCGTCGTCGAGGAGCGCAACCGTCGCAAGCCGGATCGCGTGCGGCCAGCCGAGCGGGGTCGCGCTGTCGGGCGTCCCGTCGTCGAAGAACTGCTCAGGGAGGTACGTCGTCGGCTCGCAGAGGGAGCCACCGGGTGAGACGTGCGCGAGCAGGTCGCGGGCCCGGGCCGTCATCTCGGCCGCGCGCGGGTCATCGTGCGCCGCGAGCAGGGCCGCGAGCTCCGCGCAGGCGTTCGCGCCCCACGCGGTCGAGACGGTCCACACCTTCTCGGAGAGCTGGTCAGCCCGTCGCCAGCCGTCGCCCTCGTAGCGGATCAGCCCGGTGATCTCGTCGGTGTCGTGGTAGAGCCCGTCGACGACCGTCTCGACGTGCGAGACCAGCCGGTCGAGGCGCTCGTCGTCGACCGCGCCGACCGCGTCGAACGAGCGGTGCGCGGCCGCGAGCGCCAGCGTCGCGGAGTCGAGCCGGTCGTCGATCCCGCCGTCGAGCGTCTCGCGGACCGCGTAACAGCCCCGCTCGGGAACCCACAGGTCGTCGAGCGCGTCGTACACCTCCCGGGCCCGGTCGCGGGCGTGCGCGGCGAGGTCCTCGGGCAGCGAGTCGGCGCCGGGCACGGCGTCGGGGTCGTCGAGCGCGTCGACGGCGAGCCCCTCGCCGTGGCGGCCCAGCTCGCTGTACGCCTCGAGGAACGTCGCGGCGGTGTGCGCGAACCGGCCGGCGGAGTCCTCCCACGCGTTCTGACAGACGACCGGGCGGCCGTCGGGTTCGAGCGTCCGGTCGAGGCCCGCGAGCGCGGCAACGAGCGTCCGGTCGAGGCCGTCGACGTCGACGCCTTCCGCCCGAGCCCGCGCGAGGTACGCGACGACGCTGCCGGTCTGGTCGGCCTGGTAGTCGACGTCCGGGCCGTCCTCGATGCGAGCGTTCGCCCACCCGGGCGCGAGCGCGCCGTCGCGCGGCCACACCCGGTGAGGCCACGAGCCGTCGGGGCGCTGCGTGGCGACGTACATCCGCGCGGAGCGGGCGTGCCAGTCATCGAGGTCGAGGCCGACCGCGTCCGCGGCGCCGAGCAGGAACCCGGATATCTCTGCGTCGTCACGGAACCACGTGTAGCCGTAGCCCCCGGAGTGTTCGTAGTAGGGGTCGAAGTCCGGCCCCGCGATCCGGAGCCCGCTGGGGGCGGAGAGCAGCGAAAGGACGCGCAGGTCCGCGACGACGGACTCGCGGGCGGGCGCCGACTCGGGCACCGAGGGGAGCGCGTCGGCGGCCGCCTCCCGCAGGGCGTCGACGCTGTCGAGGTCCGAAAAGAGCGCGTCGAGCCGGTCGCGGGCCGCCTCTCGGTCGGTCTCCGCCCCGTCCGTCAGGAGCGTGGCGACGGTGGCGACGCCGTCGGAGAACGGCACGTCGGCGATCACCTCGCCCGAGAGGCGCTCCTCCTCGTAGCGGTCGCCGTCGCGGTCGCGCGGGAGGTCGGTCGGGTCGTCGGCGAGCAACTCCGGGAACGTCGCCGGGAGCTGCCCGCGGAGGTCCGCGAAGCCGGTCGCGCTCGCGAGGAAGTCGTGCTCGTCGGCGTGGTACACCTCGACGGCGTCGTCGTAGCGGAGCTGGCCCACCCGGTCGTCGCGGCCGTCGGGCGCGAAGCGCGCGTAGACGACGAGCGAGGCGTCCGCGGGGTCGGCGTCGGCGCCGTCGGCGCTATCGTCGCCCGACGCGTCCTCGGCGAACTCGACCGACGCCCGGGTGAGGTGCGCGTCGCCGAGCGTGACGTCGTGGCGCGTCACCGTCGCGCGCGGCGTCTCGTGGACCGTCTCGACCAGCGCGGCGTCGCCGACGTACCGCTGTGTCGTGTCGGCCTCGTCGAGCCACGCCACCTCGTCACCGACGGCGAGCCCGATCCGCGACCGGACGAGCCCGGTCCGGCCGGTGAGCGGGTAGCCGAAGTCGCGGAGTTCGCCGTCGTCGCCGACGTGGACGAGCCGACCGTCGCCGCCCGAAAACCGGCCGGAGACGGTGCGCCGCTCGCCGGGGAAGCGCGTCCCGTCGCCGGCGTGGCGCTTGTAGTCGTCGAGCGCGTCGCGAAGCTGCATTACGCGAACACACGCCGCCGCTCGGTATGAAGCTTTGGTGTAATTATTGTTCAATCGTTTAGCGAACGGAAACCCTCAAACCGCGGCGCGACGAGAGGCGGAGCGTGCACGAACCCGGCCCCCCGCGAACGACGAGCGTCGGCGAGCCCGTCGAGTTAGCGCCGCGGTCTCCCGACCCCGACGGGACCTACCGGTGGACCGTCCGCGACGCGCCCGCCGACAGCGACCTCTCCCCCGGAGACGGTCCGGACCCGGACGCGACGGGCCCGCCGAGCTCGGCGACGGCGGTCGAGGACGAGGAGCCATCGACCGCGGACGCCTCGTCGGCGGTGCTGCGCGCGGGCGAGACGGGCCGCGACGACGACCCGGTCGTCCACCTCGACCCGGACGCCCCCGGGACCTACGTCCTCGCGCTCGACGCGCCGGACGGGACCCACCGCCAGCGCGTGCGCGTCTTCCCCGACGAGCGACGCGAGGCGGAGATCCGCGTGCCGGTCGAGGAGCTCGCCGGCGACGGCCTCGCCCGCGACGAGACCGACCCCGACCGCGTCTCCCTGCTGTGGCACCTCAACGAGAACCGGCTCGCGCTCGACCGGGCCGAGCGCGACGGGGACGAGTGGGTCGCGTCCGTGCGCGTCCCGCCCGGCAGCCACGGATTCGGCTTCGTCCCCGACGGCGACCGCTCGGCCGCGGTCCACGGCGACTGCGAGGTCCCCGGCCCCGGCCGACCGCGGCTCTCGCTCGACGCGACGGTGGTCGGGGCCGACGGCCCGGGGAGGACGGCAACCCGGGGGCGGGCGAGCGACTCCGCCTGACCGCCGCGGTCGAGCCCGCGCCCGAGATCGACGACGTCGAGCGCGGCGGCGACCCGGACGCGCTCGACGCGACGTTCCTCGTCGACGACCGCGACGCCGACCCGGAGACGGTCGCGGCGGTCGAGTCGCGCGCGGACGGCCGGACGCTCACGGTCCCGCTCGACGAGCTCCCTGACTCGGTCCGGATCCACGCGGTCCCGCACGGCGAGCGGTACGGGGCCGGGGAGACGGTGCGGATCGAGGCCGTCGACGGCGGTGCGTCGGTCGCGGTCGCCGACCCGAACCCGACGCCCGAGTGGGCCGAATCGCCGACGATCTACGAGGTCTTCGTGCGGTCGTTCGCGGGCGACACGCTGCCGACGACGTTCCGGGAGATCGAGCGCCGTGTCGAGTACCTCGAACACCTCGGGGTCGACGCGCTCTGGCTCACCCCCGTCCTCGCCTCGCCGACGGACCACGGCTACCACGTCACCGACTACTACGACACCGCCGCGGACCTCGGCTCGCGCGAGGCGTTCGAGTTGCTCGTCGACGCCTGCCACGACGCCGGGATCCGCGTCGTCTTCGATCTCGTGATCAACCACACCTCTCGCGACCACCCCGCCTTCCAGCTCCACTCGGCCGGCGTCGACGCGTACGCCGACCACTACCGACGCACCGACGCGAGCGCCGATGTGACCGGGATCGACTGGGCCGAGCTCGGCGAGGGGGACGCGCCCGACTACTACTTCGAGTGGGGCCGCATCCCGAATCTCAACTACGACAGCCCGGCGGTCCGCGAGTGGCTGCTCGACGTCGTCGACGAGTGGGCCGACGTCGTCGACGGCTTCCGCGCCGACGTGGCGTGGGGCGTCCCGCACGGGTTCTGGAAGGAGGTCGCCGACCGCGTCCCAGACGACACCCTCCTGCTCGACGAGACCCTGCCGCACGACCCGTTCTACGGCGAGGGGGAGTTCCACCGCCACTACGACACCTCGCTGTACGAGACGCTTCGCGCGGTCGGCGCGGGCGAGGAGCCGGCCGACGCCGTCGAGACAGCCCTCGCTCGCGGCGAGTGGCTCGGCTTCGACGATCCCGCTTCCCAGATGCGCTACGTCGAGAACCACGACGAGGACCGGTACCTCGCCGAGTACGGCCGGGCGGCCCTCCGCGCGGCCGCGGCCGTGACGTTCACGCTGCCCGGCGCGCCGATGATCTACGCCGGTCAGGAGCGCGGCAACGAGACGTACCGAGGCCCGATTCGATGGCACGACGGCGACAACGCCCTCACCGATTTCCATCGCCGGCTGGCCGCGCTGCGCGAGGCGGAACCGATCCTGCGGACCGGCGCGGTCGACTTCGGCGGTCGGGCCGCCGACGTGCGCGTCGTCGAGGGGGACGCCGAGCGCGTGGTCGCCTACGAGCGGACGCCGCCGGCGGACGGGGCGGCCAACGGCGACGCCGACCGCGACCCGCTCCTCGTCGTCGTCAACTTCGCCGAGGAGTCGGCGACGGTGGCGGTCCCCGACTCGGCCGAGGCGGAGCTGTTCGGGGCGGGGAACGCGGCGGAACTCGACGGTGACGGCGGGACTCGGGTCGCGGTCGACGCGGTCGCCGTGCTTCGGTGACGACCCGTTCGATGTCGGCCGGCCGCGGGGCGGCGAGGTCGCCCGGGACCGACCCCTATAAGTGTCGCTCGGAAGAGGCGTGCGTATGGACGACCGGACGCTGACCGACCTCCTCCGTCGCTTCGGGCTCTCGGACAAGGAGGTGGACACCTATCTCAGCCTGCTGGAACACGGCGAGGCGAAGGCGAGCACCGTCGCCGACGCGGCGGGCGTCTCGAAGCGGTACGTGTACAGCGTGAGCGAGTCGCTGGAGGAGCGCGGCTTCGTCGAGGTGAACGACCACGTCGTGCCGACGACGATCCGCGCGAACCCGCCCGACGAGGTGATAGACCGGCTCCGGTCCGACGTGGACGCGATGCGGCCCGGGTTAGCGGAGCGGTACTCCCGCGTGGAGCGCCAGGCCGAGCAGTTCGAGGTGATCAAGTCGCGGGCCACCGTCATCAAGCGGATCCGGTCGCTGCTCGCTGACGCCGAGTCGGAGGTGGCGCTGTCGATCACCGCAAAGCAGCTCTCCGAGGTGCGGGAGGCGCTCGTCGACGCGGTCGACCGCGGCGTTTTAGTCCTCCTCGTCGTCTCCGACGCGGCTGCGGACCTTGACGCCGACGACCCCGGGCTGGCGGGCGTCGCGAACGTCGTCCGGACGTGGGGCGAAGCGATGCCGACGCTGCTCACCGTCGACTCCGCGGCCGGGGTCGTCTCCCCCCCGGAGCTGCTCCGCCGGTCGACGACCGACCGACAGGCCATCGCCTTCGCGCAGGAGCAGCTCGCGCCAGTGATCGTCGGCTCCTTCCTCGGGAACTACTGGCCCGCCGCGACCGAGCTCGCCGTCGCCGACCCGGCGCCGCTCCCGGCCGAGTACACCGACTTCAGACACACCGTCCTCCAGGCGACGCTGCGGCTCCGCGCCGGCGACGCGCCGCGGGTGACCGTCGGCGGTCGGTGGACCGACGACGACGAGCCGGCCGAGGTCGTCGGCCGCGTCGTCGAGACGAGACAGGGGATGGTGGAGCCGACGAACAACGAGTTCCCGGTCGAGCATTCCCTCGTCGTCGAGACCGACGACGGCGACGTCACCGTCGGGGGCCAAGGCGCGTTCGTCGAGGATGTCGAGGCCGACCTCGTCCGGATCGAGGCGGGCGACGAGTAGCGGCCGGCCCCCAGTCGCCCTTACTCCTCCAGACTCGGGTGCGTCTCCTGCGGGTCCGGGTGGGGCTCCGCGAACCGGTCGCGGGTCGCGTCGAGCGCGGCCGCCTCGCGCTCTTTGCGCTCCGCGGCGTCGATCTCCTCGCAGCCCGGCGGCACCTCGCGGTCGCGGTCGGTGAAGTACCCCTCGGGCGCGACCCAGTCGTGGTAGAACGGAGTCTCCGCTTCTTCGAGCAGCGTCACCGCGACCTCGGCGCCGTGGCCGGCGCACACCGCCGCCTGATGCGGTTTGCGAGCGAGCCGCCCCGCGGCGTACAGCCCGTCGACCCCGGTCCGGCCGCGCTCGTCGGTGTCGACGTACGCCTTCCCGCGGTCGACGATCGAGACGCCGTCGAGATCCGTCAGGTAGCCGACCTCGTTCTTCGTCGCGGCGACGACGTGCCGCGCCCGGATTCGGTCCCCGCCGTCGGTCGCGACGACGAAGCGGTCACTGTCGGCCGCGTCGGCGGGGGCGTCGGCCGCGTCTGCGCCTCCGTCGGGATCGACGAGCGAGACCCGCGTGACGCGGGCGTCAAGGCGGTCCGCGCCGGCGGTCTCGGCCTGCTCCGTGAGCAGGTCCAGCAGGCGGCGCGCGTCGACGCCGAGCGGGAAGCCGGGGAAGTTCTCCAGACGCGCGTTGCGCCGGAGGATCGAGCCGCCGGGGTCGACGACGAGCGTATCGAGGCCCTGCCGGGCAGTGTAGACGGCCGCCGAGAGGCCGGCGACCCCGCCGCCGACGACCACCACGTCGCGCGCGGCGGGTGCCTCGGTTCCCGGGGCGGTCGATCCCTCGAGCGCACCCGTCGTCTCCTCGGTCATCGGTCGATCACCCGGCGGCGTCGTCGCGGGCCGTCTCCGGCCCGGTCGCGGTTCGGGTCCATACCGGTCGATGCGGCCGAGACGAGATACGGGCGTCGGTCCCGGGCCGCGTCGGTCGCGCCGGACCGAGGGAGCGGGAGCGGAATCGGTCGGGGACGCCCGGTCAGCGGCGCACCCGAACTGGACGGTCCGCGGCGATGAACGGCTCGTCCCGGTCGGCCGCTGCGAACGCGATCTCGCCGGCCTCCCCGCGCTCGACGCGCGCTGGCGGTGTCTGAGCGTGCGGCCCGCGATGGAGACCTGTCGGAGCGGCCGACGAGGCGATAAGTGCCGCGCGGGAGCGAGACGCGCTCGGAGGGTGACAGAAGCCGAACGCGCAACACCTCCGACCGCCCACGATCTCGGAGGATGGTATCGATGTGTGCCTTCTATTTTTTACTTAAAAATGTGAAATAATATACATACGCCGGCTTCGCTAACTGTTGTAATTATTCTATTCCGTAGAAACAGGGTCACCGTCACTCGTCGGCGAGAACGACTCGACAGCACTCGATCGCTGCTTCGATGTGGCGGTCGGCGACGGCGTCGCCCGTTTCGTCGGCCGACTCAAGCAGTGTGGCGACTTGGCGGACCCGTTTCCGTCTGGTTTGCGTGTCAAGGTCGTCACTGGTGGCATCGCGGGCGACGGCTTCAGCCTCTCCGAGCCATCGGTTCGTCGCTGGCGGGACTGGGCGGTCTGCGGTCGCAGTCAGATGGGCCGCCAGTGCGTCGACCGCAGCCCGCGGCTCGGTTGGGATATCGATTTCGTCCGTCATCGTCTGTGTATTGGCGCCTACTGTGAAGAATTGTTCCGCCAAGAGCCACACTCCAGATGCTTTCGAACGTCTCCAGCCGAGTGCGACCTCTTTTAGCCTCCCGTGACACGTCCTCGGTATCTGTCCGGGCTCGTTCGAGAGACACACCAGACGACACAAATCCGTACGCAACCGAGAACGACTATGATCGAGTCGCTCCTCCGGATTGACGTCGTCCTCTTCGTTCTCATCGGCGTGCTGGGCGGCGCACACTGTATCGGGATGTGCGGTCCACTTGTGACGATGTACTCGAAGCAGATGACGCCGCAGCCAGACGGCGGGACGGTGACAGCCGACGACGGGCGTGCCGGTCATCTCACGACCTACGAGGTTCGCCAGCACTTCCTGTTCAACGTCGGCCGGGCGACGACGTACGCGATTCTCGGGGCCGTCTTCGGCGCTCTCGGAAGCGTCGTGTTCGTCACCGCTGACCAGTTGACACCGATCGCCGACCTCCTGCGAGGTGTTGTCGGTCTCGCGGTCGGAGGGTTCATCGTGGCGACCGGCGTTCGGTACGTCATCGGCGGAAGCGGAGGAGATATTCGAATACCCGGCGTCCAGCGCGTTACGTCGTGGCTCGCAACGAGAGTCCATCGGCACGTCAACAGCCCGAGTATTGTCGGGCTCGGCGCCGTCCACGCGTTTCTTCCCTGCCCGATGCTGTATCCCGCGTATCTGTTCGCCTTCGCGAGCGGCTCCCCGACCACCGGGGGAATTGCTCTCGGTGCCCTCGGCATTGGGACGATCCCGGCTGTCTTCCTCTATGGAACGATTATCCAGTCGATCGACGTTGCCCACCGGCGTCGCATTCATCGGCTGCTCGGCGTGGTGTTCGTCGTACTGGGGTACGTGCTGTTCGCGCACGGATTGATGGCGCTCGGTGTTCACCTTCCACACCCGATGTTCCCGCATTACCAGCCCCTCGGGGCGCGATGGGGCACTGAACTCCGCCTCCGGCGCTACCCGTGACCGTCTCGTATTGACTACAGAAGCTACGGCTCTGCGGATATAAGCTACCGTAGTACAGTCCTCGAACGGGGGAATTACACAACTTCTCTTTTATTTCCGTGAGAAAATATATCTATGTTCTCGACGGTGCTCCCCGACGTCTTGATTCAGGGATGGGCGCTACAGCTCTCGCCGGAGCTTGCGAGCCGTGCGCAGTTCGGCTGGACGATCAGCGTTCACATAATTTTCGCCTCGCTCTCGGTTGGGTTAGCGCCGTTCATCGTCTACTTCACTTGGAAGGACGTTCGGACCGACGACGAACGGTTCACACGGCTGCGATCATTCTGGGTCAAGGTGTTCGCCGCCGGATTCGTCATGGGAACGGTCACCGGCATCCCGATGAGCTTCCAGTTCGGAACGAACTTCCCGCAGTTCGCCGAGGTGGCTGGCGAGCTGATCGGTGGGCCGCTCGCATTCGAAGCGAAGATGGCGTTCTTCCTTGAGGCTGTTTTCCTCGGGGTACTGCTGTTCGGTCAGGAACGCGTCAGCGATCGGACCTACATTCTCTCGTCGGTACTGGTGGGTGTCGGGGCGTGGCTGTCGGCCTTCTGGATCCTGATCGTCAACGCTTGGATGCAGACTCCACAGGGCTTCGAGATGATCACGCGTAACGGTATGGAGGTCGCGAAGCTAACCGACCCGCTGGCTGCGTTCTTCACGCCCCGGATGCCGTGGATGTATGTACACATGGTCAACGCGTCGGTCATTTCCGTCGCGCTGCTGGTCGCCGGGGTCTCGGCGTACATCGTCTGGAAGAAGCGAGACGCCGCTGCGTGGAACACTGCGTTGAAACTCGCGGTTATCATCCTGCTCGTCACCGCTCCTCTGCAGGCAGTCCACGGTGACGCGTATGGGCGTCACGTCGCAGATACACAGCCACAGAAGTTCGCAGCCATGGAAGCTCACTACGAGACCGGCACGGCGGACTTACACCTGCTCGCGTTCCCGAAGAGCATTGACGCGATCACCGATCCGAAAGCCGAGAACCTCTTTACCGTGAGTCTCCCGGGCGTCGGGTCGTTCCTCGCTAGCGGTGGTGACTTCGACGCCGAAGTGCTCGGATTAAACGAGTACGAGGAGAACCCGCCCGTAGCGATGGTGTTCTGGTCGTTCCGGTTCATGGTCGGACTCGGATTCCTGTTCATCGGGCTGGCGCTGTGGGGCGGGTATCTCATCTACAACGGACGCCTCTCGGAGAGCAATCGATTCCTGAAGACGATGATCGCTGCGTCGCCGCTCGGCTACGCGGCGCTTCTCACGGGGTGGTACGTCACAGAGATCGGTCGACAACCGTGGGTCATCCAGGGCGAACTCAGAACTAGTGAGGCCGTTTCCTCGACATTGAGCGGAACCGAAGCGACTCTGACGCTCGTCGGCTTCGTCGTTATCTATATCGGATTGATCTTGGTAGCTCTTCATGTGCTGCGGTGGCTGGTCGAAGACGAGCTTCGGGAACTCGGAGCGAAGGTATCGGACGACGATCGATGGTACGGTCCGGTCCCGAAGGTGAGCGACGATGACTGAGCTCGTGTTGCTCGTCGACGCGTATCTTGTCGACGCGCTCCCCGAGATCTGGTTCGGTGCCGTCATGTTTGCGCTGGCGATGTACGTAGTCCTCGACGGGTTCGACTTCGGAATCGGAATGCTGTACGCGACTCGCGACGACGAACGCGAGAAGGAGACACTCTTGACGGCGTTCGGTCCGGTTTGGGACGCAAACGAGGTGTGGGTCGTCGCCTTCGGAACGATGCTGCTAGCGGCGTTCCCGCGAGTGTACTCGCGAGTCTTGGCCGATCACTACCTGCTCGCGCTCGGGTTCGTGCTCGCGCTGCTGTTCCGCGGGCTCGGCCCAGAAATGCGTGAACAGCGCGACGACGAGCGCTGGAAGCGGTACTGGGATTACTCCTTTATCGGAGGGAGCTTTCTCGCGCCGCTGCTGTTCGGGACGCTCGCCGGTCGGTGGATCTTCGACGCGCCGACGCTGTCGCTACCGGCACTGCTGACTGGTGTCGGCCTCGTAACTGTCTCGGTCGCCACCGGCGCGGCCTTTCTGACAGCTAAAACCAGGCCACGGTTAGCGTCAGACCTGCGCACGTACGGAATCGTCGCGACGCTGGTATACTTGATCGGAGTCGTCGCTCTGCTGACGACGGTTGTCGTAACTGATGCCGGAGGTGCTGCCGAAACCGTTCTTTCGCTTCCCGTAGGTGCGATTGTCCTCTTGTCGGTCGTTGCGGGAGGAGGGGGAAGTGTTCTCGCTCTGCGCGGCAAGTACCGTGCTTGGCTGGTGAGCGCACTCGGGCTTCCTGCGCTACTGAGCCTGCTGGTCGCGCTCCTGCTGTATCCGACGATCTATCCGCCAACCGGCTTGACGGTTCGAGAAGCGGTTGTCTCACCGTTAGCGCTGAATCTCGTGACGATTCTCGGATTTCCGGCGCTTCTCCTCGTACTGTGGTACTTCAAATTCCTCTATGGGGTGTTTAGCGGTCCGATCGAGGGTGAGGGATACAAAAGTTGACCACCGGCGAAGTCGGATTTCGTATCGCGCTATGTGATTTATTCGGCGCCGAACGCCCGAACGCTCTCGAACGAGCCGTCGGCGATAGCGGCGGCGACTCCGTCGGTATCGGCGTCTCTGGGCACCTCGTGGGGGTATTTCCGAGCGAAGTACCGCAAGAGGTTCTCGACGTCGCGTTCGAGGAACTCCCGGGCGTTCTCGTGGTCGACGGACACCGCCTGCGGCCAGTCGAAGATCGTGATCCCGCTCTCGGCGACCGCGACGTTGTGCTCGGAGGCGTCGGCGTGGACCCAGCCGAGCTCGTACGCGGTCGCGAGCTCGCGCAGGATCAGATCGAGGACGCCGACCGCTTGCTCGGGGTCGAGCTTCGCGCGCGACAGCTCCACCCCGGCGAACTTCTCCATCACGATGGCGTGCCGGTTGTGATCGACCGGTCGCGGGACGCTCACGTCGGGGTACAGCTCCTCCATCGCCTCGTACTCGCGCTCGGCCGCCTTGCGCGCGGTGTAGAGCCACGAGACGTGGTCTCGGTCGGCGGTGTACTCGCGCTCGCGGTTCACCTCGCGGAAGTTGGTGTACCCCTCGCGGTGGTACTTTAAGGCGAGCGGCCGGAACGACTGCGCCTCGTACACGTCGCCCTCCTTCCCGAGCCCCAGCGGCGAGCCCACGCCGTCGATCGTCTCGCGCTCGGCGAACGTCCGGAGAGCCAGGGCGTCGTACCCCTCGAAGGTGAGCTGATACCCCTCGTACTGGATCGTCTTCCGCTCGATCAGCTCGCGGTCGAGACACCGATCGATCCGGTAGTCGACCTCCTCGCGCGTGAGGTCGGCGTACTCCGGGAGCTTGTCGCGGCGCACCCACTCCGAGAAGCGCATCCCCTGCTCGACGCCCGAGAGGAGGTAGAAGTCCTCGGGGTCGAGCTCCGCCATGTCGCCGGCGACGTTTCGCACCATACGCGCCCCTACTCCGGCGATTCCTAAAAGGGACGCGCGTTCGGCAGGCGGGCCCGATATAGCGTATACCGCGATAGCAAATCTGTTTCGGGTCGGTCGGACACCGAGCGCAACCGCTTTCGGAGCGGCGCCCGAGGAGGGCGGTATGACCGTGCCCGCCGTCGACTGGCGGCTGATCCGCGAGGAGGCCCGCCCCGGCCCGATACAGATGGCGCTCGACGAGGTCGCCGCCGAGACCGCCGCGGCCGGGGGACCGGCGACAGTCCGGACCTACCGCTGGGAGCCGAGCTGTCTCACCCTCGGTCGCCACCAGGAGCCGGAAACGGTCGACTGGGCGTTCTGCGAGCGCGAGGGGATCGACGTGACCCGCCGACAGACAGGCGGCGGCGGGATCTACCACGACGGTCGGGGGGACGTCGCGTACTCGATCGCGGTTCCTGCGGAGACGGTACCGGGCGAACTGCTCGACTGCTACCACCTCCTCTGTGAACCCGTCCTCGACGCGTTCGACCGGCTCGGGGTCGACGCCGACTACGTCGACGAGCCGATGCCGGAGCTGTACCACCCGGCCTGCTACCTCCGGGAACTCCACCCGGCGCACGACGTGGTGGCCCGGGGGCCCGAGGGCGATCGACGCCGCAAGATCGCTGGCAACGCCCAGTACCGCAAGCGGGAGGCGGTGATCCAGCACGGGTCGCTGACGTACGCGGTCGACGCGGACCGCCACCTCGGCGTGTTCGCCGAGCCGCCGGTGACGCCCGAGGCGTTCCGCGAGCGCGTCGTCGGGATGGACGAACTGGTCGACGTCGACCGCGCGGACGCGGTGGCGGCCGTCGAAGCGGCGCTTTCCGACTGGGCCGGAGCGGCGCCCGAGGCGACCGTGGACCTCAACGGGTCGTGGACGGCGGCGGAGCTGGAGCGCGCCGAGGAGCTCGTCGCGGAGAAGTACCGCGACGAGGAGTGGATCCGGACGCGACCCGGGAGCGGCGGGAAGTAGGGAGAGACGGGCTCGTCGGCGTCGTCGGGATCCGCCCGGTTCCGAAGGGGCTTTTTCGACCGCCCCCCAGTGTCCGGTATGAGTCTCAAGGTCGGCGCGCACGTCTCCATCGCCGGCGGCGTGGACAACGCCGTGGAAAATCAGGTCGAGGTCGGCGGCAACTGCGGACAGATATTCACCCACTCGCCGCAGGTGTGGCAGGACCCGAACATCGACGACGACGAGGCCGCGCGGTTCCGCGAGGGGACGGAGCGCGACATGGAGGGGCCGTGGGTGATCCACACCTCCTACCTCGTGAACCTCTGTACGCCGAAAGAGGGGCTCCGCGAGAAGTCGCTCGACTCGATGCAAAAAGAGGTCGACGCGGCCGACAAGCTGGGAATCCCGTACGTGAACGTCCACCTCGGCGCGCACACGGGCGCCGGCGTCGAGGGCGGTCTCGACAACGCCGCGTCGGTGATCGACGACCTCGACGTGCCCGACGGCGTGACGATCCTGATCGAGAGCGACGCCGGCGCGGGGACGAAGCTCGGCGGCGAGTTCGAGCACCTCGCGGGGGTCATCGACCGCACGGAGACGGACATCGACGTCTGCGTCGACACCGCCCACGCGTTCGCTGCGGGCTACGACCTCTCGACGCCCGCGGCGGTCGACCAGACGATCGGAGAGTTCGACGACGTGGTCGGGCTGGAACACTTGGAGTACGTCCACCTCAACGACTCGAAACACGAGTGCGGCACGAACAAGGACGAGCACGCCCACATCGGCGAGGGGCACATCGGCGAGGCGGGGATGGAGCGGTTCCTCAACCACCCGGACCTGACGGACGTGCCGCTCGCGCTGGAGACACCGACCGAGGACGGGAAGAGCTTCGCGTGGAACATCGATCGGGTGCGCGAGCTCCGCCGCGACTGAGGCGGCCTCGCTCCCGGTGGCGCCGGGTCGCCGTCGTTCCCGGGGACGCCGTCCGTCCGACGCGGATTTAAGTGATCCCGTGAGCGATCCACGGACATGCCCACCACGAAGGCGTTGCTGTTCGGACGCCGCCGCGACCGCGCGGTCGGGCTGGTGGTCGGGTTCGCCGGCGTCGTGACGCTCGCGCTCGTCGCCGCGTTCGCCGCCGAGTCCGCGGGCGCAACGACGGCGACGGCGCTGACCGACCGGCTCCTGCCGCTCTTAGTGTTCTACGCTCCCGGGCCCCTCGCGGCCGCCGGGGCGTACGCGCGCTGCGGCGGGCCGGCGTGTATAGCCGTCGGCGTCGTGCCGGCGCTCGTCCTCGGGGGGTTCGTCCTCCTCGGGACGCTCGTCGGCGTCCCCGGCGTCAACGGCGGGAACCCGGCGATCGGCGACGTGACGGTGAGCTTCGCCGCGATCGGGGTGACCAGCGCGTTCGTCGGCTACTGCGCCGGCGTGACCGCCGTCCTCGCCGCCGACGTGCTGGGGTTCGGGAGCGCCGACAGCGACGAGTGAGGGACGCGCGGCGAGACCGAGCCCGACCGATCTCCGGACGTTTATTTTCGCCCGCCGCGAAGCGGGCCCGTGCGACGCTTCTCCGCTGAGTACCTCGAACACACCCGCCGCGGGATGTGGGAGGACGGCCGCGACGCGCTCGCGGACCTTGAGCTGTCGAGCCGCGAGCGCGTCCTCGACGTCGGCTGCGGTACCGGCGAGCTGACACGCGTGCTGGCCGCGGAGGCCGAGGGCGCGTCCGTGTACGGCGTCGACGCGGACCGCGACCTGTTGGCTGTCGCCCGTGACGAGGGCGACGATCGGACCGAGTTCCTCGCGGGCGACGCGACCCGGCTCCCGGTCGGCGACGACGCGGTCGATCTCGCGGTGTGTCAGGCGCTTTTGATCAACCTCCCGGACCCGACCGCGGCGGTCCGGGAACTCGCCCGCGTTTCTTCGGACCTCGTCGCCGCGGTCGAGCCGGACAACGCCGACGTGCGGGTGGCCTCGACGGTCGACGCCGAGGAGCGCTTAGAGCGCGAGGCGCGCGAGGCGTACGTCGATGGGGTGGACACGGACGTCGCGCTCGGCGACCGCGTGCGCGAGGCGTTCGACGCGGCCGGGCTCGTCGACGTGCGCACGCGGCGCTACGTCCACGAGAAGCGGACCGAGCCGCCGTACGACGAGGCCGCGCTGCGGTCGGCGGCGCGGAAGGCCTCCGGCGCGGGGCTGGCCGACCACCGCGAAGAGCTGGTGGCCGCGACCTCGGAGGCCGCCTACGACGACCTCCGCGGGCGCTGGCGCGAGATGGGCCGCGAGGTCGCGGCGGCAATCGACGCCGGCGAGTACGAGCGCGTCGAGTACGTCCCCTTCGACGTGACCGTGGGACGGGTGGCGTGAGAGAGGAGGCCTAAATTTGGGCATCCGCGTGGTCGTTTATAAATAACGAGCGGTAGCGTCCGAATCTGTTTATAAATAGACGACGGCGCTGCGACGAACACCGTCAAAGCCCCAGCCGCGAGGACGCCGCACACTCGCTGCGCTCCTCAGTCGCTCACTCCGTTCGCTCCCTGCGGTGCTTACGTCGTCTGCGGCGCCCTCGCGGCTGCCCCTTTGAGTCCCGCCCCGCACAGCAACCGCCGGAAGACGGTCCTGCTCGCTCGCTTCGCTCGCTGCGCGGGCTGCGACTTCCGTGCTCCCGCTCGCTCCCTTCGGTCGCTCGTGGGACCGCACCTCACGCCTCCCCAGCCTCGTCAGTCGCCGTCGCTTCGCTCCGGCGACTGACTCCCTCGCGCGGTGCTGCTCGGCCGCAGGGCGGCCTCGCAGGCACGCGCCACCGCTCCCCGTTCTACTTATAAATAGTGACGGCAGCGCGTCCGAATCAAACCATGTCTCCGCGGACGGACGCCCCCTCCTGCTCGGCGCGCTGTTGTTTGAGCACGTCGGCCGCCTCGGTCGCGGCCTCCTCGTCAGCGCCGAGCATCCCGAGCGCGGCGGGCAGCGTCGGCATCGCAAGCGAGGCCTCGCGGAGGCGGTCGAACGCCTCGTCGTCGCGCTCGCCGTCGACCCACAGGCAGACGCCGCGGGGGTCGAGCACCTCCTCGTAGGCGTCGCGGGCGAGCGCCCCTTTCAGGCGCTGGCGGACGTTATCCTCGAAGCCCGCGTTACACACTTCGAGGTGGATCGGCTCGTCGTCCTCGACGAGTTCGGCCGCGAGGCACTTCTCGGGCGCCGCGTACCCGTTGTCGCTCGTCCGCACGCGGTCCGGGTGGGCCTCCGCCCACGCGGCGTCGACCGTGGTGCCGACGCCCTTCACGCCGTACTCGGCCTCGAAGTCGGCGGCCGCGTCGCTGTCGCCGCCCATGATCACGTCCTTCGTCAGGTAGACGTCGAGCCGGTCGACCGGGTCGAGCCCGAGCGCGACGTCGCCGAACGCCCACACCTCGCGGACGGGCACCGGCATCGGCTCGCTTGCGACGCGGTCGACGAGCGTCTCCAGGCGGTCGACGGCCCGTTCGCGTTCCATTGGCGAGGCGTAGGCGGCGGGCGGGCAAACCGGTTACGCTCACAGGTCGTCCAGCCGCGCTGCGACGTCGTTCCAGTGCCCGCCCTTCCAGAACCACTGACCGCAGTCAGCGCAGCGCCACCCGGGCCGGCCCGGACCCACATCGTCCGGGACGTAGTCGGGTCGGTCGACCGGGGAGCCGTCCGTTTCGGGGGACGCGACGCGCTCGACGGGCCCGTTACAGGCGCCGCACCGCGTCGGCTCGTCGGCGAGTTCGACCGGGAGGCCGGCCGCGTCGAGCTCGCGGAGCTGGTCGAGCACGTCGCGCTCGGTGAGCGGGACGGCGTCGACCGCGGGATCGGCGCTCGGGGCCCTGTCCGCGAGTTCGCGGTCCCGGGTGAGGAGGACGCGCCCCTCCGCGGCCGCGAGCGAGAGGAGCCGGTCGTCGGCCTCGATCCCGCGGTCGAGCGCGTAGGCGGCGTCGTAGCCGCAGATCCGGAGGTAGGTCGCGAGCTTGCCGCACATGACGTCAAGGAGGACGGGCGGCCGGTCCCTCGTCGACGGGTCGGCGTCGTCAGGCGGTGTGTCACCATCTCCGCCGTCACCCTCCCGGTTCGGCATCTACAGGATGAACGAACGGAGCCCGTCGAGCGAGCGCGCGTTGAGCACGTTCGATGTCTCCGCCCAGCCCCGCCGCGCCGTGTGGACCCCGTACCGCGCGTTGTCGAGTTCTCTGGGGGCGTGCGCGTCGGTGTTGACGGCGATCGTCGCCCCCGCCTCGATCGCGGCCCGAACGAACTCGCCGTCGGCGTCGAGCCGTGCGGGGTTCGCGTTCACCTCGATCGCGGTCCCGTTCGCGGTGGCCGCCTCGGCGATCACCTCGACGTCCGGGTCGAGGCCGGGGCGCTCGTTGATGAGACGGCCGGTCGGGTGGCCGAGGACGTCGACGTGCGGGTGTTCGACCGCGCGGACCAGCCGCTCGGTGGCTTCCTCCCGGTCCTGCCCGAGCGCGGCGTGGGGTGACGCGACGACCAGATCGAGGGCCGCGAGCGTCTCGTCGTCTGTCGCGAGGCCGCCGTCGGCGTCAATGTTGGCCTCGATCCCGTGGAGGATCGGGATGTCGACCTCGTCGGCCGCCTCGGCGACCGCCGCGGCCTGCTCCTCGATGTCGGACTCGTCGAGGCCGACCCCGCCGACCATCCCCGGCCCGGTCGCGTGGTCGGTGACGACGTGGTAGTCGTAGCCGCGCTCCTCGGCCGCCCGCGCCATCTCGGCGATCGAGAAGCCGCCGTCGGACCAGTCCGTGTGCGTGTGGAGGTCGCCGCGGAGGTCGCCCTCGCCGACGAGGACGGGGAGCCGGTCCTCGGCGGCGGCCTCGACCTCGCCGCGATCCTCGCGCAGCTCGGGCGGGACCGGGTCCATGTCGAGCGCGCGGTACACCTCGTCCTCGCTCTCGCCCGCGACGCGCTCGCCGGCGCGAGTGGCGTCCGGCTCCTCGCTGTCGTCTCCGGCGTCTTCGGCGTCGGCGCCCTCGCCCTCCACGTCGCTCACGTCGAAGAGCCCGTACTCGTTCAGCTTGAGCCCGCGGTCGATCGCCCGGTTCCGGACGGCGACGTTGTGCGCCCGCGACCCGGTGAAGTACTGGAGCGCGGCCCCGAACTCGTCGGGGTCGACGATCCGGAGGTCGACGCGGGTGCCGTCCGCGCGCACGCTCGCCTTCCCCGTGCCCGCCTCGATCGTCGCGTCCGCGGTCTCCCAGTCGGTGAACGCCTCGACGATCGGCTCGCGCGCCTCGCTCGCGACGAGCAGGTCGACGTCGCCGATGGTGGGCTTCCACCGCCGGATCGACCCGCACACCTCGGCGGACTCGACGGGGTCGAGATCGGCGAGGGACGCGAGCGCGTCGTCCGCGAGCGGCCGGGCGTCGCCGAGGCGGGTGCGCTCGCGGGACTCCCGGGCGAACGGAATGTTGTCGAGGATGTTCTGCTCGGTCTTCGCGCCGAAGCCGGACACCTCCTGGATCTCGCCCGCCTCGGCGGCGGCCTCTAACTCGTCGAGGTCAGCGATTCCGAGCGCGTCGTACAGCGACCCGACCGTCTTCGGGCCGACGCCCTCGACCGCGGTCAGGCCCGCCATGTCGACGGGCAGCTCCTCGCGGAGCTCGTCCAGCTCCTCGATCTCGCCGGTCTCGACGTACTCGACGATCTTCGCCGCGATCGCGTCGCCGACGCGGTCGATCTCGGCGACCGCCTCTTCCCCCTCCGCCGCGAGCCCCTCGATCGGCGCAGGGTGGTCGCGGACGTTCTCGGCCGCCCGTCGGTAGGCGGTCGGCTTGTACTCGACGCCCGTCGCCTCGAGGAGGTCGGCGAACTCCTCCAAGCGCGTCGCGACCTCGTCGTTCCGGCTCATGACGCGACCGTTCGACGGCGCGGCACTTATACCGCCGGCCGAACGCCCGACGGCCGACGCGCGGCGACCCGCCGGTCGCTTATGCCGTCGGCGACCGGACCCCGTCCCATGTCGACCGACGACCGTGACGATCCCGACGACCGCGACGATCCCGACGACCGCGACGACCGCGATCCCGGCGACCGAAACGTGTTCGGCGGCGAACTCGCCCCCTGCGGGGGCGACCCGACGACCGGCTACCTCCGCGACGGCCACTGCCGCGACGTCGACGGCGACGTCGGCGAGCACACGCTCTGTGCGGTCGTCACCGCCGAGTTTCTCGAGTACAGCCGCGAGCGCGGCAACGACCTGATCACGCCGCGGCCCGAGTTCGACTTCCCCGGGCTGGAGCCGGGCGACAGCTGGTGTCTCTGCGTCGGCCGGTGGGTGGAGGCGGCCGAGGCGGGCGTCGCCCCGCCGGTCGTCCTCGAAGCGACGAACGAGTCCGTGCTGCGGGCGGTCGACGCCGACCGCCTCCGAGAGCACGAGTACGACCCGGAGGCGTTCGAGCCCGAGAGCCTCGACTGAACGCCGACGCCCGCGGAGCGCCGAGAACGGCCCTCACTCCGTCACCCAGAGCCCGGCGGCGACCGCGGCCGCGAGCCCCATCGAGCCGGCGAGCAGCGCGAACGCGGGCCGGAAGCCGACCGCGTCGGCGACGATCCCGACGGCGCTCGGCGCGAGCGCGCCGGCGCCCATGAGCAGCGTTCGGACGACGCCGAGGCCCCCGCCCGCGAGCCGCTCCGGAAGCAGCTCCATCAGGTAGGCGCTGCGCACAGGCTGGAACCCGTGGGAGCCGAGGCCGAAGAGTGCGACGACGACAGCGGCCGCGACGGCGCCGAGGCCGAAGCTCGGGAGCGAGACGAGCGCGACGAGCGCGGCCGCCGCTAAGCCGAGCGTTCCGACCATCACGGGGAACCGCCCGACGCGGTCGGAGAGGTCGCCGGTGACGAGCTGGACGAACGTCACCGCGAACACGAGTGAGTAGAGCAGGTTCGCGGTCGACGTCGCGAGGTCGCCGGCCTCAGAGAGGTACAGCGGGAGGAACGCGACGAGGCCGTTGTGCGCGAACGAGAATCCGACGGTCACCAGCACGAACGCCGAGAACCGGGGGTTCCGGAACAGCCGGAGGTACTCGCGCGTGTCCGGGTCGCTCCCGTCGTCGTCGGTCGGCCCGGCCGCCGCGGGCGAGCCGGACAGGCGGACTGCGGTCGCGATCGCGAGGCCGACCGCGAGGGCGCCGGTGAGGAGGAACGGGGCGCGCCAGTCGGCGCCGGGGAGCCGCGCGAGGACGGCTGCGAGGGCGGGCGGCGCCGAGAGGACGGCGACGACGACCGCGGGCGCGGCGACCCCGCCCATCGCGCCGAGCGTGTCGTGCGCGCCGAGCATCCGCCCGGTGCGGGCGGGGTAGACGCGCGCGATCAGCCGCACCGAGACGGTCTTGTGGACGCCGGTGCCCGCCCCGATGACGAGCATCGCGGCGACGAGCGCGGCGAAGGGCGCGTCGAAGACGACGGCGAGCGACCCCGCGCCGGCGACGAGCGCGCCCGCGACGATCACCCGGACCGGCCCGAGCCGGTCCGCGACCGCACCGCTCGGGAACTGTAGCAACGCGTACACGATCATGAACCCGGTGAACGCGGTCCCGACGACGGCGTTGCTCACGCCGTAGGCGTCCTGAATCGACTCGAACAGCGGGGGGAAGAGGTAGCGGACGAACTTCCCGAGGAACCAGACGAGCGAGACGAGCACCAGGGCGTCGTACTCGCCGATCCGGTCTCGGTTCATCGCCGGAGCGTAGCCCGGTCACCCGTATAAAGGGCCTGAAGCGCTCGGCGGCTGCCGGTAGGGACCAGTTTTGGCTATCTCGGGGGTTCCGCGGTGGCGCGTGCCTGCGAGCGGCCGGAGCGAAGCGGAGGCCGCGAGTCAGCACGCGCGAGGGACGCCGCGAGCGATGTGGGCGACCGAAGGGAGCCCCGAGCGAGCGGCGAGGCTGGGGAGGCGTGAGGCTGCGGTTGCGGTGCTGTGCGGGGTGGGACTCAAAGGGGCAGCGGCGAGGCGGTCGCAGGCGACGTAAGCACTGTAAGGAGCGAACGAAGTAAGCGACTGAAGCGCGCAGTGAGCGTGCGACCGCCTCGCGGCTGGGGCTTTGGAGGTAGTCCCCATCGCCCGCGAGGGCGACGACTTGTGATCAGTTCGCGAACGAGATACTATTTAAAACGGCCCTTTGCCGCCGCCCATCATGTCGCCGAGGCCGCCGCCCTCGCCGCCCATCTTCTTCATCATGCGCTGCATGTCGCCCTCGCCCATCCCCTGGAACTGGCCGATCGTCTCCTCCATCATCGAGTGCTGCTCTAAGAGCTGCCGGACGGTCTCCTCGTCGGTGCCGGAGCCGCGGGCGATCCGCTCCGTGCGCGACTGACCGACGACGCGGGGGTTCTCTAACTCCTCCTCCGTCATCGAGTCCATGATGCGCTCGAAGCGGCGCATCCGGTCTTGGGTGACGTCCATCGCGTCGTCCGGGAGCTCGTCCATCATCCCGCCGCCGAGCCCGGGGATCATGTCCATCACCTGGTCGAGCGGCCCCATCTTGTTCATCGCGTCCATCTGCCGCTTCATGTCCTTCAGGGTGAACTCGCCCTGAAGCATGTCCTCCGGGTCCCAGTCTTCGTCCTCCTCTTGGGTCTCCTGCATCGCGCGCTCGACGCGCTCGGAGAGCTGCTTGAGGTCGCCCATCCCGAGCAGCCGCGAGATGAACCCCGAGGGCTCGAACCGCTCGATGTCCTGGACCGTCTCGCCGGTGCCGAGGAAGGCGATAGAGGAGTCGGTCTCGTTGACGGCGGTGAGCGCACCCCCACCTTTCGCGGTCCCGTCGAGCTTGGTGATCATCACGCCCTCGATGCCGATCGACTCCTCGAACTGTTTGGCCTGCTCCTTGGCGCCCTGGCCGATCGCGGCGTCCAAGACGAGCAGCGAGCGGTCGGGGTCGACGACGCCCTCGATCTCTTCGATCTCCGCGATCAGGTCGTCTTCGAGCGCGTGACGCCCCGCCGTGTCGACGATGTGAACGTCGGCGTCCTCGGTCTCTTCGAGACCGGTGCGCGCGATGTCGACCGGGTCGTCGTTGTCGGGGTTCCCGTAGAAGTCGACCTCGGCGCGCTCGCACATCTGCTTCGCCTGGTCGTACGCGCCCGGCCGGAAGGTGTCCGTCTGGATCACCGCGGGGCGGAGCCCCTTCTTCGAGAACCACCACGCCATCTTCGCCGCGGAGGTGGTCTTCCCCGACCCCTGGAGGCCGGCCAGCAGGATCGTCTGGTTTTCGAGGGGGAGCTCCGTCGAGTCGCCGACCAGCTCGACCATCTCCTCGTAGACGATCTTGAGGACGTGGTCTTTCGCGGTGGTGCCGCCCGGCGGCTCCTCTTCGAGCGCGCGGGACTTGATCGAGTCCGACAGCTCCATCACGAGGGAGACATCGACGTCGGCGGAGAGGAGGGAGCGCTGGATCTCCTTGACGATCTCCTCGACGTCGCTCTCGGAGAGTCGGGACTTCCCCTGGAGCTTGTCGAGGCTGCTCCGCAGGGACGTGCCGAGGTCGTCGAGTACCATTTGCCGGAGATAGGCGGGCGACGCGGTAAAGCTTTGTTCGTCGGCGGGCGCAGAGTACGTTTCGAGAGTGTAGTCAGTGGGGAGTGCTTTCTACACGCTCGTCGCCCGCTTATAAATGGCTGCTGCTGGATCGGTGGGGAACACCTCCAAAGCCCCAGCCGTTTACGTATCAAGGATTGCTGGCAGATTGGCGGCGAACACCGCCAAAGCCCCAGCCGCTCGGTTATACGTGGTCGATTGTGAACCGGCGCCGAACGCCCTCAAAGCCCCAGCCGCGAGGGCTCGGGGGCCTCGTTGCGCTCCTCGTCGCTCGCTTCGCTCGCTCCTGCGGTGCTTACTTCGGCCGCCTTCGCCCTCGCGGCTGCCCCTTTGAGTCCCACCCCGCACCGCTCCGCACAGCACCTCACGCCTCCCCAGCCTCGTCGGCCTCCCTGCGGTCGGCCGACTCCCTCGCGCGTGCTGTCGCCGGCGCTTCGCGCCGGCTTCCAGAGGGACCTTCGGTCCCTCGCGGCTCGGCCGCAAGGCGGCCTCGCAGGCACGCGCCACCGCGAAACAGGTATAAATCACAGATTCGCCGCCTCGATCCAACGGTTCTCCCCTAACCGCCCGCCTCAGACCTCTTCCGCGATGTACCGCTCGATCCGCGTCACCAGCTCCGGGCGGAACGTCCAGAACCCGTCCCAGACGTTCGGCTCGTCTTCGAGCGCGAGCAGCGCGACGTGGTCGCCGTCGGCGCCCTCCGGCGGCGTGAACACGACGAACCACGACCGCTGATACGGGTACGAGGTCCCGGTGTGGACGGTGAGCGGGAGCCCCGAGAGCGAGTCCGCTTCCCCGACGCCGTACACGTGGACGTCGACGCCGCTCCCGGCGACCCGCTCGTACACGTCCCGGGTGCCGCGCTCGTCGTCGATCCGCGAGAGTCGCTGGAAGGAGGCGCGCAGCGTTCCGGCACCGTATTCGGCCGCGATCCGCTCTATCACGCGCGAGACGACGATGAGGAGGAGCTTCTCTTTGTTCGACGCGGGGTAGCCGCGCACCCGAAACGGGACCTCGTCGAGCCCCTCGAACACGGCCGGGAGCGCGACCTCGTCGAGTTCGATCCCGCCGGACTTGTACAGGTCCGAGTTGATGAGCAGCACCGATTCGAGCAGTTCGTCGAGCGTCGAGCGCGCGACGACTGACCCGTCCTCGACGAGCGCGACCACGTCGTCGTCCGCCGCGGAGTCCGACTCCTCCTCGCTGACCGAGACGGGCTGGCCGTCGAGCAGCGAGTCCAGCAGGTTTCGGACCGGGTCCGGCGACGACCGGTTCAGGAGGACGAGGTGCCGGTCCGACGCTTCGAGCTCGTCGAAGAACGAACGGAGCGATTCGGCCATGGGCGTTACTCCGGCCAAGCGAGACAAAATCCTTACTCCCGGCTGCGCTCGTCGACGAGCCGCGCGCCCGCGGCGTCGATCCGACAGACATCCGGGTCGTAGCCCGCGTCCGAGAGTCCGGTCCCGAGCGCGAAGACGGTACGGCCGAGCATCGCCATAGCGGCGCCGAGGTCGTCGGGCGACCCGGACGATTCGGGCGAGCCGCCGTCAGCGTCGACCGCCACGATCGCCTCGGCCGCCTCGGGGACGAGCAGGTCCGCCTCGCGGGCGAACCGCCGGGCCGCGTCCATCAGCGTCGGGAGTCGAGGGTCCGCGCGGAGGCGGTCCAAGGCGTCCTCGCCCGCCGCCGTGAGTGCGTCGGTGTCGCCGCCCAACACCGCCTCCGTCGACAGTTCGCCGAACGTGACGTACTCGACGCGCGCGGTCGCCGGGACGCCGTCGAGCTCGCCGACGCCGGGCGCGCCCGGTTCGAGCCGGACCGGGACCCCGCCGCGCGCCTGCGCGACCACGTCGCCGAGGCCGGTCCCGCGGCCGACCTCCGCGGCGTGGGCGATCCGGACGAGCTCGTTCTCGGACCGGCCGCGGTCGAACGCGTCGTTCGCGGCGAGCGCGGCCCCCAGCGCCGCGGCGCCCGAGACGCCGAAGCCGGCGCCGATCGGGAGGTCGGTCTCGACGGCCACGTCGGCGCCGCGCGCGCCCAGTTCGGCGAGGACGTCGTCGACCGCGCCGATCGATCCGGGCTCGCCGTCGATAGTGCGAGATCCGGGTCCGTCGCTCGCGGCGTCGCCGTCCGCGCCGCCGTCGCCGTCCGCGCCGTCGCCCGTCGCCGCACCGGTCTCGCCGTCCGCGCCGTCGCCCGTCGCCGCACCGGTCTCGCCGGCCGGCGCCGACACCCGGACGGTCACGCCGTCGGTGAGCGTCACGCCCGCGCCGCGCGAGCCGGCGACCGCCGGGTCGTCCGCGGGGTGCGCGCTGAAGAAGGCGGTGACGTGGCCCGGGACGAACGCGGTCGCCCGCTGGCTGCTCATGTGGCGGCCGACGAGCGGGCCGCGATTAACGGTTGTTATCCGGACCGAGTCGGTCGGGGAGGCGACCGCCGCGCGACGGCGACGACACCGCAGGCCTAAGTACCGGCCGGCCGAACCGCGGCCGTATGCGAAGCCAGTTGCGCCCCGTCCTCGCCGCCCTGCTCGCGCTGGTGTTCCCGGGGCTCGGCCACCTATCGTTGCGCCGATGGGGGCGGGCGCTGCTGTGGCACCTGACGATCGTCGGCGGCGGGGTCGCGCTGTTCACGCTGTACGACGTCGAACCGGTCGACCCCCTCGCCGACCCCGCGGCGGTGTCGGCCGCGGTCCCCACCGACGTGGCGCTCCCCATCGTCCTCCTGTCCGCGCTGTCGGCGCTCGACGCGTACCTCGTCGGGCGGGCGGACGCCGCCGAGCGCGACCGCATCGACGCCGCCACCGAGGCGATGCGGCGGCGGGCCGCGAACGCGGACGGCGACGACGGACCGGGAGGGGGTCGGTCCCCGCCGGCCGCGGCCGGCGACGGCGAGGACGGGGAGACGCTGGAGGTCACCTGTCCCAGCTGCGGCAAGGAGGTCGACGCCGACCTCGACTTCTGTCACTGGTGTACCGAACCCCTCCCGTGGGCCGAGTCGGACGACCGGTGACGCGGACGGCCCCACCGGTACCGGGACAGCGTCACCCGCGGTAGTTTCTCACCGCTGATAACTGAGAGCCAACTATCATATAACCCCGCCGAGAGGGTTCGGGTACGGACGCGAACGACGGACGGAAACATGAGTCTGAATCCACGACGATACGACGTACGGGAGCTGCGCCGGATCGCGGACGCCCCGCGAGACGGTGCGGACGGAGCGCCTCGGGAGCGGGCGCTCCGGCGGCCGAACCAGAACCGAGCCGAGCAGGCGGCGCGCTCGGCCGCGTTCACGGAGCTGCTCCAGCGTCAGCGTGGTGCGCGGCTGAACGGGGGCGGGACCGCGGATCGACCGTACCTGACGGCGATCCCGGCGTCGCCCGCGGCGGAACGCGAGATCGGCGAGTGGCTCGGCTACCTCGTCGACGTCGGCGGCCACGTGCGGAGCCGGGACGCGCTGTCCTACTACGGCGAGATCGACTGGGTCGGCGACGACGCGGTCGCGGCGCTTTCGCGCCGGCTGGAAGGGTTCGACGCCCCGACGCGCGACCGGCCGTTCACCCCCGCGGACCACCGGATCAGCCTCGTCTCCATCGTCCGGATCGCTTCGTGTGCGAGTGACCAATGAGCGACGACGAATCCACGGACATCAACGAATCGGACGAATCGGCGGCGGTCGGCGTGAAACTCGGCAGCACCCGGACGGTACTCGACATTCCCGACGGCCGGGGCGGCCGCGAGCGCCACTCGATACTGACCTGCCTCGCGACCTACGAGGACGCCATCACCGGCGAGGAGAAGGTGCTGTTCGGCGAGGAAGCCGCGGTGGAGTACCCCGACCGCGTGCGCTTCATGCTGCGCTCGGGCCTCCCCGAGGACGACGACAGCGTGGCGGACGCCGAGCGCTTCTTCGAGGCGGTCGTGGACGCCCACGACGTGCCCGAGGACAGCGCGGTCGTCTACGCGGTGCCGACCATCGACAACGAGGCGGGCGTCGAGAACCTCAAGTCGGTGATCGAGGGCTCCTCGATCGGGCAGGTCGAGACGCGGAGCTACCCCGAGTCGCTGTGCGGGGCGATCCCCGCCTACGGCGACGGGCTCGACGCGATCGACGAGGTGTTCGTCTCGGTGAACCTCGGCTCGACGACGATGGAGGCGTGCGCCTACCGGCGCGGCGAGCAGCTCTCGCCGTTCTCGACCGGCTCGGTGACCGGCAACGAGGTCGACCGCCGGATCGTCGCCGCCGTCGAGGAGGAGACCCAGGGCCGGGTCCACATCGACCGGACGACCGCCCGGGAGTACAAAGAGCAGCACGGCGACGTGTACGACTTCGAGCCGTTCACCGACGTGGTCCAGCAGCCGGGCGGCGGGAGCCACGAGTTCACCGTCGACCGCGGCGTCCAGGAGCCGATCGACCGCTACATCGACGAGGCGGTCGACGTCGTCGCCAACGAGTTCCTCCCCGAGCTCGCGAACGACCACATGAAGCCCTACCAGCTGGCGCTCGGGCGCCCGCTCGCCGTCACCGGCGGCATGGCGTGCATCCCCGGCCTCACCGAGGAGTTCGAGAAGCGCCTCAGCGAGGAGCTCGACCGCGAGGTCGAGGTCGTCTCGCCCGACGAGCCCGCGCTCGCGGCCGCTGACGGCGCGGCGCGCATCGCGGCGCGGCTCGTCTGAGCGGCGCGCGAGCGGTTCGGCGTTTTATTATTTTTAAATCCAACAGCGGCCGATCCGCGCTACGCATATCGGGATCGATGCGGTGGCGCGTGCCTGCGAGCGGCCGGCAGGCCGCGAGCAGCACCGCGCGAGGGAGTCGCTGGCGGCGCCAGCCGCCAGCGACGAGGCTGGGGAGGCGTGAGGTGCTGTGCGGTCGCGGTCGGGTGGGACTCAAAGGGGCAGTCGGGAGGCCGCAGTAGGCGACGTAAGCACCGCAGCGAGCGAAGCGAGCGAGGAGCGCAACGAGCGTACTGCGGCCTCCCGGCTGGGACTTTGGCGGTGGTCACCGCCGATCTGCTCGTAGTTATTTATAAGCGAACGGCTGGAACTTTGGAGGCGTTCTCCGCCGATCCACAATCAGCTATTTATAAACGACCGGCCGCCACGTTGGCGACGCTTACCCCCGATCCACTGCCCAGTATTTATACGTCGAAGAGGCGTTCGGCGTCGTCCGCCTGCCGGCGGTAGATGCCGCGGCCCTTCAGCCGCGGCACCTCGTGGCGGTGGAGCCGCTCCGCTTCGGCGTCGTACACGAGCGGGAAGACGTTCGTCCGCCGCTTCGCGACCGTGAACCCGTTCATCGCGGCGAGCAGCGACGCGTCGGGGTCCGAGGTCGCGAACGTCATGTAGCCGATCGGCGTCGGCGCCTCGCCGCCGTCCGCGCGTCCGGGTTGGGGGTCGATCCGGTCGGCGAGCACGTCGCGGAACGCCGCCGCGGTGTCCGCGAGCGTCTCAGCGTCGCTCCCGTCTCCCTCAGTTTCGTCCGCCTCGACGAGCGTCGCCAACACCGCCACGTCGCCGAGCGTGTCGTCCGTCTCGCGGGTCATCCACATGCGCTCGAACTCCTCCGCCCCCGCCTCGACCGCCTCGAAGCCGTGGTCGCGCCGGTTCGCCGCGACCGCGTCCCGGTAATCGCTGATCTCCATAGGACCCCCACGACCTACATGCTAAAAAATAACACACATGATCTGCGGGGGAGCGCCCCCGGCAGTAAGGCTATACGTGCGCCGGTGCTGTCGGACCCATGACACCGACGCGACGGCGCTACCTCCGCGGGGTCGGCGGCGCGAGCGCCGGCGGGCTGCTCGCGCTCGCCGGCTGTACGTCGACTCCCGACGGTAGCGACGGCAACGGCATCGACAGCGGCAACGGCACCGACATCGGCGGCACGCGCCCCGAGGGAACCGGCGGGCCGGGCGTCTCGATCGTCTCCGTCGACGACGAGGTCGAGCTCCCGATTCGGCCGGCCGTCGAGATCGCTCGCGAGGCCGCGACGGAGGACCACCCGCCGCAGCTCCGCACGAGGCTGACGAACGCGGGCGACGAGCGGATTCGCGTCGGCGAGGGGCGGGCCGCGCACTTCGAGTACGTCTCCGACGCGGACGACGCGCTCGTGCTGCTCCCGGCGGGCGGCGAGTATCCCGCCGAACCCGGCTGCTGGCGGCTGACCGACACCATCGCGATCACCGAGGAGTACCGGACGTTCGCGCTCGACCCCGGC
Source organism: Halorubrum ruber (assembly GCF_018228765.1). Taxonomy (NCBI): domain Archaea; kingdom Methanobacteriati; phylum Methanobacteriota; class Halobacteria; order Halobacteriales; family Haloferacaceae; genus Halorubrum; species Halorubrum ruber. The sequence goes on from NZ_CP073695.1 coordinate 2,673,814, forward strand.
GAGTCCAGCGAGCGCCTCGTCGACCTGTACGCGACGCCCGGCGAGGACGCCTGCCTCCCGGTCGGCGAGTACCGGTTCGAGACGACGGTTTCCGTCGTGTCCGACGACGCCGAACCGCAGTCGTCGGCGACGTGGGGCTTCTCCGTCGTGCTGGAGTGAGCGGCGGTCGCCGGACCCCCGCCCGTCGGCCTCGCCGCGCGAAATACATACTGCTCTATAGCCCTCTTAGGAACGGTTAATCCGGCGCGCCGAGACGCACGAGTATGAACGACGACGTCGTCACGTTCGGGTTCGTCTGCGTCCAGAACGCCGGCCGCAGCCAGATGTCGGCGGCGTTCGCGGAGCGCGAGCGCCGCGAGCGCGGCCTCGACGACCGCGTCGAGATCGTGACCGGCGGGACGCACCCGGCCGACGAGGTCCACCCCGAGGTCGTGGAAGCGATGCGGGAACTCGACATCGACCTCGCCGACCGCGTCCCCCGGGAGGTTTCGACCGCCGAGCTCGACGCGTGCGACGTGGTCGCCACCATGGGATGTTCGACGCTGACGCTGGCCGACGGCGTCGAGGGGCGCGACTGGGCGCTCGACGACCCGCACGGACAGGACCTCGAGCGCGTCCGCGAGATCCGCGACGAGATCGAAGGACGCGTCCGAGGTCTCTTCGACGAGTTCTTCGACGAGGCGTAGGCGGCGGACAACGGACTCCGCGGTTTACTGGATCGCTGAAAAGTAGTCCCGGGCGGATTCGAACCGCGGTCACTCCGCTTCGCTCCGTTCCCTGCTTCGAATCCGTAATCGGGACTATTCGTCCTCACTTCGTTCGGAGAATAGTCCCGGGCGGATTCGAACCGCCGTCAATGGCTGACTTCGGGTATCCGACGGGCGTTCTTACCGGAACGCCCAACAACCGCGTTTGAGTCGCAGACGCGGACGGATTCCCTCCAAAGGCCATTATGATTGGCCACTACACCACGGGACTGCGACTCCGGCTAACCGGCGGGCACTCAAGTACGTTACTCTCCGCGGCGCGTCCAGAGACCGTCTCCCGACTACGCCCCCTCCTCGATCCGGTCGTACCGCTCCTCGAAGTTCTCCCGGCAGGAGCCGCAACAGAAGTGGTACAGCGTCCCGTCGATCCGGGCCGACTCCCCCTCGGCGGTGACCGTGTTGCCGCACTCGACGCAGTCGACCGCGAGGTCCGCGTCCCCGACCGCGGGCGACCACTCGTGGGCGTCGAGCGGGCGCACCGACAGCTCGGTTACGCTCTCTAACCCGACCGCCTCGTCGACGAGGTCGCGGGCGGTCCCCTCCTCGACGCGCGCGGCGACCGTCACCTCGCCGTCCGCGGTGAGGAACGCGTGCTCGACGCGCTCGTGGGCCGCGACCGCCTCGTGGACGCGCTCGGCGTCCGCGGGGTCGACGGCGAGCGTCGCGAGGACCCGCAGCCCGTCGGAGAGCGCGTCGCCGTCGATCTGGAGCGTGAACCCCTCGATCACGCCCACCTCGCGGAGCCGGTCCACGCGGTCGGACACCGCGGGCGCCGACAGGTCCACCCGCTCGGCGATATCGCTGTACGGCCGCCGCGCGTCGGCCAGCAGCAGCCGGATGATCTCTCGGTCCGTCTCGTCGAGCGTGCGCATGACCGGGCGTTCGACCGGCGCGGGCAAAAGCAGTCCGGCGATCGAAGGACGCGAAAACGATCCCGAGAACCGGTCGCCCACGGGGGCGACGGAAAGGCAGTTGTGCCCGCGGCGCAAACCGGCGCGCATGACGACGATAGACGTCGACGGCATGTCGTGTACTGGCTGCGAGGACAACGTGACCGACGCGCTCGGCGAGCTGCCGGGCGTCGAGTCCGCGAGCGCCGACCACGAGGCGGGCACCGCGACCGTCGAGGGCGACGTCGACGTCGACGCGGTCGTGGCCGCCATCGAGGAGGCCGGCTACGAAGCGTCCGCGTAAGCGAATCGCTGCCCCTTTTCCGCCCGAGCGCGCTCGCGGGGACATGGACACGGTACTGATCACCGGAAGCGCCGGCGGCGTCGGCGCGTGGACCGTCGACGCGCTCTCCGACGCGGGCCGCGAGGTGGTCGCCGTCGACCGCGAAACGCCGCCGACGGACGACCGCCGAGACGACGTCGACTACGTGGCGGCGGACCTCACCGACTACGGCGAGACGCGCCAGGTGGTCGACGCCGCCGCGCCCGACGCGGTCGTCCACCTCGCCGCGATCCCGCACCCAGAGGACCACGCCGGCTCGCGGGTGTTCGCGAACAACGTCGAGAGCGCGTACAACGTCTTCGACGCGGCCGGCGCCGCTGGCGCCCGCATCGTTTGGGCGTCGAGCGAGAGCCTCTACGGCACCGTCTTCGCCGAAGACGACTGGCTCCCCGACAGCCTCCCGATCGACGAGGAGACGCCGACCGAACCCGAGGACCCGTACGGGCTCTCGAAGGTCGTCGGCGAGGAGGTCGCGGCCGCCGCCGCCCGCCGGCACGGCGTCCCCGCAGTCTCGCTGCGCCTCTCGTGGGTCACGCTCCCGGGCGACGAGCGGCGCCGCGAGGCCCGGGAGACGTTCGACCCCGCGACCGCGGAGCCGAGCGGCAACTGCTGGTCCTCCGTCGACGTGCGCGATGTCGTCTCCGCGATCGAGGCCGCGATCGACCCCGAGACCGAGGTCGACGGCCACGAGGCGGTGCTGATCGTCTCTGCGGAGAATTTCCTCGGCCGCGACACCGCCGCGACGATCGAGGCGGTTCACGGCGACCGCCCCGCCGACTGCGACCTCGACGGCGACGAGTCCGTCTTCGACTGCTCGAAGGCGAAGCGGCTGCTCGGGTGGGAGCCGGCACACTCGTGGCGCGACGAGGTCGAAACGGACGGCGAGAGCGACTAAAGTAGGGGTCGAGGTCGCGGTCGCGACCGGGGGTCAGACCTCCTCGTCCCGTTCGTCCGAGTCCTCCGCGTCGGCGTCGGTCGGACGTGAGTCCGTGTCCCAGACGTCCCCTTCGTTCGGTACGTCGACATCGGGGGCGTCGAGGTCGGCGGCGTCGACCCCGCGGTCCGGCGAGTCGCCGTCCTCGGCGGGAGCCGAGGGGCTCGCGGCCGAGTCCGGACTCGCCGCCGCCGTCGGGCCGGGGTCCGCGTCGGTGACCGCATCGGCGTCGGCGGGGCCCTCTCCGTCCCCCTCGACCGCCGGCGCGGGCGGGCGGTAGGTGTAGACGAACTCGCCGGAGACGGCGTGGAACGCGCCGGTCTCGGGGTCCTCCACGACGCCGGTGTCGTTGTCGATCGCGAAGTCGACGAGGTCCCGCAGCGACCCCGCTTCGGCGGTCGGCCGCTCGTGGACCGACGCCGGGAGCCGGAACGTCGTGATCCACTCGGCGAACTCCGAGCGGTCGTCGCGGTAGGAGAGGTACTCCCGCTCCGCGTCGGTGAGCGCGAGGTCGTACTCCCGCGTCGCGTACCCGATCCCGCCGGCGCCGACGAGGCCGACGAGCAGGAGGAGCGGCCCGCCGAACGAGCGGAGCACGCCGTACTCCCGCTCCACGGTCATCTGCTCGGTCCGCTCAGTCGTGTCGGACTGGACGCCGGGCTCGTCGACGGAGTACGTGTCGCCGCCGTGGGTGATCGTCATGTCGAGCGTCTGCGTCGACGCCGTCGGGACGCCGCCGATCGACCCGTCGACGGCCACGTCGGTCGTGACGAACGTCTCCGTCTCGCCGGGCGAGGCGCCGAGCTCCTCCTCGATCGACGCCACCCGCCCGTCTATCGCGGTGCTGTTGAGCGCGAACGAGGCGTTCACCGTCTCGCCGGGCGAGACGCCGGAGACGGTCTCCGACGCGAGCGGCTCCGTCTCGCGCCAGTAGACGGTCCCCTCCTCGCCGACGTTGCGGATCACGAGCGTGGAGCCGACCTCGACGGTGACGTTCTCGGCGGTCGACGCCGCGTAGCTCGTCGCCACGTCCACGTCGAGCTCCGGCGCGATCCGCGTGAAGTACGTGTCGCGCCCGTCGAGCTCCGTGCCGGTCTCGAAGACGGCGTTCGGCTCCGTCACCGTCGCGCTGTGGCGGTACTCGCTCTCGACGGTGAGAGACGAAACCGTCCGGCTCTCCGTCTCCGTGCCGGGGTCGACGTGCGTCGTGTACGCGAGCCCCGCCCCGACCGCGACGAGGAGGAGACAGACGACGAGGATCGCGGTGGACTGTGCGTTCAGGACGGCGCGGAGCCGGAGTCGACGTTCGTTGGGAGCGTCTTCGGACATGTGTTACCTGTAGAACTCGCGGAGGAGTCGCTTGTAGAGCGGGGGGCGCTCCCGGGAGCCGCGCGACCGGATCCGGGCGGGCTCGCCGCGCAACAGCAGCAGCCCGATCGAGACGATTCCGCCGCCGAGCAGGCCGTTTATCGCGACGAGCGGCGCCCACGGGTGGACCCCGTACAGCTCGTCGACGATGCCGGGCGGCAGCACGGCGAGGTAGCGGTGTTCGACGACGAACAGGCGGTAGTACCCCGTCTCGTCGGGCGCCGACAGCGTCACCGTCGTCGACGCCTCGCCGCGACTGCCGACCGAGAGCCGCTGCGGGTCGACGTCGACACCCGGGCTCGCCGGCGTGACGTACGCGTACACGGGGACCAGCCCGGCGTTGGGGACGACGTACTCGAGCTCCTGGCTCGTGCCGCTCTCGATGACGGTCGGGTTCTCCGACTCGAACTCGGCGCTCACGACGCCGTACTCCTGTGTCCCGGCGGGGACGACCATCGCGGCCGTCGCGGTGGCCATCAACACGAGCGCCAGCACGCCGAGGATCGCGAACACAGAGGTGCCATCGTCGCGCGACCGGTCCCGGGAGTCGCGGTCGCGCGTGCCGGCGTTGAGGTACCAGTCGACCGCGTAGGCGACGACCGACAGCCCGAAGACGATGTACGCGAGCCCCTGCGTCCCCTGGAACGAGCGGACGCCGAACGTCACCGCGAGCCACGTCTGGACGGACTGGAGCGCGGACTGGAACCCCATCGCGACGGTGCCCAAGTGCGGTATCACGACGACGCCGCCGCCGACCTGAAGCGCCTTCGCGACGATGTCGGCGTCTTGGACGATCGGTTCACCCCCGTCCTGGTCGGTGAAGGGGTTGTTGTCGCCGCGGGTGACGTACCCGCGCTCGGTCTCCTCGACGACGCGGTGGGTCGTCAGGCCGCCGCCCTGGATCTCTTGGGCGTCGAACGTCACGACGTCTCCCGGGCCGATCCCGCCCGCGATCTGCGCGGGGATCGCCACGAACCCGTCGCCGGGGGAGAGCGTCGGCTGCATGCTCCCGGTCTCGACGTAGCTGAGGAGTATCGGCTGTCCGAGGAACTGGCCGACGACGAGCGAGACGACGACCAGCACCGCGGCCGCCTGAAGGGCCACGGACAGCGTTCGTTTGATGGACATGGTGTCGGTCTCTGGTCGGGGGCAGTCTCGGATCGAAGGCGGTCTCGGCGCAGCGGCGATCTCGGGGCGCCGGCGATCTCGGGGCGGCTCCCGCCGCGAAGCGGTTCCTGTCGTCAGAGCGTCAGGTAGCCGTCGATCGCTGAACGGCGGCGTGTCCTAATAAGTTCGTGGGTGGAGGCGAGTCCGGACGGTTGCGGACGGCCTTATTCGTCGAAGACGCCGCCCGCAAGCAGCGCGAACGGGCCGATGAAGCCCAGACAGAACCCGAGCAGGTGGACGTAGAGGTTCACGACGCTGTCGGCGCCCGCGGGGTCGGACGGGAACCCGACGACGGGGTAGCCGACGGCGACCGCCGCACCGACGGCGAGTAGGTCACCGTAGCCGGGGCGCGAGGCGATCGACTTCGCGTGCGCCCGGAGCGACCGCGGGAGCCGCACCCCGCTGCTGGCCGCGTACAGCAGCGCGAGGAGCGCGCCCGCGACGCCGATCGACAGCCCCGCCAGCCCGATTCCCTCCGTCGAGACGGGCAGCGCGAGGAGCGCGATCCACCCGACGAGCGCGAAGAAGACCGCCGGTAGCGCGGCGACGGAGGCCCCGGGCGCGAACTGCTCGCGGGCGTAGTAGTACCACACGATGGGAAGCAGGCCGGCCAGCGCCATGTTGACCCCGGAGAAGCCGAAGCCGATCGCGTTCCGCGGGACCGCGAGGTTCAGCGCGGACAGCGCGAAGGGGAAGGCTGCGAGGTAGGTGACGAACGCCGTGAAGAAGAGGCGCCGGCGCCCGCTCAGGACCGCGAGCGCGTAGTCGGTCCCGGCGAGCAGCCCGTACCCGGCGAGGTTCCCGAGCAGGTGGTCGGCGCCGAGGTGGACGTAGTGCGCCGTGAACGCCGACAGCAGCGTGGGGTCGGTGTACGCGAACGCGAGCGACCGGCGGGTCACTCGGGGGAGCGCGAACACGGCGACGAGGACTGTCGGCGGGAGGCAGAGCGCGACGAGGTCGATGAGGCGAGTGCGGGCGGACAGCTCGTCGAGGAACGCCGCGTACCCCGACCGACCGCGCGCGTCGCGGTCGCGGACGGCACCGTCGCTCCCGTCTCTGCCCGGGGCCGAACGGTCAGTCTCCGACGAGAGGTCGCTCACGGGAATCACTTCCGCGACGCTCGGTTAATCTCTGTGGTCCCGGGATCCAACGGCGATACCCGTCGACCGGCGTCCGCGCCACCGACGCGAGCGGGTGTCACGACCGCGGCATCCGCCGCACGAGCGCGACGCTCGCCAAGGCGATGACGAGGAACACGGCGAGTCCGACGAGGTTCGACGGGCCGATCCCGCTCGGCTCCTCGGTGGGCGGATCGGACGCGTCGCCGTCGGGCGCCGCCGTGCCGCCGTCGTCCGTTCCTCCCTCGACAGACGCGGTGTCGTCCTCGTCGCCGTCACCGGCCGGGTCGCCGACCGCGAGCGTCCCCGCCGAGGCGTCGTCGACCGCGATGTCGTACTCGCCGGGGTCGTCGAACGCCGGTTCGAACGCGACGGCCGCGCTCTCTCCGGGGTCGAGTTCGACCCGCTGCGTCGCGAGCGGCTCGCCGTCCGCGGTGAGCGTCACGTCGCGCGCGCCGTCGTCGCGCCCCTCGTTCGCGACCGTTGCGCGGACGACGGCCGACTCGCCGGCGTCGACGGCCTCGCGGTCGAGCGAGGCGTCGGTCGCGCGGATGCGGGCCCGGTCGGTCGCCACGGCGAACACCGAGAACTCGTCGGTCGACGCCGTGACGTGGACCCGGTCCTCGGGCAGGTCGAGCAGGCGGCGGACGGCCGGGTCGACGCGCTCCGTCTCCAGCCGTTCCCAGCCGCCGGGCGCCGACTCGGACCGGCGGTACAGCGAGATGTCGTCGGGGTCGCCGCCCGTCTCGTTGAGGTAGTCGCGGTCGACGCTCATAGAGAACCGGACGCGAGACACCTCATCGCCGGCGAACGAGTGGTCGAACTCGAAGTAGCCGTTCGGCGCCGCGCCCCGGGTGTCGTTCAGCGGCCCCGCCGACGGGAACGGGTCCGGTCGCCCGACCGTCTCGAAGTTGACGTCGCGGCCGTTCTCGCTCGTGATCCGCACGCGGTCGAGGGTGACGTCGCCACCTGCGATCTCCATCGCGCCCGCGTCGAACGTGACGCCGTCGCCCGGAGAGAGCTCGCGGCCCTCGAACTCTCGGCGGTCGGGCTCGGGGCGACGAACGGTCGTCGCGGCGCCGCCGTCGGCGTCCTCCTCCTCGCCGTCCGCGTTCGACGACATCGACTCCGGTTCCGCGACCTCGGCGCGGATGTCGAAGTCGTCCCCGCCCAGCTGCGTGCCGGCGACGGCGCCGCGCGCGTCCACTTCGAGCCCGATCGCGACCGTCTCGTCGGGACCGAGCGTGACATTGTTCGCCTCGCCCTCGATCGACTCGCCGTCGGCGACGAAGGTGACGTTCTCCTCGGGGTGTTCGATCCACACGCGGGCGTACTCGTCGGCGCTGTAGGTGATCGTGAACACGCCCTCGGCCGAGGCGAGGGTTCCCGGGTTGACCCCCTCGAAGTCGCTCGGGAGCTTCGGGTTCGACCCCGAGACGTCGACGACGATCTCGTCGTCGTCGTTCAGGTACGCGTAGGCGCCGTTGGGGCCGTCCACGGGGTGAACGGCGAGGCGCTCCTCCGCGAACGTGTCCCCCGGCCCGTCGACCACCGCTGCCCCCGTCGCGAAGGCGAGGCCTCCCGCGGCGGCGACGAGGACAGCGAGGAGGAGGGTCCGGCGGACGGTGGACATGTATATCGGGTCGACCCTTGCGGCCGGAAGCCCTTGGTTATGCGGTGCTTGAAGTTCCGAAGGGGTTCGTCAACGTGTCCGAGAGCCGCGCGGGACCGCGGAGTCACCGCCCCAAAAAGTGATTCGGAATGTGATAATTTCATATATCGAATCGCGATCAAATAGGTTGTTCGTCAGTTGAGATGCCGAAGGAATCACTCAAACCCCGCAGAACAGGCGTATCAGGCCCATTCGCGGAGACGATCGTGAACGCAAATAAACGTTGTCGAGTTATCACAACCTGTGGTTTTATGTTGGTGTGTTCATATTTGTCTGACGTAAATGGCGTCGGCACAGCAGATCGAGACGGGAGGGGCAGAGCCGGCGGCGGAGATCTCCGAAGACGATCTGTTCGACGTTCTGGCCAACCAGCGGCGGCGGTTCGCGGTACACCTGCTGAAACGCGAGCCGGACGACGCGGTCGAGATCGGCGAGATGGCGGAGCAGATCGCGGCCTGGGAGAACGGGATCGACACCGCCGAGATATCGAGCAGCGAGCGGAAGCGAGTGTACACGGCGCTCCAGCAGTCGCACCTGCCGAAGATGGACGACGCGGGGGTCGTGGAGTTCAACAAGGCGCGCGGTGTCGTCGAGCCGACGCCGGCGCTGACGGACGTGGACGTCTACCTCGACGTCGTGGAGGGCCGAGAGATACCGTGGAGCGAGTACTACCTCGGGCTCTCCGGCGTCGCCGCCGCGCTCGTCTCGGCGGTGTGGATCGGGGTGTGGCCGTTCACGCTCCTCCCCGAGATGGCGTGGACGCTGGCTATCGTCGTCGCGTTCGCGTTCTCGGCGCTGGCGCACAAGTACTACACCGCGGAGATGGAGGTCGGCCGCGGCGAGGAGCCGCCCGAAGTGGGCGGCGAGTGAGCGACCGGGGATCGGATCGGAGCGCGGGCGGACAGGGAGTCGGGGTCGGCGGCGAGAACGGGGTTCAGGCCGATGTCACTGAGGTTCAGGCCGATGTCACGGGCGTTCAAGCCGAGCGATACCCGCTTCCGATGGCTCATAACCTTAAGTGCGCGACACGTGTTGTCACCCAGTAAGCGAGTGTCGGACCCACGCACACCATGAAACGACGCAACCTCATCCTCCTGCTCGGCGGCGGCGGATCGGCGGCGCTGAGCACCGGGACCGGCGCGTTCAGCAGCATGGAGGCTGAGCGGGGCGTGGAAGTGAACGTCGTCGACGACGATGTGGCGTACGTGGGGTACAGCGAGTCGGACAAAACGATCCCGTCGGACCTGAAAAACGACGGGGCTCTTCACCTGGTCACGATCACGAACCGTTTCTCGGAGAAAATTCGTATCACGGATGTCTCGATCGACGACGACGACACGGGAGTGGTAGCGGACGTGTCGTACGACCCCGTAATCGAGACCGGGCACGCAGAGGACATCGTCGGTCACGTCGAGGGACTCGCACCTGACGACAGCGTCGATGTCGAGATTACGGTGACCGTCGAGGGCACGGGAGTCACGGCGCAGCTGTTCGGCGATACGGAGACGCGACGGTTCACGATCGAACGGAGCGACCAGGATGTCGTTCCCGTCGACAGGGAAGTGGAGTACTTCGGCAACGGTAACGCGGAGATCCTCCGAGACAACGAGAACCTGAGCGTCGATGTCTACCTCTTCGACAAGAATCCGGGCCAAGGCGACGAGATTGTGACGAAGAACGTGAAGATTGACACAGATAAGAACCTTAGAGGCCAGTTGTCCGGAGCCGGTGGTGACCGGATCATCGGCGTCACTCTCAACGGCACCACCTACGTCCATCCGCAGTGGAACTCAGGGACCTGTAGCTTCGAAAAGCCGAACAACGGTGGCTTCGGTGTACCCTCTGATAGCGCCCCTAGTTGCGGCTCCGAGTAGCTGACAGCTTTTGCGGTTCGGAGGTGTCTGTTCTATCGGAGCGAATTCAGCCGGTACCGAGCAGCGAGTAGTAATATAGTCTATTTCACACATGGGTTCTGAGATCACGAGCGTCGAACTGGTTTTGGGGCCAGATTTGGACTCGAAGGGGCGGCATGAATCGTGTTCAGGCGGTCTCATCTGCGTTTCAGACTCGAACGGAAAGGCATCTGTCGCCTACGGAAGATCTTCTGCTGACTCATAACGATATGGGATACACTCCATGGGTGTAGTAGAGCGACCCGGGGTGACACGGGATGTCTCGTGTCCCCGGCGGGTCGTGTGCGGTAACAGAGGTAGACAACCCATGGAACGACGCAAATTTGTGGTCGGGCTGGGCGCATTGGCAACTGGAAGCGCGGCGGCGACGGGAACGGGCGCGTTCTCACAGGCAAGCGCATCACGTGGTGTGAGCGTTTCAGTCGTCTCGGACAATAGTGCGTTCGCGACGCTGCTTGCGAATGATTCAGGCCTAGAGAACTCGGAGTACGCCGAACAGCAGAACGGTAAACTCGAGTTACGGTTTAATGAGAATGCGGATGTAAACAGTGGTGGCTTCCTTTCCGATGGGACGGGCCTCAGCACTGACTCGGAGTACTTCTTTGACAACGTGTTCGGATACGGCTCGCGGATCGGCGACAGTGTGACGGCCGAGATCGACTGGAGTGGACTCGATAACCCAGAACACTTCGTATTCTACGATATACCCCAGCAGGGTCGACCAACTGAGGTCAACCCTGACGGGGACTACACTGAGGGATTCCCCGGTACCGGTAGCGGCTCGTACGTCGGAGTCGGAGTTGGTATAGATACGACCGGAGCCGACCTTGGAAGCGAATGGGAGACCGGAACGGTTGAAATCACGTTCGAGAACTAAAATCCTACGAGCCGGACCCGGACACGCGCGTGACCGCTCTGATGTAGGAGTTCGGGGACCGCGAGGTCGGTATCGGCGCGACCGTCACCCTAATCGGACTGGTGACTTTTTTGAAGATTATTAACAGAGAACCACCGACAGCGATACGTCTCGGTATACTGCGAGGCTGTCGGCACCCCAAAACCCAGACCCGTCCCGAGCATCGAGTCGTTGGAGTCGTTTGAGTAACGACTATTACGGCTCGTGAGAGAGGCCTCGGTATGGTATCGCCCCTCCCGCTATCAGAGCAACAAAAGGAACGAATGCGGCGCGGCCGAGTCAGTTCCGGGGTCGCGACCGACGAAGCGGACATCGACGAGATGCTCTACGGCTGAGTTCGGGCGTCGATCTACTCCTCGCTGTTATTTTTCTCGTCGGTCTCACCTTCGGCCCGCAACGTCTCGTCCGCGAACTCCCGGATTCGCTTCTTCTCCTCGGCGCTCACGTCGACCGCCTGCGCGCTCTCGATCTGGCCGTTCACGACCGCGTTCTGCTGCGGGCCCCACACCTCCGGCGGCTGCGCGTTGATGTACTCGGCCCACCGGATCACCTGCTCGTAGCGGGGCGGTCGCTCGGGACTGTCGTCACTTCCGGCCGAGCCCTCTTCAGGCGTTCGTGAGTCGCTCATAGCGGTCCTCGACGTCGAGTCGTTCGACCCACGTTTCGAGCCGGTCGCGGGAAAGCGTTGCTCCGAAGACGGTGTAGAGGTGTGCGGCGTCTTCGAGATCGGTGCGACCGCCGAGCGAGAGCTTGTACGCGATCTGGAGTTCGGGCGGCCCGATGGGGACCGTCTCGCCGCCGACGTGCGCGTCGATCGCGTTCGCAAGCGAGGCGCGGTCGAACTCGTCGTTCGGGAACTTCACTTCGAGATGTGGCGTCATTTCGCCGTCCGGCGCGACCCAGATGTTCGTCCCGCTGGCGAGGTTCTCGTACGTATTCGAGAGCGGCATCGCCGGTCCCCAGTACCCCTCGCGCTCCAGTTCGGCGACGAGGTCGTCGATCCGTTCCGATGAGCAGCGCTCGATGAACACGTCGACGTCTTCGGTCGAACGCGACCGCCCAGCAAGGATGGCCACGTAGCCCGCGACGAAGACGTGGCCGATGTCGAGTCGCGAGAGCACTTGAGAGAACTCGAGCGCGAGCTCGTCGAGGCGATTGGGCTCGCGGTCGACGACGAGTCCGCGATCGGTGAGGTCGACGCCGCCCATACGCGGTCGTTGATTCGGCCCCGGTTAAATCTCCGCTTCGATCTGAAAGCTCTCAGAGTCCGAGCTTGAAACGAAACGTCCGGCCCCGAACCGACCCGTGCCGGGTCAGAACAGCCCGGGGACGAGGACGTAGCTCAGGAGCATCCCGAACAGCCCGGCGAACAGCGCGAACAGGGCCATCGGGACGATCGCCTTGCGGAGCAGGTCGCCCTCGCGGCCGGTGATTCCGACGACGCCGCAGATGGCGGCGACGTTCAGCACGGAGACCATGTTACCGAGGCCGCCGCCGACGTTCTGGAGGCTGACGACGATCGTCCGCGAGAGCCCGACCGTCTCGGCGGCGTTGTACTGGAGCACGCTGAAGAGGATGTTCGAGGAGGTGTTGCTCCCGGTCATGAAGGAGCCGATGGCGCCGATCCACGGCGAGATCATCGGGAGCAGGCCGCCCGCGCCGATCGCGAGCGCGCGGCTGAGCGCCTCCATCATGCCGAGGAGGCCCGCGGTGTTCGTCTGCGACTGGATCATCACCTGCGTCATCGACACGGCGATGATCAGCGTGAGCGCGGCGGGCGCGACCTGCTCGACCGACCGCCGCCACGCCGCCCCCATCTCGTCGAGGTCCATCTTGTGGATGAGGCCCGTGAGGACGGCGATGGGGATGAACGGCATCGTTCCGGGGAGGTAGAGGTACTGGAGCGTGTAGCCGAGCTCCGTGCCGAGGATCGAGTCGATGCCGACGGTGAAGCTCTGGATCCACGCCAGCACCCCGGTCCCGGCGACGGTGAGGTCGGGCCACCGGGTGACCAGCAGGGCGAGCGCGACGAGCAGGTACGGCGTCCACGCCAGCAGCACCGACATCTCCTTATTCGGCTGGTCGCGGGAGATCTCGTCGAGGTCGAGCCCCCCGAGCCAGGTGTCGCTCCACTGGGAGTCGCTCGGGAAGTCCCACTCGCGGTCGGGGACGAGGATGTTGTTGTTCGCGAGCAGGAGCCCGACGCCGAGGACGACGAACCCGGCCGCGATGTCGGGGAGCGCGGGGCCGACGAACCACGCTATCACCAGCTGCGTTCCGCCGGTGACGACGCCGAGCAGGAGCGCGAACGGGGCGATCGGGAGCGTGTCGCGGACGGCGCCGCCGAGGCTCCGGCCCCCGTCGGCGTCGCCGAACCAGTACGTGAGGAAGAACACGCCGAGCAGGCCCCAGAACACGTACGTCACCCCCGTGACGACGCCGGACCACGCGGAGACCATCGAGAGGAACTCGCCGACGCTCACCGAGCCCGACAGCGCCGGTTCGATGACCGCGCCGGTCCCGCCGATGACCGGCGTTCCGGCCGCGCCGAACGGCGGGTTCGGCGCGTTGAAGAAGAGGCCGAACACCGCGGCGGCCAGCGGCGGGAAGCCGAGGCCGATGAACAGCGGCGCGGCGAGCGCGCCCGGCGTCCCGAACCCGGCCGCGCCCTCGATGATGGTCATGAAGCCGAGCCCGATGAGCAGCACCTGAATGCGCCTGTCCTCCTCGATCTGCCCGAAGTACCACCGGATGGTGGCGATGGCGCCGCTCCCCTCGAGGTAGTTCATCAGGAGGATGGCACCGAAGACGATGAGGATGATGTCGACCGCCTGGAACGCGCCGTAGACGGCCGACGCGATCAGCCAGTCGAGCTCCATGCGCCAGTACGTGAGTCCGATTCCGCCCGCGAGCAGCCACCCGACTCCCATCGCGCGGGCGGCGGACCACCTGAGTCCGGCGAGCAGGACGAACGCGACGGCAATCGGAACCACGCCGACAAACGCCAGGGTGAGGACACTTGTCATAGGTATCTTCTTTGGGCGTACGTTTCCGTCCTACAACTGGCTATATGTAATTTTCTTTTTGACTGAGATTATCCACGGCGATCGGGACACCGGAACGCGGTGTGCCGCGTGATCAGTGACAAGTCAATTCGGCGCTTCAACGCCGCGGCGAGGAGCGTCACCTCCGCCGGGTACAGGTGGGCTTATGTGTCCCCCGACCGGATCCGCGATTATGGACGACCACTCGCACGAGCCCGACCCGGACAAGCGCGTGACCGCACCGATGCAGGAGTTCGGCAGCCGCGAGGTCGGTATCGGCGCGGCCGTCACGCTCGTCGGCCTGCTGATCGCGTACGCGGTTCCGTTCCTCGCGACGTTCTGAGCCGCCGCTCGGCGACTTTTGAATCGGACGGCGCCATTGAGATACCCAGCAGCTGGTAAATTTCCTCATCAGTACAGAGGTAGCGGCGAGCGATAGCGGGAGTGAGTATCGCAGATCGCCGGCCGCGATGTCGTATTTAAATAACCGTGAGCGGCGGCGACGAGTGCTTATAAAAAAGGGGTGCGGTGGCGCGTGCCGACGAGCGCCCGGAGGGCGGGAGTCGCACGCGCGAGGGACGCCGCGAACGCCCGCAGGGCGTGAGCGGCGAGGTTGGGGAGGCGTGAGGTGCGGTCGCTGTGTGGGGCGGGACTCAAAGGGGCAGCCGTGAGGGCGTCGTAGGCGACGTAAGCACCGCAGGAACGAGCGAAGCGAGTGACGAGGAGCGCAGCGAGCGTACGACGCCCTCACGGCTGGGGCTTTGGAGACACTCGCCGCGGTGGCGTCAGTCACTTATAAACAGCCGACAGCAACACCGCTATCCGCGTTATAAATGGCCTCACTCACGACGTACTACACCTACTCCCGCACTCGATCAAGAAGCACCGTTCAGCGAACAGCTGGTTCAGACGGTAATATGTCTGAAAAATAGGTGACAACCGAGCCAATCGTGCCCGACATCCCTACCGCGACGCGCTTACCGGGGGTACCAAGCGAGCGGGTGGTCCGCGGTGAGTTCCAAGGAGACCGGCTCGTCGAGGTCGAACTCCTCGACGTGGTTGTGGAGGCAGTGGACCGCCTCGCCGGAGTCGAGTTCGACCCGGTAGACGAAGGAAGGGCCGACGTACTGCCGCGAGGTGACGACGCCGTCGGCGAGCTCGGGGCTCGCGGGCGTCGCGCGGAGGTCGTCGGGCCGGACGAGCACGTCGACGGGCGCCCCGTCGTAGACGGTGTCGTACCCCTCCAGCGTCACGGCGTCGAAGCGCCCGATGCCGGTGTCGACCTTCCCGTCGCGGAGCTCGCCTTCGAGGAACGAGGCCCGCCCGAGGAAGGAGGCGACGAATTTCGACTCGGGGCGCTCGAAGACGGACTCGGGGCGGCCCACCTGTTCGATTTTCCCGTCGTTCATCACGGCGACGCGGTCGGAGATGGAGAGCGCCTCCTCCTGGTCGTGGGTGACCGAGACCGCGGTGACGCCGGCCGCCTTCAGGATGCGGCGCACCTCCTCGCGCATCTCCACGCGGAGGCGCACGTCGAGGTTCGAGAACGGCTCGTCGAGGAGGAGCACCTCGGGCTCGGGCGCCAGCGAACGAGCGAGCGCGACGCGCTGTTTCTGCCCGCCGGAGAGCTGGTCGGGCGTCTTCTCGCCGTGGTCGGTCATCTCGACCAGCTCCAGCAGCTCGTCGACGCGGGCCTCGCTTTCCTCCGCGTCGGCGTCGCCGAGCCCGAACGCGATGTTCTCGCGGACGGTGAGGTGGGGGAATAAGGCGAAGTTCTGGAAGACGATGCCCACGTCGCGCCGCTCCGGCGGGACGAACGACCCGTCGCCGGCGACCACCTCGTCGCCGAGCGCGATCTCCCCTTCCGTGGGCTCTTCGAGGCCCGCGATGGTGCGCAGCGTCGTCGTCTTGCCGCACCCGGAGGGGCCGAGGAACGTCAGCAGTTCGCCGGAGCGAACGTCGAGCGAGACGTCGTCGACGGCGGTCTCGGGCCCGAACGCCTTCGTGACGTCCGACAGCGACAGGACGGGGTCCGCGCCGGCGCTCGACTCGTCGTCGGAGGCGGCGCTCGCCCGGTGTTCGACCGCCGAGTCCTCCGAGCCCTCGGCCGTCGCGTCGTCCGACTCGGCCGAGCGCGTCGTGCCGACTGGTTCCGTGGATGCCATCGATGGGGGGCGGGCGCCGGGCGGACCGGCGTCCCGCGGTTGCCACCTCATACTTTAGGAGTACCTAAAAGCGTATCGCTCGCTCTCGCGGCATCGAAATCGGGAGATCGTGGGCGGCCGGCGTGTGCGGCTCGCCGCTCGCCCACCGCGTCGCGCCGGTTCAGGCGAGTTCGCGTTCGATCACGTCGCGGCGGTCGCGGACCGCATCGGCCGAGAGCGCGACCGACTCGTCGCCGACGGTGAGCGAGAGTGCCCCGTCCGTCGTCACGTCGCCGAGGCGGAAGACGGGGAGGTCGCCGACCGCGGCCGCGACCGCCTCGGGATCGGTCGTCTGGACGAGCAGGCGTCCGGGCGTCTCGTCGAAGGCCGCGACGCGGTCCGGAAGGGTCGTGTCGACGCCGGCGTCGTCGGTGATCAGCTCGGCGAGCGCGACCGCGAGCCCCCCCTCGCTCACGTCGTGGGCCGCGAGCGTCGACTCGTGGCGGGCGGCCGCCGCGAGCGACGCGACGAGGCCGCCGAGGTCGTCGGCGGCGCCGGACTCGTCGGGCAGCGTCGGGAACCGGTCGCTCCCGCCGGCGTGCGCGAGGTACTCGGAGCCGCCGAGCGCGTCGCCCCCGGCGCCGACGAGCAGCAGTTCGGAGTCGGCCGCGCGGTCGGCGTCGAGCGCGGCGGGCGGCGCGTCGTACCCCCGCGTCGTGCCCAGCACCGCGAGCGTCGGCGTCGGCGGGATCGGCCCCTCGACGCTGTCGTTGTACAGCGAGACGTTGCCGCCGACGACGGGCGTGTCGAGCGCGGCGCAGGCGTCCGCGAGGCCGTCGACGATCCCCTCGAAGGCGCCGTACACGTCCGGCTTCTCCGGGTTGCCGCCGTTGAGGCAGTCGACCGCGGCGAGCGGGACCGCGCCGGTCGCGGCGAGGTTCGTCGCGTTCTCCACGGCGACCGCGCGGGCGCCTTCGTACGGCGCGACCGCGGTCCACTTCGGGTTCGCACCGGAGGCGAGCGCGAGGCCGACGCCGTCGGCGGAGTCGTCGCTACCGGCGTCGTCCGCTCCGCCGCCGTCTTCCGGCTCCGTCTCTCGGATCGCCAGCAGCGCGGCGTCGTCGCCTGGCTTCACGGCCGTGCGCGTCCCGACCTCGTGGTCGTACTGGCGGTACACCCAGCGCTTGCTCGCGGTCGAGGGGGCCGAGAGGACGGCCGCGACCGCCTCGTCGAGCGGGGGCTCGTCGTCGGGCAGATCCCTGTCGGGCTCGCTCGGCGGCTCGCTCGCGAGGTCGTTCATCGGCGCGCCGTCGGCGAGGAACTCGGCGGGCGCGTCGACGACGACCTCGCGGTCGGCCGGGTCGGCGTCCGCGTCGCCCGCGAACTCGCAGACGTAGTTCCCGTCGGTCACCTCGCCGATGACGGAGCAGCCGAGGTCGAACCGCTCGGCGAGGGCGGCGACGCGGTCGACGTCGTCCGGATCGACCTCGTAGCACATCCGCTCCTGGCTCTCGGCGAGCAGGATCTCCATCGCGTTCATGTTCGGCTCGCGCTGGTGGACCCGGTCGAGGTCGATCCGCGCGCCGAGTCCGCCCTTCGCGACGAGCTCGGAGGAGGCGCCGCCGAGGCCGGCCGCGCCGAGGTCACGGGCGGAGAGCACGAGGTCCTCGTCCACGAGCGCCTCGTTACACTCGATCAGCCGCTTCTCGGCGTAGGGGTCGCCGACCTGAACCGCCGGGCGGTCCTCGGTCTCTGCGTCCTCCGCGAGGTCCTCGCTCGCGAAGGAGGCGCCGCCGAGCCCGTCTCGGCCGGTGCCGTTGCCGACGAGGACCAGCTTGTTGCCCGGCTCCTGTGCGGTCGCCGTGACGAGTCGGTCCTCGTTCGTGACACCGACGCAGGCGACGTTGACCAGGGGGTTGCCCTCGTAGCCGCCGTGGAAGGCGACGCTGCCGCCGACCGTGGGAACGCCGATACAGTTGCCGTAGTGGGAGATGCCCTCGACGACGCCCTCGAAGAGGTAGCGGGAGCGCTCGCGGTCGAAGCCGCCGAAGTACAGCGAGTCGAGGAGGCCGATCGGGTACGCGCCCATGCTCATCGTGTCGCGGACGATGCCGCCGACGCCCGTCGCTGCGCCGTCGAACGGGTCGACGAAGGAGGGGTGGTTGTGGCTCTCGACGCCGAACGTGACGTAGGTGTCGCCGTAGTCGTCGGCGTCGCGCTCGGCCGCGGGGGCGTCGGCCGCGTCGGGCTCGGGCAGCGCGAGGACCGCGGCGTCGTCGCCGGGGCCGACCACGACCTGGTCGCCCTCGCTGTCGAACGCCGACAGCAGGGGCCGCGAGGAGCGGTACGCGCAGTGCTCGCTCCAGAGGTTCTCGAACAGCGCGGCCTCGGCCGCCGTCGGCTCCCGACCGAGCTCCGCGGTCACGAGCTCGTGGTCCGCATCGGACAGACTCATTCACTTACGTGGTTACCGAGCCGGTTCTAATGCTTTTCTATACGCACGTTCGTGTTCATCAACGCGACCGCAACGCCGACGGGACGCGAGAGCGACCCGCGGTGTTGTGCGGTGGCGCGTGCCTGCGAGGCCGCCCCGCGGCCGAGCAGCACGCGCGAGGGACGCGGCGAACGCGAGCGGCGTAGCCGCGAAGCGTGAGCCGCGAGGCTGGGGAGGCGTGAGGCGCCGTGCGGAGCGGTGCGGGGTGGGACTCAAAGGGGCAGCCGTGAGGGCGTCGTAGGCGACGTAAGTAGCGTGGCGCTACGCGCCACGAAAAGCCGGCGGCGGAGCCGCCGGCGACACCGCAGGGAGCGAACGGAGTGAGCGACCGAGGAGCACAGCGAGCGTACGACGCCCTCACGGCTGGGGCTTTGGAGGAATTCGCCGCCGATCCGCTAGCAGTCATTTATAAACGAGCGGCTGGGTATTTGGCGGTGTTCGCCGCCAATCCACTGACAGTCATTTATAAACAGGCGGCTGGGGCTTTAGAGGAGTTCGCCGCCGATCCGTTAGCAGTCATTTATAAACGAACGCCTCGCGCCTCTGCGAGCATTTATAAGAGATAGGTCACCGCAACGAACACGACGACCGTTCCGGCGACGCCGAGCGCCATCGCCTTCGCGTTGAGCCGGACCGCCTTCTTCCGGTCGGCTGCGAGCGCCGCCTCGTTTTGAATCTCGTTCGCCCCGTCGCCCACGTCGAACACCCCCATCCCGGCGAAGCCGATACAGAAGCGCTCGCGGTACTGCAACGCCCCCATCGCCGCGCCGTACAACGGGACCACCGAGGCGATCAGCGCCCACCGCGGCCACGCGAGCGCGACGACCGCCGCGACGTAGACCGCCGCGACCAGCAGCGACCCGACGCCGAGGAGAAGCCGCCGTCGCTGTTGGGTCGGTCCGATGTTACACACGCCCGGTTGGTACTCCATACCCGCGGTGAGGGACGCGCGAGTAAAAGCCCTCCCGACGGCGGAACTGAGAGACCGGTCGCGCCGGTCCACCTCGCCGCGGTGGTAACCCTCAAAAGGGTTCCCGACGACCGTGTCGTGTGAAACGGATCCAGCTCGGCAACACCGTCTTCGAGGGCGCGAACGACGTCTACCTGCTCGACGGCGAGGCGACCGCGCTCGTCGACACCGGCGTGGCGCTCCCGGACGTGCGCGAGGAGTTGGTCGACGGCCTCGCCGAGTACGGTCGCTCGTTCGCCGACATCGACGCGGTCGTGCTCACTCACTGGCACCCGGACCACGCGGGGCTCGCCGGCGAGATTCAGGCCGAAGGCGGCGCCGACGTGTACGTCCACGAGGCCGACGCCGCACTCGTCGACGGGACGGAGACGCCGCTGTTCGCCGACCGCGACCTCCAGCGCGAGACGTTCGAGCGGTGGGGGATGCCCGACGCCGACCGGGAGCGCCTGACCGATTTCTTCGCCGCGGTCAGCACGGACCTCTCCGGCGAGCCCGCGGACGTGACGACGTTCGAAGACGGCGACGCGATCGAGGCCGGCGGCGTCGAGCTCGAAGCCCTCCACCTGCCGGGCCACACCGCCGGTCTCACCGGATTCGCGTTCGACCCCCGAACCGTCCCCGATCACGACCCCGTCGCCGGCGCGGACGCGACGGAAGAGGCCTTCACCGGCGACGCGCTGCTCCCGAAGTACACCCCCAACGTCGGCGGCGCGGACGTGCGCGTCGAGGGCGCGCTCGCCGCCTACGCCGAGAGCCTCGCGCGGATCGTCGCCCGCGACTTCGACGCGGCCCATCCCGGCCACCGGTGGCGGATCGACGAGCCGAGCCGGCGCGCGGCGACGATTCTCGACCACCACCGCCACCGGACCCGGCGAGTGATCGAGGTCCTCGCCGACCGAGAAGCCGCCACCGCGTGGGAGGTGTCGGCCGCGCTGTTCGGCTCGCTGGAGGATATCCACGTCCTCCACGGCCCCGGCGAGGCGTTCTCGCACCTCGACCACCTCGCGGACGCCGGCGTCGTCGAGCCCGACGGGACCGCGTACCGCCTCGTCGACCCCGACCCCGACGTCGACGCGCTGTTCCCGACGACGCCCCTCGACGACCTCGTGGACGGGAGCGACGACGCGTAGGGGAGCGGTCCGAGCCCCCTCGACGCGGCGCCGGGACCGCCCTCGCCGAAAGCTATTCCCGGCGGCCGGCGTATTCGGGGACGTGAAGCGGGACGCCATGGTCGCCGTCGCGGTCGCCCTCCTCGCCCTCGTCGCGCTCGGCGTCGCAGCGGCGACGCTGGACACCGCCGTCGACACGGGCAGCGGCGGGTTCGGCGGGGGCGGCGGCGACGCCCCGAGCGTCGGATCGGACACCGGAGACCCCGGAGTGCTCTCCCCGACGGGCGAGGCCGGCGAGTTCTCCGCGTCGGGGCTCTGTTTCCCGTCTCTGCGGGAGCCGCCGGCCGTGTTCGCGCTGCTCGTCGGACTGGCGCTGATGGCGGGGATCACCTATCGCGACACGGCGTCGGCGTTCGCGAGCGTCGCCGTCGCCGGCGTGATGGGCGCCCCGATCGCGGTCCTCTTCTGGGTGCTGTCGACGTGCCGCTCGGTGGCGCAGAGCATCTCCATCTCGCTCGGCACCGGCGGCAACGAGACGGGGATACTGCCGGGCGGCGCGGCCGGCGGGGGGTTCGGCAGCGGAGAGGGCGCGGCGTCGGCGCCGCAGATCCTGTTCGCGGTCGTCGTCGTCGCCGCGGTGATCGCGAGCGTCGCCGCGCTCCTCCTCGCCGGCGGCGACGACGAGGCGGACGGGGACGCGGGCGGTCGGCCCGACGAGGCGGACGAGGAGCCGCCGTCGCTCGACGCGATCGGCCGGACCGCCGGCGAGGCCGCCGACCGGATCGAGTCGTCGAACGCGGACAACGAGGTGTACCGGGCGTGGCGGGACATGACCGACGTGCTCGATGTCGACCGACCGGCCTCCTCGACGCCGGCGGAGTTCGCGACCGCCGCAGTCGACGCCGGCGTCGACGAGGAGCCGGTGACCGCGCTCACCGAGGTCTTCGAACGCGTGCGCTACGGCGGCGAGGACGCGACCGACGACCGCGAGCGCCGCGCCGTCGAGGCGCTGCGCCGGATCGAGGAACGGCACGGGGGCGACTCGTGAGCCGCAAACCGACCGGCGTCGCGGCCGCGGTCGAGCGCCGCGCCGAGCCCGACGGAGGTGACGCGTAGTGCGCCCGCTCGCGGTCGTCGGGGTGTTGGCGGTCGTCGTCGGCCTCCTCGCGGCGCTCGACCGCGGCATCGCGGCCGCAATCTCTCCGACCTCGGCCGTCGTCACGCTGATCGGCGTCCTCGGCGTGGTCCAGGGGGTCCGCTACGCGAACGCGCGCCGCGACCGCCGGCGACTGCTGACCGACCCCGGCGAGCCGGAGCGGCGCGCGCCGGCGGCGGTGCCCGGGTCCGACCTCGACGAGCGAATCGCGCGGGTCGCCAGCCCGGCGCCGGGCGGCTACCGCGACCGCAGGGACCTCCGCGACCGGGTCCGGGAGGTCGCGGTCGACGCCGTGGCTCGCGATCGCAACTGCTCGCCGGAGGCCGCGGCGACCGCCGTCGACGACGGGACGTGGTCGGACGACCCCGTCGCAACCGCGTTCTTCGACACGGGGACCGCGTACCCGCTCCGGGTCCGCCTGTCGGCCGGGGTCCGGGGGCGCTCGAACTACTGGTACGGCCTCCGGGCCGCGATCGACGAGATCGAGCGGGTCGAGGGGGGAGAGCCGTGAGCGATCCCGGGAACGCAGCGGTCGCGTCCGAATCGGACGCGTCGACGCTCGATGAGGCCGAGACGGGCGAGCCGGATCAGGGCGAGGGAGGCGAACCGGATCGGGACGAGGGAGGCGAACCGGATCGGGACGAGGGAGGCGAACCGAACGCGGACGACGCCGACGCGGCCGAAGGCGCAGGCGACGCGGCAGAAGGCGCAGGCGACGCGGCAGAAGGCGCAGACGACGCGGCCGAAGGAGCTTCCGAGACCCCGACCGATCGCGAGCGCCGGCGCGAGGTCGCGACCGACCGCTGGCTGGGGATCGCGGGCGCGGCGCTGGCGCTGGTCGGCCTCGGGGTGCTCGTCCGGCAGCCGTCGCTGGTGCTCGCCGGCGCGGTCGGCGTCGGCTACGCCGTGTACGCGCGGGCGGGCGACGCGCCGACGCCGACGCTCTCGGTGACGCGGTCCGTGAGCAACGAGGCGCCGGCCCCCGGCGACGAGGTGCGCGTGACCGTCCGCGCCGAGAACGTCGGGGAGACGGCGGTCCCGGACCTCCGCCTCGTCGACGGCGTCCCGCCCGGGTTAGCGGTCGTCGACGGCCCGGCGCGGGTCGCGACGGCGCTGCGGCCCGGGACCGCGGTGACGTTCGAGTACACCGTGCGCGCGGCGCGGGGCGACCACGAGTGGGAGCCGCTGACCGCGATCACGCGCGACGCGGCCGGGGCGCGCGAGCGCGAGACGACGCTCGACGCGCCGACCGCGATCGCCTGTACCCCCGAGCTGTCGGCAGGCGGGGATCTCCCCCTGCGCGGGCTGACGACCGTCCACCACGGGCGGGTGCCGACCGACGTGGGCGGGGCGGGCGTCGAGTTCCACGCCACCCGGGAGTATCGCCGCGGCGATCCGTTGAAGCGGATCGACTGGAACCGGCGGGCCCGGACGGGCGAGCTGTCGACCGTCGAGCTGCGCGAGGAGCGCGCCGCCACCGTCGTGCTGCTCGTCGACGCCCGCGAGTCCGCGTACGTCGCGGCCGACCCCGACGCGGAGACGGCGGTGGAGGCGAGCGTCGCGGCCGCCGGCCAGGCGTTCTCCGCGCTCCTCGACGGCGGCGACCGCGTCGGGATCGCGGCGCTGTCGCCGCTGGACTGCTGGCTCCCGCCCGGCAGCGGGACCGTCCACGCCGCCCGCGGGCGCGAGACGCTGGCGACCGACCCGGCGCTCGCGCCGACGCCGAGCGACGAGCGGTTCTACCGGTCGCTGTGGCTCCGGCGGTTCCGGCGGCGGCTCCCGGCCGACGCGCAGGTGCTGTTTTTCACCCCCTTGGTGGACGACACTGCGGCGACGCTCGCGCGCCGGATCGACGCGCACGGTCACCTCGTGACGGTGCTCTCGCCGGACCCGACGACGACCGAGACCGCTGGCCAGCGGCTGACGACCTTCGAGCGACGCCAGCGGCTGCGGTCGCTGCGGTCGGCGGGGATCCGCGCGCTGGAGTGGGGCGACGACTCCTTCCCGGTCGCCGTCGCGGCCGCGACGAGGCGGTGGTCGCGATGAGCGGGGAAGATGCGGAGAGCAGAGCGAGCGACGGCGACGACGCGCTCGTCGACTTCCACGAGACCGACGCGCGGCCGCCGACGGTCGCGATCGTCGCGAGCCTCGCGGCCGCGGGCGTCGCGGCGACCGCCGCGCTGGTCGCGAGCCCGATCGGCGGCGCGCTGCTCGGCGCCGCCGCGCTCGGTTTCCTCGCCGGATCGCTCCGGAGCTCGACCCGGGTCCTGACGTGGGGCGCGGCGGTCGGCGTGGTCGGCCTCGCGCTGGCGGGGTACCGCGGCGCGGCCGCCGAGCCGCTGCTCGTCGCCGCCGTCGGGCTCGCGGTCGCGTGGGACGTCGCCGACCACGGCGTCGGCCTCGGCGAGCAGGTGGGTCGGGGTGCCCGCGTTCGGCGCAACGTCGCGGTCCACGCCGGGTCGAGCCTGCTCGTCGGCGCGCTCGCCGCCGGCCTCGTCTACGGCGTCTCGCTCGCGGTCGGCGGCGGCCAGCCGGTGGCCGCGCTCGCACTGCTTCTCGCGGGCGGTATCGCGCTGATCTCGGCGCTGCGGTGACGGCGTGGACGGCGAGACAGTGAGACGGCGAGGCGAGCGAGCGGCATCGATCGGGAGGGCGCGAACGCCCCGCGACGCCGGAGCTAAACCCTTATCAGCGCGCGGGTGGCAGGTACGCCCGTAATGAGCGACCTCCCGGACGACTTCGACTGCACGCTCACCAACTGGGAGTACATCTACGGGCTCTGCCGCAACGTCTCCGACGCGGTGAAGCGGGCCGACTTCGAGCCGGACGTGGTCGTCGCCTTGGCCCGCGGCGGCTGGTTCGCGGGCCGGTGCGTCTGCGACTTCCTCGGGCTCAACGACCTCACGAGCCTCAAGATGGAACACTACGTCGGCGCCGCGGAGAAGAGCGACGAACCCCAGATCCGCTACCCGATGCCCGAGGGGAGCGTGGAGGGGAAAAACGTCCTCATCATCGACGATATCGCGGACACCGGCGGCTCGATCCGCCGCGCCGAGGAGTACGTCGACGAGCGGAACGCCGCCGAGATCCGCACCGCGACACTCCAGCTGCTCGGCACCTCCGAGTTCCAGCCCGACTTCGTGGGCGAGCGGCTCGAACAGTGGACGTGGGTCGTCTACCCGTGGAACTTCCTCGAGGATATGGTCGACCTCACGGAGGGCGCGATGGAGCGCGCCGACGAGTCGGCGTTCTCGCGGGAGGACCTGCGCCACTACTTAGAGGAGTTCCACGGCATCGGCCGGATCGAGATGGAGGTCGCCCAGCCCGACCGCCTCGACGAGGTCATCGACGAGATGGTCCGGCGGGACGTCGCGGAGCCCGTCGGCGACGAGACCTGGGCGCTCGCCGAGTAGCAGGCCAGAGCGATGGCCGGGAAATCGGACGACGACGACGCCGGTGACGACGACCGCGACGCGGACGCCGACCGCGACGCGGCGCTCGACGCCGTCCTCGCCGCCTACGACCTCAAAGACGAGCGGCGCACCGGCTGGCAGCTCCGCGGCGTCGACGACCCCGAGTCCGTCGCCGCCCACTCGTGGGGGGTCGCGTACCTCGTGTTGGCGCTCGGCGAGCGGTTCCGCGAGGAGCTCCCGGGGGTCGATTTCGACCGTGCCCTTCGGCTCGCCGTCGTCCACGACGTCGCCGAGGCTGAGACCGGCGACGTGGCGGCCCGTGCCGATTCCACCGCCGAGGGAGTCGACCGCGAGGCGAAAGTCGCCGCCGAGCGCGAGGCGATGGCGGACCTCGCCGGCCCGCTCCCCGAGCGCGTGCGAGACGCGTGGGAGGCGTACGAGGCCCGCGACTCGCCGGAGGCGGTCCTCATCAAGGAGTGCGACCTGCTCGACACCTGCCTCCAAGCCCTGATGTACGAGCAGGACGACCGGTACGACCCGGAGCGGGGCGAGCCCGACGCGTTCCGCGAGTACGACGACTTAGACGAGTTCTTCGCGACGACCGAGCCCCGGCTCCGGACCGAGGCCGGGAGGGAACTGTTCGCGGAGGTCCGCGAGCGGTACCGGGCCGCGCGGGACGGGGCGTAAGCTTAGTTCGACGCCCGCCACGCCGCCGCGGCCGCCTCGATCACTTCCAGCGCGTCGCGGGTGCCGTCCGCGTCCCCCTTCTCGAAGTCCTCCTCGGTCTGCCCCATCTGGTTCGTCACGTGCGCGAAGCAGACGACCGGCCGGTCCCGGACGGCCGCGAACGCGTACAGCGCCGCCGCCTCCATCTCGACCGCGAGGATCCCCTCGGACCGGGCCCGTTCGATCGCGGTCTCCGTCTCGCGGAAGGGCGCGTCGGTCGTCCACGTCGCGCCCGCGTACACCGGACGTGACACCGATTCGCACGCGTCTTCGACCGAGGCGCGGAGGTTGTCGTCGAGCACCGCGTACCGACCCGCCGACCGGTAGTGGTGGCTCGTCCCCTCGTCGCGGAGCGCGCGTTCGATGAGCACGAAGTACGGCGGGTCGTCTTTCGGCACGATCCGCCCCGACGAGGTCACGCTCACGAGGAACTCGCAGCCGGCAGCGAACAGCTGCTCCGCGACGAGGACGGCGAACGACGCCCCCACCGCGCAGCCCACGATCCCGAACTCCTCGCCGTCTCGTTCGAACCGATAGAGGTCCGTGTGGTAGCCGGGCCACGTCTCGTCTTTCCGCGCCGCGCCGGTGGCCGCCAGCTGGCGGACGACGTCCCCGTCCGGGTCGAGCACGCAGACGTCCGGGACCGAACGCTCCGGGAGGTCCTTCTGCCGCCGGGCGTTCTTCAGGAGGGCATCCGGATCGAAAACGGACGGCTCGTCGAACGCCTTCGCCTCGAAGAGCGGCGACGCGTCCGAGTCGGACGGGTCGGTCATGTCCCGGCGTTCGCGGAACCGAGGAAAGGGTGTTGCGGTCAGTCGACCGGCTCGCCGACGACCCCCGCGATCGCCGCGGTCTCCGGGTCGCTGCTCTCGAAGACCTCCTCGCCGGAGATCCCCAGAAAGTACTCCCGCTCGCCGTCGACGCGTTCCAGTATCCGCTCCGTCAGGGCCGCCGAGTCGCGGTGGACCATCCGCCGGAAGTACGAGCCCTCCCGCCGCAGGTTCGACCGGACGTACTCGGAGCGGGTATTCAACACGAGCGCGACGAGGGTCCCGTCCGACGCGAGGACGCGGGTCGCCTCGCTCAGCGCCGCCTCGGCGTCCGGGAGGAACTCGAGCGTCGAGACGAAGACGACGGCGTCGACCGACCCGGTCGCGACCGGCAGCGCGGTCGCGTCACCGAGGACGAACGGCGCGTCGACCCGGTCCCGCGCCGTCTGGACCATCGCCGCCGACAGGTCGAGTCCGGTCATATCGCGGTCGGGGACGCGCTCCTCGAGCGACCCGATGCCGCACCCGACGTCCAGCGCCCGGTCGTCCGCGGCGACGTGTCGGCGCACGTACGCCGCCTCGCGGTCCATGACTGCGCTCCCGAACTCGCTGTCGCAGAACCGGACGAAGCTCTCGGCGTCGCTCACGGCGCGGCCCCCTCGGAGACGCGCGTTCGTCGACGTTCGACGCGCCGAGCGGTCGCGAGACCGCGCTCCGGTGTGGCTCTCGTAGTCATCGGTCTAAGGCGGACTAATCGGCGGCACGTTCGGCCCGTCGCGTCGCCTCCACCTCCAGCGGGTCGCCCGTCGACGTCGCGGTGACCAGTCGCAGGTACTGTCCCGCGCTCGTGAGCAACTTGTTCTCCGCCTTCCGGAGGTGTTCCTCGTACGTCGAGCGAGCGACCGCCGTCTGGTCGGCGAGTTCCCGCAGCGAGGTCTTCCGCGGCTGGGTGTAGTAGCCGCGCTCCAAGGCCAACTGGAGCGCCGCCAGCTGTCGGTCGGTGAGGTCCTCGAACAACTGGTTCGCCGGCGCCAGCATACTGTGCGGGACCTGGGTCTCCGAGATCTCGGTCTTCGAGAGCAGTTCGATCTCCCTGTCGGCGCGCAGGTCGCCGAGCAGCTCCCGGATGTCGGCGTCGTCGAACGCGACCACCGTGTAATGCTCCCAGCCCTGCCGGTAGATGGTCGGCGACTGATACAGGCAGTTGTGCTGCTCGAAGCGGTCGATGACGGACGCCTCGAGCGAACAGAGACAGGACTGCGTGACGACGTGGTACCCGTCGTCGTCCGCGGACTCGTGGAGGACGGTTCCGAGCCGATCGATGTCGTCGAGCAGCGCGTCCGTCGGCGTCGTCTCCGCGGTGATCTCGAGCACCTGACAGTCGCTCAGCGGCCACTCGCGGATGGTGAGATCCGGATGTCGCTCGGAGATCTCGCGGTACGGACACTCGTGTTTCACTCGGATCGAGGCCTCGTACAGGCTCATACGGGATCTTCGGACTGGCGCGAATTAACGGTGCCGGTCATGTCCGGCAGCGGCCGTATCCCCTTCTCCCCGCTATACCGGTGTACGATGCAGGAGCTATCGCCGGACGCGCTCAGCGAACAGCTGCGAGACGACGAGAAGGGCCCGCTCGTCCTCGACGTCCGCCACGAGGCGGAGTTCGAGGACTGGCACATCCCGGGCAGCGTCAACGTCGACGTGTACGACGAACTGACCGACGACCCCGACAGCGCCAAGCCGGCCCTCTCCGATCTCCCCGACGACGCCGAGATCGTGACCGTCTGCGCCGCGGGGGTCGTCTCGCAGACGGCGACGGAGGTCCTCCGCGAACTGGGCTACGACGCCGTGACGCTCGCGGACGGGATGAACGGCTGGAGCCG
Organism: Halorubrum ruber; assembly: GCF_018228765.1. Classification (NCBI taxonomy): domain Archaea; kingdom Methanobacteriati; phylum Methanobacteriota; class Halobacteria; order Halobacteriales; family Haloferacaceae; genus Halorubrum; species Halorubrum ruber. Next base: position 2,702,611 of record NZ_CP073695.1, read on the forward strand.
CGTCCATCGGCACGCGGAGGTCCCGGTCGACCTCGACGGCACGCTCATTCAGGTCGCGCGTCCGGGGAAGGGGTGTCTCTCGCACGTCCTTGTCTCGGAGGGCGAGGCCGCCGTCTTCGACCCGTCGCACTACCGCGGCGAGTACGAGGCGGTCCTCGACGAGTACGACGCCGACCCGGTCGGCGTCTTCGACACGCACGCCCACGCCGACCACGTCTCCGGCGCGGCGGAGCTCGCCGACCGCTACGGCGTCCCCTACTACCTCCATCCGAAGGACGCGCTCGCGGTCGACGCGACGCCGATCGAGGACGGGCAGATCGTGGCCGTCGGCGGGCTCGACGTCGAGGTCGTCCACACGCCCGGACACAGCGAGGGGAGCGTCTCGTTCGACGTCGACGGCGCGGCGCTACTCACCGGCGACACCCTCTTCCACGAGAGCGTCGGCCGCGTCGAGCTCGGCGTCGAGGCCGGGATCGAGGACGCCGACGTGGAGGGGAACGCCGCGACGCTGTACGAGAGCCTCCGGCGGCTGCTGGACCGGCCGGACGACGCGGTCGTGCTCCCGGCGCACGACCCCGGCTCGCCCGAGCCGCCGGTGACCGCGACGCTCGGCGAAGTGAAGCGCCGGAACGCGGACCTCGACCGCGACCGCGAGTCCTTCGTCGCGGCGCTCGCGTCGGACGTCCCGGACCACCCCCGAACTTCGAGCGCGTCAAGCGCACGAACGTGGGGCGGGAGTCGGTTCCGGCGGACGAGCTGGCCGAGCTGGAGCTGGGGCCGAACAACTGCGCGGCCGAGTAACCGATGAGCGCGACGACCGACGTCAAACAGGGAATCCGCGAACACCTCGGCCAGTTCTCGCTCCACGTCCTGCTGGTGTTCGCCACCGGCCTGACCATCGGGTCCGAGCGCACCGTCGTCCCCGCGCTGGGGGAGGACGTGCTCGGCGTCGAGTCGTTCCTCGTGATCGGCTCGTTCGTCGTCTCCTTCGGGGTCGTGAAGTCGATCCTCAACCTCTACGCCGGGAAGTGGGGCGAGGAGTACGGCCGCAGGCCCGTGCTCGTCGCCGGGTGGGTCACGGCGCTCCCGCTCCCGGTCATCCTCATCTTCGCCCCGAGCTGGGGCTGGATCACCGTCGGGAACGTCCTGTTGGGGATCAATCAGGCGCTGACGTGGAGCATGGCGATAAACGCCAAGATCGACCTCGCGAGCCCCGACGAGCGCGGCCTCGCGGTCGGCATCGACGAGTCGTTCGGCTACACCGGCGTGGCCGTCGGCGCCTGGATCACGGGCGTCATCGCCAGCCGGTGGAGCCTCCGACCGGAGCCGTTCTACTTCCTCGCGGTCGTCGTGGTCCTGGCGTTCCTCATCTCGGTCTTCCTGATCAGAGAGACCGTCCAGTACGCGGAGGCCGAGGGAGACGACGACGATCGCGACGCGAACCTCCCGTTCAAGGAGGTCGTAAAGCGGGCGACCTACGGCGACCGGACGCTGTTCGCGGCGGCGCAGGCGGGCCACGTCGAGAACTTCGTCGACACGCTGTTCTGGATCGCCGTCCCGCTGTACCTGCTGAACCAGGGGCTCGACATCGCGGCGGTCGGGGCCGTGGTCGGCGTCCACAGCGCGATGTACTTCCTCCAGATCGGCACCGGCGGCCTCGCGGACCGGATCGGCCGGCGACCGCCGGTCGTCGCCGGGATGTTCCTGGCCGGCGCGGGCGTCCTCGGGATGGTCCTCGTCGAGGGATACCTCGCGTGGGCCGCGCTGGCCGGCGTCTCCGGGTTCGGGATGGCGCTTTTGTACCCGAACCTGATGACCGTTCCGAGCGACGCGGCCCACCCGACATGGCGGTCGGCCGGGATGGGCGTCTACCGGATGTGGCGCGACTCGGGCTACGCCGTCGGCGCGATCCTGATCGGGCTCTCGATGGAGTTCGTCAGCGCCGAGGCGGCGTTCTACCTGACCGCCGCCCTGATGTTCCTCTCCGGGGCGGTCGTGGTCGTCTGGATGGAGGAGACGCACCCCGAGTTCGGGACCCACGAGCCGCCCGCTCCGGCGCCGGAGTCGCCGACCGAGCCGGTCGCACGGGAGTAGCCGCCGGCGGCCGCGTTCGTGACCGACGAGATGTTCGACGATCGTCGTATTACCAATAGACGTTTGTAGGCCCTCTACCCGCCAAATTCGGGCGAGGATGGTAAAAGGGTTAACGGGGGAGGTCGTCTCACCGGGTGAGCTTTCACCACGCATGTCTGACACCGATCTCGTAATCATCGGCGGGGGGATAAGCGGGGCGTCGCTTCTGTACACGGTCGCGAAGTTCACCGACGTCGACGACGTCACGCTGATCGAGAAGGAACGGGAGATCGCGGCGATCAACTCCCACCGGACGAACAACTCCCAGACGCTCCACTTCGGGGACATCGAGACGAACTACACCCTCGAAAAGGCCGAAGAGGTCAAGGAGGGCGCCGAGCTGCTCGCGGGCTACCTCGAGGGGGCGGACCCCGACCGGGAGATGCACAGCAAGCGCAGCAAGATGGTGCTGGGCGTCGGTGACGAGGAGGTCGCCAAGTTAGAGGAGCGCTACCGCGAGAACGGGTTCGGCGACCTGTTCCCGAAGCTGCGCGAGATCGGCCGCGAGGAGATCGCCGAGCTGGAGCCGAAGGTCGTCGAGGGGCGCGACCCCGGCACCGAGCTGAAGGCGCTCCAGACGCCCGACGGCTACGTCGTCGACTACGGCGCGGTCGCAGAGTCGTTCGTCGACGCCGCCCGCGAGGAAGCGGGCGTCTCCGTCCACCTCGGGACCACGGTGACGGGCGTCGACGACCGGGGCGACGGGTTCCGCGTCGACACCGACGACGGCGAGTTCGACGCCGAGGCGGTCGTCGTCGCGGCCGGCTCGCACAGCCTCCAGTTCGCCAAGGAGATGGGGTACGGCGAAGGGATGTCGCTGCTGCCGGTCGCGGGGAGCTTCTTCCTCGCTGACGACCTGCTGAACGGGAAGGTGTACACGCTCCAGATGAAGAAGCTCCCGTTCGCGGCGGTCCACGGCGACGCCGACGTCCACGACGGGAGCGTCACCCGGTTCGGGCCGACGGCGAAGCTGGTGCCCGCGCTGGAGCGCGGCCACCTCTCGACGGTGAGCGACTTCGTCGACGTGTTCGGGTTCAACCCCGACTCCGTGCTGAGCTACGTCAACATCCTCTCCGACCGGATCCTCTTCCCGTACGTCGTGCGCAACCTCGTGTACGACCTCCCGGCGGTCGGGAAGCGGGCGTTCCTCCCGAACGTCCAGAAGGTCGTGCCGAGCGTCGACGTCGACGACATCGACCGCGCGAAGGGGTACGGCGGCGTGCGCCCCCAGATCGTCGACACCGAGAACAAGGAGCTCGACATGGGCGAGGCGAAGATCGTCGAGGACGGAATCTTATTCAACATCACGCCCTCGCCGGGCGCGTCGACCGCGCTGAAGAACGCGATGACGGACGTCGGGACTGTCCTCGACTTCTTCGAGGACGACTACGAGTTCGACGAGGCCGCCTTCCGCGACGCGACCATCGAGAACTTCCCGCGGGCCGACGAGGAGTCCGACGCCGAGTCGGCTGACGCCGAAGCCGACGACCCCGTGCCCGCCGAGGCCGACGACTGATTCGGCCGACACCCGATCCGCTCTTCTGCCGATTCGTCTAACGCCGACTTACGCGCGCGCTTCCTCCGTGACCTCCCGCTCGAACGCCTCTCTAAGCACGCGGATCGCCCGACGCTTCGTCCCGTCGGGGACGAACACGAAGGGGATCGGCACGTCGAACGCGCGGTCGCCGTACAGCCCCCAGTCGGCGACCGACCGCGTCGTGCCGCCGTACGCGATGGGAATGTCCTCTAACTCGTCGGGGTCGTAGGCGGGGACGTACGAGCGGTCGATCCACACCTCGTGGACCGGCACGTCGAGGGCGCCGGCGAGGAGTCGCTCTAAGCGGTCGTCGCCGGCGGTGAGCCACGCCGTGAACTCGTCAAGGGGGTCGCCGTCCACGGGCAGGTCGTCGTCGAGGTCACCGCCGACCCGGTCGGCGAGCGCGATCCGGTGTTTCCAGCAGGTGGCGGGGAAGCGTCGCCCGCGAAAGCGGTCGTACATCGACGCGAGCGTCGAGTCGGGGTTCTCGCGGGCGGCGGTCCGGAGCCGTTCGAGCACCGCGTTGTCGTCGAGCTCGCGGTCGAGTATGCCGTCGACCGTGACGGGGCTCTCCCCGGTCTCCCGCTCGTACTCGCCCAACAGCGCCTGGAGGAGCCGGTTCGCGTACACCGACTTGTGGTGCTGGGTGACCCACATGTACAGCGCGATTCTCCCTTCGAGGTAGTTGCCGATGGTCGAGAGCGCCTTCTCCGAGAGCGCGAGCCCCGCCTCGGGGTGGGCGGTGTAGGCGTCGACCATGCGCTCGACGTCGAAGCTCAACACGCCCGCGCCCGTCATCTCGTTGTCGCGGGTGATGTAGTCCAGCCGGTCCACGTCGATGGGGGAGTGGAGCAGCTGGGCGCCGACGCCGTACTGCCACGGCTCGCCGCGCTCGTACGCGAGGCTGTAGCCGAGCACGTACGCGCACACCTCGAAGGGGTCCACGTCGAAATCGCGGAGGGCGTCGCCGTACTCCTCGACGATGATCACGCAGCCGAGCAGCTCGTGCGGGTTCGCCGAGCGGAGCGGCGCGCCGCCGACGCCGGCCGCGTCGAAGGCGTCGACCAGCCCGGTCTCCGCGACGCGCTCACGGAGAATCCCCTCGTCGAGGAACCCCTCGGAGAGGTGCGAGAAGGGCGGGTGGCCGACGTCGTGGAGCAGGCAGGCGCACTCCAGCGTGCGCTGGATCTCTTCGAGTTCGTCGACGGCGGCGTCCCGCGTGAAGTACGACTGCCGGCGGAGGCTCTCGAAGACGGTCCGCCCGAGGTGGTAGACGCCGAGCGAGTGCTCGAACCGGGTGTGGTTCGCGCCTGGGTACACGAGGTGGGTCGCCGAGAGCTGGCGGACGTACCGCAGCCGCTGGAACGGCCGCGTGTCGACGACCCCCTCGACGAGCGCGTCCGGCAGTTCGATGTAGCCGTGGACGGCGTCTTTGATCTGGGTGGTGGACATCGATTGTGGGCACCACACCCTCCCGCGTCCTGCCTCTTTCGGTCGTCAGCCGGCCGCCGTGCGCTCCCCGGAACCCGAGAACGCTCCGAGTCACACCGTATAAATGCGAGCGCGGCGAGGCACGCGTATGGTATCGGACGCCGCCGACGGCGCGGACGCGCGGCCGGACGCTCCCGACGGGACGGGCCCGCAGTCGGACGCCGGCGACGCGGCCGGGCCCTCAATCGTCGACCGCTGGACCGCGCTCGACCGCGGCTGGCAGGCGCTCGCGCTGGGACTCGGGATCGTCACCGCGCACCTCGTCGGACAGGCGCTGTGACTGGCGTGATCGAGGCGGTCCGGGCGCACCTGCCCGGTCTCGCGCTGCTCGCGGGCGGCGCGGTCGCCGCGACGCTCGTCGCGGAGGCGGTCCCCGGCCTCCAGCCGCTCGTCGTCGCCGTGGCGATCGGCGTCGGGATCGGGAACACCGTCGGGATCCCCGACGTCGCGGAGCCGGGCGTCGGCGTCGACAAGCTGTTCTTGGAGACCGGGATCGTCCTGCTCGGCGCGGCGGTCGCGGTCGAGGAGTTCCTGACCGCCGGCCCGACCGTCCTCGGCCTCGTGGTGGCGGTCGTCGCCGGCGGGCTCCTGTTCGCGGAGGTCGTCGCGCGCGGCCTCTTCCGGATCGGGTCGCCGACCTCGTCGCTGCTCGCGGCCGGGGCGAGCATCTGCGGCGTCTCGGCGGTCGTCGCGATCGGGCGGGTTCTCGACGCGCGCGGCGCCGCGATCACGTTCGCGGCCGCGACGATCCTCCTCTTCGACGCCGTGACGCTCGTCGCGTTCCCGCTGGCGGGCGAGTGGCTCGGCCTGACGAGCCGGCAGTTCGGCGTCTGGGCGGGCGTGAGCATGTTCTCGACCGGGCCCGTCGCGGCCGCGGGGTTCGCCTACTCCCCCGAGGCGGGCCAGTGGGCGACCGTGACGAAGCTGGCGCGAAACTCGCTGCTCGGCGGCGTCGCGGTCGCGTACTCGCTGGCGTACACGGCGCGATCGGCCGCGGAACCCGGCGTCCGGCGGCTGTGGGCGGAGTTCCCGAAGTTCCTGCTCGGGTTCCTGGTCGTCGCGGCGGTCGCCAACAGCGGGCTGCTCTCGCCGGCCGCGCTGGCGTCGATCGGCCGCGTCTCCGACGCGCTGTTCGCGCTGGCGTTCGTCGGCCTCGGGCTCTCGATCCGCGTCGACGACATGCGCGCGGTGGGCGCCGCGCCGGTCGGCGCGGTGTTGGTCCACCTGCTCGCCGTGAGCGCGGTCGCGCTCGCGGCGGTGCGCTGGCTGCTGTAGGCGGGCCGACGGCGCGCCGCGATCGGGTTCATTCCTTATAAGTAGCGAGCGGGCGCACTCCGAGTATGGGAACCATCGGATTCATCGGCGGCAGCGGCATCTACGACGCGCTCCCCCTGAACGACGTGCGCGAGGTCGAGTTCGACACGCCGTACGGCGAGCCGAGCGACGCCGTGACGATCGGCGAGTTCGGCGACACCGGAAAGGAAGTCGCGTTCCTCCCGCGCCACGGCTCGGACCACGGCGTCTCGCCGACCGACCTCCCGTACCGCGCGAACATGTACGCCTTAAAAAAGGCGGGCGTCACCCACATCTTCGCGTCGAACGCGGTCGGGAGCCTGAAAGAGGAGCTGGAGCCCGGAACGCTCGTCGTCCCCGACCAGATATACGACCGGACGAAGGGCCGCGACCTCTCCTTCTACGGCGACGGCGTCGTCGTCCACCAGCCGTTCGCGGACCCGTACAGCCCCGAGCTCGTCGACCACCTCACCGAGGCCGCGGAGTCGGCCGCGCCCGGCGACACGAAGGTCGTGAAGGGCGGCACCTACGTCTGCATCGAGGGCCCGCAGTACTCGACGCGCGCGGAGTCGGAGTTTTATAAGAGCCAAGGCTGGGACCTCGTCGGGATGACCGCGATTCCGGAGGCGAAGTTGGCCCGCGAGGCCGAGATCGCGTACGCGACGATCGCCGGCGTCACCGACTACGACGTCTGGAAGGCGGACAGCGAGGTGACGCTCGAAGAGGTGCTCGAAAACGCCGAGAAGAACCAGACGGCGATCAAGGCCGCCGTCGAGGCGGCCGTGCGGACGCTCCCCGAGGACTTAGAGTGCGACGCGCACACGTCGCTCGAAGGCACTGTCAACACGCCGACCGAGGCGATTCCGGAAGAAACGCAGGAGCGCGTCGAGCCGCTTCTCGGCGATTACTTATAAATAAACGAGGCGATGCGGTGGCGCGTGCCTGCGAGGCCGCTTCGCGGCCGAGCAGCACGCGCGAGGGAGTCGGCTGACCGGAGCGAAGCGGAGGGAGGCCGACGAGGCTGGGGAGGTGTGAGGTGCGGGGCGGTCGCTGTCGGGCGGGGCTCAAAGGGGCAGTCGCGAGGACGCCGTAGGCGACGTAAGCACCGCAGGGAGCGAGTGAAACGAGCGACTGAGGAGCGCAGCGAGCGTACGGCGTCCTCGCGACTGGGGCTTTGGAGGTGTTCGCCGTCGATCCGCTGCCAGTTATTTATAAGCGAGCGGCTGGGGCTTTGGAGACAGCTATCCTCTCAAACGCGTATCAGTCCGCGATCGCTTCCGACTCGCCGGTCATCGCGGTCGGGTCCTTCACCCACAGGTCGCCGAACAGGTCGTCCTGTTGGAGCCGGACCGAGCCGCGATGGGCCATGAACAGCAGCGCGAGGTAGGTCATGAACGGGCGGCCGCCCGCGGTCTCGATCTCGGCGAACAGCACCTCCGTGCGGCCGCGGTCGAAGTGCGTCCGGAGGGCGTTGTCGATCTCCACGATCACCTCCTCGATGTCCTCGTCGTGGGTGCGGTCGGTCGCCTCGCCCGCGGTCGGCTCTCCGTCCTGCCGGAACTCGTCGTCCGCGTGGTAGTCGAGCGTCTGCGTGCCGCGGGCGTGGCCGTGCGGCGACTCCGAGGTGTCGTACTCGCGGGAGTCCTTCCACCACGAGCCGCGCTCGGCCTCGCGCAGCTCGCGGACCAGCTCGTCGAGCGTCTCCGGCGAGCCGCGGGTGTTCTTGCGGTCGAGCCGACGGTCGATCTCGTCTTCCAGCTCGTCGACCGGGTCGAAGTCGCCGTCGGCCGGGTCGGGCGCACCGCCCTCCATCGCCACCTCCCACGGCTCCGGCTCGGGCTCCTCCTCTTCGTCGTCGTCCGCCAGCATGCCGTCGCTTTTCATCCGGAGCAGGACGCTGGCGTAGAACAGCGCCCGCCCGGTCGTCCGGAGGTCCGTCTCGTCGAGCTTCTCCAAGAACGCGTCCGTCACCTGGACGATGTCGATGTCCCACGGCTCGATCTCGCCCTCCTCGGCGAGCTGGACGAGGAGCTCGACGGGCTCGACCTCGTCCTCGTCGGTCTCGTTCGGGGGCGAGACGTCGGGCACCGGGTCGGAGTCAGCCGCCGCCGACTCGGATCCGTCGGTCGAGTCGGCCCCGCCGTCGTCCGGAGCGTCCTCGGCGAACGGGTCCGCGCCGTCGCGCTCGCTCGTCAGGTCGAGGTCGGGGACGCCGCCGTCGGGGGCTCCGTCGCCGTCCTCAGTCATCCGCGGTCACCTCCTCCTCGTCGGCGTCGTCGCCGAACTGCATGCCGGTCACCGCCGAGAGGTTGTCGCCCTGCATCGTGACGCCGATGGCGCGGTCGGAGCGCTCCAGCAGCGCCGAGCGGTGGCCGACGACGACGAACTGAGCCTCCTCGGCTAACTCCTCGATCATCTCGCCGACGCGCTCGGCGTTGACCGCGTCGAGGAACGCGTCGATCTCGTCGAGCGCGTAGAACGGCGCCGGGTTGTGGCGCTGGACGGCGAAGATGAAGGAGAGGGCGGTGAGCGACTTCTCGCCGCCGCTCATCGCGTCGAGGCGCTGGACCGGCTTGTCCGCGGGCTGGGCCTTCATCGTCAATCCCTCCTCGAAGGGGTCCTCGGGGTTCTCCAAGACGAGTTCACCGGATCCCGCCGAGAGGCGCGCGAAGATGTCCTCGAAGTGGTCGTTGATCGACTCGAACGTCTCCATGAACGTCTCCTTCTTCGCCGCCTCGTACCCCTCGATGCGCTCCTCGATGGCGTCGCGCTCCTCGACGAGCACGTCGCGGCGCTCTTGGAGCTCGTCGAGCGCCTCCTGGACCTCCTCGTACTCGTCGATGGCGAGCATGTTCACCGGTTCGAGCGCCTCCATCTCCGATTCGAGCGCCTCGATCCGCGACTCCACCTCGTCGAGGTCGGGGATCTCGTCGGCGTCGTAGGCGCCGACCTGCGACTCCAGCTCGTCGATCTCCCACTCCAGCCGGTCGCGGCGGTCGGTGAGGTCCGAGAGGTCCGACTCGGCCTCCGAGACGAGCGACCGCTGCTCGTCGCGCTTCCGGGTCGCCTCGCGGATCTCCTCGCGGAGCTCCTCGCGTTGCTCTTTCAGCTCCGTGAGCTCTTCCTCGAGATCGGCGATCGCCTCCTTCTTCTCGGCGAGTTCCGCCTCCTTCTCCTCGATCGCGGCTTCGTGCTCGGCGATCGCCTCCTCGGCCTCCGCCTTCGCGTTCTGCGCCTCCTCGACGTCGTCGTGGAGGTCGTCGAGCGCGTCCTCGGCGTACCCCTTCTCCAACTCCAGCTCGTTGATCCGGCTGTCGAACGAGTCCATCCGCTCTTCGAGGTCGCCGATCTCAGACCGGATCTCGTCGGCGCGCTCGGAGAGCTCCGGGATCTTCGAGTCGGCCAACTCGGCTTCGATGTCGTCGATTTCGGCCGCGAGCTCGTCGATCTCCGCGTCGGTCGCCGCGATCTCCTCGTCGAGCGCCGTCATCTGCTCGTCGACGGACTCGCGTTCCGCCTCCAGCTCCTCCAGCTCGTCTTCCAGCTCCTCGATCCGGGCTTCGGCCTCCGCGAGGTCGTCCTCGGCGCGCTCGACGTCAGCCTCCAGCGACCGGACGCGCTCGGCCGCGTCGGCCTTCCGGTCGCGCGCGTCCTCGATGTCGTCGTCGAGCGCGTCGATCTCCGACTGGACCGACTGCCGCTCGTCCTCGAGGTCGGAGATCTCCGTCGCGAGCCGCTCCAGTTTGCCGCCGCCGGACTTCGTAAAGGAGTAGCGGGAGCCGCCGCCGGAGCCGCCGGTCATCGCGCCCGACTTCTCGACGAGGTCGCCGTCGAGCGTCACCATTCGGTAGTCGCCCATCAGCTCGCGCGCGGTCGACATGTCCTCGACGACGAGCGTCGAGCCGAGGACGTACGAGAAGATCGACTCGTACTCGGCGTCGTACTCGACGAGGTTGCGCGCGAAGTCGACCACGCCCGGCAGCGAGGGCTTCCGCGGCAGGCTCCGGTCGTCCATCTTCGTGATGGGGAGGAACGTCGCCCGGCCCGCGTTGCGCTGTTTCAGGTAGTCGATACAGGTCGAGCCGACGCCGTCGTCGTCGACGACGACGTTCGCCAGCCGGCCGCCCGCGGCGGTCTCGCAGGCCTCGGCGTACTCGGCCTCAACCGAGCCCAGCTCGCCGACCGCGCCGTGGACGCCGTCGATACCGCCGTTCTTCACCTCGGTGACCGCGCGGGGCCAGGAGGCGTCGCCGCGCTCGTCGGCCGCCGCCTCCAGCTTGGCGTACTCGTTCTGCTTCTCGCGGAGCGTCGACTCGATCTCCTCTAAGCGCTCCTCCTTCTCGGCCTTCTCCGCGAACAGGTCGGCGACCGCGTCCTCGATGGTCGCCTGGTTCTTCTCCGCCTTGTCGAGCTCGCTTTTCAGCTCGGAGATGCGCGCCTTGTGTTCCGGGAGCGACTCGCGGGCCTCCTCTAACTCCTCGCGGGCCTCGCTCACGGCGTTCGAGCGGCGGCGGGCCTCGTCGAGCAGCCGGTCCTTCTCGCGTTGCGTCTCGTTTTTCTCCTCGCGGAGCGCCTCGATCGCCTCCTTCTTCTCCGCGAGGTCGCTTTTCAGCTCGTCGAACTCCGTGTCCGCGCCCTCGATCTCGGCCTCGACATCGGCCAGCTCGGAGCGCTTCGTCGCCAGCTCCGACTTCACCGACGCCTTCTCCACTTTCGTCTCGCGGATCTCGGCCTCCAGCTCCTCGACCTTCTCCTCTTTGCGATCGATCTGGACGAACGCCTGCCGCCGGTCGTTCTCGGCCGATTCGGCGCGCGACTCGGCGGACTCAATTTTGTCCTCTAACCGCGAGACCTCGCCTTTGATCTCCTCTATCTCCGAGCGGATCTGGATCTGTTCCTCCTCGCCTTTCGTCTCGATCTCGTGGTTGAGGTCCGCTAAGTCCTCCTCCAAGCGAGTGAGCTTCCCCTGTCTGGCGTCGAGCTCCTCGCGGAGCGATTCGAGGTCCGCCTCGGCCTCGTCGATGTCGCCCTCGACGTCCGCGAGTGCGTCGCGCTTCTCCTCTAACTCGGAGGCCTTCCGGAACCCGCGGTACTCCTCGAGCTCGTCGCGGAGCTCCTGGTACTCGAGGGCGGTCTCGCGCTCGTCGGCGAGCTGGTCGAGGCGGTCCTGCTTCTCGCCGATGCGGAGGTCGGCCTCGCCGATCCGGTCTTCGACCGTGTCGAGCTCCTCGTAGGCGGCCTCCTTCTTCTCGTCGAACTCCGCGACGCCCGCGATCTCGTCGATGATCCCCCGCCGCTGGTAGGGGGTCATGTTGATGATCTCGGTGACGTCGCCCTGCATCACCACGTTGTACCCCTCCGGCGTGACGCCCGCCGCCGCGAGCAGGTCCTGGACGTCCGAGAGGTTCACCGAGCGTCCGTTGAGGTAGTAGTACGAGTAGTAGTTGTCCTCGGTCTCCTTCACGCGGCGCTTGATCGTGATCTCGGAGACGTCGCCGACGTTCTCCGTGCCGGCCGCGGAGACGACCTGCGACCGGTCGAGGGTGCCGTCCTCGTTGGAGAGTACGACCGTGACGGACGCCTCGTTCGGCCCGTCGGCGGCCTCGCCGTCGTCGTGGCCGGGGTTGTAGATGAGGTCGGTGAGCTTCTTGGCGCGGATCCCGCGGGTGCGGGCGAGCCCGAGCGCGAACAACACGCCGTCGATGATGTTCGACTTCCCGGAGCCGTTCGGGCCGGTGACGACGGTGAAGTCCTCGTAGAAGGGGATCCTCGTCGTTCGCCCGAAGCTCTTGAACCCGTCTAAGACCACTTCAGTGATGTGCATGGGGTCGGAGGCGACCGCTTACGCGACGATGATGTCGCTGTCGCTCGACTCGCCGTCGTCGTCGTCCTCGGCGGCCTCCTCGGCCTCCGCGTCGGCGTCGGGCGTCGTCGCCGACTGCTCGGGGACGATGACATCGTCTCCCTCGCTCGCATCGTCCACGGTTGCCGCCTCGCCGTCGCCGCCGTCGGACGGCTCCTCGACCGACTCGAAGACGTCGACGTGGTCGTCGGAATGGGTCGTCCGCTCGCCCCCCGACACCTCTGACGCGTCGTCGGAGGCGGGCTCGTCGGTCGCGGGCTCGCCGGCCGCGGGCTCGCCGGCCGCGGCGTCCGTCGCTTCCGACCCGGCTGTCGCCTCGGCGGCCGCCTCCTCCACCGCGACCGACCGCTCGTCTTCCAGCTGTCGGACGCGCTCTTTCATCTCGACGAGCTCCTCGGTGAGCCCGTTGACCGCCGCCTGTAGCTCCGCGACCTGCCGTTCGAGGTCCTCGACGCGGTTACTCATTATACACACGCATGCTCGCGCGACGCGTATAAATCTGCGTCAGACACATGTGTGACCAAACCGCACGATCCGGGCGTCGTCAGCGCGAACGTTTCGGCGCCGTGAAACGTGTCAGACAGCAGGAGAAGATACTTATACCGACCGGAGATACTCCTTCGGTATGAGCAAGATCACCTTCCGGGCGGACGACGACCTCGTCGACCGGCTGGAAGCGTGTGACGCCTCCAAAAGCGAGGTGATGCGGGAGGCGCTCCGGACCCACCTCGACGGGGAGGGGGACGCGTCCGACGCGTCCGACGCGGCGACCGGGAGCGTCGACGACGCCCTCGCGGACCGCGTCGACGAGCTGATCGCGGAGCGGCTCGACGCCGCGCTCGACGAGCGGCTCGGTCCGGCGGGCGGCGCCGCAACGCGGGCGTATACGCCCGAGAACGCCGGCGATATCAACGTAAACGTCACTCTCGACGCCCCGAACGCCGGATCCGACGATCGAGACGACGAGGTTCGTGTGACGCGTGAGACGGCCGGCGAGGCGGAAGCGAGTACGCGTAAGACGGAGGCGGGTCCGGGCGCGCAAACGCGCGAAAACGCTTGCGGCGGATGCGGCGAAATCGTCCCTTCTGACCACGTATACTGCCCGAACTGCGGTGAAAAGCAGTCTCACAGGGCCTTCTGCGAGTGCGGCGACGAGCTCCGAACCGACTGGGCGTTCTGCCCCGGATGCGGACGCCGGACCCCGGCTGCGGACGTTCTGAAAGATCAGTAACGTGGCATAGGCGGCTGTATACGCCTCGTTTCGGGCGTTTTCACGTTCTGTCTTACAGCCACCGGTACTTTTATAATGGTAGCCTCGGTGACTTCAACTGCGTAAGACGGTCGTCTTACAGCGGGCGTCCGGTGCGGGGTGTCGCCCCGCAGTCGGGCGGTTTCGCGCTGTAAGACACACGCGTCGCGTGTTCGCCGTCTTACCGGGGGAATACCAATGGAGCGTGTGACACTACGAATCCCGAAACAGCAGATCGACGAGGTCGAACAGATGGTGGAGACGGGCGAGTTCCCGAACCGGAGCGAGGCGATCCGGTCGGCCGTCCGCGACATGTTGAACGAACAGGACGGCGAGCGCGACGAGCGCGGCCGCAACCGCAACTGGGCGAAGGTGTAAACTGATGCAAGATCTCGTTCAGGACGCCCTCGACAACGCGGAGGCGGAGAAGCGCGACATGGATGACGTCGACATGGGCGACGACGAGTTCGGGGACCCCCGGATCGTCATCGTCGGTGCCGGCGGCGCCGGGAACAACACGGTCAACCGGCTGTACAACATCGGCGTCGACGGCGCCGACACCGTCGCCATCAACACGGACAAACAGCACCTCAAGATGATCGAGGCCGACACCAAGATCCTCGTGGGTAAGTCGCTCACGCAGGGGCTCGGCGCCGGCGGCGACCCCAAGATGGGCGAGCGTGCCACCGAGATGGCTCAGGGCACGATCAAGGAGGTGCTCGGCGACGCGGACCTCGTCTTCGTCACCGCCGGGATGGGCGGCGGCACGGGCACCGGCGCGGCGCCGGTCGTCTCGAAGATCGCCAAAGAGCAGGGCGCCATCGTCGTCGGGATGGTCTCGACGCCGTTCAACGTCGAGCGCGCCCGCACGGTGAAGGCCGAGGAGGGGCTCGAGACCCTGCGCAACGAGGCCGACTCGATCATCGTCCTCGACAACAACCGCCTCCTCGACTACGTCCCGAACCTGCCGATCGGGAAGGCGTTCTCCGTGATGGACCAGATCATCGCGGAGACGGTGAAGGGGATCTCGGAGACGATCACCCAGCCGAGCCTCATCAACCTCGACTACGCGGACATGTCGACGATCATGAATCAGGGCGGCGTCGCGGTCATGCTCGTCGGCGAGACCCAAGACAAGAACAAGACCCAAGAGGTGGTCAACGACGCGATGAACCACCCGCTGCTCGACGTCGACTACCGCGGCGCCTCGGGCGGGCTCGTCCACATCACGGGCGGCCCTGACCTCACGCTGAAGGAGGCCGAGGGGATCGCGAACAACATCACCGAGCGGCTGGAGGCGAACGCCAACGTCATCTGGGGCGCTCGCATTCAGGAGGAGTACAAGGGGAAGGTACGCGTCATGGCGATCATGACGGGCGTCCAGAGCGCGCAGGTGCTCGGTCCCTCGACCCAGAAGCAGGCGGACAAGTCGCGCGCCGCGGCCGGCGGCGAGGACCTCGGCGACTCGCGCCAGCGGGCGGCCGAGGCGAACGACGCCGCGGGCGGCGCGGGCGCCGCGGGCGACAGAGGCGAGCCGGCGGTCTCCGGCGGCACCGACCACGGCTGGGAGTCCGACGGCGGCAGCGACCCGATCGAGAAGAACAACGGGCTCGACGTCATCCGCTGAGCGTCTCGCGACCGCTGCGGTTCGGTTCCAATTCCGTTTTCCATCGGTACTGGTTCGCTTTCGGTTCCGTTTTCCATCGGTACTGGTCCGACCCGCGCACGGCGCGAGGACTTAACATCACACGGTCCGTGGAGACCTACGTGTCACGTCACCAGCCGAGCCGGGGGACGCGGCGTCGCTCCGTCGCCGTCCGCGGTCGAGCCAGATTCGCGACGACACGATGACCGACGCGGCGCTCTACTTCACGGGTCCGGAGACCGTCGAGGTGCGGGAGACGTCGGTCGGCCCGCCGGACGCAGACGAACTGCTCGTCGGCACCCGGGCGTCGGCGATAAGCGCCGGGACGGAGCTGCTCGTGTACCGCGACCAGACGCCCGACGGTCTCCCGGCCGACGAGACGCTCGACGCGCTCGACGGCGACCTCTCGTACCCCCTCCAGTACGGGTACGCCGCGAGCGGGGTCGTCAGCGAGGTCGGCGCGGACGTCGACCCGGAGTGGGTCGGTCGGTCGGTGTTCTCGTTCGTCCCCCACCAGACGAGCTTTCGGACCACCCCCGACTCGGTGGTCGCGCTCCCGCCGGGGACGACGCCGGCCGTCGGGTCGCTCCTCCCCTCGGTCGAGACCGCGACGAACATCGTCCTCGACGCCGCCCCTCGGCTCGGGGAGCGGGTCGTGGTGTTCGGCGCCGGCGTGATCGGGCTCTGCGTCACCCGACTGCTGGCCGCGTTCCCGCTGGAGTCGCTCGTCGTGGTCGACCCGGTCGAGCGTCGTCGGGCCCTCGCGGCGTCGTTCGGCGCCGACCGGACGACGACGCCGGCAGCTCTCGACGACGACGCCGACGCGGGCCTCGGCGGTTCGGACGCCGCGCTCGACGACGCCGGCTCGGACGCCCACCTCCGCGACGCCGGCTCGGACGCCGCGCTCGACGACGCCGACCTCGCGGTCGAACTCTCCGGCCAGCCGAGCGCCCTCGACGACGCGCTCGGCGTCGTCGGCTACGACGCGCGGATCGTCGTCGGGTCGTGGTACGGCACGAAACGCGAGCCGATCGGGCTCGGGGGGCGGTTCCACCGGGACCGCATCGACATCGTCTCCAGCCAAGTGTCGACGATAAGCCCCGAGCTCCGGGGGCGCTGGGACCGCGACCGACGCATGGACGCGGCGCTCGAACGGCTCGACCGGGTCCCCGCCGACGAGCTGATCACCCACCGGATCCCGTTCGAGCGCGCGGCGGAGGCGTACGAGCTGCTCGACTCGGCGGCCGACGAGACGGTACAGGTGATCTTGGAGTACGAGTGAACGGCCGCCGCGGTCACCGGCGGTTGGAGAGGCGTCCGCTGACAAAGAGGTAGTCGCGGGTAAACACCGCCAGCGACGGGAGCAGGACGACGGGCGCGACGGTCCGCACGAGTTCCGTCGGGACCGGCGGGACGAGCGCGACCGTCACGAACACCATCTGGACGCCCGCGAGGTACTTTCCGAGGTCGCTGTCGGGGAGGTCGCCGACGGGGAGCCCGCGGACGCGGCGCAGCCACACGGCGCCGCGGAAGACGTAGCGCGCGGCGGAGATCGAGAGGTACCAGACCGGCAGCAGCCCCCACAGCACCGCCACCAGCGGCGCGGCGACGAACCCGAAGGTGTCGAACGCCATGTCGAGCCGGCGGCCGATATCGGTCTCCCGGCCCACCGTCCGGGCGAGGGTCCCGTCGAGGTTGTCGAGCGCGACGCCGGTCCCGTAACACAGCGCCGGCACCCACGCGAGCGACGTCCCCGGCGGGACGACCGCGAACCCGGCGACGACGGCGTACAGCGCCCCCCGAGCGAGCGTGACCGCGTTCGCCAGCCCGAACAGCCGCCGCCAGAACCCCCCGGCCAGCCGCTCCGGGTCGAGCCGGTAGCCGACGTACCAGAGCTGTCCGGCCCAGCAGCCGCCCGCGACGACGGCGGGAGAGAGCCCCCACCGGCCGGTCGCGTCCATCGGAAACAGCCGGAACAGGAGCGCGGCGAGCGCGACCGCGGCGACGAGCGGGAGCCCGACGCCGACCCCGACGCGGAGGGAGCGCCGCTGCCGTACGCCGGCCATCTACCCGTCACCTCCGGTGTCGGCGACCCCGGCGGCGCGCCCGCACCGCGGTCGGCGCTTCCGAGTCGACACGGCTATCGGCGGAGCAGGGCGACCAGCACGGCGATCAACACGACCTGTGCGATCTTGTCGACGGCGCCGAGCGTCCCGACGTCGGCCGGGAACGACTTCCCCCCGCCCGCGAAGTTGAAGACGTACCACAGGACGATCTGGACGAGCGTGAAGGGGATCCCGACGGCGTACACCGCCCGGCGGCGGTAGTCGAGCAACACCAGCACGACCGCTCCGAGGAAGCCGAATCCGGCGAGAAGGAAGCTGACCCGAAGCGGCAGCGGGAGCCCCCCGACGCCGAGGCGGATGTGGACGGCGGCGGTGATCAGCGCGGCGGCGATGCCTACCCAGTGGAGGCCGCTCAGCGACCCGACGTCTATCCCCGGCCCTTGTGATTCGGTCGTTGCCATATCACACAGACGGGCTTCACTCACAAAGAAATACCGCCGGTGTCCGATCGGCACCGACCGTCTCACCGCTCGAAGTCGGGGTCTCGAAGGGCGTCGATTCGCGCGATCTCGTCGTCGGTCAGCCGCTCGCTCCCGGCCGCCAGGTTCGAGACGACGTGCGACTCGGCGGTGCTCGACGGGATCGGGACGACCCCCTGCGAGGCGTTCCACGCGATCACGACCTCAGCCGGCGAGAGCTCCCGCTCCGTCCCGATCGCGTTCAGGTCGGGCTCGTCGAGGAGGCCGGGCGCCGACAGCGGCGAGTGCGCGACCACCCGGATCCCTCGCTCGTGACAGAACTCGACCAGATCGTTCCGGGGGCGATAGGGGTGTCGCTCCACCTGGACGAGCGCAGGGTCGACCGTCCCCGCTTCCAGGACCGTCTCCAACTGCGCCCGCGAGACGTTACAGATCCCGAGCGTCCGCGCCCACCCCCTGTCGTGAACGGCCTCCAAGTTCTCCCACGCGGTCGCGAGCGACACGTCGGCGGTCGCGGGCTCGCCGTCCGCGCCCTCGGGGAAGGTGAGCGCCTCCTGCCGCTCGACCGGCTCCTCGGCGAGCCGGCGAAGCTCGCCCCGGTGGTCGAGCGCCGAGGGCCAGTGGAGCGCGTAGCAGTCGAACGCGTCGATCCCGAGCTCCTCGCGGCTGCCCGCGCAGGCGGCGAGCAGGTGCTCGCGGCGGTGGTTCGTGCGCCACGCCTTCCCGAGGAGGAACACGCGCTCGCGGTCGGGTGCGCCCGGCGCGGCGAGCAGCTCCCCGATCCGGTGTTCGTTGCCGTACAGCTCGGCTGAGTCGAGGAGGCGGTAGCCGGCGTCGAGCGCGGTCGCGATCGAGTCGGCGCGCTCGACGTACTCCCCGTCGCGGTAGCGCGAGCAGCCGAAGCCGACGGCGGGGAGTCGGAGCGCGCGCGGGCCCGACTCTGTCTCTCCTCCAATCTGCTTCTCCGGCCGCACCACCGGCGCCGGCGGCGGGTCGGCGGTCGCGCCGCAGTCGTCGACCGCGACCGGGCCGTCGCCTTCGGCGGCCGTCTCGATCGCGTTGCAGACGGCGACGACGTGGGCGCCCCGACGTCCCCCCGCCCGCGACGGCGACCCGGCCTCGACCGTCGCGGCGAGGCGCTCGACCGCGTCGACGTACTCGTACGGTTCCGCGGGCGCGTCCGGCGGCGCGCTCACGTACTCCCGGCCGACGCGGCCGAACCGGACGTGATCGCGGCCGGTCTCCATCGCGCCGGTCCCCTTCAGGTACAGCGAGCCGTCGTCGCCGTGGAGCTCCAGCCCGTAGAACTCCCGGCTCCGGTGGGGGGCGTAGAAGCTGGCCGTGAGTCTGACGGTCGGCCCCGCCGCGAACGCGAGCGTCGCCTCGACGTGGCTCGGCGTCGACGGCCGCCGCTCCTCCCGGGCGGGCCAGACGTCGAGGGCGTCGGCGACGCGGACGCGCTCGACCGGCCCGAACCACGAGACGAGGAGCGCGAGGGGGTACACCGCCCCGTCGTACAGCGGCCCGATCTCGAGGAAGGAGTCTGGCCGGTCGTGCCAGTCGGTGACGCGGCCGACGTGGGCGTGGGCGTACCCCAGCCCCACCGGCCCGAGCCGGCCGTCGGCGAGGAGTCGGCCCGCGCGGCGCTGCGAGGGCGCTCGCGGCGTCCCGGGCGCGCAGCCGAGGGCGAGTCCGCGGTCGCGGGCGAGCGCCACCAGCGACCGCGCCTCGTCGGCGTCGAGCGCGAGCGGCTTCTGCGAGTAGACGTGGCGGTCCGCTTCGAGCGCGGTCCGCGTCACCGGCGCGTGGGCCGCGTGGCTCGTCAGGTTCACGACGAGCGGCGCGTCGACGCGCTCCAGCGCGGTCTCCAGGTCGGCGAACGACGGGCAGCCGTGGTCCGCGGCGAGGGCGGCGGCGCGGTCGGCGTCGAGGTCGACGACGCCGGCCAGCGACAGCGAGCTCTCCGGCAGGCCGGCGGCGTACTCGGGCGCGATCGCCCCCGCGCCGACGAGCAGGCAGTTCACGGTCGTACCGAGGCGGCGAGACGTATAGGTGTCCCGACGGCGGCGGGGCGTCGCCGGAGGCGACGGTGGCGCTCCCGCCGGAGCGGTTTAGTCGCCTCGCGCCAACTCACGGTCGTGACGGAGCCGGGCATGGGCCGCCTCGGGACCGCCTACCTGCGCGGGCTACAGGCGATCGGTCGGCGGCTCGACTACGGGACGAACGCCTTCGACCGCGAGTGGGACGTCCTCGTCGTCCTCGACGCCTGTCGGGCCGACCTGCTGCGCTCGGTCGCGCCCGACTTCGAGTTCCTCGGCGGGGTCGAGACGGTCCGGTCGGTCGGGAGCTCCTCCTCGGAGTGGTTAGAGAACACCTTCGTCGGCCACCCCGAGACGGCGCGGACCGCGATGGTCACCGGAAACACGTGGACCGACCGCTACCTCGACGCCGACGCGTTCGCCGCACTCGACGAGGTGTGGAAGTACGCGTGGGACGAGGAGGCGGGAACCGTGCCGGCCGCGGCCGTGACGGACCGGGCGATCGCGCTCGCCCGCGAGCGCGACCCCGACCGGCTCGTCGTCCACTACATGCAGCCGCACCACCCCTTCGTCCCGGACCCCCTCGACGGCGACGACGGGCTGGCGCGGACCGGGAGCCACAGCAACGCGGGGAACCCGTGGGTGCTGCTCCGACGCGGCGAGGTCTCGGTCGAGCGCGTCTGGACGGCGTATGAGGCGAACCTCCGACACGTCCTCGGCGAGGTCGAGTCCCTCGCGGCGAACGTCGACGGGCGGATCGCGGTCACCGCCGACCACGGCAACTGCTTCGGCGAGTGGGGGCTGTACGGCCACCCGATGCACACGCCCGTCCCCGCGCTGCTCGCGGTCCCGTGGTCGACGGTCGACGGCGCGGACGAGGGGACGCGCGAGCCGACCCTGACGCCGCCCGAGCCGCTACCGGTGTCGTGGGTCCACGGCGACGGGGACGAGACGGACCGGGACCGGCTGCGCGCGCTCGGCTATTTATAAAAAGCGCCGACGCGTCGAACGTCCTTCCGCCGCCCTCCGGCTTTAGGTTGCTCGCGCCCGTGGATCGGTTCATGTACGCGACGACGGTGCTGACGGACTTCGTGGCCCAGCACTACCTCACGGTCGTCGACGAGGGGCCCGAGAGCGTCCCGCACTCACACCACTTCGAGGTGGAGCTGACCTTCCGCGGCCCCGAGCTGAACGAGCACGACTACCTCGTCGACATCGACGACGCCGAGGCGGCGCTGGCCGACCTCGCCGACCGCTACCGCGACGAGCTGCTCAACGACCTCCCCGAGTTCGAGGGGGACAACCCGAGCGTCGAGCGCTTCGCTCGCGTCGTCTTCGAGCGCGTGACCGACGCGGTGACCGACGACGCGGTGAACGAGCTGGCCGTGACGGTCTGGGAGGACGACGCGGCCGCCGCGACCTACGACGCGCCGGTATGAGGGTCGGGCTCGCGCTGTACGGCAGTCTCGACGAGCGGTCGGGCGGGTTCCGCTACGACCGGAAGCTCGTCGAGGGGCTCCGCGCGGCCGGCGACGCCGTCGAGGTCGTCGAGCTCCCGTGGCGGGCGTACCCGCGCGGGCTGCTGGACAACGCGCTCCCGGGGGTCCGCGACCGCCTCCGCGTCGACGTCGACGTGATGCTCCAAGATGAGCTCGCGCACCCCTCGCTGTTCCTCGCCAACCGCGACCTGCCGTACCCGGTCGTGAGCGTCGTCCACCACCTACGCGCGAGCGAGCCGCGCCGGCTCTCGCCGCTGTACCGCGCCGTCGAGCGCCGCTACCTCGCGACCGTCGACGGCGTCGTCTGTAACAGCGCGGCGACCCGCGACGCTGTCGCCGCCCTCGGGGTCGATCCCGCGGCGACCGTCGTCGCGCCGCCCGCCGGCGACCGGTTCGACCCCGCGATCGACGACGACGCGATCGCGGCGCGGGCCGCGTCGCTCGACGGTCCCGACCCCGACCCGCTCCGCGTCGCGTTCGTCGGCAACGTCGAGCCGCGGAAGGGGCTCGACACGCTCGTCGAGGGGGTCGCCCGCGCCGACGCCGCCGTCGACCTCACGGTCGTCGGTCGGGCGGTCGACGAGTCCCACGTCGCCGACGTGCGGCGGCTGGTCCGGGAGCGGGGGCTCGGCGATCGGGTGCGCTTCGCCGGCCGGCTGTCGGACGCCGAGCTGGCCGACGCGCTCCGCGGGAGCCACGTCCTCGCCGTCCCCTCCCGGTACGAGGGGTTCGGGATCGTCTACTTAGAGGGGATGAGCTTCGGCCTGCCGGCGATCGCCTCCAGTGCGGGCGGCGCGAGCGAGACGGTCGCCGACGGCGAGACGGGCGTCCTCGTCGACCCGGACGACCCGGCCGCCGTCGCCCGCGCGCTCGACGGATTCGCGGCCGACCCCGACCGGCTCGCCGAGATGGGCCGCGCCGCGAGGCGTCGGTACGAGCGCCACCCGGACTGGGAGGAGACGACGGCCCGCGTCCGCCGGCTCCTCGCCGGGGTCGCCGACGCGCCCGACGCCGTCGACGCGGCCGAGCCGGAGGTGACGACATGACGGGAGACGGTGACGGCCCTCCGGAGGCCGGCGACGACGCCCTCGCCGCCGACACCGCCGCCTTCCGGCGCTACCTCCGGGCGAAGCAGAGCGTCGACGACCGGGCGCTCGACCGGCGGCTCCTCGGGATCCTCCGCGAGCGGCTCGCGGAGCGGGCCGTCGCGACCGAGGGGCCGCTCCGCGTCTTGGAGGTCGGCGCCGGCGTCGGGACGATGGTCGCCCGGCTGATCGACTGGGAGGTGCTCCCGCCGGGCGAGACGCGGTACGTCGCGGTCGACCGCGACCCGGACGCGCTCGCCGGGCTAGGTCCCTTCCTCCGGGAGTGGGCGGCGGAACGAGACGCACCGACGTCCATCGACGATGGCGGCGACGACGACGCGCTCGTCGTCGAGACCGACGCGCGCACGGTCAGGGTCGAGCCCGTCGCCGCCGACGCGCCCGCGTACGCCGCGGCCCACGCGGGCGAGTCCGACGCGCTGATCGGGATGGCGCTACTGGACGTGCTCGGGCTCGACCGGCTCGATCCGCTGCTCGACGCGCTTGCGCCCGGCGGGACCTACTACTTCCCGATCACCTTCGACGGGGCGACCCGGTTCCGCCCGGCACGTCCCGACGATCGGGAGGTGGAGCGGCTGTACCACCGTCACATGGACGAGAAGCCGGGCGGGAACAGCCGCGCCGGCGGCGCCGCGCTTGCGCGCCTGCGCGAGGCGGACGGCTCGACGCTCCTCGGGGCCGCCGGCTCCGACTGGATCGCGCGTCCCGCCGACGGCGAGGCGGGCTATCCGGGCGACGAGGCGTTCTTCCTCCGACACATCCTCGACACCGTCGAGGCCGCGGTCGGCGAGGTGATCGCCGACGGGGGTGAGACGGGGTCCGTCTCGGCCGACGACCTCGACGCGTGGCTCGAGATTCGCCGCGGACAGGTCGATTCCGGGACGCTCGTCTACCTCACCCACCAGCTCGACCTCATCGGTCGCGTCGACGACGACGCGTGAACGACGCTCCGGTCGCGGTGACGGCGGCGCGTGAACGCGCCCCGGTCACGTCGCCGCCTCGATCGACTCCAGCAGCCGGCACTTCCGACAGACGTCGCGGCTCGTCTGCGAGCCGCAGCGCTCGCACTCGCGGAGGCCGGAGTCGTCGCCCTCGCCGCCGGCGTCCCCCTCGTCGCCTTCGTCGTCCTCGTCGCTCCCGCGGTACGCCTCGGCCGCGAGCGCGGAGAGCTCCTCGTAGCCGGCCATGATCGAGTGGCGCGCGCCGGGGTGGTTCTCCTCCAGCTCGTGGATCGTCGACTGGATCTCGCCGCGGTACGCCTCCTCGGCGTGGGGGCACTCGGCCATGTGCGTGGGGAGGTCGCGGACGTGACAGTACAGGGCGATCTCCTTTTCGGGCACGTCGCGGAGCGGCTTGGCGCGCGGGACGAACGCGTCGGTGGCTTCGCGCTCGTCGAACGGGCCGAGCGAGGCGTCGAAGTGTTTCGCGACCTGCCGCACGTCGCCTTCGAGGAAGTTCATCATCGCGGTCTGCGCCTCGTCGTCGAGGTTGTGGCCGGTGAGCAGCTTGTCGGCGTCGAACTCGGCGGCGTAGTTCTCGAGGAGGTCGCGGCGGAACACGCCGCAGTACGCGCAGGCGGCCATGTCCTCGGGGTCGTCCTCGACGACGTCGTCCATCCGCACGTCGAACTCCTCCTCGTAGGAGACGAGCTCGTGGCGCAGCGAGAGCTCGTCGGCGAGCTCGACGCAGGCGTCGACGCTCGCGTCGCGGTACCCCTCGATCCCCTCGTGGATCGTGAGAGCGAGCATCTCGACGCGGGGGTCCTTCCCGAACACGTCGTCTAAGATCCGCGTCAGGGCGACGCTGTCTTTCCCGCCGGAGAGCCCGATCACCCAGCGATCCGGGTCGTCGGGCGTCGCGTCCGGGTCGAGGAGGCCGTCCTCGCGGACCCGACGCTTCACGCGCTTCTCGACCGACTGCCGGAGGTGGTGGCCGCAGAGGTGCGCCCCGGAGTAGGCGGCGTGGTGGATCGCGTCGCTCCCGCACTTGTCGCACTCCATCGGTGTCCGGTTGCGGTCGCGCGGGGATACCCGTTTCGGGCCGAGACGATCTAATTGGCGGCTTCGTCGACGCGAGCGCTTCCGAAGCGCCACTCGCTCGCTTATAAATGGTTGACAACAGATCGGCGGCGAACACCTCCGAAGCCCCAGCCGCTCGATTATAAATGATTGCTGGCGAATCGACGGCGAACACCGCCAAAGCCCCAACCACTCACTTATAAATGATTGCTGGCAGATCGACGGCGAACACCGCCAAAGCCCCAGCCGGGAGGACTCGCGCGGCTCGCTGCGCTCCTCGCTCAGTCGCTATCGCTCCTTCGCTGCGGTGCTTACGTCGCCGTGCTTCGCCCTCCCGGCTGCCCCTTTGAGTCCCGCCCCGCACCGCAACCGCACCTCACGCCTCCCCAACCTCGTCGGTCGCCCGTCGCTCCGCTCCGGGCGACCGACTCCCTCGCGCGTGCTCCTCGCGCCCTGCGGGCGCTCGGAGGCACGCGCCATCGTGGGTTGTGGGAGTACGTGTCCGACGTCGACAACCCCCGGCCGGTTGTCACCGGTTCCGACACCGGTTTGTCACCGGGGCGTCCCGGATCGCCGTGAGCGATTCCCCGACCGGGGTCGACCGCGACCCCGACCCGCGGCCGCTGCGCGAGGACCCGCCCGCGGAGAGCCGCCGGACGCGGCTCTGGCGACTCGGGTTCAACCTCCTCCCCGCGTACCGGGGCACGGGCGCGCGCGTCGACCACATCGCGGCCGACTGGCGCTACATTCGAATTCGACTGCCGCTGAACTGGCGCACCCGCAACGCGGTCGGGACGATCTTCGGCGGCAGCATCTACGCCGCGATCGACCCGGTATACATGATGATGCTGCGGCGGGTCCTCGGCGACGCGTTCACGGTGTGGGACAAGTCGGCCGCGCTGGAGTTCATCGAACCCGGCCGCGACACGCTGTACGCCGAGTTCGAGGTGCCAACTGCCGAGACCGAGGCGATCCGCGAGACGCTTGTGCCGGGCGAGTCGACCGACCGCGAGTACCTCGTCTCACTGGTCGACGACGAGGGGGAAGTCCACGCGGCCTGCGAGAAGACGCTGTACGTGCGCCGCGACGGGTGAGGCGGGCGGAATCCTGCGGTTCGCGGCCGTTCAGTCGTCGGCGACCGGCCGTACCGCGTCGAGCGGCGACACCGAGATGACCAGCCGGTCGTCCGCCGTCGCGCTCACCATCTTCGACTCGGCGAACCGGCTGCCGTCCGCCCGGAGCCCCGTGCTCGCCCCCGTCCACCGCTCACCGTCGGTCACGGCCGGGATGACGTTCGTCTCGATGTGTTCGACCTCGGTCTCGGGATGGAGCCGCTGCCACGGCTCTCCCTCTAACTCCTCGGGGGCGTAGCCGTACAACGCGCCGTACTCCTCGCCGACGAACTCGAAGGTCCCGTCGGGCGCCACGGTACAGACCCCGTCGAGCGCCACGTCCGCCTCGGTCAGGTCGTCGGCGTCCCGAGCCGCAAAACCCCCGTTCTCGCCGGCTGCGGTCCGCTTGACGCGCCGCAACAGCGCCGTGTAGCCGTCCGCGCCGCCCCGTTTCGAGACGTAGTCGCTGACGCCGGCGCGGACCATCTCGGCCGCGATGTCGGCCGGGCCGGTCGCGGAAAACAGGAGGAACGGGAGGTCCGGGTCGACCTCGCGGGCGGCCGAGAGCAGTTCCACGCCGGTCAGGCGGGGCATGTCGTAGTCGCTGACGACGCAGTCGAACGACTCGCGCTCGATCCGGCGGAGCGCGTCGTCGGGGCGGGTCTCGACCGCGGTCTCGCAGTCGAGGTCGGCGTCGCGTTCGAGGTGGGTCGCGACGAGCCGCGCGAGTCCGGGCTCGTCGTCGACGCACAGCACGCGAAACGTCTCGTTCGTCATACGCGTCTTCGGCGGACGGCGTACTTATTCGTGTTCGCCCGATGCTCAGCGCTGAGAACCGGGGGCGACGGCGATCGAAGAGCGTCGGGCGACGGGCCAGCCGAGCTACGCCGCCGCGGCCGCGACGAGCGCCTCCTCGACCGTCTCGACGAACCGCTCGGGGTGTTCGACGTGGGGGAGCAGCCGCGCGCGGTCGAAGACGACGAGGCGCGCGTC
Organism: Halorubrum ruber; assembly: GCF_018228765.1. Taxonomy (NCBI): domain Archaea; kingdom Methanobacteriati; phylum Methanobacteriota; class Halobacteria; order Halobacteriales; family Haloferacaceae; genus Halorubrum; species Halorubrum ruber. The sequence continues at coordinate 2,729,131 of NZ_CP073695.1, forward strand.
CGCTGCGTCCGCGAGCTCGCGGCCGTCCGTGAGCGGGCTCACGGTCGCCTCGCGGCCCCAGACGATCGTCGGGGCACGTCGAGGTCGCCGAGCGCGGCGGCGAGGTCGATATCGCTGTTGAGCGTCCCCGAGACGAACGAGGCGGGCGCGAAGCGCGCGTTCTCGACGTGGGTCGTGCGCCACTCGTAGTCGGTCCACTCCGCGCTCTGGTTCGCGGGGTCGTCGTAGCCGTGGTCGGCGTTAAAGTACCGGATCGACGGCTTCGCAGTGATGACGTTGAACAGCGCCTGCCCGACGAGCGGCGCGCGGAACAGCTCCCGCAGCCACCCCTTCGCCGGACTCGGGCCCGCGGTCGCCGTCGGGCAGACCGCGACGAACCCGCTCAGTTCGACGCCGCCCTCCTCGCCGCCGTCGGTCGCCGCGAGCGCGTACGCGGCCGACAGCGAGGAGGCGACGACGGCCGGCTCGTCGAACTCGGCGAGGAAGTCGTGGACGAAGTCCTCGTACAGCGCGGCGGAGTAGCGGAGCGGCGGCCGGTCCGAGCGGCCGTACCCCGGGAAGTCGGGCGCGACGACGTGGTAGTCGGCAGCTAGGTCGTCGAACACCGCGCGCCACTCCCCGGAGGAGCCGGCGGCGTTGATCCCGTGGAGCAGGAGGAGGTCGGGGTCGTCCGGGTCGCCCGCCTCGGTGTAGGCGACGTCCATCCCGCGCCAGCGGAAGGTGCGGTCGTCGCCGTCGAGCGGGGACTCCAACTCGCCCTCGTACCGGAGGCCGGTGTTGATCGCGGCGAGCGCGCCGGTGCCGAGGACGGCACCGCCGAGGAGGTTCCTGAGCTTCATGGAAACCTGTTGGTTCGCTGGCGACTTATACCCGTGGGACGCGGTCGCGGCCGCGGTCCGCGCGACCGCGAACAGGCCCGGGCGTCAGTCGTCGCGCTCGTCGTCGGCGGCGCGCTCCTCGTCGACGCAGTCGGCTATCGGGCCGACGATCGCCTCCGCGACCGCGTACGGGTCCGTCTCTCGGTCCCGGACCCGCTCCGCGAGGCGATCGATCCCGCCGTGCCGCTCGATCTCGGCGGTTGCGAGCGAACCCACGTCCGCGCGCACGAGCGTGCGGATCTCCGCGGCGTACCGGCGCCGCTCGGTCGTCTCGATCTCGCCGGACTCCCGGAGGTACGCCGCATGCGCGTCGAACGCCTCGATCAGCGCCTCGACCCCCTCGCCGCTGTTCGCGACGGTCTCTAACACGTCCGGCGTCCACGAGTCGTCGGCGTCCGCTCCGTGCGCGTCGGCATCGCCCGCGTGCGCGTCGGCATCGCCGTGTCCGGAACCGCCCGCGTGATCGCCGCCGTGGTTGCCGCCATCGTGGTGGCCGTCGCCGTGGTTGCCGCCATCGTGGTGGCCGTCGCCGTGCCCCGCCGCGGAGCCGCCCGCGCCGGTCGAGGCCATCGAGGCCGCGCCGTGGTGGCCGGCGCCGCGACCGGTCGTCCCGCCCTCGCGGCGGTGGACCATCTCCTCTAGCTCCGCGACGGTGCGCTGTGCGCCGTCCATGTCCGCCTTGTTGACGACGAAGACGTCGCCAATCTCTAATATTCCGGCCTTCAGCGTCTGCACGTCGTCGCCGGAGCCGGGCTGGACGAGGACCGCGACCGTGTCCGCGGTACGGACCACGTCGACCTCGTTCTGTCCGGCGCCGACGGTCTCTAAGACCACGACGTCCTTCCCGAAGGCGTCGAGCGCCTTCACCGCGTCCGCGGTCGCCGTCGAGAGGCCGCCCAGCTGGCCGCGCGCGCTCATCGACCGGAAGAACACGTCCATGTCGCCCACGTTCGACCCCATCCGGATCCGGTCGCCGAGGACGGCGCCGCCGGTGTACGGCGAGGAGGGGTCGACCGCGATCACGCCGACGGTGTCGCCGCGGTCGCGGTAGGCGGCGGCGAGCTTGTCGACGAGCGTCGACTTCCCGGCGCCGGGCGAGCCCGTGATCCCGATCACGTCCGCGCCGCCGGTGTGCTCGTGGAGCGCGGAGACGATCGCGCGGTACCCCGGCGTCCGGTTCTCGATCTTGGTGATGACGCGGGCGAGCGCGCGGTGGCTCCCGGAGAGGAGGTCCTCGACGAGCGCGGCGTCGTCGTCGGTGAGCGACGGCGCGTCCGCGAACGCGGGTGCGTCCGGCCCGTCCATCTACGCGCGCTCCGGGACGTTGTTCCGGATGAACTCGATCGTCTCCTCCATCGGCGTCCCGGGGCCGAACACCTCGGCGACGCCTAGCTCCTTCAGCTCGTCCTCGTCCTCGTCCGGGATGATCCCGCCGACGAGGACGAGGGTGTCGTCGAACGCGTCGTACTCCTTCAGCCCCTCGATCACCTTCGGGACGAGCGTGTTGTGCGCGCCCGAGAGGATCGAGATGCCGAGCACGTCGACGTCCTCTTGCACGGCCGCCTGGACGATGTCCTCGGGCGCGCGGTGGAGCCCGGAGTAGACGACCTCGAAGCCGGCGTCGCGGAACGCCCGCGCGATCACGTGTGCCCCCCGGTCGTGGCCGTCGAGCCCGACCTTCGCGACCAGACACCGGACGGCCCGCTCCTGCTGTTCGGCGCTCATACACCCTTCTGTGTCGCGTGCGGGTTTGATTCTAACGGAAGATGGGGAAGGTTCGGGCGGTCGGCCGGGGCGGTCGCTCAGTTCGGCTTCCGCGACCGACGCGTTGAACGCGCGAGCGACCGTAGTCCGCCCGATGACCGCCACCGACGACGGCGACGGCGACGCCGCCGCGAGCGACCGCGACGACCGCCTTCCGCCCGGAACGCGCATCAGACGCGCCGCGCTCCGGGTCGCAGACCTCGACGAGACGACCGCGTTCTACCGGGACGTGGTCGGGCTCGCGGTCCTCGACCGCGACCCCGAGCGCGCGACGCTCGGGGTCGACGGGACGCCCCTGCTCGTGTTGGAGCGCAACGCCGACGGCCCCGCCCGGAGCCGGACCGACGCCGGACTCTTCCACACCGCGTTCCGGGTCCCTTCCCGGGCCGCTCTTGGCGAGGCGTTGGGACGCGTCCGGGAGCGGTGGCGGCTCGACGGCGCCTCCGACCACCTCGTCAGCGAGGCGCTGTACCTCGACGACCCCGAGGGGAACGGCGTGGAGATATACCGCGACCGACCCCGCGAGGAGTGGCCCGTCGACGACGACGGCACGGTGCGAATGGCGACCGACCCGCTCGACGTCGAGGGGGTCGCCGCGGCGGCGGCCGGCGAGGGCGAGGAAGGCGGCGTTGACTCCGCCGCAGTCGTCGACCGCGCCCCCGCCGGCACCGACGTGGGGCACATACACCTCGAAGTGACCTCGCTGTCGGCGTTCGAGACGGTGTACGTCGAGGGGCTCGGCTTCGAGGTCGGGATGAGCGGCCCGGACGTGCGGTTCGTCGCGGCCGGCGGCTACCACCACCACCTCGGCGCGAACACGTGGCGGGGGCGGACGACCCCCGCCGCGGGGCGGGGGGTCGCGTGGTTCGAGGTCGTCGTTCCCGACGCGGCCGCGCTGGAGGCGGCCCGGTCGCGACTCAACGCGGTCGCGGGCGAGAACGAGGTCGAGTTCGCTGTCGCGGAGCGAGCGGACGGGTTCGCCGTCACCGACGCCGACGGGATCGAGGTCCAGGTTCGGGCAGCGGAAACTCAGTCTTTATAAAGGAATGCGGTGGCGCGCGCCTGCGAGCGGCCGCTGAAGGCGGCCGCGAGACAGCGCGTGCGAGGGAGTCAGTCGCCGGAGCGAAGCGGAGGCGACTGACGAGGCTGGGGAGGCGTGAGGTGCGGTGCTGTGCGGGGTGGAACTCAAAGGGGCAGTCACCGGCGGCGAAGCCGCCGGTTGCCCGTGGCGCGTCGCGCCACGCTGCCGCGAGGGCGAAGCACGGCGTAGCAAGCACCGCAGCGAAGGAGTGAGCAACGCGAGCGACTGAGCGAGGCGCGCAGCAAGCCGCGCGAGTCCTCGCGGCTGGGGCTTTGGAGGTGTTCGTCGTCGATCTGCCAGTGTCGATTTATAAGTATACGGCTGGAACTTTGGCGGTGTTCGCCGTCGATCCGTAAGCAACCATTTATAAACGAGCGGCTGGGCTTTGGAGGTCTCCACGGTCGATCTGCGGTCAATCACTTATAATAGAGAACCCGAGCGTTCGGAGGTAGCCGCCGTTGCCCGAGGTTCAACCATTTATAAGTGCGTACTCGAGCGCTGTCTGATGTCCCGAACCGATCGACCGCTGTGGTAGTCGTCACCCGACGATCGTCCGGAGCGTCGACTCGGTCAGGAACGTGGTGATCCCGAACGCCTCGGCCGTCATCCAGCCGAGGAAGGCGACGTACATCGCGAGGAAGACGTACCCCTCCTCGGTGGTGATCTCGAAGTCCGTCGCGGCCATCACCACCACGACGAGGGTTGTGTAAAACAGGAACAACAGGAGCGGCACGGAGGTGAGGAAGCCGATCGAGACGCCGCCGGCGAGGATGACGCCGACCGGCAGCGCCGCGACGAGGTTGAACGTGTTCGTTCCGAAGACGTTGGCGACCGCGGCGCGCTTGTCGCCGGCCTTGCCCATCTTCACGCCGACGAGCAGGTCGGGGAAGGAGCTCAGCGCCGACAACACCGTCACGGAGATGAGGAACGACGGCGCGTCGAGCGCGTCCGAGAGCTGCACCGTCATGGTGACCATCGACTCGACGCCGACGAGCACGACGACCAGCCCGACCGCGAACAGTCCGGCCTGTTTGGGGATGTTCGTCGATTCGGCCCGCTTGAGGTCCGAAGCGCCGCTTTTCCCGCCGGCGAGGAGTATGACGTACACGCCGTACAACACCACCAGGCCGACGCCCATCTGCGGGGTGATCCGCGCGATCTCCCGCCCGTCGGTCCCGAGGACGCCCAAGGCGATCACGCCGAAGAGGGCGAGGACGGCGACCATGTAGAAGATGGCGTCGCGGTAGACGATCCCCTGCGTCGTCGTCGTGTCGCCGCTCGTGATGGAGACGGCCGCCGGGATGACGAGTATGTTGAACACCGCCGTCCCGATGAGCGCCCCCGCGCCGACGCCGAAGTCGCCGAGTACGAGCACCGAGATGAGGATAATCGCGAGTTCGGGGAACGACGTCGCGGCCGCGACGATGAGTCCGCCCTGAATCGCCTGCGAGACCCCGAAGTGGTCGCTGATCTTCGAGGTCGTCGACTCGATGACGTTCGCGCCCTTCCAGGTCAGCAGGAACCCGATCGCGCCCAAGGCGATCCAAACGGCGAGCGACTGGTCTCCGATGAGCTCCTGCAGTACGGTCACGTTCGGTCAGTAGGCCCGGAGTCGATTAGGAGTTCCGGAGACGCCGAGACGGAAGCCGGTCCGCCCGCGGCAGGCCGAGACGGAAGCCGGTCGCCCGCGGCAGGCCGAGACGGAAGCCGGTCGCCCGCGGCAGGCCGAGACGGAAGCCGGTCCGCCCGCGGCAGGCCGAGCCGCGAGCCGCGCTCAGTAGATCAGCTCGTCGTCGTTCTCGACCATGTACAGCGTCCGCGCCGCGATGTTGACCGCGTGGTCGGCGACCCGTTCGAGGTCGCGCACCGCGAGCAGCGCCTGCGACACCTCGTCGAGGGAGGCTTCGAGCGCCTCGCCGTCCGTCGGCGCCGGGCCGTCGCGCGCCGCGTCGCGGGCGCGGTCGGCCTTTAAGAGCTCGCGGACGACCGCCTCGCTCGCCTCGCGACAGCGCTCGTCGAACGCGTCGTCGCTGGCGGCGATCTCGCGGCAGGCGTCCGGGTCGCGCGCCGCGTAGGCATCGACGGCGTCGACGACCATCTCCCGGGCGCCGTCCCCGAGGTCGCGCACGTCGACGGCGTCGTGGACGCCGCCCTCGGGACCGCCGTACGCCGCGACGTTCGTCGCGAGGTCCGCGACGCGTTCGAGGTCGGTGATGATCTTGAAGGAGGCGGTGACGAGCCGGAGGTCGCCGGCCACCGGCTGCTGGAGCGCCAACAGCTCGGTACACTCGTCCTCGAGGGCGAGGTACGTCTCGTTGACCTCGTGGTCGGTCTCGATCACCGACTGTGCGAGCTCGTCGTCGCCGGTCACCGCGGCCTCGATCGCGTCGTCGAGCCGGTCGCAGACGGTCTCGCCCATCGCGACCACGTCCTCGCGGAGCTCGTCGAGCCGCTCCTGATAGTTCTCGCGGGGCATCTATCCGAACTTCCCCGTGATGTAGTCCTCGACGCGCTGTTCTTCGGGGTCCTCGAAGATCTTGGCGGTGTCGTCGTACTCGACGAGCTCGCCGCCGGTGAGGAACACCGCGGTCCGGTCGGAGATGCGGGCCGCCTGCTGCATGTTGTGCGTGACGATGATGACGGTGTACTCCTCCGCGAGGTCGTCGATGAGGTCCTCGATCTTCGAGGCCGCGACGGGGTCGAGCGCCGAGGTGGGCTCGTCCATCAGGACGACCTCCGGGTCGGGCGCGATGGCGCGGGCGATACAGAGCCGCTGTTGCTGGCCGCCGGAGAGTTCGAGCCCCGAGGAGTCGAGCTGGTCTTTCACCTCGTCCCACAGCGCGGCGGCCTTCAGCGACTCCTCGACGCGCTCGTCGACGTCGCCCTCGTACCCCTGGATCTTCAGGCCGTAGGCGACGTTGTCGCGGATCGACTTCGGGAACGGGTTCGGCTTCTGGAACACCATCCCGATCTTCCGGCGTAAGGCGACCGGGTCGACGTCGTCCTCGTAGACGTTCTTGCCGCCGAACTCCACGTCGCCCTCGACGCGGCAGATCTCGATCATGTCGTTCATCCGGTTAATACACCGGAGGAACGTCGACTTCCCGCAGCCCGAGGGACCGATGAGCGCGGTGACGCGCTTCTCGGGGATCTCCATCGTCACGTCGTCGATGGCTTGCTCGTCGCCGTAGTAGACGTCGAGGTTCCGGGCCGCCACCGCGGTGCCGGTCTCGCCGAGCGGCGCCCGGTCGTCGTTCGAATCCGCCTGTACCTCCGTCGTGATGAGCGAGTCGTCTGATGTCGTGTTACTCATGTCAGGTCCCCCCTTCCGCGCGGTTCCGCAGCAGTATCGCCGTCCCGTTCATTCCGATGAGCACGATGAGCAGCGTGATGACGCCCGCGGCGACGACGCCGTACCGGAAGTCGGCCTGCGGGAAGTTCGACCACGCGTAGATCTGCATCGGCATCGCGCTGAGCCGACTGAAGAGGCTGCTCGGCGCGCTGAACACCGTCGTCGCCGCTCCGATCATGATGAGCGGGGCGGTCTCGCCGATCGCACGGCCGAGCGCGAGGATCGTCCCGGTGAGGATACCGGGGAACGCCTCGGGCAGCACGACGTTCTTCGTCGTCTGCCAGCGCGTCGCCCCCATCGCGTCCGACCCGCGCCGGAGGTCGTCCGGCACGGACCGGATCGCCTCCTGTGCGGAGATGATCGTGATCGGGAGGATGAGGAGCGACAGCGTCAGCGCGGCCGTCACCGCCGTCCCGAAGCCGAGCCCGAGCAGGTTCGCGAACAGCCCCAGCCCGAGCAGCCCGTACACCACCGACGGGATGGCGGCCAGGTTCGCGATGTTGATCTGGAGCAGCCGCGTCAGCTTCCCGACGACCCCGGTTTCCGAGGTGTACTCCTCCAAGAAGACTGATGTCCCGACGCCGAGGACGAACGACAGCACCGCCACCAGCGCGATGATGATCACGGAGCCGACGATGGCCGGGTACAGTCCCGCCTCCTCAGGCGTCCGCGAGGGCGCCTCCGTGACGTAGTTGGGGTCGAGCCACGGGTCCGGCGCCGGCACGCCCCACGCCTCGACGAGCAGCGCGCCGGCGATCACGCCGACACCGAGCAGGAACGGTAGTCCGAGGCCGATCGTCCCCTCCCGGTCCGCGACGACGCGGTGGACGTACACGGTCGTCGGCACGCCGGTCAGCGCGATCACGATCAGCGTCGTGGGACCGGGCAGTCCGACGCTCCCGCCGAAGAAGCCGCCGGCGGTCGCGAGCGCGAGCGGCACGCCGCCGGCCGCGACGGCGGCGGTCCGGCTCCCGCGGGCGCCGACGAGGAGGGCCCCGACGACGGCGAGCGGGACCGCGATCGTCCAGAGGTAGATGACGGTGTCCGACGGGTACGTCGCGACCACCTCTCGGAGGACCGCCGCGACGACGGTCCCGACGAGACCGACCGGAACGGCGGCGGTGACCGCCCGGTCCGCGTCGCGCAGGCGCCCGTACGCGTACAGGCCAGCGGCCGGGAGGACGCCGAGCGTGTACGCGAGGAACCAGACCAGTTCGTCGAACACCAAAAAGAGGGTGCCGACCGCGAGGCCGACCGCCACGCCGCCGATCAGCCGGCCGAGCAGCCCGAAGCCGACCGCGCCGACGCGCCCCTTGCTCCCGACGTACGCGAGGTACGCCGCGGCGGGCCCGACGACGACGAAGAGGTACGTGAGCTGCCAGCTGAGCCGCGGGATCTCCACGACGAACGCCTCGATCGCGGTGAAGCCGACGGCGACGGCGACGAGCCCGCCGCCGAGGACGCCGAGGACGCGCCGGGTCACGGCCGGGTCGCCCGCGCTGTACAGGCAGAAGGCGAGGAACGGCAGCACGAGCGTCACGAAGTAGGTCAACAGCCACTCGGGGCTGGCGTTCGCCAGGTCGAAGGCGTCGATCGCGACGTACACCAGGAGGACGCCGAGCGCGACCAGCCCGGCGACGCTGGCGGACAGGGAGAGGTACTCGAAGATCGTCCCGCGCGTCCGACTGACCGTGCCGAACGCGGTCGCGTCCTCGCTTTCGGTCGGGGTGGCGCTGTCCGTCGCCATCAGTACTCCTCCCGGTAGCGTTCCGCGATAAAGTCACTGAGCACGTTCATTACGAGAGTCACCACGAACAGCGCGAGGCCGAGCGCGAACATCGCGTCGTACGGGACCGTTCCGCCGGTGAGGTCGCCGCCGGCGATCTGGACCATCGCGACGGTGATCGTCATCCCGGAGTCCAAGAGCACGTCGGCGGGGTTGATGTACGGGACTCCGAACGCGGCCTCCTTGACCGTCGGCATCCGGGCCTGCGCGCCCATCGCGACGACGACGATCATCGTCTCGCCGATGGCCCGGGAGACCGCGAGGATGTACGAGGAGGCGATCCCGGAGATCGACGCCGGGACGACGATCCCGGTCGACACCTCGAACTTGGTCGCGCCGAGCCCGTACCCGGCCTGACGGAGTTCGTCGGGCACGGCGCTCATGGCGTCCTCGGAGATCGACGACACCATCGGGATCGTCATGATGCCGACCATGATCGACGCCGACAGCGCGTTGAAGGTGCTGATTCCCGGAAGCAGCGTCGCCTCCAGGACGGGCGTGACGTACACCAACGCGAAGTAGCCGTACACCACCGTCGGGATCCCGGCGAGGATCTCGAGGAGCGGCTTCAGTATCGATCGCGCGTTCGGCGAGGCGTATTCGCTGAGGTAGATGGCGGTGAGCGTCCCGGTCGGCAGCGCGACGAACGCCGCCGTGACCGTCACGACGACCGTCCCGATGAGCAGGGGAATGATACCGAACGCCTGTCCGCCGCCGGCCGGGTTCGGGCTCCAGTTCGTCCCCGTGAGGAACTCCGTGACGGCGATCTCTTGGAAGAACACCACCGCGTCGGACAGCAGCGTCACGAAGATCGCGACCGTCGTGAGCAAGGTGACCGCCGCGCAGGCCGCGAACAGCCCGCCGTAAGTTCCCTCTTTCAGTCGTGTGAGCCCGCCCTGCCGAGTCAGATCGGGACTCTCTGTGCTGTCAGTCACGAACGGTGGGGTATCGAACGCTGTCGTAAATCAATACACCGGTTCATTTCGACCGGTTACCCCTGTGCCTGCTCGATCGCGTCTTCGAGCTTCTCCAGCTGCGCCTCTTGGGTCTCCTCGGTGGCGGGCACGTACCCGACGTCGCCGGCGACGAGGTCCTCGTTGGTGGTCTGTTCGACGAAGTAGCGGGCGAACTCCGCGATGTGCTCCTCGCCGAGCGACTCGATCGAGGGGTACGTGTACAGCGACCGCGAGAGCGGGCTGTACTCGCCGCTGGCGGCGGTTTCGAGGCTCGGCTCGACCGGACCGTCCCCGTCGTCGATCCCGAGCGCCTTCAGCTGGTCGGGGTTCTGGAAGTAGTACGCGAAGCCGAAGTAGCCGACCGCGAACTCGCTGCCGGAGACGCCCTCGGCGATCGCGTTGTCCTTCTCGGTCGCCGAGTAGTCGTCCGTGTGGCCCGCGTCGCCCGTGACGTTCTCGATGAAGTAGTCGTACGTCCCGGAGGTGTCGGCCGGACCGAACCGGCGGATCTCCTCGTTCGGGAACTCGTCGCGGACCTCGTCCCAGGTCTGCGCCGCGTCGGACCGCCAGATCTGCGCGAGCTCGTCGATGGTGAGGTGGTCGATCCAGTCAGCCTCGGGGTTGACGACGACCGTGACCGCGTCGGTCGCGGCGACCAGCTCGATGTACTCGACGCCGTTCTCCCCGCACAGGTCCTCTTCGGCCGGCTGGATCGGCCGGCTCGCGTTGTTGAAGTCCGTCTCGCCGACACAGAAGTAGTTCGAGAAGCCACCACCGGAGCCGGTCGAGCTCACGCTGGGGTCGATCTCGGGGTGCATCTCGGCGAAGTCCTCCATGACCGCGCTCATCAGCGGGAACACTGTGCTCGAACCCGCGATGTTGATCGTGCCCGAGAGCTCGCCGTCGCCCCCGTCGGAACCGCCGCCGTCGCCCGTACTCTGCGTACAGCCCGCGAGCCCGAGCGCCCCGGCACCCGCGATCGCCGCGAGCGATTTCCGCCGCGTGATTCCCGCTGTGTCCGCGTCGTGGCTGGAAGCCATCACCCGTGGATGGGCGAGTTTCGGTTAAGTAGTATGCTATGATGAGTACAGGGGAGCGCGTACTGCCCGGTACGGCTATGTTTCGATATATACTCTATATAGACGCGTGGGTACGACCGAACCGCGGTCAGGGCGACGGCGACTCCGCGGGCTCGCGCGACCCCGAACCGAGACGTGGTTTTAAGTCCCCGTACCGGGAGAACCCGGACGAATGACCCCTCCCACCACCGACGGGCCGCCGGCGCCGACCACCTCCCGGGAGGAGGCGTGGGTGGCTCACGCCGCGCTGCTCGACGCCGCGCAGCGCGCGACCGACGAGGACGTTGCGTACCGCCGTCCGATCGAGTCGATAGAGCGGGGCGCGGCGCTCGACGACGAGGACATCGCGCTGCTCCGGGACGCGCTCGTCGACTACCTCGGTGACGCGCCGGTCCGCGACCGCGCCCCCGGTCGCGCGCTGTTGCGCCGCACCGACGACGCGACGGACGCGCAGTCGCGGCGCGCGTAGCGTCGACGACCGCGGAAAAAGAGCACCCGACGGCTACGACCCGGCCTCCACCGCCTCTATCAGCAGTTCCGCGACGTCGACGATCTCCACGTCGTCCTCGAAGTCCCCGGTCTTCCGCCCGTCCTCGAACATCGTCGTACACATCGGGCAGGCGACGACGAACTTCTCGATCGCGGCGCCCGCGTCGGTGTCCTCGACCGCCTCGCGGAGGCGCTCTTCGCTCGGCTTCACCTCCTCGTCGTGTTCGGTCCAGAGGCCGCCGCCGCCCCCGCCACAGCAGAACGAGTCGTCGCGCGAGCGCGGCATCTCGTAGAGGTCGGCGCCGGTCGCGCGGATGAGCTCGCGGGGCGCCTCGTACTCGTCGTTGTACCGCCCGAGGTGACACGGGTCGTGGTAGGTGACGGTGTAGTCGAGCTCGTCGCCGGAGAGGTCGAGCCGGCCCTCGCTCACCAGCTCCTCGACCACCTGCGTCCAGTGGAACACGTCGACCGCGCCGTCAGCGTTCCACGGCTCCTCGCGCTCGAACGGCATCATCGGGTCGTCCGCGAACTCGGCGAAGTCGACCTCGGGGTACTCGTTTTTGATGGTGTTGTACGAGTGCGGATCCGTACAGACGATGTTCTCGAACTCGCAGTCGGCGAACGTCTCGACGTGGTGGCCGGCGAGCTCGAGGTAGAGGAACTCCTCGCCGATCCGGCGGATGTCGTTGCCGTCGGTCTTCTCGTCGTCGAAGAGGATACCGAACGACACGTCGGCCTCGTCGAAGAGCCTCGCGAGCGCCCGCGCGACCTTCTTGTTCCGGTCGTCGAAGCTCGGGTAGTCGCCGACGTACCAGAGGTACTCCACCTCCGTCTCGCGGGCGTCCGGCACCTCGACGGCGTCGTCGAGGTCGTCCGCCCAGTCGCCGCGCGCGGACTGCGACTCGCCGAAGGAGTTCCCCTTCTGCATCACGTCCTGGAACACGTCCTGGAGGTTCGAGTCGACCGCCCCCTCGTCGACGAGCTGGCGGTTCATCTTCGTGAAGGAGGTGAGATGTTCGATGTCGACCGGGCAGGCGTCCATGCACGCCATACAGGACATGCACGACTCCATCGACTCGGCATCGATGACGCCGCCCTCGTCGGCGACAATGGGGACCGTGCCCCCGTCTGCGCTCGCGACGCCGCCGTCGGTTGCCATCGGCCCGTCCCCGCGCCCGCTCCCCGCCACCGGATCGTCGCTCACCGACTCGCGGTACGCCTTCAAATCGAGAATAACGTTCCGCGGGTCGAGGTTGCGACCGACCGTGTCGGCGGGACAGGCGTCGGTACACCGGCCGCACTTCGTGCAGGCGTCGCCGTCCAGCAGCTCCTTCCACGTGAAGTCGTCGAGCGACTCGGCGTTGGTGTGATCGAGGTCGGCTGGGACGTTCGGGAGCCGCGCGCCCGCCTGCTCGTCGCGGGCGACGACGTTCGCGAACGAGGAGATCATGTGGAACGGCTTCGCGTACGGGATCCACGCGACGAACGCGAACGCGAGCAGCGAGTGGCTCCACCAGAGGACGCCGTAGATCGCCTCGGCGCCCGCGGCCGTGAGCCCGGCGGTTTCCAGCCCGGTCGCGAGCGCCATCCCGACGAAGCTCACCGTCTCGGTCGCGCGCTGCGGTTGCCCGACCATGCTCACGCCCTCGACGAGGAAGCCGCCGACGCCGAGCAAGAAGAGTGTCCAGACGAACGCGTCGTCTTCGAAGGAGGTGTGTTTCCCCCACAGCCGCCCCTCGCGGGTCTTGTAGCGGCGGTAGCCCGCCATACCGACGCCGACGACGAACAGCAGCCCGAACGCGTCGACGGCGAACTGGTAGGCCAAATAGAAGTCGCCGACCCAGAACGACTCGCCCGTGAGCGGTCGGTAGAGGTCGATGTCGATCCCGAGGATCGTCGTCGCGACGAGGAGGACGAGGAACCCCCACAGCACGAACGTGTGCATCACGCCGGTGTACAGGTCCCCGTCGAACTGGTTCTCGTTCGCGAGGACAGTCTTCGTCGCCGCGACGGTCCGTCCGGGGAGGTTCGACAGTCTGTCTTGCGGGTCCGCGCTCCCGCGCGCGTACGCCGCGAACCGGGCGTAGACGCCGTAGCAGAAGACGAGGACCGCGACGGCGGCGAGCCAGTAGAACGCCGCCTTCCCCACCGGACCGATCGTCCAGAAGGTCTCTCGGGTGGCCGCCTGCAGGGGAGTCATGATCGATCAGCCGGATACGGTCCGGTTAAAACTTGCCACAACGCGGACCTCGTCGCTCGGCGTTCACGCGGCGTCGGGGGACTCGCGAGACGGCGCCTCTCCACGCCTGCGCGCCGGCTGTGCCGCGCCGCGCGTGCCGTCTCCCCATCTTCGAAGCGGCGAGCTTCCGCTCGCCGCGTGTCACTCCGGCGCCACCCCCGCCTCGCGCATGTACTCGTCGAGCTTCGCGGCGATCGTCCGGGCGAACTCGTCGTCGTTGACGGCGGCGTCCGCCTCGATCACCTCGACGTCGTCGGAGACGCCGCGCCGTAACGCGTCGAACAGCGCCGCGTCGGCCTCCGGGTCGTGGAACCGCTCGCCCGCGACGTCGAGCATCGAGACGCCGTCGAGCGGGAGCGCGAGCGCGGTGGGGCCGGTCGCGGCGTTCAGCTTCTCGGCGACGATCTCCCCGAGCTCGGCGCACTCCGCGGAGGTGGTCCGCATCAGCGTCACCTGCGGGTTGTGAACGTGGAACAGCCGCTCGTCGAACCGCTCGGGAACGGAGTCCCGCGGGCCGAAGTTCACCATGTCGAGCGCTCCGGTCGAGACGACCTGCGGGATCCCCGCCTTCCCGGCCGCGTCGAGGCGGTCTGGTCCGGCCGAGAGCACGCCCCCGACGAGCTCGTCGGCCCACTCCGTCGTGGTGACGTCGAGCACGCCGTCGATGACGCCCTCCTCGACGAGGTTCTCCATGGCCCGACCGCCGGTCCCGGTCGCGTGAAAGACGATCGTCTCGTACCCTCGCGATTCGAGGTACTCGCGTGCCGTCTGGACGCACGGGGTGGTCACGCCGAACATCGTGATCCCGATCGTGGGTCGCTCCTCGACCTCGACGGCGGAATCGTTGGTGACCATCCCAACCATCGCGAGCGCCGCGTTGGCGATGACCTGTCGGGAGAGCTGATTGAGCCCCTCGATGTCGGCGACTGAGTACAGCATCGCGATGTCCGTCGCGCCGACGTACGGCTCGGTGTCACCGGAGGCCATCGTCGAGACCATCAGCTTCGGAACGCCCACCGGAAGCGCGCGCATCGCCGCCGTCGCGATCGAGGTGTTGCCCGACCCCCCGAGCCCCAACGCGCCGTCGAGTTCGCCGGCCTCGTACATGCGCGAGACCACGGCGGCGGCGCCCTCGCCCATGACCTCGACGGCCTCGCCGCGGTCGGCCGCGTCGCGCAGGCCGTCGAGGGACGCGTCGGCCGCCGCCGCGACCGCGTCGGCTCCCGTGTCCGGCTCGAACTCCGGCTCGCCCATCACTCCCACGTCGACCACGTGGACGTCGACGCCCTGGGCGCGGAGGACGTCGCGAGCGAATCCGATCTCCTCGCCTTTCGTGTCGAGGGTGCCGACGACGACGACGCTCATCGGAGGTCGATCTCCTTGAACTCGCGGGCCTGCTCCTCGATGGCCGTCTCTGTGGGGAGCCGCTCGATGCTGGAGGCGCCGAAGAAGCCGACGACGTCCTCGGTGTGTTCGAGCACGTATCGGGCGTCGTCGGGCCAGGCGATCGGCCCGCCGTGACAGATCACCAGCACGTCCTCGTCGACCGACTTCGCGGCGTCACAGTGGGCCTGAACCCGATCGACGGCCGCCTCCAGGTCGAGCGCCGTCTCGGCGCCGATGTCGCCGGAGGTGGTCAGCCCCATGTGCGAGACGACGACGTCCGCGCCGGCGCGAGTCATCGCGCGGGCCTGCTCCTCGGTGAAGACGTACGGGCACGTCAGCATCCCGCGCTCGCTGGCCTCGCGGATCATCTCGACCTCGCGGTCGTACCCCATCCCGGTCTCCTCCAGATTCCGTCGGAAGTCGCTGTCCTCGTCGATGAGCCCCACGGTCGGGAAGTTCTGGACGCCCGAGAACCCCCGCCGCTTGAGGTCCTCGATGAACACGCCCATGTCCCGGAACGGATCGGTCCCGTTGACTCCCGCGAGCACCGGCGTGTCCTCCACGACCGGGATCACCTCGTGGCCCATCTCGACGACGATCTCGTTGGCGTCGCCGTACGGGAGCAGCCCGGCCAGCGACCCCCGCCCGTTCATCCGGTAACGGCCGGAGTTGTAGATGATGAGCAGGTCGACGCCGCCCCGCTCGGCGAACTTCGCCGAGAGCCCCGTCCCCGCGCCGGCACCGATCACGGGGTCGCCGTCCGCGACGACTGATTCGAGTCGGTCGAGCGTCTCCGATCGGTCAAATTTCATGTGACGCGTCCGTCATCTCCCAGAACCATAATGAACGTTCGGGATGTTCTCGGCGAGGGAGGGGCGTCGCCGGGGCGGTCAGAGAACGGCCGCGAGAGCGGCCGCGAACAGGCCGAATCCGACTCCCAGCGCGACCGCGTCCGCGCGCCCGAACGCCAGCCGCGGGAGCGTCGGGTTCCACGCGAAACACCGGGCGTTCAGGGCGGTTCCGAGCCGGTCCGCGCGGCCGAACGCCCGGTCGATCCCGGCGACGGTGACGAGCCGTATCCGCTCGCTGACCGGCAGCGCGCCGCCGCCGCGGGCGCGGACCGCCTCCCGCGCCGTCAGCAGGTCTCGCTTCAGCAGGGGGAGAAACCGGAAGACGAGCGCGACGCCGACGCCGAGGAAGACGCCCGGCCGCCCGGGAATCGTCCGCTGGACCGCCGCGCGCGACTCGCGGACCGGGGTCGAGCGCACGTACGCGGCCGCGACGACGAGCAGCAGGAGGACGCGGTAGCTCGCTAGCCCCGTCACGGCTGCGCGCTCGACCCGAAACCACGGCGCGCCGAGCGTCGCGCCCGCGACGAGGGGGGCGAAGAGGAGGACGGGAAACGCGACGCGGTAGCTCCACAGATCCCGCGGCCCGCCGTCGGCGGCGACAAGGCAGCCGACCGCGACGAGCGTGAGGAGGGCGAGCCCCCGCGGCGTGGTGTACGCGTACGCGACCGCGGCGAACGCGACCTGAACGAGCAGCTTCGACCGCGGGTCGAGCCGGTGGGCGAGCGAGTCGCCGGGGACGAAGGACAGCGTCATCCGGTCGGCTCGTCGAGCCCGCCTCCCTCCGGCACCCGTACGTCCAGCCCGGGCAGCGCCGAAACCGCTTCTTCCGGCGGCGCGTCGACAGCGACTCGCCCGTCCGCCAGCCCGACGATCCGGTCGGCGAGCGCGGCGACGTCGCGGAGGTCGTGGGTGACGACAACGACGCTCGTCCCCTCGCGGTGAAGCGCCCGGAGGCGCTCCACGACTGACCGCCGGGCGGGCTCGTCGAGACCGGTGAACGGCTCGTCCAACACGAGGTGGTCCGGTTCCATCGCGAGCGCGCCCGCGATCGCGACGCGCTCGCGCTCGCCTCCGGAGAGGGAGTCGACGCGCTCGCGCTCCCGGCCCGCCATGTTCACGGCCGCGAGCGCCTCGTCGACCCGTCGGTCGCTCTCGTCGTGCGCGAGTCCGAGGTTCTCCGGCCCGAACGCGACGTCCGCGCCGACGGTGGCGGCGACCAACTGGTCGCGCGGGTCCTGGAACACCATGCCGACCGCCGAGCGCGCGGCGACGAGGTCCTCGTCGACCGGGGTCCCGTTCACGGCCACGGTCCCGGCGTCCGGCTCGACGAGGCCGTTGAACGTCCGGACGAGCGTCGTCTTCCCCGACCCGTTCGCGCCCGCGACGACGAGGAACTCGCCGTCGGGGACGGTGAGGGAGATGTCGTCGACCGCGACGGTGGCGTCGTCTACTCCCTCGTCGCCGTCCTCGTCGTCTCCCTCCCCGTCGCCGCCACGGCCGTATCGGCACGTGACGCCGTCGAGTTCGATCACGTCGCGGCGATCGCGTCGGACCTCACGACGCCGACGGCTGCGGCGATCTTCAGGGCCTCGGCCGGGAGGAACGCGGCGGCGCCGGCAGCGATCGCCTCGACCGGGCCGAGCGACAGCACCAGCATGAGGCCGGCGACGCCGAACCCGTAGATGACGACGGTGCCGAGGACCATCGCGCCGACGAGCGTCGAGAGACCGACGGAATCGAGGTCGCGGAGCGTCGCGCCGCGGTGGACGACCGCGCCGACGACCGCCGCGGCGACCGGGTACGACCAGAGGTAGCCGGCCGAGTCACCGACGAGTTGGCCGAACCCGGCCGACCCGCCCCCGAAGACGGGCGCGCCGAGCGCCCCCGCGGCGAGGTAGAGGACGAGCGACGCGCCGCCCCACACCGGACCGAGGAATATCCCCGCGAGGAAGACGCCCAACACTTGAAGGGTCACGTCCACGGGCGAGACCGGGTTCGGGAACGTGACGTACGCGAACGCCCCGACGAGCGCCGCGAACAGCGCGGCGCGCGCGAGGTTCGTCGCCGCCTCGTCGCCGACGAGGTCGACGGACTCCGTGTTCGTTGCCATACCCGAACGGACTCGTAAACTCACTTCAACGTAGCGGTTTACGAGTTCGGAGCAGCCGGGACCGAGCCGACACGCGGCCGCCCCGAGCATCCGTGGACTCTCTAGATAATCCTCGGATAATAACGTTCATGCCCGGCCGGCGTCCACGACGCGAGTATGCCCAAGATAAGCGTCGAGATCCCGGCGGAGCTGCTCGCCGACCTCGACGAGCACGTCGGCGACGACGGGAAGTTCGTGAACCGCAGCGACGCGGTGCGCGCGTCGATCCGGAAGAACCTCGACCTGCTCGACGAGATCGACGCCCGCCACGACCGACTCGACGGCGATTCCGCGTCGGCCGCGGCCGGAGCGGCGGAGGAGACCGATGAGTAGCCGGACGGCAGCCGGCGAGGACGGTCCCTTCCGGACCGACCCGCTGGACCGGTCGGCGGTCGCGGCGGTCGCGCTCGTCACGCTGTTCACGGTCGCGCTCGCGACCGCGCAGCTCACCGCCGCGAAGGTGCTCGCGCTGCCGCTCCCGTTCGCGCTGCCGGTGGTCGGGGCGGAGATACTGCTGCCCGGCGCCGCGCTCGCGTACGCGCTCACGTTCCTCGCGTCGGACTGCTACGCCGAGCTGTACGGCCGGCGGGCGACGCAGGTGGTCGTCAACGTCGCGTTCCTTGCGAACTTCCTCGTGTTAGCGCTCGTGTGGTCGACGCTCGCGGCGCCCGGGGTCGACCCTGAGGTGTCGAGCGCCTTCCAGACCGCGCTCGGGCCGGCGGCGAACATCGTCGCGGGCAGCCTGCTGGCGTACGTCGTCAGCCAGAACTGGGACGTGTTCGTCTTCCACGCGATCCGCGACCGCACGGGCGAGGGGATGCTGTGGCTCCGCAACATCGGCTCGACCGCCACGAGCCAGGCGATAGACACCGTCATCTTCGTCGGCGTCGCCTTCTACGCCGCGCCGCTCCTGCTGGGCGTCGGCCCGGTGTTCGACCCGCCGGCGCTGCTCGCGCTCGGGCTGGGCCAGTACCTGCTGAAGCTCGCGATCGCCCTCCTCGACACGCCGGTCGTCTACCTGATCGTCGGCGCGGTCCGGAACTGACCGGACCGCCCGGTCCCGGTCCGGCTCGCTCCGTCTCCCGCGGCCCTCACGCGACCGCCAGCGCCCACGCCGCCCGGTCGGGGAGGTCGACCGGGACCTGCTCGAAGGAGTCGCCCGCGTCGCGGGTGACGAAGAGCCCGCGGTTCGAGAGCGCCCAGACCTCCCCGGCGGCGCGGCCGGCGGCCAACACGGCCCGATAGGTGCCCTCCCCGGTCGGGAATCCGCGCTCGTCGAGCCGATCGAATCCTTCGTTGCGGCGGTAGCGGTACAGGTACGCCTCGCCGCGGCGGTGGGCGGCCGTCGCGCTCGCGGCCGCGCTGACCAGGGCGATGTCGGGGTCGCCGGGGTCGACCGCGAGCCCCCAGACGTAGACGTGATCGAGACCGGCGTCGCGGACGCGCCACGAGTCGCCGCGGTCGCCGCTCTCGGCGAAGCCGTCGCCGGCGGCGTAGACGCGGTCGGGCGCGTCGGGGTGAGTCGCCATCGCGTGGGTGTCGCGGCGCGACCCCGGCGGACGGTCGGTCCACGTCTCGCCGCCGTCGGCGGTCACGGCGAGCGCGCCCGCCTCGATGCCGAGGAGCCACCGCTCGGGGTCGGCCGGGCACGGCTCGATCCACCGGACGTGGTGGGTGTCGGGCCGCGGCGGGAACGACCACTCGTCGGCGGAGGGGAGGTCGATCAGCCCGCCGACGCGGTCGACCGTCTCGCCGCCGTCCGCGGAGCGGTACGCCCGCGAGGGCTCCGTGCCGATCCAGACGACGTTGGGGTCGTGCGGGCTCGTCGCGACCGCGGTCACCGCGTCGGGGCCGGACCCCTCGGGGCCGAGCGTCGAGGCCGCCACGCGCGCGAACCGGCTCCCGCCGTCGACGGAGCGGAACAGGCCCGCGTCCGACGTCCCCGCGAGGACGCGCGGAGCGGGGTCTCCGGCTCCGGCCGCGCCGTTCGCGTCTTCGCGGACTTCGCCGCGCGCGACCGAGAGACACTCCACGCGCTGGCCGGAGAGGCGCGTCTCGACCGCACCGGTCGCGGGGTCGACGACCCGGAGCCCGTCGTCGTAGGCCGCGTAGATGCGCATGGGTCGGCGTTCGGTGGGGAGGGCCAAAAGCGTACGCCGGGGCGCCGGAGCGCCGAGCGCTCGGCGGGCCCTCGGCGGGCCGAACCCCCCGTCGCGACGACCCGGGTTCCACGAGCGCAAGAGACTTACCGCCGCCGCCCGTGTGAACTGTACGCATGGATCTTCGCGTTCAGGGGGACGTTCCCCCCGACCCGTTTCTCGGTGCCGCGGACCTCTTCGAGACCGAGCGCTCCGTGGAGGCGCCGGTCCGCGTCGTGGTCCGCGAGGACCCGGACGAGCGGACCTGGGCCGGCCACTACGACGACCACCACGTCCTGAACGTCTCGCGGCGGGCCGCCACGAGCGCGATGGCGCGCGAGCTGGCGATCCACGAGCTGTCGCACATGGCGCGCTACGAGGAGGGCCACCCCTCGCACCTCCAGTCCACGGAGGAGGCGTTGTACCTCGGCCTCTCCGGCGAGAAGGTCGAGCGCCGGAAGCTCGCGCACTGCTACCAGATCGCGAACCACATGAAGGACATCTACGCCGACGACATCACGCTCTCGGTGGCGCCCGCGGACAAGCTCCTCGGCTTCCTCGAGTCGACGCTGGCGGCCGCCGTCGCGGACCGCCCCGACGTGTCGCGCACCGGCTCGCCGCCCGTGACGGCCGGCGCCGATCCCGAGATCACGGCCGTCAACGCCGCGTTCGCGCTCGCTCTCGTCGAGCGGCACGACATCGCCGGCCCCGACCACCGGATCTACGACCTCGCGCGCGCCGCCGGCAGCGACACCGACGCCGTCGACGTCGACGCATTTAAAAATCGATTCCTCGACCTCGGTCACGACCCCTCCGAGAGCGACTACCGGAAGGCGCTCGTTGCGGCCGCTCGCGCCTACGCCGTTTAAAAATGGCACACCGCACATGGCGGTCGAGTTGCGGACGGCGCTTTCTCGAAACGGGACCGACCGCAGCGATCACTTATAAATCAAACAACGATGGCGCGCGCCTCCGAGCGCCCACCGGGCGCGAGGAGCGCCGCGCGAGGGAGTCGGCCGGCCGGAGCGAAGCGAAGGCCGGCCGACGAGGCTGGGGAGGCGTGAGGTGCGGTGCGGTCGCGGTCGGGTGGGACTCAAAGGGGCAGCCGCGGGGCCGCAGTAGGCGACGTAAGCACCGCAGCGAGCGGAGCGAGCGAGGAGCGCAACGAGCGTACTGCGGCCCCGCGGCTGGGGCTTTGGCGGAGTTCACCGTCGATCCGTTATCAGCTATTTATAACCGAGCGGCTGGGGATTTGGCGGTGTTCACCGTCGGTCTGCTATCAGCCATTTATAAGTGAGCGGCTGAAAATTTAGTGGTGTTGTCAGCGGATCCATGTTCAGCCATTTATAAACGAACGACTGGGACTCCAGCGGCGCTCTCCGTCCGCCCGCTGTCGATTATTTATAAGTGATTGTCTGTGACTTCGTCCGCGTTTGCCACTGAAACGCCGGCAGCCGTTTATAAACAACCGCTCCGATCTCCGAGAACGTCGCGTTCCCCGTCCTATTCCGCGTCGTTCTGCGCGGGCTCGCCGTCGCCATCCGCCTCGACCGTCTCGTCCCCGTCTGTCGAGTCGGCCGTCTCCACCGGGGCGGTCGAGTCCGCCGCCGCGGCGCCGCCGTCGAGGACGGTGACGCGCGCGGACATGATTCGGGTGTTGTCGACGCGCTCGATGCGGATCCGGATCTCGTCGAACTCGATCTCCTCGCCCTCCTCGACGAGGCGCCCGGCTCGGTTGAACACGAAGCCGGCGAGCGTCTCGAACTCCTCGCCCTCGGGGAGGTCGATCCCGAGGATCTCGTTGACCTCGTCGATGTTCACCTCGCCTTGGACGACCGCGACGTTGTCCTCTAAGAACTCCACCGGCGCCTCCTCGTCGCCCTCCAAGATCTCGCCGACAATCTCCTCGACCATGTCTTCGAGGGTGATGATCCCCTCCGTGGTCCCGAACTCGTCGATCACCGTCACCATCTGGAGGCGGTTTTCCTGCATCTCCGCGAGCAGCTCGTCGGCGTTCTTCGACTCGGGGACGTGGAGGGTGGGCTTGACGACGCGCTCCAAGGAGGGCGTCCCCTCGGAGTAGCGCAGTTCGCGGACCAAGTCGCGCACGGTGACCACACCGATGATGTTGTCGAGGTTCCCCTCGTAGACGGGGACGCGCTCGTGGTCGGCCTGGATACACGTCTCGATCGCCTCCTCGACGGAGTCCTCCTTCGCGACGGCGGTGACGTCGAGCCGCGGCGTCATCACCTCCTTGGCGATGGTGTTGTTGAACCGGAAGATGCGGTCGAGCATCTCCCGCTCCTCCTCCTCGATGACGCCCTCGCGCTCGCCCGTCTCGATGATGTCCTGGATCTCGTCGCGGGTGACGTACGTCGACTCGATGGCCGCCGAGCCGCCGATGATGCTGTTGACTCCCTTGACGATGTAGTCGAAGAGGACGACGAGCGGGTACAGCGCGTACTCGGAGGCCTTCAGCGGCCGGGCGATCTTGAGCGCCCACGACTCGGTGTTCTCGACGGCGTACGACTTGGGCGCGCTCTCGCCGAAGATCAGCACGAGCGTCGTGATCCCGAACGTCGTCGCCAGCACCGACTGGCCGCGGGAGAGGTAGATACCGAACAGCGCGGTGGCGATGGA
Source organism: Halorubrum ruber (assembly GCF_018228765.1). NCBI lineage: Archaea > Methanobacteriati > Methanobacteriota > Halobacteria > Halobacteriales > Haloferacaceae > Halorubrum > Halorubrum ruber. The sequence goes on from NZ_CP073695.1 coordinate 2,751,919, forward strand.
GGTCATCGCCACGTTGACGATGTTGTTGCCGACGAGGATCGTCACCAGCAGCCGGTGGGGGTTCTGTTTCATCTCGCGGATCGTCTTCGCGCCCGTCACCCCCTCGTCGACGAGGCTGTCGACGCGGTGTTGCGGGAGCGAGAACATCGCGATCTCGGACGAGGAGAAGAACGCCGAGAGCGCGACTAAAAGGAGGATCGCGACGACGCCGAGCGCGGTGATGACCCCGTCGCCCGGCATCGGTACCTGGAGGACGTCGACCAGCGGCGCAGTAGACGACAAGCCCATGTTCGTTTGTCTTCCGTCGGCCCGCGATTAAAGCGTTCCCTTCGAGTACCCTCGAATCGGCCCGCTTTCACCCCGCCGACCCCGCCGACTCCGCCGACCCCGCCGACTCCGCCGACTCCGCCGACCCCACCGACCCCACCGACCCCACCGACCCCGCCGACCCCGCCGACCCCAAGGGTGCCGCTGCCGACACGATTACCCGTCTCGCGGGCGAATTACGCGATATGAGCGATCCACAGATCACCCTATACCGGCTTCAGGCGTGTCCGTTCTGCGAGCGCGTGGTCCGGACGCTGAACGAGCTCGACGTGGAGTACCGCTCCCGATACGTCGAGCCGATGCACTCCGAGCGCAACGTCGTCAAGCGCGTCTCCGGCGCCCGGAGCGTCCCGGCGATCGTCGACCGCGAGACCGGCGTCACCATGTCGGAGAGCGCGAACATCGTCGAGTACCTCCAAGGTACCTACGGCGAGGGAGGTGCCTGAGATGCCCGACTTCGACGTCGTCTCCCTGCCCGAAACCGACCACGTCGACGAGGGCGACACGGCGCCCGACTTCACCCGCCCGCTCGTGAACGGCGAGTACTGGGAGGACCGCGCGCTCGACGACGTCGTCGACGGCCCGACGCTTCTCCTCTTTCACCCCATGGACGGCACCTTCCAGGGGACGTACCTCTACAACACGGTCGACGACAACGAGTGGAGCGACGACCTCGACGTCCTCGGTCTCTCGATCTCGACGCCGTACGCCCACAAGCGCCTGCTCGCCGAGCGCGGCGACGGCATCCGGATCTTCTCGGACCCGGGCGCGGCCGTGGTCGAGGAGTACGGCCTCGCACACGAGATCGACGGGATGACGGGGATCACGGAGAGCCGCCCCGCCGTCTTCCTCCTCGATTCCGACCGCACCGTGGAGTACGCGTGGGTCGCGAGCGAACACCCCGAGTTCCCCGACGCCGAGGCGATCGGCGACGCGGTCGCCGACCTCGTCGACTGACCGGAGTCTGACCGGGGCCGACCGCGGGCCGTGCGCGCCGGCCGCACCCACACGTCACCCTTTTTCAACTCGCCGCCGAACGGTCGCGCGTGACCGCCGACACGAGCGACGACCGACCGGACCGATCCGAGGAGCTGCGCGCGGCGGCCGCCGCCGTCGACCGCGGCGACCTCGTCGTCTACCCGACCGAGACGGTGTACGGGCTGGGCGCCGACGCGCTCGACCCCGACGCCGTCGAGCGCGTCTTCGAGCTGAAGGGCCGCGACCGGTCGAACCCGCTCTCGCTCGGCGTCGCGAGCGTCGACGACGCGCTCCGCTACACCCGGCCGACGGAGTTAGCCGTCGCCTTCGCGCGGGCGTTCCTCCCGGGGCCGGTGACCGTCGTCGTCGAGCGCGGCGACCGGGTGCCGGACGCGCTCACCGCCGGGCGCGACCGCGTCGGGATCCGCGTGCCGGACCACGACCTCGCGCGGGCGTTGCTGGACGAAACCGGACCGCTCACCGCGACGAGCGCCAACGTCTCGGGGACTGGCAGTGTCACGGACCCTGCCGACCTCGACGACCGGATCCGCGAGGGCGCCGCCGCCGTGATCGACGACGGGGAGGCCCCCGGCACCGAGAGCACGGTCGTCGACCCCGAGGCGGGGACGATCCACCGGCGCGGCGCGATGGCCGGCGCCATCGAGGCGTGGCTGGCGGATCCGCCGGTAGACGAGTGAGGAGAGCCGAGGAAGAGCGCCCGTCTGTGCGGTTTAAACCGACAGCTCGCCCTTCGCCTTGATCACGTCCAACTCCTCGGCGTCGACCGTCTCGACGTCGAGCCAGTGGGGGACGTACTCGCGTTTGTCGTACGCCTCGCGCTCGTCTTCCGTGCCGACGGTACACCAGAGCTGCGGCTCGTCCGGGCCGTGCCAGCCGCCCTGAACGTTGATTCCGAAACAGACCAGCTCCTCGCCGTCGTGCTCGATCACCGCGTCCCGCCGGATGTCGGGGTCGCCGCGGATGATGAGGTGGTACATGTGCCGGGGTTCGCGTGTTCCGGGCTTAATCGCTTCGATACTGCGGATCGGATCGCGGCGGCGGCGTCTCACGCGTCCGGTCGCGCGGAACGCCGCTGCGACCCCTCACCATCCCGCGTCGAGGTCCTCGACGAGCGCGCCGAGGATCTCGCGGGTCGTCGCGGCGACGATCGGTTCGAGCGCGTCCGGGTCGCTGTTCGTCGGGTCGCCGAGCCCGCCTAACTCAGTCACCTCGTCGAAGTACTCGTAGCTCCGCGTGCGGGGCATCTCGGCGGCCTCCTGCGGCTCCTTCTTCTCCGTCCGCACGAGGTCCGGGCGGTACAGCTCGACGAAGCTCGTCTCGTGGTCGCCGGCGTGGCCCCACCCCTCACCGTACGCCTCCTCCAGATCCTCGCGCGCGAAGTCGGTCCAGTGAACGAAGTGGACCGTGAGGTCGGTGTCGCGGCCGAGCCGGTCGGCGGCGACCGACAGCGGCTCCCGGTTCCCGCCGTGGCAGTTCACGATGAGCAGTCGGTCGGCGCCGTGTTCGACAATCGACTCGCCGATCTCGCGGATCACGTCGACGTACGTCTCGGTCGAGAGGGTGATCGTCCCCGGGAACCGCATGTGGTGTTCCGACTGCCCGTACGGCAGCGTCGGGAGCCGCAGCAGGTCAAGGTCGAACTCGTCGGCGGCGTCGACGAGCTCGGCGGTGAGGTGGTCCGCGCGGAGCGTGTCGGTCGACACCGGGAGGTGCGGGCCGTGCTGCTCGATGCTGCCGGTCGGGAGGACCGCGAAGTCGGCGTCGTCGATCGCGTCCCCCGCCTCTTCCCACGTCATGCCGAACAGGTCGGCGTCCGTCTCGGGCATGGCGAAGCGTCTGACGGCGGGCGAGGAAAGGTTCGGGGTAGCGGCGAGCCCGGACGGGGCGAGAGGACGACCGGATTACCCGGAGTAGTAGTACTCGCCGTCGCGCTTCTGCTGACTGTCGAGCTGCGACCCCGGCTTGTTGATCCGGGGGCGCCCGGTGCGCTCGTCGCGGCGGAAGGTAATCTCCAGGTCGGCGAGGAACTCGTTCATGCCGTCGCGCATCTCCTGCGGCGGCGCGGCGCGCCCGCGCTCGGCCGGTTCGCCGTCGAACACCATCAGGCGGTCCGCGAGGAGGTCGATCATGTAGATGTCGTGGTCGATCACCATCACGGTCGCGTCGTGGTTCTCGGCGTAGCGGCGGATCGCGGTCGTGGCACGGACGCGCTGCTCCACGTCGAGGTGCGCGGAGGGCTCGTCGAGCAGGTAGAGGTCGGCGTCGTCGGAGAGACAGGCCGCGATGGCGACGCGCTGGCGCTCCCCGCCCGAGAGGTCCGAGAGATTCTGCTCCATCACGCGCTCCAACTGGAGGGGCTGGGCGACCTCGGTGTTCCAGTAGGAGGAGCCGAACTCGTCGGTAATCGAGGAGAGGAACGCGTCGACCCGCATATGCTGGTCGATGTCGATGTACTGCGGCTTGTAGGAGATGTCGAGCGCGAAGTCGAGCTCCCCTTCGTCGGGCTCTAAGTCGCCCGTGAACAGCTCCGCGAGCGTGGACTTGCCGATCCCGTTCGGACCGACGACGCCCAGCACCTCGGAGCGGTTGATCTCGCCGCCCTCGACGCGGAGCTCGAACTCGCCGTCGCCGTACGACTTCCGCAGGTCGGGGTACTCGATCAGCGTCTCGCTGCGGGAGGCGACCCGTGGCGCGTGCTCCTCGAAGGTGATCGCCGACGGGCGGATCCGCATGTTCTCGTTGTCGAGGTACCCCTTCAGGTACTCGTTGATCCCCTTCCGGACCGACTTCGGGTCGGTGATGACCCCGTACGCGCCCGGCTCACCGTACGCGACGTGGAGGGTGTCCGCCAGCAGGTCGAGGATGGCGAGGTCGTGCTCGACGACGAGCATCGAGCGGTCCGCGGCGTCGTCGTCCGCGAGCTCGCGAATGAGCCGCGCGACGATCATCCGCTGGCCGATGTCGAGGTACGGGGTGATCTCGTCGAGGAAGTAGAAGTCGGCGTCGCGGGCGAGGCAGGCCGCGATGGCGACACGCTGGAGCTCGCCGCCGGAGATGGAATCGATGTTCTGGTCCATCACCGGCCGGATGTTGAGCCGGTCGACGAGGTCGTCGAGCGCGCCGCGCTCGTCGGTCCGCTCCAGCAGCTCGCGGGTGTTGCCGTCGAACTGGTTCGGGATCTGGTCGACGTACTGCGGTTTGCGCGCGACGGTCACGTCGCCGTCCCGCAGCGATTCGAGGTAGTTCTGCAGGCCGGTGCCGCGGAAGCGGTCGAGCACGCGCTCCCAGTCGCCGTCGGCGGCGTGGTCGCCGAGGTTCGGGACCATCTCGCCGGCGAGCGCGTGGACCGCGGTCGACTTCCCGATCCCGTTCGGCCCGAGGATGCCCGTGACGCTGCCGGGCTCGGGCGTCGGGAGACCGTACAGCGAGAAGGCGTTGTCGCCGTAGCGGTGGACCGGGTCGTCGTCGAGCTCGGAGGGGAGGTTGATGATCTCGATCGCGTCGAACGGGCACGATTGGACGCAGATGCCACAGCTCTCGCCCAGGCAGATCTCCTCGGAGATGTGGATCTGGTCCGGGTCGCCCTCCTCGGCGTCCTCGCCCCGCTCCGTGATACACTCCTTGCCCGTCCGGTTCGGCGGGCAGTCCTTCATACACTCGTAGTTGCAGCGGTCGGGCTGGCACCGATCGAGGTCCACGACCGCGATGCTGTCGTCGGCCATCTCAGACCCCCAGGTCGACGGCGGACGTCAGCAGGACGGTGTAGCTGATGAACCAGAGGGTGAACGTGAGAAACGCCACGTAGAGGTTGTCTTTGATCCCGAGGTCGCCGACGCCGACCGCCTTGAATATCGGGTACTGGGCGATGACGAACGCGCCGAGCACGAACACCGCGGTGGTGCTCGCGGCGGACGCCGGATCGGTGCCGACGTAGACGGCCGAGACGACGCCGGCCGCGATCCCGGCGAGACAGCAGATGGTCGTGACGACCACGCCGCGCGCGTGGTCGGACAGGCCCGAGTCGTCGCTCATGCCTTCGGATCCGCGAGCGCCCGTGAAAAGCCGTTCGTTCCGGCCGTCCCCCGCGACCGCGACGGGGCGACCGCGGGTTCGCTCCGCTCGTCGGCCCGCCGCGCGACGGCGCGGCCGAGGCGCGCGCGAGCCGAATCGCTGACTGACTGGTCAGTCCAGCGGCCGATTACCAGTGATTTCTGCCGGCTTATGGCACAAAATGCGGCCGTTTTCGCCGGTAAACGCCGCTCAGACGGCGTTGCTCCATCAACATTTATGAGCGTGTGCGGTTTCGAATCGTAACGATGGAAGGAACTCAAACGGAGGGGCTCGACGACCTCCCACCGAGCGCCAAACTCGTCTTCAAGGTGCTCGAGTACAACGGACCGCTGACCCAGAAGGGGATCGTCCAAGAGTCGATGCTGTCGGCCCGCACCGTCCGGTACGCGCTCGAACGGCTCGAGGGGATCGGCGTCGTCGACGAGGACGTCTACTTCGCGGACGCCAGACAGAACCTCTACAAGCTCACGGAACCGGCTCAGGAGTTCACCGCCGACGAGAGCGAGGCCTCCTGCACCGCTGACTGACGCGCGGATCGGAGTCGTCGACGCAGTCCCTGTGTTTTCAAACCCGCGTCGAAGGCCCCGAGCGGCGCCTCTCCGTCACACCTGCCGCTCCGCGATGTCCGGCTACTCCGGCCGCTCGCGGTGTCCAACTACTCCGGCCGCTCCGCTTCGCCCTCTCGCGCGCCGCGGACCGCCGTCGCTATCGTGAGGACGACCGCCACCGACAGCGCCGACGTCGCCGCCAGCACGAACGCGAGCAGGAGGAACCAGACGTCCGGCCCGAACAGCGGGTAGTCGCGCGTGTCGATCACCGGCCCGAGCAGCTCGAAGGTCCTGACGAGGTACAAAAGCGCCGCGAGCAGCGCGCCGGCCGCCGCGCCGACGCGGACGTTGCGGTAGAACGACAGCGACTCCAAGAGAACCAGCATCGGCGGCTTCGAACTGTCCTCGCTCACGGGGGTCCGTACGGCCGGCGACCGCAAAGAGTCATCGGAACGCGACGCGCGGAGCGGGCGTCGCTTGCGCTAGGGAGGGTTCCTCACGATCGAAACGGACGTACGAGGCCCTGACGGCGTCAGTGACAGCCGTCAAGTGGGTCGGGGGCGAACCGCGGCGCATGCCCAGAGTCGTGCTGTCGGCGTTCCCGATGATAGACCCCGAGACGTACCGCAAGGTCCTCGCCGACACCGTCGACGAGCCGGTCGAGGTCGAGGTTGCGGAGATGGGGTCAACGGAGCGGCTGATCGAGGCGGCGGCCGGCGCCGACGCGGTCGTCACCGACATCAACACGCCCGTCACCGAGGCGGCGCTCGACGCGCTGGACCTAGCGGTCGTCGTCCGCTCGGCCGTCGGCGTGGACAATATCGACGTCGCGGCGGCCGCGGAGCGCGGCGTGACCGTCACCCGGGTGCCAGAATACTGTACCGAGGAGGTGGCGACCCACTCCGTCTCGCTGCTTTTCGCCTGTCTGCGCTCGCTGAAGCCGTACGACGACGCGGTCGCCGCCGGCGACTGGAGCTGGGAGGTCGGCGTCCCGACCCGGCGCGTGAGCGCGTCCACGATCGGGCTGCTCTCGTTCGGGCCGATCGCGCGGCGGGCGGCCGAACAGCTCTCCGGGTTCGACGCCGACCTCGTGGCGTACGACCCGTTCGTCGACGCCGAGGAGATGGCCGACTACGGCGTCGAGAAGGTCGATTTCGACGCGTTGTTCGACCGCGCCGATCACGTCGGCGTCTACGCGCCGCTGACGGACGCGACGCGCGGGATCGTCGACGCCGACGCGCTGGGGCGACTGAGCGAGGACTCGGTCGTCGTCAACGTGAGCCGCGGTCCGGTCGTCGACGCCGACGCGCTGCTCGACGCGCTGGCGGCGGACGAGATCAAGGCCGCCGGCCTCGACGTCCTCGCCGAGGAGCCGCCCGAGGACGACCCGCTCGTCGGTCGCGACGACACCGTGGTCACGCCGCACGCCGCGTGGTACAGCGAGGAGGCGAGAGACGACCTGAACCGGAGCGGCGCCGCCGACGTGGCGGCCGTGCTGAACGGTGAGACGCCCGACGGTCGGGTCGACCCCGAGGCGGACTGGCTGTAGTGGAGCGGTAGTTGCGGAGGGGGCGACGAGACGAACTACAGGCGGTCGAGCGCGTCGAAGTCGTCGCCTTCGTCAAGGTCGTCGTCCCCCGAGTCGTTCGAGGTGTCGGAAACCACGGAATCGCCCCCGTCGCCGCCGGGGTAGCTCGCGTCGAGCCCCGCGGCGAGGCCGGGACCGAGGTCGTAGGTGTCCCGGACCGTCTGTGCGAGGACGCCGTCGGGGTCGAAGACGACGTAGACGGCGACGAACTCGTGTTCCGCGGGGCGCAACACGAACACCTCCCGCGGGTCGTCGTCGTCCCGCGACTCGTTCACGCGGGCGACGAGCGGCTCGATCGGGAGCCGGCCCGTGCGGACCTCCTCGAAGGTGTCGCTGCCGGGCGCGTCGGCGAAGAGGTATAACGCGCCGTTGGGGTCGCCGTCGTTCGACCGCGTCGTGATCGAGCCGACCGGCTCGCCCTCGGCGCGGATCTGTCGCCACGTCTCGACGGCCGCCTCGAACATCCCCTCGACGCCGTCGGCGAAGCGGAACCGCGTCTCGCGGACGACGTCGACCTCGCGGAAGCGCGCGGCGCCGTCGGTCCACGCCAGCGTCGCGTCGACGACGAAACCGGGGCGGAGCGCGTCGACGGCGTCGGCGAGGTCGCCCTCGTACCCCTCGGCGGTGGCGTAGAGGGGGTCGAAGCGGTCCTCGGCGTCCGGGTCCGTCGGGTCCACCGGCTCGTCGGCCAGCTCGACGAGGACGAACTCCTCGGTGTCGTCGGGGGCGGCGGCCGACGAGTCGGCCGGAGGAGAGTCGGCTGCCGCGTCGGCGTCGGGCGCGTCGTCGATGTCCGGCCGCTGGCGGCGGTCGTGGACGCGGAACCGGCCGCTCGTCGTCGGGTCCATACCCGTCGCTGGGGCGGCGGGCGGAAAAGCCGGTCGGAAGCGGACGCAGAAACGGTCCGGAACCGACCGCGGATCCGTGTCGTTATGGGGCCGCCGGCCCAAGGAACCGGTAAATGGGGATCCTCGAGGACAAGTCGAACGCCCGCCTCTTCTACAAGTACCTCTCGAAGGTGTACGACCGGATTAACAGCTTCAACTGGAACGAGGAGATGCGCGCGGAGGCGCTCTCGTGGCTGGAGTTCGGCGACGACCCGACGGTGCTCGACGTGGGCTGCGGCACCGGGTTCGGCACCGAGGGGTTACTCGAGCACGCCGACGACGTCCACGGCCTCGACCAGAGCGTCCACCAGATGGAGAAGGCGTTCGAGAAGTTCGGGAGACACGACAGGGTAAACTTCTACCGCGGCGACGCCGAGCGGCTCCCGTTCCGCGACGACGCGTTCGACGTGGTGTGGTCGTCCGGCTCCATCGAGTACTGGCCCAACCCCGTCGAGGGGCTGCGCGAGCTCCGACGCGTCGCGAAGCCGGGCGGGCAGGTCCTCGTCGTCGGTCCCGACTACCCCCACAACCCGATCCTCCAGCGGGTGGCCGACGCGATCATGCTGTTCTACGACGCCGACGAGGCCGACCGGATGTTCGAGGCGGCCGGCTACGAGGAGTTCGAACACCACATTCAGCAGGCGACGCCCCAGAGCCCCCGCGCCATCACGACCGTCGCCCGCGTTCCGGGCGGCGACGAGGCGGGCGGCAGTTCCGCGTCGGGTACCGAGGAGTCCGCATCGGGCGCCGAGGAGTCCCCGTCGACGGCGTCCGACGCCGAGTAACGGCGTCAGCACCGATCCGTCCGAGACGCGCGTTCTCACCCCGAGTCGACGAACGCCTCCAGCGTCGCGACCGACTGCCCGTCGGCCGTGATCTCGACGGTGACCCGCCGGCCCGGCTCGAGCGTCGGGTCGTTGGTGTCCGCGACGCGGAACGTCGCCGTCTCCCCGGCGCGCAGCGTGTCGCCGCCGGCGGAGTTGAACGCCCCCGTCGGTCCGGGGTGGAAGCCGGCGGCCGAGAAGAACGGGACCGGCGGCTGTTCGTCGAGCGGTTCGCCGTCGACGCTGACGCGGACCGTCACCGCGGAGACATCGATCGGGTCGCCGCCGCGGTGGTCGATCGCGATCCGGTCGTCGGTCGCCGACAGCGACAGGGCCGCCGACGGCGGCACCGTCGCGCTCGGGCCGTCGAGCGTGGCGGCCGCGACGCCGCCGGCCAACACGACCGTGATCGCGATGAGCAGCACGCCCGCAACGGGCGCGATCCCTCGGGCGCGACGGACGACTGGTGGCACGGCGGCCCTGCGGCGGTTTCGGGTAAAAAGGTCGGCCCGGGAGGCGACGCCCCCGAGTCGGGCCGTCACTCGTCGTCGACCGGCCGCGGCGTCGAGAGGGGCTCGATGTCGCCGAGGACGACGACGCGGGGCTCGTCGACGACCGTGATGCGGTACGTCTCGGCCGGCGAGAGCGTCCGGACGACCCCCTCCTCGTCGGTCGTCCCGATCGTCCGGCTGTCGCCGTCGCCCACCGACTTGGTGACGGTGACGTCGGGGACCGGCTCGCCCGTCTCGTCGTCGAGGACGGTCACGGTCACCGGGCCCCCGGGGTACGTCCGTTCGACGGTGACGTTGAACCCGTCGCCCGCCGCCGTGACGGGCTCGCTGTCGGGGAACGCGGACAGGTCGATGCGCTGGTGTTCGACGAACACCTGCTCGGTGCCGCCGCTGACGAACGTCCGGAGGGTCCCGACCTCGTGCGGGATGGTGATCCGCTGGACGGAGCCCGCGCCGAACGCGTCCGGTTCGCGGAGCGCGGCCGTCTCGGGGTAGGCCGCCTCGGTCATCTCGATCGCCGCGTCGTTCGAGATGTCGCTGCCGCCGCGGTCCCAGCGGTCAGTTCGGAACACCTCGCGGACGTACTCGCCGTCGACGACCGTGGCGAGCACGACGGCGCCCTGACTCGACGCGACGTACAGGTCGTTCGGCGAGGACTGGCCGCGAGCGGTCGCGAGCGCGCGGTCGCGGACCGGGCCCTCGTACACCTGGAGCGCCACCTGGAGCTCGTCGAGCCGGCCGGGCGAGCTGAACCCGTCCGTCGACTCGGCGAGCGCGTCGATCTCGTCGAGCCGCTCGTCGTACTCGCGGGCGGTCGCGGCCACGCGGACGAGCTCGTCGACTAATTCGCGGTCGCTGATCTCGCCGGCCGCGTGCGCGCTGAAGGCGGCGGTCTGGCGGCTGTTCAGCGCCACCTCCGCGCGCTCGACCCGGTTGAGCTCCGCGAGGATCTGCTGTTGGCGCTCGACGCCCGCCTCGGCGCGTTCGATCCGGTCGACGACGGCCGCGGTCTCGAAGGCGGCGTCGGCGTCGGCGGTCGCGAAGCCGAGCGACGACCCGAGGTCCGGGCCGCGGGTGTACGCGCTGACGCGCGTCTCCGCCCCGGGCGGCGTCGAGAGCGTCCGGAACGTGAGGTTGGCCGTGTCGATCTGCGGCGTCGTCTGTCCGGTGACGCTCGATGCCGAATCGACGGACAGCGGGGAGTCGACGGGACCGACCGAATCGACGGGTGGTGCCGGATCGGCGGACGGTTCCGGATCGGCGGCCGGTACCGAACCGGCGGACGGCGAGACGGCGCCGGGCGCGGTGACGCCGGCGACCGGGGCCACGAGCAGCAGGACCGCGACCGCGGCGATCGGGAGGGCTCTCATCGTCTCTGGGTTCGACCCGCGACACAAAAAGTCCACCCACTGCGGTCGGCCGGCAGGTCGTGCGGCCGGGCGTCGCGGGCGAACCGCGGGCGATGGAGCCGCGCGGGTCGGCGTCGCAGGCGAACCGCGGGCGATGGAGCCGTGCGGGTCGGCGTCGCGGGCAGACGGCGGCCCGGGAGCGCAAGCTCGGTCCGGCATCCTGTCAAAAAACAGCGTATGGAAAGCGTTTTGCCCGGCGCGCGAGTGACCCGAGACGTATGCGGAACCCCGCCTTTCGCGCGCTCTTGGTCGCTGTCGTCGCGCTCGCGCTGGTCGCGAGCGCCGGCGGCGCGGCCGACGGTGCGACCACGACCCCCTCCCCCCTCGGCGCGGACGACCCCCCGGCCCACGTGCCGGCAGTCGGTGACGAACCGCGCGTCCGCGAGTCGGTCGACGACCGCTCGCCGGCGGTCCGCCAGCAGACCGGCGACGGCATCACGTCGCCGTCGACGACGCGGATCCGACTCGCGTTGAACTCCGACCGCAGCGCAGACTGGACCGTCGCGGTCCGGTACTCGCTGGCGGACGAGAACGAGACGAGGGTGTTCAGGGCCGCCGGCGACCGCTTCCGCGACGGCGAGGTCGGCCCGAGCGCCGAGCTGTTCGAGGGGTTCCGCCGCGAGGCGAACCGGAACGTCGACCGGTCGATGGCGATCGAGGACGTCGAACGCGAGGTCATCGTCCACGAGAACCCGGGCGAGTTCGACGTCGCCACGGAGGACGCGGTCGCCGTCGGCGAGCTCCGGCTGCGCTTCACCTGGACGTCGTTCCTCGCGCAGGACGGCGAGAGCCTCGTCCTCGGGGACGCGCTGACGACGCCCGGCAACGAGACGTGGCTCCGCAGCCTCGAAGCGGGCCAGACCCTGGAGGTGGCGACGCCGGAAGGGTACACGGTCACCGGAACGCCGAGCAGCGCCGTGACGCAGCTCTCGGACGGCGACGTGATCATCGAGGGGCCCCAGACGTTCGAGGGAGGCGAGCCCGTGGTGATCGTGTACGGGCCCGCGGGGGCGGGCACCCCGTGGACGATGCTGATGGCCGCGATCGTACTCGCCGCGGCCCTCGTGGCCGGGAGCGTCGTCGGATACCGTCGGATCAACAACGGGGAGAGCGACCCGAACGAGTCGGCCGCGAACGGCGGCGAGCGCGCGGCGAGCGGCGACGGTCCGAACGCGATGGGCGTCGGCGACGCCGGTCCGGGGACCGGAGCCGACGCCGGCGCCGACGCGACCGACGAGGCGGACGACGGCGACGAGGAGGACCTCTCGCTGCTCTCGGACGAGGAGCGCGTCGAGCGGCTCCTCGACGCGAACGGCGGCCGGATGCGGCAGGCCGACATCGTCGCCGAGACAGGGTGGTCGGACGCGAAGGTGTCGCAGCTGCTCTCGGCGATGGCCGACGAGGGGCGCGTCGAGAAGCTCCGGCTCGGCCGCGAGAACCTCATCTCCCTGCCCGACGACGAGGGCGACGGCAACGGGGGAGGCGACGACGGCGACGACGACCGCTGACGACCCGGCACGCGGCCGGGCCGAGCGGAAACCGCTGGTCCGCCGTCGGCCGTTCCGAAAACCATTACAGGGCGAGCGACCGAGTATCGATCATGAAGGTTCTGGTGACCGTCAAGGAGGTCGCGGAGGCGGACGACGACTTCGCGATCGAGGGGACAGACATCGCCGAGTCCGACCTCGAGTACGACCTCAACGAGTGGGACGACTACGCCGTCGAGGCCGCCGTCCAGCTCGCCGAGGCCGGGATCGCGGACGAGGTCGTGACCGTCACCGTCGGCCCGGAGCGCGCCGAGGAGACGATCCGGATGGCGCTCGCGAAGGGCGCCGACCGCGCGGTCCGCGTCTGGGACGACGCGCTCGAGGGCGGGTTCGCCGACGTCGCCTCGAAGGTCGCCCTGTTCGAGGCGGTCGTCGACGAGGAGGAGCCGGACCTGGTCCTCGGCGGCGTCCAGGCCGCGGACACCGGCTTCGGCGCCACGGGCGTCGCGCTCGCGGAGCGGATCGGATTCGAGCACGCGGCGGTCGTCAACCAGCTCGACGTGGACGCGGACGCCGGCGTGGCGCACGTCCACCGCGAGCTGGAGGGCGGCGTCGAGGAGCTGACCGACGTCGACCTGCCGGCCGTGTTGACCGTCCAGACCGGCCTCAACGAGCCGCGGTACGCGAGCCTCCGCGGGATCCGACAGGCCCAGCGCAAGGAGATCGCCGCGAAGGACCTGGCCGACCTCGGCCTGACCGCCGATGACGTCGAGAGCGCGCTGACGATCACCGAGATGTACGAGCCGGAGAGCGAGTCCGACGCGGAGATCATCGAGGGCGACGCCGGCGAGTCCGCGGGGCGCCTTGCCGAGGTCCTCCGCGAGAAGGGGGTGAGCGCGTGATGAGCGTGCTCGTCGCCGCCGAACACCGCCGCGGCGCGCTCCGGGACGTTACCTACGAGGCGATCACGGCCGGGCGAGAGCTCGCCGACGAGCGCGGCGGCGACCTCCACGTGGCCGTCGTCGGCGGCGACGTCGACGGGTTCGCGGAGGACGTCAACCGCGAGGGCGTCGACGCGGTCCACGCGGTCGAGGACGGCGAGGAGTTCGACCACAACGCCTACCAGGCGGCGGTCTCGACGCTCGCGGACCGGATCGACGCCGGCGCGGTGGTGCTGCCGAACTCCGTCAACGGGCTCGACTACGCGCCCGCCCTCGCCGAGGACCTCGGCGCCCCGATCGTCACCGACGCGGTCGGAATCGCCTACGACGACGGGCTCACCGTCACCCGCGAGATGTACGGCTCGAAGGTCGAGACGACCGTCGACGTCGCGGGCGACCGGTTCGTCCTCACGGTCCGAGGCGGCGAGTGGCCGCCCGCGGAGGGGGTCGGCGACGCGACCGTCGAGGCGGCCGAGGTCGACATCCCCGAGTCGGGCGCCCGCGTCACGGGCTTCGAGGAGGTCGGCGGCGGCGACGTCGACATCGCGGACGCCGACGTGCTCGTCTCGGTCGGCCGCGGCATCGAGGAGGAGGAGAACCTCGAGCTCGTCGAGGAGCTCGCTGACGCGCTCGGCGCGACGCTGTCCGCCTCCCGCCCGATCGTCGACAACGGCTGGCTGCCGAAGAACCGGCAGGTCGGCCAGTCGGGGAAGGTCGTCACGCCGGACGTGTACATCGCGGTCGGCATCTCCGGCGCGGTCCAACACGTCGCCGGGATGAAGGGGTCGGACACGATAATCGCGATCAACACCGACCCGAACGCGCCCATCTTCGACATCGCCGACTACGGGATCGTCGGCGACCTCTTCGACGTGGTGCCCGAGCTGATCGACGAGTTCGCATAGGCCGGCGGCGCCGTTCCGGCAGCAACACTCTTTGACTCCGACCGAGTACCGGGCGGTTAGACGGCGTCCGCCGTCGACTCCCCGATGCCCCCCATCCGCGCCGCCGTCCCGACGCTCGCGGAGGCGAGAGCGCTGCTCGTCGGTCTCCGCCGGGCGGTCGACGGCGAGCGGGACGCGATCGCCGCGGAGCTGGCGGGCGAGGAGCCGGACGCGGCGCTGCTCGATCTGGTGTCGGAGCCGTTCGCGTCCGTCGACGACGTCGACGAGCGGCTGGCGCGGACCGAGTCGTACCTCCGCGAGCGCGGCGACCGGCGCGCGGTGTTCCTCACGGTGTACAGTCGGATGACGGCGACCGTGCGGACCGCCATCGACGACGGCGCGTTCGTCGATCCGGAGTGGGCGGCCGCGTATCTCGTCGCCTTCGCGGAGCGCTACCGGCGAGCGCTGGTCGCGTTCGAGCGACGAGCGTTCGACTCGCTTCCCCGGCCGTGGCTGCTCGCCTTCGGCGCCGCGGCCCGCGGGGAGACGCTCGTCGCGCAGGACGCCCTGCTGGGCATCAACGCGCACATCACCTACGACCTCACGTACACGCTCGGCGACGTGGGAATCGATCCCGACCGCGGCGACAAACACGAGGACCACGACCGCATCAACGCGGTTCTGGCCAGGCTCGTCCAGACCGCGCAGGACGCGCTCGTCGAAGCCTACGACGCGGTCGGGATCGCCGGGATCGATCGGCTGTTCCATCCCCTCGACGACCGGTTGGCGCTGCTGGGGCTGCGCGGCGTTCGGGAGTTCGCGTGGCGGAACGCCGTGTTGCGGGCGGACCTCCCGAGGTGGGTCGGCGAACCGTACGTCGACTGGCGGACCGAGACCGTCGCGACCGGCGCCGCCGCGGTCGTGCTCGCTCCCGAGTTCGACGCGGCCGAGAGCGCGCGCCTGCGGGACGCGGAGGCCGACGCGGACGTGGCGAACGCCTTCGGCGAGGCGGTCCGGCGGCGGATATAGCGGGCCCGCGGACCGTTCCGGCGGAGTCGATACGTAGCGAACCCGCGCCCCCGGCGGAGCATCTGCCAAGTGAGAAACACCTATGACACTCGTCGCGAATATGACGACTATGCCACATATTCGGGGGACGATCCACGGCGTCGCCGCGATGGTGATGCTCGTCGTCGGGTCGATGCTGACGAACACGATCCGCGAGGAGTACGAGCTGTTCGCGCAGATGGCCGCGACGACGACGCACCTGCTCGTCGACGTCGCGGAGCTGCCGGTGTCGCGGG
Organism: Halorubrum ruber; assembly: GCF_018228765.1. NCBI lineage: Archaea > Methanobacteriati > Methanobacteriota > Halobacteria > Halobacteriales > Haloferacaceae > Halorubrum > Halorubrum ruber. Next base: position 2,767,700 of record NZ_CP073695.1, read on the forward strand.
AGATCGCCGAGGTGGTCGTCCCCCTCGGCGTGTTGATGGGCGTCTGGGTGTTCGCCTACGAGCTCCAGCGGCTCTCGCGGAGCGAGTGACACCGAAGGGGGCGGGTCAGTCTCGGTTCGTTTATCACCCCGCCGACCCTCGGATCCGGCAATGAGCGAGGCCGACGAGCAGCCGGCTGCGACCGCGACCGGCCGGGAGATCTGGATCGAGAAGTACCGGCCGCAGACGCTCGACGACATCCACGGCCAAGAGGAGATCATCGAGCGCCTCCAGAGCTACATCGCGCAGGACGACGTGCCCCACCTTTTATTTTCAGGGCCTGCGGGAGTGGGAAAAACCACCGCGGCCACCGCCATCGCCCGCGAGATCTACGGCGAGGACAACTGGCGCGGGAACTTCCTCGAGCTGAACGCCTCCGACCAGCGCGGGATCGACGTCGTCCGCGACCGGATCAAGGGGTTCGCGCGCTCGTCGTTCGGCGGCGACTTCCGGATCGTGTTTCTCGACGAGTCAGACTCGTTATGCGTACCACCGGGAACCGAGGTCGTTACGGGGTATCCGTCGAAGCCCGAGGTAAAACCGATCGAGGAAGTGAGTACGGAGGGCGAACCGATCCCGTCTGTCGATTTCGAGACCAACGAGATACAATCCGACAAGGGGAAGCTCGTCGACTCCGGTACTGCGGACTTCCTCGAAATTGAGTTAGCGGACGGTCGAACCACGGTCGCGAGTCCAACTCACCCGTTCTTCGCGGTCGGCGAAGACGGAAGACTCGTGGAAAAAGAGCTCAGGGAGCTGTCACCGAGTGACGAAATCGCGGACTTCAAAGACGAGATCGGGGTATCGAAGTGCGAGATCTGTGAGTCGTGGACAGCAGGACGGTTCTGTTCCATGGAGTGTAAAAACGAGGGCCACAGCCGAGAGATGCGCGGGAGCGGGAACCCGATGTACGGGACCGAATGGTCCGACGAGCGTCGAGAAAAGATCGTCGAAAAGCTCTCAGACGGTCGCTTTGCCGGAAGTAACAACCCGAACTACGGCGGGGATTTCCACGGAGTCCACGTCATGGAGATGGACGAAGAGACAGTTGAGCAATTTCGTGAGACGATCAGCGAGATGCGGTCGGGAACGTCGTGGGAGGAGTGGGTCGTCGACGCGGATCCCGACCGGGTGAAAGCAGACATCGGTGCGGCCACGGTCGAGTGGTGGGAAAGCTTGGACGACGAGGAGAGACAGGCGGTAATCGACAAGAGCGTCGAAAACTGTGACTATCCCGTTTGTGACATCAGCGGCGACAATAATCCGATGCGCGATCCGGAAGTCGCACAGAAAGTGTCAGAAGCGCTGAAAGGCCATGAACCGACCGGCGGCAACATCAGACACAGCGACGAACTCGGACACTTGGTTCGATCCGACTGGGAGTACGATGTCGCGAAGGCACTACAGGAGGCAGGTATCGAGTACGAGTACGAACCGGCGTTCGAACTGTCCGACTCCGTGTACCATCCCGATTTCCTGCTCGGAGACACGGTGATCGAGGTTAAGGGAGTTGCCGAGCTGTGGGGACAGACCGAGAAAGTCGAGGAATTCCTCGAAACGTACGGCGACGAGTACACGTACGTCGTCGTCGGCGACGGCGCCATGCCTCACCACGAACATTACGAGAAAGAAGAGTTCGAACCGGCGGTCGTCGCCGACGGCGGAGTCCAGAGCGTTCAGACGGTGGCGATCGACAGCATCGAGTACAGCCATCGCGGCAAGGCGTACAACATCACCATGGAGGACACCCCCAACTTCATGCTCGCGAACGGGGTGTTGACGCACAATACCGACGACGCCCAGTCAGCGCTCCGCCGGACGATGGAGCAGTTCTCCGACAACACCCGCTTCATCCTCTCATGTAACTACTCGTCGAAGATCATCGACCCGATCCAGTCGCGGTGCGCCGTCTTCCGCTTCTCGCCGCTCTCGGACGAGGCGGTCGGGGGGATGGTCCGCGAGATCGCGGCCGCGGAGGGGATCGAGGTGACCGACGCGGGCGTCGACGCCCTCGTCTACGCGGCCGACGGCGACATGCGCCGCGCGATCAACTCCCTTCAGGCGGCGGCGACGACCGGCGACGTCGTCGACGAGGAGGCCGTGTACGCGATCACGGCGACCGCGCGGCCGGAGGAGATCGAGTCGATGGTGACCGACGCGCTGAACGGCGACTTCGCGCGGGCCCGCTCGACGCTCGACACGCTGCTCACGGAGACGGGGATGGCCGGCGGCGACGTGATCGACCAGCTCCACCGCTCAGTCTGGGAGTTCGACCTAAGCGAGCGCGAGGCGGTGCGGCTCATGGAGCGCATCGGCGAGGCCGACTACCGGATCGCCGAGGGGGCCAACGAGCAGGTCCAGCTGGAGTCGCTGCTCGCGGCGCTTTCATTGGACGAATAGCGATAGACTGGGGCCGGATCTCCGCTCGTTCATTTATAAACAGTCGGCCGCGGACGGATGACGAACACCGCCAAAGCCCCAGCCGCTCGCTTATAAATAGCTGAGAGCAGATCGACGGCGAACATCTCCAAAGCCCGAGCCACTCGTTTATAAATAGCTGATCGCGGATCGCCGGTGAACACCGCCAAAGCCCCAGCCGCTCGCTTATAAATAGCTGAGAGCAGATCGACGGCGAACATCTCCAAAGCCCGAGCCACTCGTTTATAAATAGCTGATCGCGGATCGCCGGTGAACACCGCCAAAGCCCCAGCCGCTCGTTTATAAATAACTGAGAGCAGATCGACGACGAACATCTCCAAAGCCCCAGCCGCTCGTTTATAAATAACTGAGGGCAGATCGACGACGAATACCGCCAAAGCCCCAGCCGCTCGCTTATAAATAGCTGAGAGCAGATCGACGACGAACATCTCCAAAGCCCCAGCCGCGAGGACTCGATGGGCTCGCTGCGGTCCTCGTCGCTCACTACGTTCGCTCCTGCGGTCCTTGCGTCGCCCGTCTTCGTCCTCGCGGCTGCCCCTTTGAGTCCCGCCCTGCTCCGCACAGCACCTCACGCCTCCCCAGCCTCGTCGGCCTCCCTCCGCTTCGCTCCGGTCGGCCGACTCCCTCGCGCGTGCGATTCGCGCCCTTCGGGCGCTCATCGGCACGCGCCATTCCGGCAGGCGCGCTTTTTAAATCGGGGCGGCGCCGACGGTCGGTATGCTCGTCGTCGTCTCCGACACGCACGCACGCGAGGAGTCGAAGCTTCAGGGACGGACCGCGGAGGCGATCCGCGAGGCGGAGCTGGTGATCCACGCGGGCGACTTCTACCGCGAGCCGGTCTTGGACGCGTTTCAGTCGGCCGCCGCGAGCCTCCGGGCCGTCTACGGCAACAACGACGACGCGTCGATCCGCGACCGGGTTCCTGAGGTGCGGACCGTCGAGTACGCTGGGGTGCGGTTCGCGGTCACGCACCGTCACCGGAGCGGCGACACGGGGCTCGTCATGCTCGGTCGGGGCCGCGACGCGGACGCCGTGATCTGCGGCCACAGCCACCGGCCGCGGTTCGACGACTCGGGCGGGCTCCCGATACTGAATCCGGGCAGCCACGCGCAGCCGCGCGGCAACCGCCCGGCCCACGCGGAGCTGACTCCGACCGAGGGTGAGAGCGGAAGCGAGCCCGCGCTGGACGGGGAGCTGGTGACGCCGGACGGCGAGTCCTTCGAGACGTTCCGTATCGATGGCGAGAGCGGCGCGCAGTAACGGTGCGGGGATCGGCTCGGAGCGGAAGCGGAGACGGAAGCGCGAGAAGCGAGCGAAGCGCGTCGCCGCTGCGTCGGCGGGGACCGATCGCGACGCCCCGCGGACGGCCGGACCGGCCGACGGTCGTGTGCACGGTGGCGGACCCGAATCGGTGCGGGCGCGGGCGCGGACGCCGGCGGTCGGACGGAGCGGCCAGGGAGGGGTTCCGGGCAGGGGAGGGGTTCCGGGCAGGGGAGGGAGCGGCCGCGAGTCCGACCGGCCGGCGGGTCGACCGGCGTGTTGGGGCGTGTGAGGGCCGAAGCGGGGGTCGCGGTTACACGTAGTCCGGGTACCGACATATACGTGGCTGAGAGACAAAGGCGCGTTTTAGTCACCGGTCCGAGCGCCCGCTGGCGGAGGCGTTTCCGAGGGAGCGACCCGGCGCGCTCGAAACTTATAACCGCGTGCCGACGGATTCGAGCGTATGCTCCCGGTCCAACCGCTGTTCGTGCTCTTATTGGTGGGTCTTCTCGGGCTGTTCTTCTTCGGGTTCCTCCTCGTCCGGCGCACGGTGGCCGGGCTGAACGAGGGGTACAACGACGGGCGGAACTGATGGTCGTCGTCACCGCCGCGACGCTGCTCGTCGCGGCCGCGGCCAGCCTCTTTATGGCGTGGTCGATCGGCGCCGGCTCCTCCGGCTCGACCCCGTTCGCGCCCGCGGTCGGCGCGAACGCCATCTCCGTCATGCGCGCCGGCCTGATAGTCGGCGTCCTCGGGCTGCTCGGCGCGATCCTCCAGGGCGCAAACGTGACGGAGGCGGTCGGCACCGAGCTGATCGGCGGCGTGACGCTCACGGCCGCGGCGGCCATCGTCGCGCTCGTCACGGCCGCCGCGCTGGTCGCGATCGGCGTGTTCGCTGGGTATCCGATCGCGACCGCGTTCACCGTCACCGGCGCGGTCGTCGGCGTCGGCCTCGCGCTGGGCGGCGCCCCGGCGTGGCCGAAGTACGCCGAGATCGCGACGCTGTGGGTGCTCACCCCGTTCGTCGGCGGCGGCGTCGCCTACGGCGTCGCCCGAATGCTCATCGGCGAGTCGCTCCCGGAACGGCCGCTCACGGCCGCGCTCGCCGGCGTCGTCGGCGGGATCCTCGCGAACGTCGGGTTCGCGCTGCTCGGGCCGGCCGGCGAGCAGGCCTCGGTCGCGAGCGTCCTCGGCTCGGGGCTCGGACTCGGCGGCGCGGGCCCGCCCGCGGTGAGCCTCGCGATCGCCGCCGTGGTCGCGGTCGCCGTGTACGCCGACCTCGGCCGCGATCGCGCGGGCGCCCAGCGCCGGTTCCTGCTCGCGATGGGCGGGCTCGTCGCGTTCTCGGCGGGCGGCTCGCAGGTGGGGCTCGCCATCGGCCCGCTCGTCCCCATCTTCAGCGAGGTCGGCGTCCCGCTGTGGGCGCTGCTCGTCGGCGGCGGCGTCGGGCTACTGGCCGGGTCGTGGACGGGCGCGCCGCGGATGATCAAGGCGATCTCGCAGGACTATGCCTCGATGGGCCCGCGGCGGTCGATCTCCGCGCTCATTCCGTCGTTCGCGATCGCGCAGACCGCCGTCGCCTTCGGGATCCCCGTCTCGTTCAACGAGATCATCGTCTCCGCGATCGTCGGCGCGGGCTACGCCGCGGGCGACGCGGGCGTCAGCCGGAAGAAGATGGGGTACACGGTGCTCGCGTGGGTCGGGTCGCTCGTCGGCGCGTTCACGCTTGGGTTCGGCCTCTACTCGGCGGTCGACCTCGTTATCTGAGGAGCGGCCGCGGCCGATATCTGGATCCTCAGGCTCGAAGTTCCGGGTACGTCGGCAGCCGCTCGGACGCCGCGCTCCCGTCGACGAACGGGAGGTCGACGGCGGTCGCCGGCACCTCCTCGCCGTCGACGCGGACGGTGACCCCGCCGCGGTCGGCGTCGAACGCGACGAGCGCGAGGGCGATCGGGATGTCGGTCGCGGGGCCGACCGCAGCGCGAGTGACCTCGCCGATCGCCTCGTCGCCGTCGAAGACGGCCGCGCCGGTCGCGGGGAGCGCGTCGTCGATCCCCTGTGGGTCCGCGTTCGCGTCGAGGTCGGCGACCGCCTCGGCGACGCCGTCGAGTTCGAGGCCGACGAGCCGGCGGCTGGGTCGCCCCTGGTTCTCCACGCGCGAGACGACCTCCTGTCCCACGTAACACCCCTTCTCGAAGTCTAAGGCGTTCCGGAGGCCGAGGACGTTCGGAACCGTCCCCGCCAGCTCGTACTCGAAGAGGGGCGTCCCGGCCTCGGTCGCGAGCGCGTCCCACGTCCGGTAGCCGAACGGCGCGGCGTTGAGCCCGCGGTTGATCAGGGTGTCGAACACGTCGCCCGCGTCGGCGGCGGCGCAGACGATCTCGTACCCCTCCTCGCCCAGCGGCGCGTCCGTCGCGATCACGGTGACGCCGGCGTCGACCATCGACCCGCGGACGAACGAGAGCGGCTCCTCGGGCGCGCCCGGCCCGCCGAGGACGGAGGCGACCTTCTCGGTGGACTTGGGGCCGTGGACGCCGAACACGCCGAACTCGTCGGAGACGTCATCGATCTCGACGTCCTGAATGAACACGTTCTCCGCCCAGTCGGCGGCAACCGACGCGACCCGCTCCGGCGGGAGGAAGACGAGCAGTCGCTCGTCGGCGTTGTACACGTACATGTCCGTCTCGATCCCGCCCTGCGGGTCGAGCAGGAGGGCGTACGTCCCCTCGCCGTCCTCGGTCGGGACGCGGTTGGAGACGGCGTTGTCGACGAACTCGACGCGGTCGGCCCCTCTGATGGCGAGGACGCCGTACCCCATCTCGATCACGCCGGCGATGTTACGGACCGCCTTGCCGACGCGGACGGGCTTCCCGTAGTGGTCGACCACTTCGCGGCCGCCGCGGTCGCGGTACACGGCGCCGTGCGCGTCGTGGGTGCCGGAGACGAGCGTCATGGTCGGAGGGACGCGATCGAGGGCCAAAAGGCCGCCGTCTCCGGCGGCTACAGCCCGAGGCGGTCGCGGATCGCGTCGACGAGGCTCTCCGAGGGGTCGTCGTCCGGGGCGTCCGGGTCCGGGACGACCCGGTCGTGGGCGTACACCCGGACGCGCTCCTCGGACTCCACGGTGATGAGCGAGTCCTCCTTCAGCGCCGAGAGGGCCTCCTCGACGGCGTCGATGTCGGCGTCGACGGCTGCCCGAAGTTCGAGGACGGTCATCCCCTCGTCGCCGCGGTCGACGAGCGCGTCGAGCAGCGCGACCTCGACGTCCGGCCGGTCGCGGTATTCCGGCTTTGCGGCCATACGTGTCCCTTGTGCGGGGCGGACTTTACGTCTACCGGCGGGAGGCGAGAACCTGACCCGAGAGAGGGCGGCCCGTCAGCGAACGATCCGCGAACAGGTGCCACAGAGGTTCTCCTCTTTCACGTCGACCTCGCGGACGGTCGGGGAAAACGACATGACGCACTTGCTGTTGTCGCAGTGTTCCAAGCCGAGCGTGTGCCCGATCTCGTGGACGACCTCCTTGCGGACGCGGTCGCCGAACACGTCGACCGCGGGCTTGGTGGAGACGCCGCCGTCGGAGGAGGTGCGGAGACGGTGGGTCGAGATGACGGAGCCGCTGCCGTTGAGGTACGCGAGGCCGAACACGTAGTTCCGGCGGCGGTAGTAGAGGTCCTCGGGCGTGATCCCGATGTTCTTCTCGCCGCCGCCGACCCGCGTGACCGTCTCGATGAGGTCCTCCGCGCGGTACTGGCCGCGGTCGGCGTCGAACGCGGAGTCGGGGATCGCCTGATCGTCGTGGACCGTCACGTCGCAGTCGTATACGGAACGCAGCGCACCGGAGGCCTCCCGTTTCACTCGGGGGGTGACCTCCCCGACCGGGACGATGTCCACGAGCATGGAACCGCTTTTGACCGCCGCGGTCATAAAGGCCGCGCCGTGGGCCAACCACCGCAGTCGGAACGCGCGCTCGTCGCCGCGCTCGACCGACACGAACGGCTGATCGAGGTCGGCGTCGGGCGGCGTCCGGAGGTCGCTCGCGCCCTCGCCGAGCGCGGTCGCGAGGTCGTCGCGATCGACGTCGAGGTGAGCGAGGCGGCGCGGGAGGCGTCGATGGAGCCCCGACCGTCGAGCGCGGGATCGCTCCGCGTCGTCACGGCGGACGTGACGGCACTGGCGAGCGGCGGGGACGACCGGTCGATACGGGACGGGCTCGGTCTCGACGCGTCCGAGAACGGGTTCAACGCCGTGTACGCGCGGAACCTCCCCGCCGAACTCCAGCGACCGACCGTCGCGCTCGCGGAGCGACTCGACGCCGACTGTCTGTTCACCACGCTCGGCTTCGAGGAGCCGGTCGTCGACGTCCGGCGTCGGTCGGAGGAGTCGGGGACCATCGTGTACGTGGCGCGATGACGAAGCGAACCGGCGACGCCGGCCGCGAACCCGAACGTTCATTCCGCCCCCAGCCGGGGTTGCGGTATGCAGGTCGACGCAGCCGTCCTCGACATCGACGGGGTGTTGGTCGACGTGGCGGACTCCTACCGTCGGGCGATCCTCGAATCGGTCGACCGCGTCTGCGGCAAGCCGATCGACCGCGACGCGGTCCAGGCGTTCAAGGACGCCGGCGGGTTCAACAACGACTGGGAGCTGACGGACGCGGCCGCGCTGTTCGTGTTGGCCCGCCGCGAGGGGCTCCGGATGGACGTCGACGAGTTCACCGACCGCGTCAGCGAACTCGGCGGCGGCCTCGACGCGGCCAAGGAGGTCGTCGGCGACCTCCCGCGGGTCGCGCAGGCCCGCGTCCGCGACCAGTGGGACCGGGACGCGCTCCGCGAGACGTTCCAGGCGCTGTACCTCGGCGCGGAGCTGTACCGCGAGTTAGAGGGCGGCGAGCCGCCGATCGAGGCGGAGGGGTACATCCACGACGAGCCGACGCTCGTCGACCCCGAGACGATCGCCGACCTCACCGAGCGGTTCGACGTGGGCGTTCTCACCGGGCGCCCGGCCGCGGAGGCGGAGATCGCCTTAGAGCGCGTCGGGCTCGACGTGCCCGAGGAGCGACGCTTCACGATGGACGACTGGGAGGAGGGGAAACCGCACCCCAGAGCGCTCGTCGAGCTCGCCGAGCGGTTCGACGTCGAGCGCGTCGCGTTCGCGGGCGACACCCTCGACGACGTGCGGACCGCGCGCAACGCCGACGAGACCGACGAGACGCGCGTCTACTACGGTATCGGCGTGCTGACGGGCGGGCTGACCGGCGAGGAAGGCCGCGAGAAGTTCGCAAACGCCGGGGCCGACGCGGTGATCGACGACGTGAACGAGCTGGTGGAACTGCTGGAGTAGTGCTCTCGTGTGTCCGTTCTCGCAGAAGTACTCGCCGCGGGAGAATGGGCCCTGCCGGATTTGAACCAGCGGTCTATCCGTTATGAGCGGAACGCTTTAAACCAGACTAAGCTAAGGGCCCGCTCATACCGATTTCTTTCTCGGTTCCTCTTTATGTTGTCGGGTTGGAACTGAGTGAGGGCAGTACCTCGTCAAGGAGGTAGTTTTCGTGCCAGTTGATGTTTTTCACGTTGCCGTTTTTCGGACGTTCGTACCGAATTGTCATTTGTGTTTTAGCGGTCTCTTCGATGGGAATCAGATACGTTTCATCACACGTTGGAGCGTAGACGGCGAAGAGGTCAATGGACCCTCCGTATCCTTCCCGCTCGTACCCTGAGCTCTTCGTCCGAGTACTCCGTGTTCGGAATCGTACCGCGCCGTTAGTCGTCGCTTCGAATGCGGTTTTTATTTGAATTCGGTAGAACGAATCGTCAATCTCGGCGACAATATCGTACGGTTCATTGTCGTAATCAGGGGTCAGAACAGAGATCCCGCGGCTCACAAGTTCCGATTTTACGATCGCTTCTGCTGCTTGGCCGCGCTTCTGTGGCTCTTCGAGTGAAGCAAATCGTTCGCACCGATTCGACATGTCTGAGACACCAGAAGTGACAGTAAAAAATAGGTCAGCCGCCGAGCGGAAGTGAATTTGAAGTGGAAGAGGGACGCCGAAGCCAGGACTCGAACCTGGGACCGCCTCGTGACTGTGACGGCCGGGGGAAGTTCCGCCGAACGTCGTAACAGCGAGGCGCTCTACCAACTGAGCTACTTCGGCTCACTTCCGGGTACTCGCGTCGTTTTGATATGGCTTTCGTTTCCGCCCGACGGAGTGGGATCCGGAGGACACGAGGGGTTCGAAACGATGCCGCGAAGGCCACGCTCGCGCCGCCGATCCGACCGACACGTTTTCGGCCGGACCGCGAGACCGTTCGGTATGGACGAGTTGGAGGCGGTGCTGTCGCGGGTCCGCGAGCGGGTCCTCCCGGAGCCCGAGGAGCGCGAGCGGCTGCGCGAGACGGCCGCGACGCTGACCGAGCGGGCCCGCGAGGCGATCGCCGACCTCCCGGTCGAGGCCGACGTGGTCCAGGTCGGGTCGACCGCGCGCGGCACGTGGGTCGCCGGCGACCGCGACATCGACCTGTTCGTCCGGTTCGACGTGGACCTCGACCGTGCCGAGTTAGAGGAGTACGGCCTCGACGTCGGCCACGCGGTCCTCCCCGACGGCCACGAGGAGTTCGCCGAACACCCGTACGTGAAGGGGAGCTACGAGGGGTTCGACGTCGACCTCGTCCCCTGTCATGACGTTGAGAGGGCCGCCGAGCTGGTCTCCGCCGTCGACCGCACGCCGTTCCACGACGCGTACCTCTCCGCGCGGCTCGACGACGACCTCGCCGCGGACGTGGTGCTGGCGAAGGCGTTCCTGAAGGGGATCGGCGCGTACGGGAGCGACCTCCGCACCGAGGGGTTCTCGGGATACCTCACGGAGCTACTCGTGTTGGAGCTCGGCGGGTTCGTCCCGCTGGTCGAGTCGGCGCGGAGCTGGCACCCGCCGGTGGAGTTCGACCCCGAGGGGCACGCCGAGCACACGTTCGAGGACCCGCTCGTCGTCGTCGACCCCACCGACCCGACGCGGAACGTCGCGGCGGTGCTGTCGGCGGCGAACCTCGCGCGGTTCCAGCACTACGCGCGGGAGCTGCTCGCGGCGCCGAGCGAGGCGCTCTTCGAGCCCGACGACCCCGAACCGCTCGACTCCAGAGAGGTCCGCGCCCACCTCGACCGGCGGGGGACGACCCCGGTCGCGGTCGTCTTCGACGCGCCCGACGTGGTCGACGACCAGCTGTGGCCGCAGCTCCGGCGCTCGCTGGACGGGATCGTCGGGGGTCTCAACGAGCGCGGCTTCGACGTTCTCCGGGCGCGAGCGATGACGGACGCGGCGGGAGCGGCGGGTGCGGCGGGCACCCCCGAGACGAGCGACGCCGAGGAGACGGCCGAGCGCGACGGAGCCGACGAGCCGACGCGGGCCGCGCTGTACGCCGAATTAGAGGTGACCGAGCGCCCGACCGTGGAGCGCCACGAGGGGCCGCCGGTCGCGGTCCGGAAGCACGCCGCGAGCTTCTACGAGTCGTACGTTGACGACGTCGACCCGGACACGTACGGACCCTTCATCGACGGAGACCGGTACGTCGTCGAGCGGGAGCGGGAGTTCGCAACCGTCCGGGAGTACTTGGAGAGCGACGCCGCGAGCGACGTCGCGCTCGGGGCGCAGGTGGAGCCGGCGTTCGACGACCGCGATGTGTTGGTCGGGGAGGCGGTCGCCACGCTCGCGCCCGCGTTCGGCCGGCCGCTCCGGGAGTTCTACGAGCCGCGACCGTGAGCGCCGTCGGCGAGAACGTCGGTCGTCATCCGGAGACGCGGTCGAGGAGCCGGTAGACGAGCGCGGCGACGGCGGCGACGATCAGCGCGACCGCCGAGAGGAGGCCGGCGGCGCGGGGGAACGACAGCCAGAACGCGGCGTAGAAGGCGAGCGCGAACGCGAACAGGCCGACGACCAGCAGTCCGCGAGAGGGGTTCTGCGCGGCGGCGACGAACGCGCGCTGGGGGATCGAGAGGTCGCCGAACTCGGAGACGTCGTCGGGGTCGACGTCTCCGGGATCCGGATCGTCGGAGAGCGGCCCCGAATCGGCCGGGTCCCCCGACTCGGCGTCGACGGAGCGGTCGGTGTCGGTCACGGACGTGGATACGGGCCGGAGGATGCTGTACCTATCGCTTGTCGGGCAGACGCCGAGCGTCGGCGCCCGTCAGAGGAGCCGTCCGGTGAGGAGCGTTCCGAGGAGAAACGCCGCCAGCGCGGCCGCGAGGTTCGACGCCGCGATCCCCGCGGCGGCGCGCGCGCCCGTCTCGCTCGCCGCCCGAACGGTCCCGACGGCGAACGAGGAGAACGTCGTGAACGCGCCGCAGAAGCCGACACCGAGGAGCAGCGTAGCCGTCGACCCGATCGGCGCGGCGGAGACGGCGCCGAGGGCGAAGCTTCCGAGCGCGTTGACGACGAGGACCGACCGTCGTCCCTCGACGTGGAGCCCAACTACGTGCCGAAAGACGGCACCGAGCGCGCCGCCGACGCCGACGAGGGCCGTCGCGAGGAGCGGCTGGACCGTCATCGGCGGTCCCGCCCTCCGAGCGCGAGGCCGAGCGCGGCCGCGGCGAACCCGGTCGCGTAGCTGGCGGCGACGTACCAGGCGCCGGCCAGCGACCCGAGCGCGACCGCGTCGGCGACGAACGTGCTGTACGTCGTGAACGACGAGAGCGCGCCGGTGCCGACGAACAGCCGGGTCTGGTCGCTCGACGCGCGGGTCAACAGGAGCCCGAGCGCGAACGACCCGGCGACGTTCGCGACGAGCGTCCCCGCGCCGGTCGGAGCGCCGCCGAGGCCCCCGAGACCGGTTTCGGCGGCGCCCGCGGCGAGGGCCCGACCGACCCCGACGTCGACCGCGTGTCTGGCGACCGCACCGAGGAACCCGCCGAGCGCGACGAGCAGGAACCCGTACGGCGTCCGTTCCATGCGCGTGAGTGAGGCCGGGACGGCTTGTGCGTTCTGGACCGCGTTACTGTCGCTCCGCGTCCGACAGCCGGCGAGCGCGCGGACTCTCCCCTTCGTGCGGCGTCCGCCGCTCTCTGATCCGGACCGTGTGGGCCGTCTCGGTGGCGTCGTCGACCACGAGCGCCTCGCCGACGCCCTCGGGGAGCCGCGAGGCGAGGTCGCCAGCGAGGTACGTCGCCTCCGCTTCGGCCAAGCGGTCGACGTCGCGCGCGGCCGTCAGCCGGTGCGAGACGAGGAGGTCGGACTGGGAGACGGCGACGCTCGGCAGCGCGGCCGGGCGCTGCGTCGCACAGACCAGCGAGACGCCGGGCGCGCGCCCCCGAGTGAGGATCGTCCGGAGCGCCGGCTCGGCGACCCCGTCGAAGAAGGCGTGCGCCTCGTCGACGAGCAGCCACGGGAGCCGCGTGAGATCCTCGGCGATTCGCGCGTCGTAGAGGCCACGAGCGACCGCGCGGACGACGGCCGACGCGGCGGCGTCCGGAACCCCGGCGAGGTCGAGGACGACTGGGTCGCCGTCGGCCGCGAGGGACGCGACCGGCGGCGTGTCGGCGTCGAAGACGCCCCACGAGGCCGCCAGCCGGAGGTGGTTCGCCGCTGCGCGCCGCGTCTCCGCCGGTGCGTCGGCGCCGGCGACCGCCTCGCGGAGCGTCGCGAGCGAGGGCGAGGAGCCGCCGTCGACCGCGTCCGCGACGATGCGCCAGACGAGACTTCCCGGCCCGCTCGCCGGGTCGAGCCCGAGCAGGTCCGGCCACGTCGAGGGCGGTATCGAAGCGGGGCGGACCGCGGGGTCGACGACGCGGCCGCCGGCCGCTTCGAGGCCGCCGAAGACGCCCATCGGGTCGACGACGACCGGAACGACGCCGTCGGCGTCGGCGATTTCCTCCGCGAGGACACCGAGCGTGTACGACTTCCCGGTCCCGCGTTTCCCGAACACGACCCCCGCGTGCGGCCGGTCGAGGTCGACGCCGACCGTCGCGCCGGCGCTCCCGTCGCGAGCGAGGAAGGATCCGATCCGTGCGGTGTGCGGGGGACGGTGGGCGTTACTTACGTCGTCGCGGTCGCTCACGCCGTCGCGGCTGGTCTCTCCGTCGCTGTCGGAGCCCGTCTCGTCGCGGCCGAGTACGTACACGCGGCCGGGTGGCCTCGGTATCGGATAAAAACGGTCGGGCCGCCCGAACTCCTCAACGTCGAACGCGTCTCGCGGGCGCCCGGTTCGGCGCCGGCCGGTCCGTCCGACTCTTTATAAGCAATGCCGCGGCCAGCGGGCCGTATGTCCGATCGAACACACGACTCGCGCACCGCCAACCGCCGGACGTTCAGCACCGACACCCGCGCGATCGAGGGGCTCCCGGTCCGGCTCGTCATCGCGCTCGTCGTCGGCGTCGCCAGCCTCAGCGTGATGATGGGGATGATCGGCGACATCGACGGCTTAGCCGCGACCGAGCTCGACGCGCAGCCGCAGCCGGAGGTGACCACGCCCGGCGACCAGTCGATCGACGTCGCGGTCGTCGATCCCGACGGCTCCCGCGTCGCGGACGCGACGGTCATCGTCCGCGGCGGCTCCGCACAGATCGACGGCGTCGTCACCGCGAAGACGAACGGCGAAGGGGTCGCCACGGTCGACGTCGACCCCGAGCTCGGACCGAATCAGGCCGACGGGACGCTCACGATCGACATCAAACCGCCGGCGGAGGGCGACTTCGTCGACGAGCGGGGGAACACCGAGGTGCTCGTCGTCGAGGAGTGACGCAGCGGGCGACGCGGGCGAGAGATTTTCAGAGCCGCTTGTCCCAGTCGATCCAGTCCTGCTCCCAGCCGTGCCGACGCTGACGCCCGCGTTCGGCGCGTTCGGCGTCCTCCCGACGGGTCCGGTTCCGTTCCGCCCCGGGCTGCTCGCCGTCGACGAGCATCGGCTGGAGCCGCGCCGGCCCGTGCGTCTCGACCGTCTCGAACCCCGCCGGCGCCGGGTCTTCGTCCGGAGCGGAGTCGGCGGGGGACGGCTCGATCGCCGCGACCGTCTGAACGCCCGCGCCGCGCGGATAGACGATCCGGCCGCCGGACGCTAGCTGTTCTCGGAGGGAGCGCGGCGGCTCGACGACGGCGGTTTCGAGGAGGATCCGGTCGTAGGGTGCGTACGCGGGGAGCCCGTCGGCGCCGTCCGCGCGGTCGACGAGGACCGCCCCGTAGCCGGCCGCGTCGAGGTTCGACCGCGCGGCGTGGACGGCGGCGCGGTCGATGTCGACCGCGTGGACGCGGCGCGCGCCGGCGATCTCTGCGAGCATCGCGACCGAGTAGCCGACCCCCGCGCCGACGACGAGGACCGAGTCGCCCTCCTCGGCGTCGAGCGCGGTGACCAGCCGGACCAGCGTCGGGAGGGAAAGCGAGTGTGGGTCGTCGCCGTCGATGCCGTCGCGGGGCGAGTCGTCGACGAAGTGGTCGCGCGGGACGCGCTGGAGGGCGGTCAACACGGGCGGCTCGATGGGCTCGCCGATCTGGTGTTCGAGCCCCTCGATCATGTCCGCCCTGAGCGACGCGTCGTCCATGACCGGTCTCGGGGCTCGGTCCTCTAAAACTGTGCGTTCGGCGGGCCGGGGACGGACACCCGGGCAGCGAACTCGGTTACCGCATCGGGACGAACCGCACGCCGCCGTGGTCCTCCCGGTCGATACCGTCCTCGCGGACGGTGAGCCGGACGAGGCGTTGGCGGCCGTCCTCGCGGACGGGAGCGACGACGCGACCGCCCGTCCGGACGCGGTCGACGATCGCGTCCGGGACCGACTCGGGCGCTGCGCAGGTGAGGTACGCCGCGTCGAACGGCGCCTCGTCGGCGAACGCCTCGCGGCCGTCCCCGGCCGCGACTGTCACGTCGTAGCCGAGGCGATCGAGTCGTTCGCGGGCGTCGGCGGCCAGTTCCGGGACGCGCTCGGCCGAGAACACGTTCCCCGGACCGACGACCTCGGCGACGACGGCGGCGTGGTAGCCGCAGCCGGTTCCCACCTCGAACACGCGGTCGCCGCGCTCGATTTCGAGCAGGTCGGTCATCATCGCGACCATGTGCGGCGCGCTGACGGTCTGATCGTGGCCGATCGGGAGCGGTCGGTCGGCGTACGCCGACGCGCGCTGCGGTTCCGGGACGAACTCGTGGCGCGGGACGGCGCCGATCGCCGACAGCGTCCGCTCGCTCGCGTCGAGGCGATCGCGGAGCGCGTTCACCAGCTCGCGCCTGACGGCCGCGTGGTCGGCGTCGCTCATGCGGGTAGTTAGCACGGGGAGCGTGGAGAAAGCACCGGCCAGAGAGGAAGGGATTAGTTCACGTCGATCCGGTGTCCCTCGTCGGCGTCGACGGCGTCGAGCGGGACCGTCACGGTGAGCACGCCGTTCCGGTACGTCGCGGACGCGTCTCCGGTGCGGGCGGTCGCAGGGAGGTCGATAGTGCGGGTGACGGACTCGTGGCGCCGCTCGCGTCGGAGGTACCGCCGGTCGGCGTCCTCGCGCTCCGCGTCGCGCTCGGCCGCGATCGTGAGCCGGTCGTCGTCGACGCGGACGTCGATTCCGTCGCGGTCGAACCCCGGCAGGTCGGCGGTGACGACGAACTCGTCGTCGTACTCGGCGACGTCGACGTCGGCGGTCCGGAGGTCGCGGCCCCAAGCCCGCTCGCCCGCGAAGGGGGTGCGGCCGAGGAACTGCTCGATCTCGTCGAAGGGATTCGTCGTGTTCATACCAACAGGAAGGCGCCGCGAGGTATTAAACAGCGAGTGACGCGTGCTATCTCGCGGTCGCGGTGGTGATCGTCGCCCGGCGACGCGTAGGGTGTCAGTCGAACGCGTCCGAGGCTCAGCTGACGTCGATCGTGTGTCCGCGGTCGTCGTCGGGCGAGCGCTTGGGGAGCGTGACGGTGAGCACGCCGGCGTCGAACGAAGCCGTCGCCGCGTCGGCCTCGACCGGTTCCGGGATCGGGACCCGTCGGGAGACGGACCGGAGGCGGCGTTCGCGCCGGTGGTAGCGGACCTCGTCGTCCTCGTGTGCGCCGTCGGCGGCGTCGGCCGCGGCGTCCGCGTCGGCCTCGTTGTCGTCGCCGTCGTCGCCCGCGTCCGCGACGTCGAACTCGCTCGACTCCTCGCGGGAGCCGGTGATTACGAGCGCGTCGTCGCGGAACTCGACGTCGACGTCGTCGGCGTCGAACCCGGGGAGATCGGCGACGACCGTGACTGCCTCGTCGTCCTCGATCACGTCGACGTCGACGTCGCGGGCGCCGGGGAAGCGCGGGACGTCGGGACCGCTCCCCTCCAGCGTGCCGCCGAGCTCCTCGAACTCACGGCCCATCCGTTCGAGCAGGTCCTCGATCTCGTCGAAGGGATCGCGTCGGGTCATACGGGTCAGGATTCGGGACGGAGCGTCTTGAACGTACTGGCGGAGAGGGAAGGTAGCGAGGTCCGAGACGCGGCGACAGACACTATCCGCTGGCGCCCCAGGCGATCGTATGCGCCTGTTCTGGCACCGAGGCGACGCGCGGACGCGGGACAACGCCGGCCTCGCGGCCGCGGCTCGGGAGGGAGAGGGAGCAGTGGTCCCAGCGTTCGTCTACGATTCCGACCTGCTCGCGACCGTCGGCGCGCGTCAGCGCGCCTTCTTCCTCCGACACGTGAAGCGACTGGAAGAGCGGTACCGCGAACTCGGGAGCGACCTGATCGTCCGCGCGGGCGACCCGGACGAGGTCCTCGTCGATCTCGCCGACGAGTACGACGCCGAGGCGGTGTACTACGACGAGCACTACCGGCCGGCGCGCCGGAATCGACAGCGTGCGGTCGAGGAGGCGCTCGCCGGCGCGGGCGTCGAGACGGACTCGCGGACCGACCTCGTGCTGGTGGACCCCGGGCGGTTAGAGGAGCGCTACCCGAACCACAGCCAGTTCCACGACGACTGGGAGGCGGTGCCGAAGCGCGGACCGTACGCCGAGCCGGAGCCCGACGACCTCGCCGACGTGCGCGACGGGAAGACGGTCCCCGAACCCGACGCCGACATCGACCTCCCGGACGCGGGGTACGAGGCCGCCCGCGAGCGGTTCGACGGCTTCCTCGAAGGAGGGATCGCCTCGTACAACGACACTCGCGACGACCTCGCGCGGGCCGTGGAGGCGCCGACTCGCGCGGTCTCGCGGATGTCGCCGTACCTCGCGACGGGCGCGATCGGAATCCGAGAACTGTGGGCGGGCGCAGGCGACGCGTACGACGCCGCGACCGGCGGCGAGCGCCGCAACGTCGATAAGTACCGGTACGAGCTGTCGTGGCGCGAGCAGATGTACCACCTGCTGTACTACAACCCCGACCTCGCCGTCTCGAACTACAAGTCGTTCCCCAACGAGATCGCGTGGCGAGAGTCGGACGCGGAGTTCGAGGCGTGGGCGCGCGGCGAGACCGGCTACCCGCTCGTCGACGCCGGGATGCGACAGCTGAACACGGAGGGATATATTCACAACCGGCCGCGGCAGGTAGTCGCGAGCTTCCTCACGAAACACCTCCTGATCGACTGGCGGCGCGGGGCGCGCTACTTCACCAAGCAGCTGATCGACCACGACTACGCCTCGAACCACGGCGCGTGGCAGTGGACGGCCTCGACCGGCACCGACTCCGTCGACGTGCGCATCTTCGATCCGGTGAGCCAGATGAGCAAGTACGACGCGGACGCGCGCTTCGTGAAGGCGTACGTCCCGGAGCTCGCGGACGTGCCGGCAGACAAGGTCGTCGACTGGCCGACCCTCTCGCGGGCGGAGCGCGAGGAGCTGGCGCCCGACTACCCGAACCCGATCGTCGACCGGAACGAGGGGTACGAGCGCGCCCAGCGCGTCTTCGAGGAGGCGCTCGGGAAGCGCTGAGCGGGGCGGAGAGCGAGGCGGGAACCGGGTTCCGTATCCGAGTTCTTATCACGCGACCGGGCGAAGGCCGAGGTCATGTCCCCCGTCACGATCGACGACGTCGAGGCCGCCGCCGAGCGGCTCGCCGGCACCGACATCGTCCAGCGAACGCCCGTCGAGCGGAGCCGGTCGCTGAGCGAGCGGTGCGGCGCCGACGTGCGCCTCAAGATGGAGCACCTCCAGCGCACCGGCTCGTTCAAGACGCGCGGCGCGTACAACGCGATCTCGCGGGCGGTCGCCGGCTCGGGTGCGGGGACCGACGAGCCCGCGATCGAGCGCGTCGTGGCCGCGAGCGCGGGCAACCACGCGCAGGGGGTGGCGCTGGCGGCCGCCGACGCCGGGATCGACGCGACGATCGTGATGCCGGAGTCGGCGCCCGCGGCGAAGATCGAGGCGACGCGCGCGTACGGCGCCGAGGTCGTCCTCCGCGGGAGCGCGTTCCCCGAGGCGATGGAACACGCCCGGACGCTGACCGACGAGCCCGGGACGCGGTTCGTCCACGCGTTCGACGACCCGGACGTGGTCGCCGGGCAGGGGACGCTCGGCTTGGAGGTGATAGATCAGGTGCCCGACGCCGACGCGGTCCTCGTCCCCGTGGGCGGCGGGGGGCTCGCGGGGGGCGTTGCGACCGCGGTGAAGGCGCGCTCGCCCGAGACGCGGGTGGTGGGCGTCCAGACCGAAGGGGCGTCGACGCTCTCGGAGAGCCTCGCGGCCGGCGAGCTGGTGACCCGCGAGGAGCCCGACACGATCGCGGACGGCATCGCAACCGGCGGGCTGAGCGACCTCACCTTCGAGCTGCTGGACGAACATCTCGACGAGACCGTCGTCGTGAGCGACGACGACGTGGCGAGCGCGATCCTGCTCCTCTTAGAGCGCGCGAAGCAGATGGTCGAGGGCGCGGGCGCGACCGCCGCGGCCGCCCTCTTAAATGACGACGCGGTCGACGAGCTCGACCTCGCCGGCGAGACGGTCGTCCCCCTCCTCTGCGGGGGCAACATCGACGTGACGACGCTGAAGGAGGTCGTGACGCACGCGCTCGTCGACCGCGACCAGCTGATCGAGCTCTCCGTCCGCATCGACGACACGCCCGGGACGATGGGCGAGATAGCCACCCTGATCGGCGGCGAGCGCGCGAACATCCGGACGGTGCGCCACGAGCGCAGCCGCCCGGACCTGCCGGTGGGCGACGCCGACCTCGTGTTCGAGGTGGAGACGAACGGCCCGGCCCACGTCGACCGCGTCCTGTCGGCGGTGCGCGAGGCAGGGTACGAGGTCGAGTGGACGACGCGAGAGGAGTGAGAGTCAGCATCGGTGATTTATAAATAAAACCGTGGTGGCGCGCGCCTCCGAGCGCCCGACGGGGCGCGAGGAGCGCGTGCGAGGGAGTCGGCCGGCCGGAGCGAAGCGGAGGCCGGCCGACGAGGCTGGGGAGGCGTGAGGCTGCGGTTGCTGTGCGGGGCGGGACTCAAAGGGGCAGCCGCGAGGGCGACGTAGGCGACGCAAGCACTGGAACGAGGGAGCGAACGCAGTGAGCGACCGAGTGAAGCGCGCAGCGAGCGTACGTCGCCCTCGCGGCTGGGGCTTTGGCGGCGTTCGCCGCCGATCCGTTATCGGCTATTTATAAACGAGCGGCTGGGCTTTGGCGGTGTTCGCCGTACCGCCTTGCCATTTATATTCAGAAATTTCAAAAAGCAAAGAATGGGCCGGCCGTCTAGCTAAAACAATTCTCTGTCTTCGTGTTCCGTAGAAAACATTATCAGCGAAAAGTTACGTATTCCGCATATGGGTAACAGTTCCAAAACGGATCTACAGCGAGATATTCTCCTCACATGGTGGGAAAATCCGAATGCGACGAATCAGGAGATTGCGGACGCGTGTGACTGCTCCGCGTCGTACGTCAGCCAGATCAAGAACCGGTTCGACAACTACAACGAGTTCGACGCGATGATGGACAGACAGGACGCCGAGTTAGAACGGATGTTCGGCGATGACATCTTCGAAAGCAGTGGAAAGACACCGGCGGCAGTAGAACCGGAGGGACCGGGGATCGCAGAGCAATGGGACGATATTCCGAACAACATCCCGGGGCTATTGATAAAGGCCATTGTTGTGATGGTACTCGGCTACGCAGCAGTACAGATCGGGACAATTCTCTTTCTCTAACTGCTTTTGAAGTGCGATTCAAGAGTCCAGGCGGAGTGATCTCGCCCAATCCGACGGTTTAAAAGGCTCACCTCGGCAACCACGTCGTAATGAGTCTCGTCGTCACCGACACCCTGGAAGACGAGCGCGTCGAGTTCACCGCGGACGGCGACGTCACGCTGTACGTCTGCGGCCTGACGGTGTCGGACGACCCCCACCTCGGCCACGCCCGGCTGTGGTTCCACGCCGACGTCCTCCACCGGTGGCTCGAACACGAGGGGTACGACGTGCGCCACGTCGAGAACGTCACCGACGTCAACGAGAAGATCACCGCCCGCGTCGGGGAGCGCGACGAGTGGGCCGCCGAGCGCGACGTGGCCGAGACGTTCACCGCGACCACCTTCGACGCGATGCGCGGGCTGAACCTCAAGCGCGCCGAGGTGTACCCGCGCGTTACCGAGCACGTCCCGGAGATACTCGACCTCGTCGAGACCCTGATCGAGAAGGGGTACGCCTACGAGGCGAACGGCTCCGTCTACTTCGACGTGACGCGGTTCGAGGAGTACGGGAAGCTCTCGAACCAAGACCTCAACGCGCTCGAAGCGCAGGGCGAGCCGGACGAGCGCTCGGAGAAGCGCAACCCGTCGGACTTCGCCCTCTGGAAGGCGGACGGCGTCAGCGAGACCGCGGCGCGCGAGCACGCGAAACACGACCACGGCGCGGAGACACCCGACGGCGAGACGTGGGAGTCGCCCTGGAGCGAGGGGCGGCCCGGCTGGCACGTGGAGTGCTCGGCGATGTCGACGACGCACCTCGGCGACACGCTCGATATTCACATGGGCGGCCGCGACCTCGTCTTCCCGCACCACGAAAACGAGATCGCGCAGTCGGAGGCCGCCACCGGCGAGGCGTTCGCGCGCCACTGGCTCCACGTCGGCTTACTGGAGATGGACGGCGAGAAGATGTCATCCTCGATCGGCAACTTCTGGACCGTGCCGGACGCCTTAGAGGAGCTCGGCGTCAACGTGGTCCGGACCTTCTACGCCGGCGCCGCCTACCGCTCCGAGCAGGCGCTCACCGAGGAGACGATCGCCGAGGCCGAGGAGCGCTGGGAGCGCCTCTCGCGCACCTACGACCGCGCGGTCGAGGCGGTCGACTCGACCGACGCCCGCGCGAAGGCCGAAGACGAGGAACTCCGCGGCGCGGTCGAAGCCGCACGCGACGATTTCGCGGCCGCGATGAACGACGACCTCAACCTCCGGGAGGCGACCGCGGCCCTGCTGGACCTCACCGACGCGGTGAATCGGCACGTGGACGACAACAGCGACTCCGCCTACGACTACCGCGGCCTCCGCGAGGCGGTGGAGGCGTTCGAGGAGTTCGGCGGCGACGTGCTCGGCCTCCAGTTCGAATCCGAGAGCGACGGCGACGTGGATCTGGCCGGCGAGCTGGTCGAACTCGTCCTCGACGTGCGCGAGGCCGAGCGCGAGGCCGGCAACTACAAGCGCGCCGACGAGCTCCGCGACGCGCTTCGTGACGTTGGCGTTGAGATTGAAGATGGTCCAGACGGCGCGACGTACCGATTCGAATAGGACGCGTACACAAACTTTTCCGAGGCGGCCGGTAGTTAGGTGACGAGTGCCGGTGTTCGTGCGCGGCGTTTTGTTGTTCGCAGTGGCACGGAGAACACCTCCAAAGCCCCAGCCGCGAGGACTCGATGCGCTCGCTGCGGTCCTCGTCACTCGTTTCACTTGTTCCTGCGGTCCTTACGTCGCGCGTCTTCGTCCTCGCGGCTGCCCCTTTGAGTCCCGCCCCGCACAGCACCGCACCTCACACCTCCCCAGCCTCGTCGGCCTCCCTCCGCTTCGCTCCGGTCGGCCGACTCCCTCGCACGCGCTCCTCACGGCCGCCGACGGCGGCCGCTCAGAGGCGCGCGCCACCGCACCGCTGCGTTCATTTATAAATAGTCGTCATCGTCGGATCTGATAATTTAAATATCTGATCGGCGGCGTTGAATCGTAATCTCCCGAAGTCGAGCCCTCAGTCCAATACGTGTTCGGTGTCGTACGAGCCGAGCACCTTTACCCACCCGTTGTCCGCGATGGCCTCGACGTCCTCGACCGCCTTCGCCATGTGGTCCTCGTAGAGGCCGGCGTCCACGTCGAAGTGGAACAGGTAGTCGCCGAGGCGCTCGCCGCTCGGGCGCGACTCGATCCGCGAGAGGTTGAGGTTGCGGTCGGCGAACGCCTCCAGCAGCTCCAAGAGGAGGCCGGGGTAGTTCGCGTTCGGGTAGACGATCAGCGTCGTCTTCCCGCCGGCGTCGGAGCGCGCGGACTCGGGCGCGACGACGAGGAACCGGGTCGCGTTCGAGGTTCGGTCTTGGATGTCCGCGGCGAGGATATCGAGATCGTCGCCGGCGTTGTCCGGGTGGCCGATGCCGGCGACGCGGGCGTCCTCGCGGGCGCGCTCGACCCCGCGGGCCGTGGAGGCGACCGCTTCGAGGCCGGCGTCCGGGTAGTTCGCCTCCAGCCAGTTCCGACACTGCGCGAGCGCCTGCGAGTGGCTCGCGACGACTTCGAACCCGTCGTCCTGCGCGAGGAGGGCGTGCCGGATCGGCGTGACGACCTCGCGGGTGACCGCCACGTCGTAGTCGGCGAGCGCGTCGAGGCTCTCCGTGACGGAGCCCTCGATGCTGTTCTCGATGGGGACGACCCCGCGCTCGAACTCGCCGCTCGCGACGGCGTCGACGATCGCGGTGACCGACTCTCGGAACGACACCTCGGCGGCGACGGAGCGAGCGGCGCGGTGCGAGTACGTGCCGGCGGGGCCCAGCGTGACGGCGTTCATTACCCCACCGTACCGGGGGCGGCGAGAAAAGCCTGCGGGGCGCGGCGATGTTTCCGGAGCGGTCAGGTCGGATCCGCGGAGGGGGTCACTCCTCGTCCGGCTCGGTCGGCACGCCGCCGAGGTTCCCCTCGTCGTCGAACAGCTTCGCTCGGAGGAACCGCGCGCGGTAGCGGTTCGCGCCCTCCTTCGTGTCCGCCTCGCGAATCTCGTCGGTCCGGCCGTCCGCGACCGCGTCGATGATATCCTCTACCTGCTCCTTCTCACTCGGCGTCAGCTCGAACTCGTACGTCCGGGGCTGTTCGCTCTCCAGCCGCGTCCACTTGCGCGCGGCCGACACGACCACGGAGCAGGGCTCGCGACAGGGGAAGACGCCGTCGCCGCCGTCGACGTCGAGGTCGGTCTCGTCGTCGTACTCCCACTCCCGGCGCTTGAGGCACTGGGAGTCGTCGCAGCACGCCTCCGCGACCCAGTTGACGTGCTCGTACCCCTCGCCGCGGTCCCACGTCTTCACGACGCCGTAGATGCCCGACTGGCGCTCCATCGTCTCGCGCCAGTGGGTCACGTCAAGCTCGCCCTCGCGCTCGCGGTGCCAGTTGGCGACCGTCGCGGGGTAGATCGTCTCCACCGTTTCGTAGAGGTCGCGCGGGCCGAGGTCGGGGAAGACCCAGCCGCCCGCCAGCGACGGCGCCGTCTTGAGCGGTCGGTACCGGCCCTTCTCGTCGTACGTGACCAGCTCGCGCGCGTCGAGTGGGTCCTCGTGCGCGTCGAGCTCGTCGACCGGAACGCCGGCGTCGTCGGCGTGGCGCACGTCGTAGCGGCGCTCGCCGCGGTCGGTGACCGTCGCCGTGATCTTCAGTTCACCCCACGCGCGCTCGATCCCCGCCGCGAGCGCGGCGTAGCGGGCCGCGACGGTCTCGCCGTCGGCGTCCTCGATCCAGCGGAGGAAGGCGCGGCGCGGACCGAACTCGCCGACAACCCGCTCGAAGGTGTACCAGTCCGTCACCGCGGGCGCGCGCTCCGCGAGCGCCTCGTGGAGCTCGCGCTCGGTCAGGGGCTTCGGGGGACTGTTCTCGACGAGGGCGTACGCCCCCTCGCCGTCGCGCGCGACGCTGAATCCCTCGAAGCGGAGCGGGTCGCCCGGGTCGAGGTCGTCGAGCGCGTCGAGTACCGCGTCGAACGCCTCGCCCGGGAGGTCGATCTCGGGGGTCGCGGTCCCGTCGTCGCCCGCCTCGTCGCCGCCCGCCTCGCCCTCGTCGGTCGCGGAGGTGTGGTCGGCCACGCTCAGTCCCCCGTGGCGACGCGGGTCGTCTCGCGCACGTCGTCGAGCGCGGTCCCGAGGTCGGCACCGGCGTCGGCGGCGCGCTCCAAGACCACGTCGGCCATGAGCGGCTCCGTCCCCACCGCGCCCGCGTACCAGATCCGGGTGCCGTCGACGGTCTCGGGCACGTCGTACCCCTCGGTGTGGTCCTCGCAGAGCCCCACGTCCTCCGGGATGTCCTCCTGGGTGTGGTAGCCGTCGGCGATGAAGAGGGGAACGAGGACGACGTCGTCGCTCTCGAAGTGCTCGGGGAGGTCGTCGACCTCCGGCTCCTCGTCCATGTACAGCGCCTTCACCTCGTCGAAGCGGTCGCGCTCGGCGATCCGGTCGGCGTGGTACTCGATCGCCTTCGCCGAGTTCTCGTTGCGCTCGGTGCCGTGGCCGACGACCGCCAGCCCGAACCCGTCGCCGACATCCGGGTCATCCGTGACCGACTCCGCCCGCCTGACGATCACGTCGGTCATCGCGCGGTGGGTCCCGACCGGGCCGCAATAGTGGACCTCCCGATCGATGTCCTCGGCGATGAGGGTGGCCTGGTCGGCGGAGAGGCCGTCGGAGTCCCACTCGGAGACGTCCCAGCCGGCGAGCCGGAGCTCGCGGGGGATCACCTGCTCGGTGAAGTATCCCTCCGAGACGAACAGCGGGACGACGTATATCTCGTCGCCCTCGACGGTGCGGAGCACCTCTCGGAAGTGGGGCTCCTCCTTCCAGAACCCGGTGCGGACCTCGTCGAAGGCACCGGTGGCGCGGATCGTGTCGGCGTGGTCGTACGTCGGCGCGCTCGACTCGGGATTGAGGTGGGAGCCGTGCGCGACGATGACGAGCGACTGCATACCCACACTGGGGCCGCGCCGCTCTTAGGGACTTCGGAGGCTGCGGGGCGGCGGGAACTCGGTCCGTCGCCGGCGAGCGATCCGCGCGTTCCGGCGAACGCCCGACCGAAACGATCTTGCCCACCCGCCGCGCAGCCCCGCGCATGTCGCTGGCAGCCGAGACGCGCGAGGCGGTCAGAGCGCACCCGTTCGTCCGCGACGCGCTCCGCGCCGGACTGGTGAACCACAGTGCCGCCGCGACCTGGCTCGCCGAGCAGGCCGACCTCGACGGCGACCCGGACGCGATCGCGGCCGCGCTCCGCCGGTTCCGGGAGGACCTGCCGGCCTACGAGACCGAGGCCCGGACCGCGAGCGTCACCATGCGGAGCGGCGTGGGCGTGGTCGACGACGCGGGAGACAGCGATTCCGCCGCGGGCGGCGGCGACTCCGGCGCGGTCGCCGCCGACCCCCTCCTCCGCGTCGGCGACGCGGCGGTCGTCGACGGCGGCGACCGCACGGCGATCCTCGCGACCGGCGACGTCGACACTGCGGTGCTGGCGGACGCACTCGGTCGGCTCGCCGCCGCGGACGTCGACGTCGCGGCCGCGGGCGTGGCGGGCGACGCGCTCGTCTGCGTCGTCCCGCGGCGCGACGGCGCGAGCGCGGTTCGGGTGGTCGAGGCGGCGCTGGAGGCGGTGCCGGTCGAGGAGAACTGACCGCCCACCGCGACCGAACCGATCCTGTCCGGGACGGCCTTTTTGCCGCTCTCGGTCCCAGCCGATCGCGTGTTGCTCACGACCGCCTTCGTCCTCCACGTGCTCTCCGGCGCGCTGTGGACCGGCGCGACGCTGTACGTCGTCTACGCGACCCTGCCGCGGGCGACCGACGGGACGCTCGGCCGCGCCGCGTTCGTCGACGCCGCGCACCGCCTCCTCATGATCACGCGCTGGACCGGCGTGATCCTCCCGGTCACCGGTGCGTACATGGCCTGGCGGCTGTACACGCCGCTGGAGGCCCTCGTGACGACCCCGAGAGGATGGGCCGTCCTCGCGATGCTGTCGCTGTGGGGCGTCATGAACGGGCTCGTCGAGCTCGGCGTCCTCCGGATGCGCCGCGAGGTCGACCCCGACCTCGGCTGGGGGCGCTACATGGCCGAGGGATTCCCGGTCGACGCGCTCGCCGGCGTCGGGGGCGTCCCCGGGTCCGCCCGGTTGGCGTCCGTCGCCCGCCCCTATCTGCTGGCGAGCGGCGGCCTCGCCGTCCTGCTGCTCGTCGACGCCGCGCTCCTCGCCGGCGGGGTTCCGGGGTGACGAGCCGCCGCAGAAGAAGTATATAAACGAGGGCGAAACGGCGTTCTCGAACCAAAATAGATCAATGCTAACTCCCCGCATGACTTAGGATCTATCACCGCGGTGTCGTGCGGTTTTCTTCGAGAGACGCCGGCGAGGGCCGATCGCGTCCGGCCGCCCCTCACCGAGAGGTTTATATAGAATCACAATCAATCAAACGCTGTATGAGTCAGCGAATGCAGCAGGGCCAGCCGATGATCATCATGGGCGAGGACGCCCAGCGCGTCCAGGACAAGGACGCTCAGGAGTACAACATCTCCGCGGCGCGCGGCGTCGCCGAGTCGGTCCGATCGACGCTCGGACCGAAGGGGATGGACAAGATGCTCGTCAACTCGATGGGCGACGTCACCATCACCAACGACGGCGTCACCATCCTCCAGGAGATGGACATCGACAACCCGACCGCCGAGATGGTCGTCGAGGTCGCCGAGACCCAGGAGGACGAGGCCGGCGACGGGACGACCAGCGCGGTCGCCATCGCGGGCGAGCTGCTGAAGAACGCGCAGGACCTCCTCGAACAGGACATCCACCCGACCGCGGTGATCAAAGGGTTCAACCTCGCGAGCGAGTACGCCCGCGAGCAGGTCGACGAGGTCGCGACCGCCGTCGACCCCGACGACACGGAGACGCTGCGTAACGTCGCCGAGACGTCGATGACCGGGAAGGGCGCCGAGCTCGACAAGGAGACGCTCGCCGACCTCGTCGTCCGCGCGGTACAGGGCGTCACCGTCGAGGCCGACGACGGCTCCCACGTGGTCGACCTCGCGAACCTCAACATCGAGACGCGCACCGGCCGCGCGGCGGGCGAGTCCCGCCTGCTCTCCGGCGCGGCGATCGACAAGGACGCGGTCCACGAGGACATGCCGACCGACTTCGAGTCGGCGAACGTCCTCCTCCTCAACGACCCGATCGAGGTCGAGGAGGCGGACGTCGACACCTCCGTCAACGTCGACTCCCCGGACCAGCTCCAGAAGTTCCTCGACCAGGAGGAAGAGCAGCTCCGCGAGAAGGTCGATCAGATCGTCGAGAGCGGCGCCGACGTCGTCTTCTGCCAGAAGGGCATCGACGACCTCGCGCAGCATTACCTCGCGAAGGAGGGCATCCTCGCGGTCCGCCGCACGAAGAAGTCCGACCTGACGTTCCTGAAGAACGTCCTCGGCGCGCCGATCGTCACCGACCTCGACTCGCTCACCGCAGACGACCTCGCGGTCGGCTCCGTCACGCGCGACGACGACGAGGAGCTGTTCTACGTCGAGGGCGAGGACGCCCACGGCGTCACGCTCCTCCTGTACGGCACCACCGACCACGTCGTCGACGAGCTCGAACGCGGCATTCAGGACGCGCTCGACGTGGTCTCGACGACCGTCTCCGACGGGCGAACCCTGCCCGGCGGCGGCGCGGTCGAGGTCGAGATCGCGCGTCGCCTGCGCGACTACGCCGACTCCGTCGAGGGCCGCGAGCAGCTCGCGGTCGAGGCGTTCGCCGACTCCCTCGAACTGATTCCGCGCGTGCTCGCCGAGAACGCGGGCCTCGACGCGATCGACCTGCTGGTCGATCTGCGCGCGGCCCACGAGGCGGGCGACCAGAACGCCGGGCTCGACGTGTTCGCCGGCGAGGTCGTCAACACGGCCGACGCGGGCGTCGTCGAGACAGCCCACGCGAAGGAGCAGGCGATCTCGTCCGCGGCCGAGGCGGCGAACCTCGTGCTGAAAATCGACGACATCATCTCGGCGGGCGACCTCTCGACGTCGGGCGGCGACGACGAGGGCGGCGCCCCCGGCGGCGGCATGGGCGGTATGGGTGGCATGGGCGGCGCGATGTAAGCGAGGTTCTTTCAGAACCTCGTTGCCGAGCGGGGAGCGTACGCGACCCGCGAGGCGTGATCTCCGCGTAGGAGAACCGCCCCACCCACGCCGACCGCGACCGCTTCGACGACTGCCCCGTTCGAACGCTCCGATTTTCCCCCGTTTTCGCGCACCGTCCGATAGCGTCCTCCAGATCCGATCCGCGACCGAGACGATACGACCGCCGACGCGCCCGCCCCGGCCGCCCGTGCGCGCCGGACGCATCCGCGGCCGCACCTCTTTACGGGTCCAAGCCGTACACAGGGTGATGGCAAACCTAACCCTCTACGAACTCGAAGGCTGTCCGTACTGCGCGAAGGTCAAGACGAAGCTGGCCGACCTCGACCTGGAGTACGAGTCGGTGATGGTGCCGCGCTCGCACGGCGAGCGCACCGAGGTCGAGGAGGTCTCCGGGCAGACCGGCGTCCCCGTCCTCGTCGACGAGGACCACGGGGTCGAGGGAATGGCCGAGAGCGACGACATCGTCGAGTACCTCGAAGAGACGTACGGCGGCGCGAGCTAACCCCGCCGCGCTCGACGACACGCTCAGCGGCGCCGACCGAACGAGAGGCTATTTATCCGCTCGCGGCGAGACGGCGGGCGTGCGACTCGTCCACAGTCCGGAGCCGGGACGCGACGGAGGCGAGACCGTCCTCGCGAGCGACGTC
The DNA here is from genome assembly GCF_018228765.1 of Halorubrum ruber. Taxonomy (NCBI): domain Archaea; kingdom Methanobacteriati; phylum Methanobacteriota; class Halobacteria; order Halobacteriales; family Haloferacaceae; genus Halorubrum; species Halorubrum ruber. The sequence continues at coordinate 2,797,303 of NZ_CP073695.1, forward strand.
GATGTCGCGCGCTCGACGCTCGAACAGGCCCGCGGGCTGATGTTCCGGCGGTCGGTGCCGGACGACTACGCGCTGGTCTTCCCGTTCGACGAGGCCGACACGCAGTGGCTCCACATGCTGTTCGTGCCGTTCGCGATCGACGCGGCCTGGCTCGTCGACGGCGAGGTGACGGCGAAAAAGCGGCTCGCGCCGTTCGTCGGGCTGGGCCGCGGCCGCGCCGACACCGTCGTCGAGCTGCCGGCGGGCGCGGCGGAGTCGGTTGCGGTCGGCGACGAACTGCGGCTGGTGGAGTGACCGGGCGCCGCGCGACCCATCCTACGTGCCGCCTTCGACGTCGTCAAGCGTAAACAGCTCCGCATCCTCTGGCGGGTTCCCCTCGGCGGCGCGTAGCGACAGCTCGATCCGGCTGCCGCCGGCCTTGCTCTCGGCGATGTCGAGGCTCCCGCCGCCCGCGGTGACGATCCAGTTCACGTACCAGAGGCCGAGTCCGCTCGCGTGTTCGAGCGGTGTCTCCTCGCCGGTGAGGACGGCCCGCTCGGCGGGCGGGATCCCCGGCCCGTTGTCGGCGACGACGAGCGAGGTCCACGACTCGCTGGGCAGCTCCGCGGCCGAGATACGGACCCGCGGCTCGTCCGCGTCGTTGTGGCGGACCGCGTTGTCGACGAGCTCGGTGATCGCCTCGGGGAGGAACGCGACCGCGGAGACCGCGAGGTCCTCGGGGACGTCGACCTCGACGGTGGCCCGAGCCCGGACCGCCGGGTCGAGCGATTCGAGGGCCGCGTCGACCGCGGGCGCGAGCGCGACCGGCCGCGGCGAGGGGCGCTGTGAGAGCAGCCGCTCCACCTTCCGCGAGGTCTCGCCGAGGCGCAGCAGCCGCTCGGCGGTGTCGACGACCCGTTCGAGTTCAGCGACGAGGTCGGGGTCGTCGACCGCCTCGATCGCCCGCCCGGTGAACCCCGTGACCACGTTGAGGTCGTTCCGGAAGTTGTGGCGCAACACGCGGGTCAACACCGCGAGCCGCTCCTCCCGGAGCGACGCCTCCGTCAGGTCCTCGCCGACGCCGACCGCGCCCACGACCCTGTCGCCGTCGGTGACGGGCCCGAGCGAGAGCCGGTACGGGACGCGCTCGCCGGAGCGGGTGAGCAGCTGCGCCTCGCAGGAGGCGGGTTCCCCCTCGCGGTACACCCTGGAGAGGGAGTCGCTCACGAGGCCGCTCGTCTCCTCGTCGAACAGCGAGGTGAGCGCTCGCCCCGAGAGCGATTCCGGCTCGTACCCGGTGTCCGACGACAGGCGACCGTTCCACCGGGAGAGCGTCCCCTCCTCGGTACAGCGGAACAGTGCGAGCGGGACGGTCTCGGCGAGCGCGTCGACGAGTCGGCGCTCGGCGTCGCGGTCGGTCTCGGCCGCGACGCGGCCCGTGACGTCCGAGAGCCCGACGACGAGCCACTCTTCGCCAGCGATCGTCGCCGCGCGGAGCGCCGCGTCGACCCGGAGACCGGGATCCCCCAGCCGGATGTCCCACTCGAAGCGCTCGATCGGGCCGTCGGACCCGTCGGAAGCCGGAGGCGCCGCGGCCGACGCCGCGACGTCGGCGATCGACTCTCCGGAAACGGTGACGTCGTTCTCACCGAGGTCCGGGAGGCCCATCAGCGTCAGCGTGCCGCGGTCGTGGCCGAGGAGGTCGGCCGCGGGCGCGTTCGCGGCGCGGATCGTCAGCGTCTCCGGATCGCAGACGAGCGTCGGGGTCGGGACCGCCTCGACGAACGCTCGGAGGATCCCGGTCGGGGCGGCGTCGCCGCTCGACGACTGTGGGTCGTCGGTCGACGATTCCCCTTTCCGGTCCCCCATCTGTCGATGATCGAGACACTCCGTGCATATGTGTTTATGGTTTTATGAGTCCTGTCGGTCCGGGAACAGCTGTCGGGCCGAAACCGGTCAGTCGGCCTTGGCCTGCCAGTCGCGGACGGTGTCGGCGCCGACGCCGTCGACGTCGCTCGCGAGGTCGTCCGGGTCGGCTGACTTGAGCTCGTCAACGCCGTCGACGCCCGCGTCCTTCAGCTTCGCGGCGGTCTTCTCGCCGATCCCCTCGACCGCCTGGAGCTCCGACCCCTCCTGCCGGGCCGTGAACTCGCGGTAGTTACAGATCGGACAGCCCAGCTCCCACGGCTCGTCGCCGGAGTGGACACGGAGGTGCGGGAGGTCGTGTTCCTCGCAGGTCTCGTCGGTGATCTCGATCTCGCCGCGCCGGGGGAGCGGCAGCGAGTAGTCGCAGTCGGGGTAGCGCGTACAGCCGACGAGCCGGGAGCCGGAGCGGAGGCGCTTGATGGCCAGGTCCCCTCCGTGCTCCTCCCCGCACTCGGGGCACACGCCGATCACCTCGTCCTCCTGCTCGTCGGCCTCGTCCGCCTTACACTGCGGGCAGCCGTGGACGAACGTCTTCCGGCCGGCGAGCATCTTCACGTGCCGGAGGTCGTGCTCCTCGCAGGTCTCGTCGAGGATGAGCGGCTTCCCGGTCGAGGGGAGCGGCAGGGTGTACTCGCAGTCGGGGTAGCCGTCGCAGCCGACGAAGTACGACCCCTGTCGCGACTTCCGGACGAGGAGGTCCGCGCCGCACTCCGGGCACGGACCGAGCGTCTTGTCCGCCTTCAGCGAGTTCTGGAGGTGGTCGCCGACCGCCTCGCGCGACTCGGTGAGGTCGTCGAACACGCGCGAGAGCAGCTCGCGGGATGCCTCGGTCACCTCGTCGTACTCCTTCTCGCCGGCCGCGATGGCCGCCATGTCTTCTTCGAGCTGGGCGGTCATCTCCTCGCTGACGATCCGGTCGGCGAACTCCTCGGCGGCCTCCACGACCGCCTCCGCGAGCCGCGTCGGTCGAGGCGGGTCGCTCTCGACGTAGTTGCGGTCGTACAGCTTCTCGATGGTCCGGTGGCGGGTCGCCTTCGTCCCCAGCTGGCGCTTCTCCATCTCCTCGATGAGCCGGGACTGGCCATAGCGGCGGGGCGGCTGGGTCTCCTTGCCCTCCGTGGCCCGGTCCGACAGCGACAGCGTCTCGCCGACCTCCACGTCCGGGACGATCCGCTCGTCGCTGGAGCGGTACGGGTAGACGTCGTGGTAGCCGGCCTCCAAGAGCCGCTTCCCGTTGGCCTTCAGCCGCAGGCCGCCGTCCGCGACGAGGTCGGCCGGCTTCGCCGCGTCGTCCGGATTTCGGAGGGCTGCGAGCCCGTCGGCACCCTCGGCGATCGGCGTCGCCTCGCCGTTCGCGAGCGCCACGACGCGGAGGCGCTCCCACGTCGCGGGGTCGGCGCAGGTCGCGAGGAACCGGCGGACGATCAGCTCGTACACCTCCCACTCGTCGTCGGAGAGGTCCGAGGCCGAGGGGAGCTCCCCCGTGGGGTGGATCGGGGGGTGGTCGGTCGTCTCCTCGTCGCCCTCGGTCGGCTCGATCTCCTCGTCGCCGTCGAGCAGGCTCGCGGCGTCTTTCCCGAACGTCGAGGCCGCCGAGAGCTCCTCGATCAGCTCCTCGGGCTCCAGATCCTCGGGATACACCGTGTTGTCCGTCCGCGGGTAGGTGACGTAGCCGGCGGTGTAGAGGTCCTCCGCGAGCGACATGGCGCGCTGCGCGGAGTAGCCGAGCGAGCCGGCCGCGCGGATGAACGCGGTGGTGTTGAACGGCGTCGGCGGGTCGTCGGTCTGCGTCCGGCGCGTGACGTCGTCGACGGTCGCCTCGTCGGCGGCGGCGAGCGCCTCGGTGAGCACCTCCGCGACATCGCCGTCCCAGACGCGCTCGCGCTCGTTGCCCTCGTCGTTGAGATAGAAGTAGCGCGCCTCGAAGGGGTCGCCGCCGGCCTTCGCTAACTCGCCCGTCAGCTCCCAGTAGGACTCGGGGTCGAACGCCTGGATCTCGCGCTCGCGGTCGACGATCAGCTTGAGCGTCGGGCCCTGGACCCGGCCGACGGAGATGAAGTCGTCGCCCATCTGTCGGGCCGAGAGGGAGAGGAACCGGGTCAAGGCGGCGCCCCACGTGAGGTCGATCGTCTGTCGGGCCTCCCCCGCGGCCGCCAGCTCGAAGTCGAGGTCGTCGGGGTTCGCGAACGCCTCCTGCACCTCGTTTTCGGTGATCGAGGAGAAGCGCACGCGGTCGACGGGCACGTCCTCGTTCACCTCGCGCACCAGCTCGTACGCCTCCTTGCCGATCAGTTCGCCCTCGCGGTCGTAGTCGGTCGCGATGACGACGCGGGAGGCGTTGCGCGCGAGCCGGCGCAGCGCGGCGACGATCCCCTCCTGCGTCGGCGTCTTCGTGACCGGCGCGTCGATCAGCTCGACCGGCTCGACGTCGCGCCAGTCGTTGTACTCGGCGGGGAAGTCGACGCTGACGACGTGGCCGGAGAGCCCGATGCACCGCTTGCCGCCCCACTCGTAGACGTTGACGTCGTTCATCCGCTCCGCGGTCGCGGACTCGCCGCTCAGGATGTCGGCGATGCGCCGCGCAGCGTTGTCCTTCTCCGTGATTATCAGCTCGGGCCCGCGACTCATTGCGCCGAGATACGCCGCTCCCGGGTCTAAAGCTTTCGCGACGCGAGATTGCGGGCAGGCTCGGAGACGGACGGCCTCAGAAAACGAATCGGAGCGCGACCGTCACCGGGCCGCGTCGTCGGACTCGGCGAGGAACTCCGCGTCGGTGGCCTCCCGGTACGGTTCCGGCGGTTCGTCGTCCGCGTCGAGTTCGCGCCGTGCGAGGTGGTTCTCGAGTTGGCGGCGCTTGTTCCTCCCTTTCCGCTCGCGGCCCGATTTCGTGTCTGGCATCGTCACCCGTGACAACACTTCCCACACATATGAATCTTGTGTCGGTATGCGGACGTATCCGCGAGCGGCGGGAGGGGACGCCGTCGAAGCAGCGCAGCCCGGCGACAACAGCTGAATATTTAAATATCGACAGCCGGCAGCGACGATTACTTATAAATAGACAAGGCGGTGGCGCGTGCCTCCGAGCGCCCAACGGGCGCGAGGAGCACGCGCGAGGGAGTCAGTCGCCGGAGCGAAGCGGAGGCGACTGACGAGGCTGGGGAGGCGTGAGGCTGCGGTGCTGTGCGGTGCGGGGTGGGACTCAAAGGGGCAGCCGTGAGGAGTTCGGAGGCGACGCAAGCACCGCAGCGAAGGAGCGGAGCGACTGAGCGAGGAGCACAGCGAGCGTCCGAACTCCTCACGGCTGGGGCTTTGGCGGTGTTCGCCGCCGATCCGTAGTCAACTGTTTATAAATAATCACCAGCGACGTCACTCGGTCTCTTATAAATAGGCAGTTAGACAGGAGCGTCGACGCCGAACTCGCTCGTCGCCGTCGCTCCTCGCTCGTTGTTGCGACAGCGAAGCGCCAGGAGAGGGATTTGAACCCCCGATCCCGGATGGGAACACGCTTTCCAGGCGTGCGCCTTACCACTCGGCCATCCTGGCTCACGCGGAGATAATCCGGTGCGACTGTTAAGTCCTTCTTTTCGCACGCACCCGGGCCTCGGCGAGGTACGTAAGACCGGCCGACGCGACCGCCACCGCGACCGCGACGAGCGCCAACCCGCCGAACCCGACCGGCAGCGATCCGGGACCGAGGAGCCGGTATCCCTGCGCGAGCACGAGGAAGGCGAACCCGCCGACGATACCCCACAGCGCCGCGGAGCGCGCTCGGGCGCGCGGGGTGGCCGCCGCGCCGGGCGCGGGGACGGACCCGTCGGTCGCGGCGTCCGACTCGCTCTCCGACCTCTCCTCGCCGTCGACCATCTACTCGACGACGGCGACCGCCTCGATCTCGACGCCGGCGCCCTTCGGGAGCGCGCCCGCCTGAACCGCGGAGCGGGCCGGCGGCGACTCGTCGAAGTAGTCGGCGTACGTCTCGTTCATCTCGTCGAAGTCGTCGATGTCGGCCATGAACACCGTCGTCTTGAGCACGTCCTCGGGCCCGGCACCCGCCTCCGCTAACACCGCGAGGAGGTTGTCGAGCGCCTGCTCCGTCTGGACCGCGATCGGCGCGTCGTCAAGCAGGTCGCCCTCGGGCGTCAGCGGGATCTGCCCGGCCGTGAACACGAGGTCCCCGTCGGTCGTCGCCTGGCTGTACGCGCCCACCGCCGCCGGCGCGTCGTCGGTGTGAATGGTCTCCTTCATGCGGGTGCGCCTTCGACCGGCGGCCTCAAGAGTACTCTGGAGCGGCACGCCCGACCCCGGCCGAGGAGACCCCTGGACTCGGCGGAACGAGATCGCCGAACTGGCCGACCTGTCCCACCGCCAGACACAAAACGCTGGGATGGTAACATTACGCACATGACGGGTGATCAGCTCCTCCCGCTCGCCGCGATCTTCGCCGGCGTGGCCGCGCTCAACCTCGCGGTGACGTGGTTCCTCGTCCGGCGGAACCGCGACCCTGCGGAGCTGTTCGGCTCGGTCGCGACCCGGTCGTCGGACGGCGACGGTGAGGGCGTTGGGCCGACGCTCGCGCTCGACGGCGACTCGGACGCCGATCCGACGGTCGAGGCGGGCGAGACGAGCGACGGCGGCAGTGGAGACGGTCCCCCGCCGCTCGACGCCGACGGGGAGACGGTCGTCTGCCGGCACTGCGGCGCGGAGAACCGGGCGGGATATCAGTACTGCCGGTGGTGTATCCGGTCGGGGTTCGTCGACGAGGACGCGGGCGTCACCGCGGGGAGCGCGATGGCCGACCGGTCGCTGTGAGCGTTCGCGGCGGGTCGGCGAGGACGCCAGCCCGACCGAATCAGGCCGCGTCGATCTGACAGCCGGCCGCGTAGTCGATACCCTCGATGGTGTCGATCCCGTCGTCGCCGCACACCGGGCAGTCCGGGTTGCGCGCGTACGGCACCGTCTCGAACGAGAGGTCCATCGCGTCGTAAAACAGCATCCGACCGACGAGCGGCTCGCCAACGTCCATGATCAGCTTCACCGCCTCCGTCGCCTGAAGACAGCCGACCGTCCCGGGGAGGACGCCGAGGACGCCCGTGCTGGCGCAGTCGGGCACCGTTCCCGGCTCCGGCGGCTCCGGGAACAGGCAGCGGTAGCAGGGTCCGTCGGGCGACAGCGTCGTCACCTGCCCCTCGAACTTGTAGATGGCGCCGTGCGACACCGGCACGCCCTCGATCCGGGCGGCGTCGTTCACAACGTAGCGAGTGGCGAAGTTGTCGGAGCAGCCGACGACGACATCGTAGTCCGCGATCAGCTCGCGGGCGTTGCCCGCGTCGAGCCGCAGCTCGTGGCGCTCGACGTCGACGTCGGGGTTGAGGTCGGCGACGAACTCCGCGGCCGAGTCGACCTTCTTTCGCCCCACGTCGCCGTCGCCGTGGATCACCTGTCGCTGGAGGTTCGACCGCTCGACGACGTCGTCGTCGACGATCCCGATCGTCCCGACGCCCGCGGCCGCGAGGTACTGGATCGCCGGCGCGCCGAGCCCGCCCGCGCCGACGACGAGGACGCGGGCGTCGAGCAGCCGCTTTTGCCCCTCCGGGCCGACGTCGTCGAGGATGACGTGCCGGGAGTAGCGGTCGAGTTGGGTTGCGTCGAGCGAGAGACTCATGTCCGCAATCAGTGCCGGCGCGGATATAATCGTGTTCCCGGGCTGCGGCAGGAACCGGCGACCCGCGAACGCCCCCGACGCGAACCACTGAAGGGGGCGAGCCCTGAAGTCGAGGCATGTACTTCCCCGACGCGGACGAGTGGGAACGGCGCGACCCCGAGGCGGTCGGGCTCGACCCGGCGGCGGTCGAGGCCGCGGTCGACTACCACAAGCTGAACGGCACGCCGCGCGAGCAGATCAACTACGACTTCGCGGACCACGAGACGTGGGACGAGGCGGAAGGCGATCACGGGCAACGGATCGGACCGCATCCGGCGCGCCGCGGCGGCCCCGCGGGGGTCGTGCTCAAGGACGGCTACCTCGTCGCGGAGTGGGGCGACACCCACCGCGCGGATCAGGCGTTCAGCGTCGCCAAGAGCTTCCTCTCGGTCGTCGCGGGCGTCGCGTGGGACCGCGGCGAGATCGATTCCGTCGACGACCCCGTCCGCGAGTACGTCGACGGCGGGTTCGAGGGCGACCACAACGGGGCGATCACGTGGCGGCACCTGCTCCAGCAGACCAGCGAGTGGGAGGGGACGCTGTTCGGCAAGCCCGACGCCGTCGACCGGAACCGAGCGGTCGGGAAGGACGGCGAGGCGCTCGACAAGTCGGAGACGCGGACGCTCCGCGAGCCCGGGACCTTCTGGGAGTACAACGACGTGCGGATCAACCGCCTCTCGCTCGCGCTGCTGCGGACGATCGGCCGGCCCCTTCCCCGCGTGCTCGCGGAGAACGTCACGGAGCCGATCGGCGCCACGGACACCTGGGAGTGGCACGGCTACTACAACTCGACGGTCGACGTGGACGGAACGGCGATGAAGAGCGTCTCGGGCGGCGGCCACTGGGGCGGCGGGCTGTGGATCTCCGCCCGCGACCTCGCGCGCGTCGGCCTGCTGTACCTCAACGACGGGGCGTGGGACGGGAACCGACTGCTCTCGGAGGCGTGGGTCGACGCGTCGACCGAGCCGTGCGACGTCAACGAGGGGTACGGCTACCTGTGGTGGCTCAACGAGAACCGGACGCTGTGGCCGAGCGCACCCGAGTCGGCGTACGCCGCGCTCGGCCACGGGCAGAACACCGTCTGGGTCGACCCCGAACACGACCTCGTCGTCGTGCTCCGCTGGCTCCGGTACGACGAGGACGCCGAGGAGACGGACGCGCGGACCGAGCAGGACCGGTTCTACGCGAAGCTGCTGGAAGGGCTCGACTAGCGCGCCGCCTCACCCGGACGGCGGCACCTCGTTGCGACGCCTTCTCACTTGGACGACGCCTCACTCCGTCGACGCCGCCACGGCGTCGGTCATCCAGCAGTCGTCCACGTCCCCGAGGGAGCTGTCCGACTCCCCGGTCCCGCCGCCGACCCGCACCAGCCGGAACTCGTACCGCCCGGTCACGCTGCCGTTCTCCCGGGTGACGACCTCGACAGAGGCGGCCCCGTCGGCGATCTCGGGAACCGAGTACTCGGCGGTGTCGTACGTAAGCATCGGCGCGTACAGCGGCGTCTCGAACAGCTCGACGTACTCGCCGGTGGAGCCGACGAGCTCCTTGTTCCGCGGCGACGCGAACGCCCGCAGGGTCCGGATGCCGTCGTTGGTCTCGTTGTCGTTGTAACGGAGCGCGTTCATCTGGATCTGGACGACCTGAAGCGCGGACCGCTCGCAGGTGGGAGACAGCGCCGTGTTCCGTTCGGCCTCGCCGGTCGGATCGCCGTCCGCGACGGAGACGGTATTCCCGGTGTCGCCGTCCTCGGTCGACGCCTCGCTCCCGTCGTCGCTGCCGTTCGTCGACCCGGTCCCGTCCGAATCCGTCGCCGCCGGGTCGGTCGGTCCGCCGTCCCCGACGCCGGCGACGCCGCCGAGTCCACCGATTCCGGCGGTGCCGGCGGCGAATCCGGCCCCGGCCGCCGCGACGAGGAGCGCGACGACGGCGACGGCCGCGAGGACGGTCCGGGGAGACCGCCGATCGCTCGGCGCGTCGGCGGTGGCGGCCTCGGTCGCCGTCGCCTCACCGCTCGGAGCGGACCCGGCGGCGGCGTCGCTCGGTCGGTCGAGAGTCCGCGAATCGCCGGCCGAGTCGCCTGCGGTCCGGTCGGTGGGTGAAGGAGCGGTATCGGCGTCCGTCACGCCCGCCGCGACGGCGCCCGTCGCCGCGCCGTCTTCGGCCGCCGCTCCGTCGCCGCCCGACTCGTCGCCGTCAATATCGGTCTCACCGTCGCCTTCGTCGTCCGCCGCGTCGCTCTCCGCGGTGCCGGCGTCAGAACCCGCCGCGTCGTACGCTTCGGATCGAACCGGGACGCCGAGGAGTCGGTCGGCGATGGCGTTCGCATCCGCCGGCGGGACGGCGTAGAGGAGACGTTCTCGGAGGTCCGCCGGCGTCACTCGGTCGGCGTCGAGTTCGGACCCGAGGCCGTCGAGCGAGTCGCTCGCGACGACGACCGCGTCGACGGGGAAATTAGGATCGTCCGAGACGTCGGGGACGCCTCGGTCCCCGGCGGCGACGGCGAGCAGTTCGGTCCGGCGGTTCCCCTCCGACACCGTGACGCGCGGGCCGTCGACCTCAACGCCGTCGGCGGTCGCCGCGTACGTCTCGGCGACGAGCGCCGCGAACGCGTCGCTGTCGAACGACTCGAGTTCTGTCGCGAACGCGTCGAGGGGGATGGGGCTGCTCGCGGTCACTTGGCGATCGCCACGTACGGTTGGGAGTATGTGACGCGGTCTCTTTGCTCTTGCGTCGAAGAGAAACGGCGCGGCGGCTCACCGGGAAAGCGGACCGCGAGTAAAACGTCGGAGCGGTCGAGGGCGTTACTTGCCCTGCCGGTCGTTACCGGTGACGCTCGGGCGCGTCTTCTCGGTGCCCTTGCCGCGCTTGCGCTGGCCGCGGCCCTTGGTGCCGGCCGAGGTGAGGCCGCGGTACGCGCGGCCCTTGTGGTCGTCCGAGCAGATCCAGTTCAGCTGGTCGTCGTTCTCGATCGCGGGGTGGGCGGGGTCCACGAGGATGACCTCGTGCCACTTCTGGGAGCCGTCCTCACCGACCCAGTAGGAGTTGAGCACGCGCAGGTTGCGGTACTTCCGCGAGGCGCGCTCCTCGGCGATGCGCTGGATCGACTTGCGCCGCGAGACGCGGTTGACGCCCTGGCGCTTCGAGCGGCGGCCCGCCTTGAAGCGCTGCTTGCGCGAGCCGCCCTTCCGGACGCTCACGCGGGCGACGATGACGCCCTGCTTGGCCTTGTAGCCCAGTTCGCGGGCCTTGTCAAGCCGGGTGGGGCGCTCGATGCGCTCGATGGCGCCTTGGTCGCGCCACTCCTGTTTGCGCTGCCACTGCAGCTCCGCTAGTTTCCCCTCCTTGGGGGACCGCCACGCCTCCTTGATGTGCGAGTAGAAACTTCGTGCCATTGTGTGTCCGCGGACGGTTGCGATTCAGCCGCGAGGGGCCACATGTCGTCTCGTCCCGGGGCGTGCGGCGGTCGGTCCGGCCGCGGCCCCGGCGGCGAGTGCCCGCTGTGTCCGCACCAGCGAGTTGGCAGAAATACCCGCGGTCCGCCCTTAACCGCTTCGCTCCGCGGGTCGCGTGGGGAACCGTAACAGGGGACGAGCGGACCGGCGCGTGTTCGGCGACCGCTGTCGGCAGTTCCGCGCCCGCTATCGCCGCGGTCGGACGCGCCGTCCGCCCACGCGCGCCTGACTTATCCGTCGAGGACCGCGACGGATCCGTGGGCGCGGGCGTTCGTATCCGCCGGAGTCCGGCCGAGCGCTCGTCCGCGCCGGGCCGCGCCGACCGCCGAGCGTTCCCCCGGGCGGTCGGCCCGCGACCCGAGAGAGACAGAGGCACACGCCGCGGCCCCGGACGGGGGCGAGAGGCGCGAGCCCTTACCCTCCGAACGAGCCGCGGTCCGCACGCTCCCGACCGGCGCGCGTCGATCGATTAAAGTTCACTTGTATCGATGAACCGCCAGTGGTACACACCGACGCCGCACCGGGAGGCCGCGGGCTCGACGGAGGGGGTTCCGGATGGGCGACGTGAGGCTCGTCGTCGTCGCCGGAACGACCGAGACGGCCGCCATCGACGGGATCAGCGCGGCGGGCGCCGACCCTGAGATCCGCGTCCACACGCCGAGCGCCGACCTCGAGATCGTCGAGGCGGGGCGCCCCGCGCCGGGTTCGCCCGTGCCGGTGAGCCCGGGCGGCTGCCCGACGCCCGCGGTCGTCACCCGGGCGGTCCGCGAACTGCTCGGCCCCGAGTCGCTCCCCGTCGAGTTTCTCGACGCCGGACTGGAAGCGCCGACCGCGGCGACGGTCCGCGACGCCGGCGCCGCCCCGGGCGGCGACGTCCGCGACCCGGAACCGGTCCCGGAGGCCGCGGCGGTCTTCGAGCGAGCCCGAGAGTTAGCCCCCGAACTGGCCGAATTCGGTGACGAGGTCGACCCCGGGAGCGACGGTGACAACGAATCCGCTGAACTCCTCGTCGCCGAGACGATCCCCGGCGGGACGACGACCGCGCTCGGCGCGTTGACCGCGCTCGGCGAGCGCGCCGCCGTCTCCTCGTCGCTGCCGGCGAACCCGATCGAGCGCAAGCGCCGCGTCGTCGCCGAGGGGCTGGACGCGAGCGGTATCGACCCGGGCGACGCGGCCGGCGACCCGATCGAGGCGGTCCGACTGGCGGGCGACCCCGTCCTCGCCGCCGTCGCCGGACTGATCGTCGGCTGCGCGGACACCGAAGTCGACGTCACCCTCGCGGGCGGCACCCAGCTCGCGGCCGCGACGGCCCTCGCCCGGCACGCAGGCGTCGACCGCCCGCTCCCGCTGGCGACCACGTCGCTCGTCGCCGACGACCCGACCGCCGACCTCCCCGCCCTCGCCGATGACCTCGACCTGACGCTGTCGGCCGCCGACCCCGGATTCGCCGAGGGCGACCACCCCGCGCTGGCGGCGTACGCCCGCGGCGAGGCGAAGGAAGGCGTCGGCATGGGCGGAGCGCTCGCGCTCGCGGAGCGTGCCGGCGTCGCCGACGCCGCCATCCGCGACCGGATCGCCGCCGTGACCGACCGCCTGCTCGCCGACCGCGCTGGAACCGAGGAGGAGGAGGAAGCCCCCGCCGCGAACGGAGGCGACGCGCGGTGAGGGGGCTCGTCCTCGGCGGAACGGCCTCCGGCGTCGGCAAGACGGTCGCGACGCTCGCGACGCTGCGCGCGTTCGAGAACGCGGGGCGGACCGCGCAGCCCGCGAAGGCGGGCCCGGACTTCATCGATCCCAGCCACCACGCCCGGGTCGCCGGGCGCCCGTCGCGGACGCTCGACCCGTGGCTTCAGGGGGAAGACGGGCTCCGACGCAACTACGCCCGCGGCGACGGCGACGTCTGCGTCGTCGAGGGGATGATGGGGTTATACGACGGCAGCGCCGCCAGCACGGCCGGGGTCGCCGCCGCGCTCGACCTCCCGGTCGTCCTCGTCGTCGACGCGAGCGCCGGGATGGAGAGCGTCGCGGCGACCGCGCTCGGCTTCGCGACGTACGCCGACCGGACGTCCCACGACGTCGACGTGGCCGGCGTGATCGCCCAGCGGGCGTACGGCGGCCGCCACGAGGACGGGATCCGCGAGGCGCTCCCCGACGAGCTCGCCTACTGCGGCCGGATCCCGCCCCGCGAGGACCTGGAGATCCCCGAACGTCACCTCGGGCTCCGAATGGGCGAGGAAGCCCCGCTCGACGACGCGACGCTCGACGCGGCCGCCGAGACGCTCCGGACCGACCGCCTGCTCGACCTCGCTCGGGAGCCGACGCCGGCCGCGGAGGCGACGACCGAGCCGTCCGCCGGGAACTCCCCGGAGAGCGGCGACCGCCCGCGGGTCGCGGTCGCCGACGACGAGGCCTTCCGGTTCGTCTACCCGGCGACCCGCGAGCGCCTCCGCGAGCGCGCGACCGTCGCCCCGTTCGCGCCCGCGGCCGGCGACGACCTCCCGCCCTGCGACGGCGTCTACCTCCCCGGCGGCTACCCGGAGCTCCACGCCGAGGCGCTGGCCGCGGGCCCCGCGCTCGGATCGATCGCGGACGCCGCCGCCGAGGGGACGCCCGTCCTCGGCGAGTGCGGCGGGCTGATGGCGCTCGCCGAGACGCTGACGACGGTCGACGGCGACACCCACGAGATGGCGGGCGTCCTCCCCGCGACCGTCGAGCGCCGCGAGCGGTACCAGGCGCTCGATCACGTCGAACTGCGCGCCCGGAGCGATACGCTCACGGCGAGCGCCGGCGAGCGGCTCCGCGGCCACGAGTTCCACTACTCCGCGGCCGACGTCGCCGCCGACGCGCGGTTCGCCTTCGACGTGGAGCGCGGGACCGGGATCGACGGCGACCGGGAGGGACTGACCGAGTACCGGACCCTCGGGACGTACTGCCACGTCCACGCCGAGAGCGGCGCGTTCGACACGTTCCTCGACGAGGTGGAACGGTGACGGGAGTCGGCTCCCTCTCGACCCCGGCCGTCACCCTGCTCGCTCCGCTTCTCATCGCCATCGGGCTGGACCTCGCGTTCGCGGAGCCGCCGCGGCGGATCCACCCGGTCGCGCTGTTCGGGAGCGTCGTCGCGCCCTTCGACCGAGAGTGGGGCCGTCCGGGGCTCGTCGGCGTCGCCGTCGCGGTCGCGCTTCCGCTCGCCGCGGCCGCGGTCTGCGGCGGGGGCGTCTGGCTCGCGGCCGCCCTCGGGCCGCGGGTGGGGGACGTGCCGGTCCTCGCCGTCGCCGTCGCGGCCGCCGTCCTCTTCTCGGCCGCGAGCCTGCGCATGCTGCTCGACGTGACGGGCGAGGTCGTCGCCGAGAGCGAGGCTGACCCGGACGCGGCCCGCGAGTCCGTCCGGGCGCTCGTCGGGCGCGACCCGGCCGACCTCTCGCCGGCCGACGTCCGGAGCGCCGCCGTCGAGAGCGCGGCCGAGAACCTCGCAGACGGGTTCGTCGCGCCGCTGCTCTGGTTCGCGATCGGGTCTGGGGCCGCTGTCGCACTCGCCGCGGTTTTCGGCGGGACCGCGGGAGCCGCGAGCGCGCTGGCCGCGGGCGTCGCGGCCGCGGGCTGGGCGAAGGGCGTGAACACGCTCGACTCGATGCTCGGCTACCGGTCGAAGCCCGTCGGCCGGGCGAGCGCCCGACTCGACGACGCGGTCATGTTCCTCCCGGCGCGGACCGCGGCGTGCTGTCTCGCCGTCGCGGCCCGGTCCCCCGGGAGTTTGCGGCGCGCGCGGCCGCTGGCCCGCGAGCCGGCCTCGCCGAACTCAGGGTGGCCGATGGCGACGGCCGCGGTCGCGCTCGGCGTCCGCTTGGAGAAGCCGGGGGCGTACGCCCTCGACGGCGGGGCGGCGCCGCCGACGCCCGCGGCCGCACGCGATGCCGTACGACTCGTCGGCGCGGCCGGCGGCGTCGCGCTCGCGGCCGCGGCGGGGTGGCTCCTCGCGCTCGCGGGGGTGATCGCGTGGTCCTGACGGTCGCCGCGCTCCGCGGCGCGCTCGGGTTCCTCTCTCGGATCCCCGTGGGCGGCGGCGAGGGCGACTGGGAGGCGTTCCGCCGGACGCCCGCGGCCATACCGGCGGTCGGGTATGCGGTCGGCGCCCTCCTCGCGCTTCCCGTCGCCGCCGCGACACTGCTACCGGTCCGGGTGCCGTCGCTCACGGTCGGGGTCGCGTTCGCCGCGTGGCTCTACCTCGTCACGGGAATCACCCACCTCGACGGCGTCGCGGACCTCGGCGACGCGGCGGTCGTCCACGGCGACACCGACCGGCGGCGCGAGGTCATGAAGGACTCCGCGCTCGGCGTCGGCGGAACGGTCGCGCTCGCGCTGGTCGTCGTCGGACTCGTGACCGCCGCGACGGTGATCGCGGACGTCGCCCGCCTCTCGCTCGTCGACGCGGTCGTTCTCGTCGTCGCCGCCGAGGTGGGCGCGAAGGCCGCGACGGCGACGCTCGTCTGCGTCGGCGACGCGGCGCACGAAGGACTCGGGTCCGCGCTGACCGAGGCGTCGGGGCCGCGCGCGCTGGGCGGCGTCGCGCTCGCGGCGGCGCCCGTACTGCTGCTCGGGTGGCCGGCCGTCCGTCCCAACGCCGTCGACCCTATCGCCGTCCGGCCCGGATCCGTCGCCCCGATCGCGGTCGTGCTCACCGCCGCCGGCGTCGCCGCCGCGCTCGTGTTCGCGTGGGCGCGCTCGCGCCTCGGCGGCGTCAGCGGCGACGTGCTCGGCGCGACGAACGAGCTCGCCCGCGTCGTCGGGCTCCACGCGGGGGTGATCGCGTGGACGCTCTCGTGATGTGCGGCGGCCGCGGCACGCGACTCGGCGACGGCGAGAAGCCGCTCGCGCCGGTCGCCGGGCGGCCGATGATCGACCGCGCCCTCGACGCCCTCGCCGCGAGCCGCGTCGAGACCGCGTACACGGCCGTCTCGCCGCACACCCCGCGGACGCGCGAGCGGCTGGTCGCGCGGCGGGACGGCGGGGCGTCGAGTTCGGCGGAGGCGTCGCTCGAACTCGTCGTCGTCGACACGCCGGGCGACGGCTACGTCGCGGATCTTCAAGCGGCGCTGACCGAGGGACCGACGGCGCCGACGCTCACCCTCGCGGTCGACCTCCCGCTGCTCGACGGGACGGCGGTCGACGCCGTCCTCGACGCTCACGAGGCGACCGACGCCGACGCGCTGTCGGTCCGCGTGCCCGCGGCGCGCAAGCGGGAACTGGGCGCGAGCGCCGACGCCGCGACGCGGTACGACGAGGCGGAGGGCGGCGAGGCGGAGGGTGGCAACACGGCTGTCGACCGCGTCCCCGCGGGGGTCAACGTCGTCGGCGCGCTCGACGGCGCGGGCGACGAGGCCGTCCGCGCGACCCGCGACGCCCGCCTCGCGGTCAACGTCAACCGCCCAGAGGACCGCCGGCTGGCAGAGCGGATCCTCGCCGGCGACCGGGATGCGCCCGCGCTCCCGAGCGGCGGTGTCGACTGGCTCGACGCGGGCAACGTGGGCACGGGGTCGCCGGGAGGTGACCCCCCGTGAACCGCGAGCGCGCGGCGGCGCTCGGTCGCGAACCGCACGGGAGCAGCGACGACCCCGACCTGCTCGACTTCAGCGCGAACGCGAACCCCGAGGTCCCCGAGGGGGTCGAGCGCGTGTACCGGGCGGCGTTCGAGCGGGCGCGGACGTACCCGCCGGAGCCGCCGGCCGCGTTCCGGGCGGCCGCCGCCGACTACGTCGACTGCGACCCGGAGTCGGTCGTCCCGACGCCGGGCGGGCTGGCGGCGATCCGGGCCGCTGTCGCGCTTGCGGTCGACGACAGCGACACTGCCCTGCTCCCGGCACCGAGCTTCGGCGAGTACGCCCGCGAGGTCCGGCTTCATGGCGGCGAGCCGTCGTTCGTCGACGCCGACCGCGTCCTCGACGCGGACCCGAGCGGCCACGCGCTCGCGGTCGTCTGCACGCCGAACAACCCCACCGGGACCGGCTACGACCGCGACGCGCTGCTCGCGTTCGCGGCGCGCTGTCGGGCGGCCGGGACCGTCCTGCTCGTCGACGAGGCGTTCCTCGGGTTCACCGAGCGCGAGTCCCTGGCGGGGACCGACGGCGTCGTCGTCGCGCGAGCGCTCACCAAGCTGTTCGGGCTGCCCGGGATCCGGACCGGCTTCGCGGTCGCGACGGGCGACCTCGTCGCGGCGCTGCGGGGCGCCCGCCGGACGTGGAACTTGGGCGCCCCGGCGCTCGCGACCGGCGAGTACTGCCTCCGGCAGGACGGGTTCGTCCGCGAGACCCGCGAGCGCGTTCGGCGGGAGCGCGAACAGATGCGGGCCGCGCTCGCCGAGGGGTACGACGTGGCGCCTTCGGAGGCGCCGTTCCTCCTCCTCGACGTCGGTGACCGCGACGTCGACCGCGTCATCGAGCGGGCCCGCGACCGTGGCGTCGCCGTCCGCGACGCGCGGTCGTTCCGCGGCCTCGACTCGCACGTTCGGGTCGCGGTGCGCCGCCCGGCGGAGAACGGCCGCCTGCTCGCGGCGCTGGGGGTCGATGCCGGCGGAGACGGGAACGGAGGTGAAGGCGCCGATGTTTGAGGCGACCGTCAGCGAGGGCGTCCTCCGGCTCAGACGGCCGGGGACGCGCTGGCTCTCGACCGGCTGGGACGGGGGCCGGTCGCGGGCGGCGACCGCGTACAACGTGACCGTTCCGGAGGGGTTCGACCGGACCGACCTCGCGGCGTACCGAGAGGAACGGCTGGCGCGGGCGGGGTTCGGCGCCGAGGGGAACGTAGAGGACGATCCCGACGCCGCCCCGACGCTGTTCACGGGCGTCTCGATGGACCACGCCCGGGGAGCGCGGCTCGGCTCGGTCGTCGCGTACGCGACGGTCGGGCTTTCGAACCCCGCGATGCTGCCGGTGGAGCGCGAGGCCGCGTCGACCGCGGGGACGGCGGGCGCGACCGAGTTGCGCGAGGCGACGGGGCGTACCGAGACCCCGCCGGACCCCGGAACAGTCAACCTGATCGTCGGGACGACGCGGCGGCTCGCGCCCGGGGCCGCGGCGAACCTCGTCGCGGTCGCGGCCGAGGCGAAGGCGGCGACGCTGCTCGCGGCGGCGGGCGTCCCGGGAACGACGAGCGACGCCGTCGTCGTCGGCGACGACCCGGAGGGAGAGCCCGCCGAGTTCTCCGGCAGCGCCACGGCGGTCGGCGGGGCGGCCCGCGCCTGCGTCCGGGACGCGGTCCGCGCGAGCCTGCGGTCGCGGTACCCGGACGGCGACGTGCCCGGCCCGGTGGCCGACGCCGAACACGGCGTCGTCACCGACGAGCGGGCGGAGGTTTTCGACCCATGACGACGAACGACGACACCACCGACGGCGAGGTATCGAACGGCGAGAACGGAGAGCGCGACGAGGCCGATGAGACCGGGGCCGGCGACCGGAGCCGCACGCCGGGCGGCGGCGAGGCGCCCGAGCCGGAGCCGATCGAACCGGCCGCGCCCGAGGAGTTCGGGCTGGTCCAGGCCTGGTGGGGCGGCGGCAAGGGGAAGACCACGGCGGCGATGGGGATGGGGTTCCGCGCGGCGGGCCACGGCCACCGCGTCCACATGCTCCAGTTCATGAAGGGGGGCGCCGACAGCGTCGAGGGCGTCCGCGGCGAGTACAACGCGATCGCGGCCGTGCCGGGGTTCTCCTACGAGAACGCCGGCCACTACGGCTGGCACGGCCTGCTGGACGGCTCGGCCGACGACGAGCACGAGGCGAAGGCCGCGGCCGCCTTCGAGCGCGCGGAGGCGCTCGTCGCGGGCGCGGCCGAGGCGGACCTGACCGAACCGCTCCCGCTCGACGGCGAACCCGAGGAGGGCGTCCACATGCTGATACTCGACGAGCTGCTGTACGCGGCCGACCGCGGGCTCGTCGCGCCCGATGACGTCGTCGCGCTCGCCGAGTCGAAACCCGAGGACCTCGAACTCATCCTCACCGGGAGCCACGCCGAGCCCGAGTACCTCGACGGCGTCGCCGACCTGATCACGAACGTCCGCAAGGTCGCGCATCCGTTCGACGACGGGCAGCGCGCTCGCCGGGGGACGGAGTACTGACCGTGCGATCTGGACCCGCATGACCGACGCCGACGCGACGGAGGCCCGGGAAGACCGAGCCGACACCGTCCTGATCGCGGGCACCGCGAGCCACGTCGGCAAGAGCACGCTGGCGGCCGGGCTCTGCCGACTGCTCGCGCGGCGGGGCGTCTCGGTCGCCCCGTACAAGGCGCAGAACATGAGCAACAACGCGCGCGTCGCGCTGACGTCCGACGGCGAGTGGGGCGAGATCGGCGTCTCTCAACACGTCCAAGCGCGGGCGGCCGAGGTCCCGGCGACGACCGACATGAACCCCGTCCTGCTCAAGCCTCGCGGCGGCGGCGAGAGTCAGGTGATCGTCGACGGCGAGGCGGTCGCGAACGCCCCGGCGTCGGCGTACTACGACGACCACTGGGACGACGCTCGGAAGGCCGCGGTCGCGGCCCACGAGCGTCTCGCGGCCGAACACGACGTGATCGTCGCGGAGGGGGCAGGGAGCATCGCGGAGATCAACCTCCACGACCGCGACCTCGCGAACGTCGAGTGCGCGCGGTTCGCGGACGCCCGGATACTAGTCGCGGTCGACATCGAGCGCGGCGGCGCGTTCGCGAGCCTCTACGGGACCCTCGAACTGCTCCCCGACGACCTCCGCGAGCGCGTCGCTGGCGCCGTGATCACGAAATTCCGGGGCGACCCGGAGCTCCTCGAACCCGGGATCGCGGAGATCGAGGAGCGAACGGGGGTACCGATCGTCGGCGTCGTCCCGCACGACGACCCGGGACTGCCGGCGGAGGACAGCCTCTCGCTGCCGGACGCGGAGCGGGCCGAGGACGGGAGCGACGGCGGTATTAGTGGCGAGGGCGGCGTCCTCGGCGATTACGACGGCGTCCCAGAGGACGCGAGCGTCCGGATCGGGGTCCCGCGGCTCCCGCGGATCTCCAACTTCACCGACTTGGAGCCGCTGGCGCGCGAGCCGGGCGTCCGCGTCGTCTACCTGCCGCTCGACGCCGCGCTCGACGGGGTCGACGCGGTCGTCCTCCCGGGCTCGAAGAACACCGTCGACGACCTGCTCGCGCTCCGCGAGGCGGGATTCGACGCGGCACTGCGCGCGTTCGACGGCCCCGTGGTCGGCGTCTGCGGCGGGTACCAGCTCCTCGGGGATCGGCTCGTCGACGCCGACGTCGAGGGCGTCGGCGACCGCGAGACGGTGCCTGGCGTCGGGCTCCTCCCCGTCGAGACCGAGTTCTCGACCGACAAGCGCGTCGAGCGCGTGACGTGCGCCGTCGACGGCGTCGGTCCGATCGCGGGCGCCGAGGGGCGCGCGACCGGGTACGAGATCCACGCGGGGCGGACGCGGCTCCTCGATGACGCCGCGAGCGGCGACTTAGCGACAGCGCCCCTCGGCGCGGAGAGCGTCGCCACCGAGCGAGTCCTCGGCACGTACCTCCACGGGCTCTTCGAGACGGCGGCGGTGCGAGACGCCTTCGTCGAGACGGTCTTCGCGAGCGCGGGCCGGGCGCGCCCGGACGCGACGGTCGCCGACCGCTCCCCGTACGAGCGGGCGGCCGACCTCGTCGCGGAGAACGTGGACCTGGCCGCGGTGGGTCTCGACGACCTCGTCGGGTCGGCGGAGTGAGGTCAATCAGATCCGGAGGCGGAAAGTATATTGTTCCAAGTACCCAATACTGGTGTATGAGCGACGCAGCCGACGCGAACGATTCGGCGGGGAACGACGCGAAAACGGAGCGCGAGCGCATCCGCGAACGGAAGCGACGGGAACTGGAAGCGCGTCTCGACGACGGAGAGTCGCTCGACGGCGGCGCCGGAACCGAGGCGGGCGACGGCAGCGGATCGGCGACTCCAAACGAGCCGATCCACGTGAACGGAACGGAGGAGCTCCAGCGGACGGTCGACGACCACGACGTCGTCCTCGTGGACTGTTACGCCGACTGGTGCGGCCCCTGTCAGATGATGGAGCCGACGATCGAGGCGCTCGCGGCCGAGACCGACGCCGCGATCGCCAAGGTCGACGTGGACGCCAATCAGGCGGTCGCCCAGCAGCTGGGGGCGCGCAGCATCCCGACGCTCGTCCTGTACGCGGACGGCGAGGCGGTCGACCGGTTCGTCGGCGCGCAGGACCGCGCGACGCTCGAATCCGCGATCGACGAACACGCCGCCTGAGACGGTGCGGAGCGGAGGGTTCAGTTCTTCGCGAGCGTCTCTTCGAGGAGCTTCCGCTGGGCCGTCGCGAGGTGCTCGGCGAACGTCGAGGGGGAGATGTCGAGCGCGTCGGCGACCGCGCTCGCGTTGGCGTCGCGGGGGCGCTCGAAGTAGCCCATGCGGTAGGCGGTCCGCAGCACCTCGCACTGGCGGTCGGTGAGCCGGCCGCGGTCGACGAGCGTCCGATCCGACACCTCGTCGCCGCGCGACGCGCCGTGGACGAGGTAGCGGACCTCGACGCGCTCCGCGGTCCCGTCGAGCGCCGAGACGATGTCGCGCAGCCGTTCGAGGTCGGGGAGGTGGAGCGTTAAGAGGAGGACCCCGTCCTCGGCCCGCGCGTCCGCGATCGGACAGTCGAGCTCCTCGATGATCCGGCAGGCGCACTCCCCGTCGCGCGGGCGGTCGTACCGGTACACCCGCTCGTCGCCGAGGTCGACGACCGACTCGGGGTCCGGAATGCCTTCCGCGGCGTCGACCACGTCCGGGTGGCGGACGCGGAACTCCTCGGTGTGCGTGTCACCCGCGTGCGTCCAGTTGACGCCCGTGATCGGGCCGTCGTGGGCTGTCGATGCGTCGACCAGCGGGCAGTTCCCCGTCCCGTGGATCGCGATCCCCGCCCGAACGCCGTCGGGCGTCACGTGGTTACCGGCCGACTTCCCGTCGGTTCCCATCGAACGCGGGTTGGTGCGACGGACACAAAGGCCTGATCCCCAACGAACGGGACGTTCGCCCCCGAGAAGGCCCGCAGTACTGAGGGTCGATCGGTATCGGTCCTCGGCTCGGAGTCGCGGCTGTGAACCGAGCGATTCACGCCGTCGGAGCGTTCGCCCTGGCCGGTGCCGGGGTCGGAATGAGCGTCGCGGCGGCCGCCGGCTTGGCGTTC
Organism: Halorubrum ruber; assembly: GCF_018228765.1. Classification (NCBI taxonomy): domain Archaea; kingdom Methanobacteriati; phylum Methanobacteriota; class Halobacteria; order Halobacteriales; family Haloferacaceae; genus Halorubrum; species Halorubrum ruber. Next base: position 2,819,550 of record NZ_CP073695.1, read on the forward strand.
GGGACGGTCGGCGCTCCGGATCCGCTGATCGGAACGGTCGTCCTCGCCATCGCCGCGGTGAGCCTCGGCTACACCGCTGCGAAGGAGACCCGATACGCGCTGCGGACGGACGGCTTCAGCGTCACGCGGACCGACGCGGGCAACGCGGCCGCCGTGGCCGCCGCGGCGCCGGTCACCTACGCGCTCTCCGTCGAGGTGGGCGTCGGGCCGGTCGTGGCGTCGGCGCTCGTCGGACTCTGTGCGTTCCTCCTCTCGGAGACGTACGGCGCACCCGCGTACTGCGGCTCGTTCGTCGGGATGGTTACACCGGCGGCCGGCGCCGACATCGGACCGGTCGTCGCCGCGGGCCTCGCGGCCGCCGTCGCGTTCGTGGCCGCCAAGCGCGCGTTCAACGGGTTCGGCGGCAAGCTCGGGACGACGGCGTTCGTCGGCTGCCTGTCGGTGGCGGCGTTCGGCGGGCTGGCCCCCGGGACGGGGACGACCCCGGAGCCACGCGTCGCGGCGGGACTCGTCGTCGCGGCGGCCCTCGCTGCCGTCGCCACGTTCCTCGTGAGCGTCCGGCTCGACCACGGTCCGGTCGTCGGATCCGCGGTCATCGGGCTCGCGGCCGGAGTCGTCTGCCCGCCGCTGTTCGCCGCGGGCGACGCGGTCGCGGCGGTCGCCTTCTGCGCGTCGTTCGCCGGGATGGCGACGCCGGAGCGGATCCCGGGGACCGGGCCGATGCTGCTGGCCGGCGGAGTCGCCGGCGTCGGGTTCGTCGGCGCGGCGCCGTACTTCGTCGGCTTCGGCGGGAAGCTCGGCACCATCGCGTTCACCGCCTGCCTCGTGACCTCGGGAGTCCTGTCGCTCGGCAGCCGCGTGGCGCCGGTCGGCGGCGACACCGTGACGGGGTGATCGTCGCCGGGCGGGGCGCCACGGCGAGCGCGTGGCGTCTTAAAACACCACGCAACTCCGGTGGCACCGGGAGGGTCGTGGAGTCCCTATCGACGATCGATGACCGACCCGACTGAGACCGACGAGCGGCGCTTCGAGTCGAACCCCACCGTCTGCCCGTTCTGCGGCGTCGGCTGTTCGATCGAGTACGCCGGGCGGGGAAGCGCGACCGGCGTCGAGGGACCGGTGAACGAGCGCGGCGAGATCTGCCCGAAGGGGGCGGCCGCGTTCGACGTGGTCGACAGCGACGACCGCCTGACGGAGCCGTTGGTCCGGCACGAGGGGCGGTTCGTCACGGCGCCGTGGGCGGAGGCGCTCGACCGCGCGGTCGACGGGATCGGGCGCGTGGTCGACGAGCACGGCCCGGACGCCGTCCAGTTCTTCGCGTCGTCGAACTGTACGAACGAGGAGAACTACGTCCTCCAGAAGCTCGCGCGGGTCCTCGGGACGAACAACGTGGACAACTGCGCGCGGCTCTGCCACGCCTCGACGGTCGCCGCGATGAGCGAGCGGCTCGGCGCGGGCGCGATGACGAACACCTTAGACGACCTGAGCGAGGCCGACTGTCTCTTCGTCAACGGCGCCAACCCGGCCGAGCAACACCCCGTCGCGTTCCGGTCGTACCTCCTGCCGGCGGTCCGCGACGGCGCGACGCTGGTCCACGTCGACCCGCGCGCGAACGACACGACCGAGGTGGCCGACGTCCACCTCCCGCTGCGGCCCGGCACCGACATCGAGGTGGCGAACGCGATCGCCGCGGTCCTCGTGGAGGAAGATCTCGTCGACGAGGAGTTCCTCGCGGAGCGGACGACCGGGTTCGACCGGCTGCGCGAGCACCTCGCCGAGGTCGACGTCGCCGCGAACGCCGAGGCGGCCGGGGTCGACCCGGAGGCGATCCGCGAGGCCGCGCGGGCGTACGGCGAGGCCGACCGCGCCGCGATCGTGACGGGGATGGGGACGAGCCAGCACCGCTGCGGCACCGACAACGTCCACGCCCTGCTCAACCTCGCGCTGCTGACCGGCAACGTCGGTCGCCCGGGGACCGGCGTGAACCCCCTCCGCGGACAGAACAACGTTCAGGGCGCGAGCGACGCCGGCGGGCTCCCGGGCGTGCTCCCCGGCTACGAGCCCGTGACCGACCCGGACGCCAGAGAGCGCGTCGCCGCGGAATGGGGGGTCGAGCCGCCGGCGGAGCCCGGGTTGACCGAGGTAGAGGCGACGCACCGCTTCGGCGACGACGTGCGCGCGGCGGTCGTCTTCGGGGAGAACCCGGCGGTCACCGAGCCGAACGCGACCGTGGTCGCGTCGGCGTTCAACGACCTTGACTTCTGCGTCGTCATCGATCTGTTCGAGACGCGGACGGCGGCGCACGCGGACGTGGTCCTCCCCGGGAGCGCGTGGGCCGAGAAGTCGGGCACGGTGACGAACACCGATCGGCGCGTGATGCGGATGCGGCCGAACGCCGACCTGCCGGGGAACGCCCGGCGCGACTTCGAGATCCTGACCGAGCTCGGTCAGCGGCTGACCGACCGTCCCGACGCGTTCGACTACGACGGCCCCGAGGACGCGTTCGACGAGCTGACCCGCGTCGCGCCGATCTACGAGGGGATGAGCTACGAGGGGATCGGCGACGGCTACCAGCGGTGGCCGTTCTCGGCCGCGGAGGGACGCGGCACCGACGTGTTACACGCCGAGACGTTCGCGACCGGCGACCGGACCGCCCCGCTCGCGGTCGTCGACCCCGTCCCGCCCGCGGACGATCTCGACGCCGACGAACTGGTCCTCACCACCGGGCGCGTGCTCCAGCACTTCAACAGCGGCGCGCTCAGCCGGCGCTCGGAGCGGCTCACCGCGATGCGGGGCGAGGACGTCCTCCAGATCCACCCGAGCGATGCGGCCGAGCGCGGCATCGAAGACGGCGACCGGGTGACCGTCTCGAACGAGCGCGGGACGGTCGAGGTCGCGGCCGACGTGACGCCGGCGGTGCGCGAGGGGGTGGCGTTCTGTACGTTCCACTACCCGGAGCCGCTCGCGAACGCGCTGACGGGCGACGCGCTCGACCCGGAGGCGAAGATCCCCGAGTTCAAACACTCGGCGGTCGCCGTCGAGCCGGCCGCCACCGCCGGGGCGGCCGGCGGGAGCGAGGCGGCCGGCGACGACTGAACCGCTGCCGACGCCGCGCGGCCGCTCGTCGGATCCGCCCACCGTCACGCGGTTCCGCTATCACTCGTGAGACGCGGGAGTTGCCGTTTATATAACCCAAGCGGAGAGCCTCCAGCATGCCAACATCGGGAGAGTACGGCCGCGATGATTTCGGGCGGGGCGGTTTGAACGACCGACTCGACGTTTCCGAGCTGGTCGACGAGATCGGGCTCGACGCCGACGAGATTGCGTGGCGGAAGGAGTTCGTCGGCTTCGACGAGGAGGACGAGCGGCGGCTGAGTCGGTACGAGGACGCGTTCGCGGAGAACGCGGACCAGATCGCGGACGACTTCTACGAGAACCTCACCGGCCACCAGCAGACGGTCGACGTGATCGGCCGGTCGGAGAAGGGGCTCGAACAGCTCAAGCGGACGCAGTCGGCGTACCTGGTGACCCTCGCGGAGGGTGACTACGGGGAGGAGTACTTCGAGGACCGGGCGCGGATCGGCAAGATCCACGACATGCTGGAGATGCCGATGAAACACTACCTCGGGCAGTACGGCGTGTACTACGATCTCATCCTCCCGCTCATCGGCGACCGCCTCACCGACTCGCTCACGGACCGGCTGGCTCCCGACGGCGTCGACGAGGAACTCGACGACGCGACCGCGGCGGCGGTCGAGGAGGAGGTCGACGACGCGATCGAGGACCTGCTCTCCGTCCTCCGGATCGTCAACCTCGACATGCAGGTCGTCACGGACACGTACATCCACTCGTACAGCGAGAAGCTCACGGAGGCGGTCGAGGAGAACGAGCGGCTGATGGCGGAGGTGGAAGACGAGGTCGAAGGGCCGATCGGCGACCTGCGCGAGTCGGCGGACGACGTCGCCGACAGCGCCGCCGCGGTCGGCGACGCGGCCGAGGACCAGTCGGACCGAGTCGCCGAGATCTCCTCCGAGGTGGCGAACCTCTCGGCGACGGTCGAGGAGGTGGCGTCGACCGCCGACGAGGTCGAACGCACGAGCAGCCGGGCGGAGACGCTCGCGGAGGACGGCCGGGACGCGGCCGACGACGCCGCGGCCGCCATGGAGGACATCGGCGACGCCGTCGACGAGGTGGCGGAGGACGTCGAGGCGCTCCAAGAGCGCGTCGAGGAGATAGACGAGTTCGTCGACGCGATCAACGGGATCGCCGACCAGACGAACCTGCTCGCCCTGAACGCCTCGATCGAGGCGGCGCGGGCCGGCGAGGCCGGCGCCGGGTTCGGCGTCGTCGCCGACGAGATCAAGTCGCTCGCGGAGGAGTCACAGGAACACGCGAGCGACATCGAGTCGATGGTCGACGGGATCCGCACCGACACCGAGGAGACGGTCGAGAGCCTCTCGGAGACGACGGTGCGGGTCGACGAGGGGAGCGAGCGCGTCGCCGACGCGACGGAGAGCCTCACGGCCATCGCCGAGGCGGTGACGGAGACGGCGGACGGGATCGACGAGGTCTCGGACGTGACCGACGAGCAGGCCGCCGCCGCCGAGGAGATCGCCGCGACGATCGACGGGGTGGTCGAGCAGTCCAACCGGATCAGCGAAGAGATGCAGGAGTTAGCGGCCGAAAGCGAGCGCCAGTCGGCGGCGGTCGAGGAGGTGGAACGGACCGTGCGCCGGTTGGCCCTTGACGGCGGGACCGACGGCGGTGTCGGCAGGGCGTCTCTGACGGACGGCGGAACGCGGGTGAAGCGGGCGGACGCGGAGGCGCCTACGGAGGCGGAGAAAGGTCGGTCGCTGCCGGCCGGGATTCCCGAAGGAACGCCCCGGTTCGTGATCGACCGCCTCTCTGACGCGGAACTGCGTGCGATCGCCGACGGAGAGCTAGAGATGGACGATCTGCGGTGAGTCGACGGGGCTGACCGCTCGACCCGCAGTCGGGGGACGCGGACAGAGATCAGGGCGCGAAGTACGCGTCCGGTCCCCGAACCTCGGGGAGTTCGCGGAGCGCCCGGACGCCGCACCGGCCGCAGACGGTCGGCTCGTCGGGGTCGGCGGGCAGCGCGAACACCGTCTCGCAGGCGTCGCAGACGACGTAGCGGAGTGCGAGCGACGGAGTCTCGGCCATGGGTCGGGTAGGTGGCCGACGCACTTGAACCGACGCCTCGGGGCGTCGCCGCTACATCGAGCCGGCGTCGTCGGCCGGGTCGCTATTGCCCGGAACCGGCGTCGCCGGCCGGGTCGCTACTGCCCCGAGCCGGCGTCGCCGGTCGACTCGATCCGCGCCTCGTACTTCGCCAGCGACTCGGAGAGCGCCGCGTCGGCGTCGACGTCGGCCGCCTCGGCGAGGGCGAGCAGCGCGAACAGCGCGTCGCCGATCTCGTCGGTCGCGATCGCGGCGGCCTCCGGATTCCGGCCGTAGTCGGTCGAGGTCGCCACTTCCTTCGCGACCTCGCCGACCTCGCTCTCCAAGTCGAGGACGCGGTAGGCGAGGTCGGTCTCTAACCCGTGCTCGGCGACGAACGCGGCCACGCGGTCCTGCTCGTCCATGGGCGTCGCCTCCGCACGTTCCGTCAAAAGTGCCCCGCTCTACGGTCGCCTTCGACCGTGGCGAGGACGGCCGGTCACGCAACCCATAAGCCGCGAGCGACCCCACGGATCGTATGAAAATCGCCATCTTGGGCGGCACCGGCGACATCGGTGAGGGACTCGCGCTGCGGCTGGCGGCGGACACGCCACACCGGGTCGCCGTCGGGTCGCGGGAGGCCGAGAAGGCCGAGAACAAGGCCGAGGAGTACACGACCGAGCTGGAGAGCCGCGGGCTCGACGCGACCGTCGCGGGCGGCGAAAACAGCGCGGTCGCCGCCGACGCCCGGATCGTCGTCCTCGCGGTCCCGCCGTACCACGTCGGCGACACCGTCGAGGCGGTGGCGGGGTCGCTGGAGGACGGCGACGTGCTGGTCTCGCCGGCGACGGGGATGAAACGCGACGACGAGGGGTTCCACTACCACAAGCCGGGCGCGGGATCGGTGACGGCGATCGTCGCGGACGCGGCGCCCGAGGGCGTCGACGTCGTCGGGGCGTTCCACAACCTCGCGGCCGCGCGGCTCGCGAACCTCGACGCCGACCTCGGGGTCGACACGCTCGTCATCGGCGACGACGGGGACGCGAAGCGGACGGTCGCGGACGTCGCCGAGGGGATCGAGGGGCTGCGCGCACTCGACGCCGGCGGGATCGCCAACGCACCCGAAATCGAGGGATTGACCCCGCTTTTGATCAACGTCGCCTCGAACAACGAGAAGCTCCACGACCTCGGCGTGCGGTTCCAATAAACGGACAGGCGCGAAGCCGACCGACCCGCGCACTATTTATAAGTAATCGGGCGACCGGTCGGCGTCGTTTATCACTCGAACCGAGCGGCGGCGACGGTCGCCGGTCCGGTTGTTGGTCGCTTATAAATAACTGACCGCGGATCCGCGGCGGACACCGCCAAATTTCCAGCTGCTCGCTTATAAATAACCGATAGTAGCTCGGGAGGGGGGACTCCACCGAAGCCCCAGCCGCGAGGCTGTACGTATTCGCTTATAAATCGCAGAGCGACACGACCACCACCGAAGCCCCAGCCGCGAGGCTGTACGTATTCGCTTATAAATCGCAGAGCGACACGACCACCACCGAAGCCCCAGCCGCGAGGCGGGCGCACGCTCGCTGCGCTCCTCGTCACTCGCTTCGCTCGTTCCTGCGGTGCTTACTTCACCTGCGCCCGCCTCGCGGCTGCCCCTTCGAGTCCCGCCCCCGCACCGCACAGCCCCGCACCTCACGCCTCCCCAGCCTCGTCGCTGGCGCCCTCCGCTTCGCTCCGGGAGCCAGCGACTCCCTCGCGCGTGCTCCTCGCGGCCGCCGAAGGCGGCCGCTCGCAGGCACGCGCCACCGCAGTGAGCGGGGGCGAGCGAACGCCGTCGCGGTCGCCCGAATCGGCGTTCGGCGGGCGTTCCGTTAGGCCTTTGCGCGGCCGGTCCCTCCGGACGGTAGATGGAGTACTTGCAGCGTCGGGTCGGGCTGGTCGAAGACCGGATCGAGTCGGTCATCGACGACGTCGAGCCCGACGAGCTGTCCGACGAGGTCGGCCACGTCGTCCTCGCGGGCGGCAAGCGGGTCCGGCCCGCGGTGACCGTCCTCGCCTGCGAGGCGTTCGACGGAGATCCCGAGCAGGCCGTCGACTTCGCGGCCGGCATCGAGTTCGTCCACAACGCCTCGCTCGTGATCGACGACATCATCGACCGCTCGGAGGTCCGACGCGGCACCGCGGCCGCGTGGGCGGAGTTCGGGTACGGCCCCGCGATCATCGCCAGCGACGGCCTGCTCGGCGAGGCGTTCGCGCTGTTCTCCGCCGAGCCGCGCGCGATGCGCACCGTTGCCGAGGCGATGGTCGAGCTCGGCGAGGGCGAGGCGACTGAGCTCGCGGCGCGACCGACGAACGAGGCGGAGTACATGGAGTTAGCGCGCCGGAAGACGGGCGCGCTGTTCCGCGCCGCGGCCGAGCTGGGCGCGGTCGCGGGCGGCGCGGAGCCGCACGCAATCGACTCGTTCGGCGAATACGCCGAGCGCGTCGGCGTCGCCTTCCAGATGCGCGACGACGTGTTAGACGCCACCGCCGACGCCGACGACCTCGGCAAGCCGACCGGGCAGGACGCCGAGATGGACCGCCCCTCGGTCCTCCAGGTCACGTCGCTGTCGCCCGAGGAGATCAACGAGCGCGCCCGGGCGGAGTCGGAGCGCGCGCTCGCCGCCCTCGACGACGCCGACCCCCCGGAGACCGAGGCGATCGAGTACCTCCGCGACCTCGCGGAGTTCGTCGTCGTCCGCGAGCGGTAAGGGGAGAAGCCGGAAACCGTTTTTCAGCGTTTCAGAGTTCGTATCCCGCCTTCTCCATGAGGTCCGCGAACACGTCGGTCCCCATCGCCTGTTCGTAAACGACAGCGGTGAGCATGCCGCCGGGGTAGGAGCCGCCGTTCCGGACGTGGTCGACCTTGTGGCAGTGGATCGGGTAGATGCCGGGGTCGGCGTCCGCCTCGAACTCGACGGTGTGCCGCTCCGCGGGCGCGACGTTCACCACGTCCTCCGGTAATTGCAATACCTCGGGGTACTCGGCGCCGTCCTTCTCGACGGTGCGGAACCGGTGGTTGTGCGTGTGTATCGGGTGCGACATGAACCCAGCGTTGACTAAGTGGAGCCGCACCGTGTCGCCCTCGCTGACGACGACCGGCGAGCCGTGGTCGGGGTTGAACGTGTACGGCGCGACGCGCCCGTTGATCGTGAACGCGTCCGGCCGCCGGTTCTGGAGGTCGTACGTCGCGTCCTCGCCGCCGTACGACCGAGAGAGCCGCGTGTCCCAGTCTTTCAGCGTCATGAACTGCTCGACGTCGGCCGACTCGTACCCCTCGGGGTCGATGCGGAGGATCCCGTACATCCCCATGTCCATGTGCATCGGGGTATTGAAGTGACAGTGGTAGAGGTGGGTGCCGGGCACGTCCGCGCCGATCTCGTAGGTGTGTTTCTCGCCGGGCATCACGGTGATTCCCGTCGTCGACGGGACGCCGTCGTCCTTCCACGACTTCGAGACGCCGTGGAAGTGGAGCGTGTGGGGCATCTCCGCGTCGGTGTTGTCGAGCGTGATCGAGAGGTCGTCGCCCTCCGTGGCCCGGAGTACCGGTCCGGGCACGCTCGGCGTGCCGTCGTCGGCCTGAAACGCCCACGTCACCGGCATCTCGACCGGCCCGCCGAGCGAGCTGCCGGGGTGGGCCGCGTGGCGGGCGTGGACCGAACGCAGCGTCACCTCGCGGCCGCGCTCGTCGAGGTCGACGACCTCCGGCGACCCCGTCTCGGGGAGCGCGGGCCCCTCGTCGTCGGTCTGGGCCGCGTCCGCGCCGTCGCCGGTCGCGGCGGTGTTGACCGTCTGGCTCATACAGCCCGCCAGCCCGGCGACGCCCGAGAGGCCCGCAGCCTGGAGGATCGTTCGCCGCGCGAAGCCGCCGTCGGAACCGGAGTCGCTGTGCGTCATGTCTCAAGCGATGTGACGGGGACGAATAACCGGGGCGCGGCTTCCCACCGCGAGGTACGACTGACGAACCGGTTCGGGCCGTAGTATATAAAAGAATCAGCGGTCGCGGGGACCGTCGCCGCGACGGGGACGCGCGGCCGCCCGCGGGCAGGGTCAGTCGTCCGCCGGTTCGCCGGCGTCCGCCGCGTCCGACTCGTCGCTGGCCGCCGCATTCTCGCCGATCGGCTCGCTGTCCCAGTACGCGTGGTCGTCGTCCGTCCGGAAGCAGGTCGCCGTCCGGCCGTCGCCGACGTCGTATCCCGGCGGCGCCGACTCCCGGCAGGCCGCGCGCGCCTCCGGACAGCGCGTGTGGAACCGACAGCCCGCCGGCGGGTTCCGCGGCGAGGGCACGTCGCCGTGGAGCGTCTCGAACTCCTCGTCGCGCGCCTCCGTGCTCGCCCGCGGGACGCTCGACAGCAGCGCCTTCGTGTACGGGTGCGCGGGGTCGTCGAAGATCTCCTCGACCGGGCCGATCTCGACGATCTCCCCCAAGTACATCACCGCGACGCGGTCGCAGACGTGGCGGACCACGCCGAGGTTGTGCGCGATGAAGAGGAACGTGAGCCCGAAGTCCTCCTGCAGGTCTTCGAGCAGGTTGAGGATCTGCGCCTGAACGCTCACGTCGAGCGCCGACACCGGCTCATCGAGGACGACGAAGTCGGGGTCCAAGGCGAGCGCCCGCGCGATCCCGATCCGCTGGCGCTGACCCCCGGAGAACTCGTGCGGGTAGCGGTCGATCTGGTCGGCGGAGAGGCCGACGCGTTCCAGCAGATCCCGGGCCGTCTCGCGGCGCCCCTGCTTGTCCTCGATGTCGTGGATCCGGAGCCCCTCCGTGACGATGTCGCCGGTGGTCATCCGCGGGTCGAGGCTGGAGAACGGGTCCTGGAACACGATCTGCGCGCGCCGCCGGAACTGGTTCAGCTCCGCGTCGGTCATCCCGCGGACGTCCGTCCCGTCGAAGGTGATCTCGCCCTCGGTCGGCTCGCGCAGCCGTAGCACCGTCTCGCCGGTCGTCGACTTCCCGCAGCCGGACTCGCCGACGAGCCCCAGCGTCTCGCCCTCCCGAACCTCGAAGGAGACGCCGTCGACCGCCTTCACGCTCTCTGACTCCTGGCCGAGCAGGCGGTCGACGAGCGACGGGTCGTCCGCGTAGTACTTCTTTAACCCCTCGACGGAGAGCAGCGGGTCGCTCATTCCCCCTCACCCCCGTCGGTCGCGGCCGCGGCCCCGTCGTCGGGATCGGCTGCCTCGCCGGCCTCGCCGAAGTAGTCGTCCGGGAGCGCGTCGGCCGGGTCGTACTCGCGGTCCGCGAGGACGCACTTGGCGCCGTGGTCGGCGGCGGCGTCGACAGTCGCCTCGGGCGGCTTGTCGAGGCACGCGTCCATCGCCTTCGGACACCGGTCGGCGAAGTAACACCGGTCGTCCATCTCGGCGTCGACCAGGCTCGGGACGTTGCCCGTGATCGGTTCGAGCCGTGCCTGCGGGTCGTCCACGTCCGGGATCGAGCCGAGTAACCCCTGCGTGTACGGGTGGACCGTGTCCTCGAACACCGAGTCGAGCGTGCCGCGCTCGACGACCTCGCCCGCGTACATCACGCAGACGCGGTCGCACATCTCCGCGATCACGCCGAGGTCGTGGGTGATGAGTACGATGCTCATCCCGCGGTCGGCCTGGATCTCCTTCAGCAGGTTCAGGATCTGCGCCTGAATCGTCACGTCGAGCGCGGTCGTCGGCTCGTCGGCGATCAGCACGTCGGGCTCGCCGGCGAGTGCCTGCGCGATCATCGCGCGCTGGAGCATCCCGCCGGAGAACTGCCCGGGGTACTCGTCGACGCGCTCCTCCGGGTCGGGGATCCCGACCTGTCCGAGCAGGTCGACCGCGCGCTCCATGCTCTCCTCGCTCGTGTAGTCGCGGCCGGGGACGAGCCCGTCGAGGAGGTACTTGCCGAGCCCGTACCCCTGCGTCCGCGAGCGCGTCGAGCGCGGGTTCGCCCGCGCCCGGCGCTGTACCTCGACCGCCTCGGCGATCTGCTCGCCGACTGTGATCGAGGGGTTGAAGCTGCTCATCGGGTCCTGGAAGATGACGCTGAACGAGGGACCACGCAGCGAGCGTCGGACGCGCGGCGGCACCGTCCGGAGGTCGACGTGGTCGCCGTCGACCCGCACGGCGTCGTTCCCGCGGAACTCCTCGGCGAGGTCTGGGTCGCGGTACCACACCTCGCCGGCGGTGATCCGGCCGGGGGTCTCGACGAGGTCGACGAGCGACAGCGCGGTCACCGACTTGCCGGAGCCGGACTCGCCGACGACGCCGAGGATCTCGTCTTCCCGGAGGTCGAACGACACCGACTCCACCGCGTTGATCTGCCCCTCCTCGGTGAAAAAGCGGGTCGAGAGGTCGCGGACCGAGAGCACGTCGCCGGGCGCGGGCGCCCCCGTCGGGGCCGCGTCGCCGGTCTCGAAGGCGTCGCTCATGCGGCACCCCCTTCGCCCTCGATGCCGGGGTCCAAGGCGTCACGCAGCCAGTCGCCGAGCAGGTTGATCCCGATCACCGACAGCATGATCGCGAGCCCGGGGATCGAGGCGATCCACCACTGGCCGGAGGAGACGTAGTCGCGCCCCTGCGCGATGTCGAAGCCCCACGACAGCGTGGTCCCGGAGAAGCCGAGGAACGACAGCGAGCTCTCCAAGAGGATGATCGCCGCCACCTGCACCGTCCCGAGGACGATGATCGGCGTGACCGCGTTCGGGAGGATGTGCCGGAGGATGATCGTGTTGTCGTCGGCACCGAGCGCGCGCGACGCCTTCACGTACTCCTGCCCGCGCAGGGAGAGCGCCTCCCCGCGGGCGACGCGGGCGAACCACACCCAGTTGACGAGGCCGACGACGATCACCACCGTTATCGGCAACACGAAGCTCTCGGGCATCTCCGGCGCGAGGCCGGCGACGACGAACGGGTCGGGGATGTCCACCGCCGCCCGCCCCCACAGCCCGATCAGCGCGACCGCCAACACGAGCGAGGGGAACGCGAGGCTCACGTCCGCGATCCGCATCAGCGCGTCGTCGACGCGCCCGCGGTGATAGCCGGCGAGTAAGCCGACCGGCACGCCGATCGACGCCGCCAGCAGCGTGCCAAGCACGCCGACGGCGAGCGATGTCCGAGCGCCGTACACCACCCGCGAGAACATGTCGCGACCAAGCCCGTCGGTGCCGAACACGTGGTCGGGGTCCGCGGTGATCTCCACCTCCTCGGTGACCGTCTGGATCTCGCCGTCGACCATCTGCGAAGAGGTCCGCTCTTCCGTCTGCGAGAAGCCGATCGGCGGCAGCTCGCTCTGGTTGAGCTGTTGGTCGGTCGGGTTGTGGGGCGCGATGAACGGGGCGAACACGGCGGTCAACACGATGACCACCACCAGCGCCAGCCCGAGCTTCGCGAGCCCGCTCTGTCTGAACTCCTTCTTGAGATTGCGTATGACACGTGAAGAGACCATGTTAGTCGTTCACCACCTCCGGGTCGAGGTAGGCGTACACCACGTCGACGAGGATGTTGACGAGGACGAAGCTCGTCCCGATGACGATGAGACTGCCCTGTAGCGTCGGCCAGTCTCGGGTGTTGATACTGTCGATGACGAGCGTGCCGAGTCCCGGCCACGAGAACACCGCCTCCGTGATGACGGCGCCGCCGATCAGCGTCCCGAGCTGGAGCCCGAGGACGGTGATCACGGGGATCAGCGTGTTCCGGAGCGCGTGCTTGTACCGGATCAGGGTCTGCGGGAGCCCCTTGGCCCGCGCGGCCTGAACGTACCCCTTGCTGAGCTCGTCGAGCATTCCCGACCGCGTCAGTCTGGTGATGAGCGCCATGAAGTACGTGCCGAGGGCGATCGCGGGCAGCGTGATGTACGCGAGCCACGTCAGCAGCGTCCCGACGAACGGTTCGGCGTTGACGACCGACAGCGCGACGTCGACGACGGTGGCCCCGCGGCCGCTGGTGTTGAAGATGTTGAACTCCACGGCGAACACGAGGATGAGCATGATCCCGAGCCAGAAGTTCGGCGTCGAGATACCGCCGAGCGACAGCAGCGTCGCGCCGTAGTCGACCGGTTCGTTGCGCCGGGTGGCGCTGATCACGCCCAGCGGGATCGCGAGGACGATGGCGACGACGCTGGCGGCGACCGCCAGTTCGACCGTCGCGGGGAGGCGACCGAACACGAGCGTCGCGACGTCCTGGCCGCGGATGTAGGAGAACCCCATGTCGCCGCGAAGGAGGTCGAAGATGTACTGCCCGTACTGGACGTACAGCGGCTGGTCGAGCCCCAGCTCGGCGGCGATCGCCTGTCGCGTCTCCTGCGAAGCGTCGAGCGGTGCGACCGCGTTGATCGGGCTGCCGGGCGTGACGAACCGGAGCGCGAACACGACGGTGACGACGCCCCAGACGACGCCGATCCCTTGGAGGCTTCTTTTGAGTGCGAATCTTCCGAGTGACATTAATAACGATGTAGAGCGGTGGGGGTAGGGGTCGCGTTACTGTTGCGTGGCGGTGTCCGGGTCGATGAACTCGTCGGCCCGCGGCTCCCAAGAGATATCGCTGGAGACGCCGTAGACGCTGAACTGCTGGTGCATGAACACCCACGGCGCGAGGTCGTGGGCGAGCTGGTTCGCCTCCTGAAGGATGTCGACCCGCTCGTCGGGATCCCGGGTCGACTCCGCCTCTTCGAGGAGCCCGTCGAGCTCGTCGTTCTTCAAGATCGTGAGCGCGCCCTCGGAGGAGAGCAACGGCGTCAGGGTCTGGCTCCCGTCGAACTCGGCGTTCCCCCACCCGAGGAGGGTGAAGTGCGGGCGGTCCTCGATGTTCGGCGCGGTGACGTCCTGGACGAGCGAGGAGAACTCGCGCTGTTGCAGCTCACAGGAGACGTTCGACAGCGAGTCGATCTGGTTGGCCGCCGCCTGCGCGATCTCGACGTCGCGGAGGTAGCGCCCGATCGGCGTCTGAAGCGTGATCTCCGCGCCGGCGTATCCCGACTCCTCGACGAGCCGCTCGGCCTCGGCGGGGTCGTACGGGTACGGCTCGATGTCGGGGTTGTAGCCGACGTGGCCCTCCAGCGTCGGCTGTCCGGTGATGTTGCCGAAGCCGTTGAGCACGTTCTCGATGATGCTCCCGACGTCGACCGCGTGGTTCATCGCCTGCCGGAACTGCTGGCTGGAGAACGGCTCCACGTCGTAGCGCATCTGGAGGAAGATGATCCGCGCGCTCGCCACGGAGTTGATCGTCGCGACGTCGGAGCTGTTCACCCGAGAGACCTCGTTCGGCGGGACGTTCGTCACGATGTCCGTCTCCTCGGCGAGCAGCTGGTTGACCCGCGTGCTCGACTCGCTGGAGGCGGTCATGGAGAGTTCGTCGACCGCCGGCGCGCCGTCCCAGTAGTCCTCGTTCGGCCCGTAGCGGACCACGTTGCCAGACTGGTACTCGGTGAGACGGAACGGCCCCGTCCCGTTCGCGTTCCGGTTGATGTAGTCGGTGCCGTTCTCCTCGACCCACGACTGCTGCATGATGTCGCCGTTCGTCGCGAACAGCTGGAACGCGATCGGGTTGTACCCCTCGAAGGAGACCGTCACCTCCCCGTCGCCGGTCGTGACCTCCGAGACCGAGCCGAGGTCGTTCGTCTGCGGACTGACGATGCCGACGTCGTTGAAGACGATCCGGCGGATGCTGAACCGGACGTCCTCCGCGGTCAGGTCGTCGCCGTTGTGGAACGTGACGCCGTCGCGCAGCACGAACCGGACGCTGCCGTCGTCCGTGCGCTCCCACTCGTTGGCGAGCCCGGCGATGATGCCGCCCTCCTTGTCGCGGTCGAGCAGGCCCTCGTACATCTGCCCGGTGATGATCTCGGTGTTCGTCTCGGCGTGGTCCTGCGGGTCGAGTCCGGAGTCCATCTGGCCCATGGTGACGCCGAGTTCGAACGCGTCGTCGCCCCCGTCGGAGCCGTCCTCGCCGTCCGAGCCGTCCCCGCCGTCCATACCGTCCTCGCCGTCCGAGCCGTCCGAGCCGTCACCGCCGTCGCCGCCGTTTCCGGAACAGCCAGCGAGGCCGACCGCACCGGCCGTTCCCGCGTACTTGAGCACCGTCCGCCTGTCGACGTGATCGTCGTTGTCAGTAGGCATAGGCGATACCAAACCATAGAGCGTTATGAACCTACCGGCAGAGGTCGCTCCTTTTTCGACCGGCCGCCGGAGACCGGTTGACGAAACGACGCACCGGAGTGCGGGTGTGAGGGGGAAAGCGGAAACCGACGCGAAGGGAAACCGACGCCTATGTAGGGGGCCGGCGGTAGACGAGCGGTATGGACGCACCCGATCCCGGACCGCGGTGGGACGCGGTCGAGGAGGACGCGGAATCGACGGCGGCGGCGTACCGAGAGCGCGGCTGGACCGCGATCGCCGGGCACCCCGGACAGGTGAACCCCGTCGCGGACGCCGGCCGGATCGACGTACTCTTACCCGAGTCGGAGTTCGACGCGGCGCTTTCCGCTGTCGACGACGCCGCGATCGACGGCGTCGACGTGTACGCGGGCGCCGCCGACAGGGTCGCGTACCGGCTGGTGGTCGCGACCGACGAGGCGGCACAGGTGGCGCTGTGCGTGCCGACGTACCTCGCGAGCGACGACCTCGCCGCGCTGCGCGCGGCCGCCGAGGCGGCGGGGACGCTCACCGTGCGGCTGCGCCCCCTCGACGACCGCGACCACGTCGAGATCGCGATCGACGAGCCCGCCGTCTTCTTCGACGCGCCCGAGGCGTGAGGCGGTCGCAGCGGTCGACACGAGTCCCGACCGCATCGCCCTGGGACGCACGCTCGTGCGTATCGGCGCCACGATCGACTTCGACGTATTCATAGTTGTGCGATCGCGATCATTCCCATGAACCGCGCAGAGAAGGCGGCCCTCCAGCTACAGGCGGTCGCCGTGTTGCGGATGCTGAAGGAGACGCGAACGTACGAGGAGCTGTCGGAGGTGACCGGGCTGCCCGCGGGCGACCTGAACCGGTACGTGAACGGGCACGTGCTGCCCGGCACCGACCGCGCGAGCGAGGTCGTCGAGTCGGTCGGCCGCGAGGCGCTCGCCGACGAGCTGGTCGCGCGCGTCGAGTTCGACGACGAGGGGTACGTGGACAACTCCGGCGTCGTCTTCGACCAGTCGTTCCTCGATCTGGTGGCGCCGGTCGCGGCGGAGACGTTCGAGTTCGAGTCGCCCGACGTGGTCCTGACTGCCGCGACCGACGGGATCACGCTCGGCGCGGCGATGGCCTCCTTCTTCGACGCGCGCTTGGCGTACGCGAAGAAGTCGAAAGAGACCGCCGTCGAGGAGTTCATCGAGTCGCGCCAGCGGCTCGCCTCCGGCATCGAGCTCACCTACTACCTCCCCGCGAGCGCGATCGACGCCGGCGACACGGTGTTAGTCGTCGACGACCTCATCCGCTCGGGCGAGACCCAAGAGCTCCTCTTGGACATCGCGCTCCAGGGCGACGCCGACGTCACCGGCGTGTTCGCGCTCATCGCCGTCGGCGACGAGGGGATGGACCGCGCGCGAGCGATCACCGACGCGCCGGTCGGGGCGCTGACGACGTTCGAGTAGCCACGTTCGCGCATACTATTTGTTCATAAACAGGAGATATCCCCTTTTCGATCCACACTCGTGGATAACTAAGCGCGGCGTTCAGCAAGGCTTATCATCCGATCCCGGGGAACACTCACCCGTTCAATGGGCCTTTCAGACACGCTGGCCGCGCGGTTCGACGTGGAGTCGCACGGGTCGGACGTTCGGACGGAGATAATCGCCGGGCTCACGACGTTCCTCGCGATGTCGTACATCATCGTCGTGAACCCCGCCATCCTCTCGGAGGCGATCCAGATCGAGGGGTACGGGCAGGGAGAGGTGTTCCAGATGATTGCCATCGCGACGATCCTCTCGGCGGCGATCGCGACGGCCGTGATGGCGCTGTACGCGAACCGGCCGTTCGGGCTCGCGCCCGGGCTCGGGCTCAACGCCTTCTTCGCGTACACGGTCGTGCTGGGACTCGGCGTCCCGTGGCAGACGGCCCTCGCCGCCGTCTTCGTCGAGGGGGTCCTGTTCATGCTCCTGACCGCGGTCGGCGCACGAGAGTACGTCATCCGGCTGTTCCCCGAGCCGGTGAAGCGCTCCGTCGGCGCCGGTATCGGACTGTTCCTGCTGTTCATCGGCTTTCAGGAGCTCCAACTCGTCGTCCCCGACGACGCGACGCTCGTCACGCTCGGCGGGATCTTCGGGAATCCGTGGGCGATCCTCGGGCTGCTCGGGCTCGCGTTCACCTTCGCCCTCTGGGCGCGCGGGATCACGGGCTCGATCGTGATCGGCATCGTGACGACCTCGCTGGTCGGCTGGGGGCTCACCCTCGCCGGCGTCTTCGGGCGCGGCACGGTCACCCCGGAGTCGCTGCCGAGCGCGCAGTACGACATCACGCCGCTCGCGGGCGCGTTCGTCGACGGGCTGGGACAGATCGACCCGCTCACGTTCGTCCTCGTCGTGTTCACGTTCTTCTTCGTCGACTTCTTCGACACCGCCGGGACGCTCATCGGCGTCTCGCAGTTCGGTGACTTCCTCGACGAGGACGGCGACCTCCCGGACATGGACAAGCCGCTGATGGCCGACGCGGTGGGGACGACCGCCGGCGCGGTGCTCGGCACCTCCACGGTGACGACGTACATCGAGTCGTCGACCGGCGTCGAGGAGGGCGGCCGCACCGGCCTCACCGCCCTCGTCGTCGCGCTCCTCTTCCTCGCGTCGCTCGCGGTGATCCCCGTCGTCGCCGCCATCCCGGCGTACGCCTCCTTCATCGCGCTGATCGTCGTCGGCGTGATGATGCTCCAAGGGCTCGTCGAGGTCGACTGGCAGGACCCGGCGTGGGCCGTCTCCGCGGGGCTCACGGTCACCGTGATGCCGTTCGCCTACTCCATCGCCGACGGACTCGCGGCCGGCATCGTCGCCTACCCGCTGATCAAGGTCGCGGTCGGCGAGTACGACGAGGTCGCGCTCGGGCAGTACGTCATCGCGGCGCTGCTCGCCGCCTACTACGTGCTCCAGACGCGCGGCGTCATCTTCTAAGGCGGTCGACGAGCCGCGACGGCCGTT
Source organism: Halorubrum ruber (assembly GCF_018228765.1). Taxonomy (NCBI): domain Archaea; kingdom Methanobacteriati; phylum Methanobacteriota; class Halobacteria; order Halobacteriales; family Haloferacaceae; genus Halorubrum; species Halorubrum ruber. The sequence goes on from NZ_CP073695.1 coordinate 2,837,860, forward strand.
CCGCACACCGTTTTTGAGCTTATAAAGATCCACGAGCGGGAGCGTCGGCACTTATAAAAGACAGATGCGGTGGCGCGTGCCGACGAGCGGCCGACAGGCCGCGAGTCGCACGCGCGAGGGAGTCGGTGGTCCGGAGCGAAGCGGAGGACCACCGACGAGGCTGGGGAGGCGTGAGGCGCTGTGCGGTCGCGGTCGGGTGGGACTCAAAGGGGCAGTCGCGAGGACGGCGCAGACGACGTAAGCACCGCAGCGAGTGAGCGGAGCGAACGAGCGAGGAGCGCAACGAGTGTGCGCCGTCCTCGCGACTGGGGCTTTGGTGGTGTTCGCCGTCAGTCCGCTCTCAGCTATTTATAAACGAGCGACTGGGGCTTTGGTGGTGTTCGCCGTCAGTCCGCTCTCAGCTATTTATAATGGCAGAACGCTCTTGAGCTGCCGGCACGCATCCCGACCGAGGCGACCGAACCAATGCCCGATCAGTCCGACGAGTTCCGCGTAACCGTCGCCGACCGGGAGCGACACGCGAGCGACCCGGCTCGCGAACTCGCGCTCGACTGCGTTACCGCGGGGATCGAGGCGGCCCACCCGGAGCGAGTGGTCGCGGACGCGCTTTCTCTCGACGATGACATCCTGACGGTCACCGCCGTCGACGACACCTCGACGACCGTTAACCTCGACGCGTACGATCGCGTCCTCGTCGTCGGCGCGGGCAACGCCGCGGGGCACTTCGCGGCCGCAGTCGAGCGCCTGCTCGGCGACCGGATCGACGGCGGCGCGGTCGTCACGGACGACCCCGTCGAGACCGATCGAGTCGCGGTCCTGGCCGGCGACCATCCCACCCCGAGCGAGACGGGCGTCGAGAGCGCCCGAGAGGTCCGCGAGGTCGCGGTCGACGCCGGCGAGGACGACCTCGTGATCGGCCTGATCACGGGCGGCGGGAGCGCGCTGCTGGCCGCGCCCGCCGAGGGAATCGGGCTCGACGACCTCCGCGAGACGACCGAGGCGCTGCTCGCGAGCGGCGCGACCATCGCGGAGATCAACGCGGTCCGGAAACACTGCTCGGCGGTGAAGGGCGGACGGCTCGCGCGGGCGGCCGCCCCCGCCGACGTCCTCGGCCTCGCGATAAGCGACGTCACCGGCGACGACCCGGCCGTGATCGCGAGCGGCCCCCTCTCGCCCGATCCGACGACGTACGCGGACGCGCTCGCGGTGCTCGACCGATACGGGATCGACGCCCCGGCCGCCGCGACCGACCGGCTCGAACGCGGTGCCGCGGGCGAGCTCGCGGAGACCCCGGGACCGGGCGATCCCCCGTTCGACGGCGACGGCGTCGACATCCGGATCGTCGCAAGCGCGCGCACCGCCCTGAACGCCGCCCGCGAGGTCGCCGCGGCGCGCGGGTACGAGCCGCTCGTGCTCTCCTCGCGGGTGCGCGGCGAAGCGGGCGAGGCGGCGAAGACCCACGCGGCGGTCGCAGAGGAGTGCCACGCGGCCGGCGAGCCCGCAGAGCCGCCCGCGGTCCTCCTCTCGGCCGGCGAGGTGACGGTGACGCTCGGCGACGACGCCGGAAAAGGCGGCCCGAACCAGGAGTTCGCGCTGTCGGCCGCGCTCGAACTCGACGCGGCGGGCCCGGACGGCGCGAGAGAGGCGGGCCACGCCGCGGTCGCCGTCGCGAGCGTCGACACCGACGGGATCGACGGCGCCACGGACGCTGCGGGCGCGCTGGTCGACGACCGCCTCGTCGGGGACGGCCCCGACGGCGGCGCCGACGATGGCGGCAGCGACGGGTTGCTGGACCGCGAGGCGGCCGCGGACGCGCTCGACGAGCACGACGCGTACCCGCTCCTCGACGAGGTGGGCGCGCTGCTCCGGACCGGACCGACCGGGACGAACGTCAACGACCTGCGCGCGGTCGTGGTTCCGGGGTCCGGACCGCGTTCGGAAGACACTAAGTAGCGGCTGGCAAATTCTGCGGCATGCAGACGCTGCTCCTCAACGCGGACGACGTCGACGAGAACGCCGAGATGGACCGCGTGATCGACGCGGTCCGCGGCGCGTTCACGGCCTACGAGCGCGGCGACGCGAAGATGCCGGCGAAGTCGTACATCGACCTCCCCGAGTACAACGGCGACTTCCGCTCGATGCCGGCGTACCTCGACGTGCGCGAGGAGGACGTCGCCGAGGAGACCGCGGCCGGCGACGGGTGGGACGCGGCCGGGATCAAGTGGGTGAACGTCCACACCGACAACCCCGCCGACCACGACCTCCCGACCGTGATGGGGACGATGATCTACTCCGACCCGGAGACGGCGTTCCCGCTCGCCGTCCTCGACGGGACGACGCTGACGATGAAGCGCACCGGCGCGGCCGCGGCGGTCGCGACCGACCACCTCGCCGTCCCCGACGCGAGCAGTCTCGGGATCGTCGGCGCCGGCGTCCAGTCGTACACGCAGCTCGAAGCGATCTCGACGGTACGAGACATCGAGGAGGTCGTGATCAGCGACCTCGACGAGGCGCGCGTCGCCGACTTCGTCGACGCGTTCGAAGGCCGGTTCGACGTGCGCGCGGGCTCGATCTCGGAGGCGGGCCACTGCGACGTGCTCTCGACGGTGACCCCCGTCGAGGACCCGATCGTCGGTCCGGACGACGTGGGCGATCACACTCATATCAACGCGATGGGCGCGGACGCCGAGGGCAAACACGAGCTCGCGGACGACCTCCTCTTAGACGCTACCGTCGTCATCGACGACCACGAGCAGTGCACCCACTCCGGCGAGATCAACGTCCCCTACGCCGCGGGGACGCTCACGGACGACGACATCTACGGCGAGATCGGCGAGATCGTCGTCGGCCGCCGCGCGGGCCGGCCCGGCACGTCAGGCACGCCGGCCGACGCCGACGGCGTGCGCGGCGTCAGCGTCTTCGACTCGACGGGGCTCGCGATCCAGGACGTGGCGGCCGCGCGCGTCGTCTACGAGCGCGCCGACGAACTGGACAACGGCTACCCGTTCGACCTGCTCGGCCTCGACGGCTGAACTCGACGCGTCGCTTTTGCCCCTCCGTCCCGTATCCGACCCGTGAGACTCGTCAGCGTCGCCGCGCTCGCGGAGAACCGCGTGATCGGGAGAGACGGCGAGGTGCCGTGGCCCCACATCGAGGCGGACGTCAGGCAGTACCGCGAGCGCGTCGCGGGCTCGCCGGTAATCCTCGGCCGCCGCACCTTCGACTCGATGCGCGGCGACCTCCCGGGGAGCCGGCAGATCGTCGTGAGCCGCAGCGTCGACGCCGTCGACGCCCCGACCGCGGTCGTCGCGAACGGCGTCGAGGAGGCGCTCGACCTGGCCCGTGACCTTGTCGGGTCGGCGCCCGCCCCGACGGCGGACGAGGAGGCAGCCGGCCCAACCGCGGACGCCGAGGCGGCCGAAGCGGGCACCGACGCGGACCGGGTCGCCGCCGAGGCGGACCGAGTCGCCGCCGAGGCAGACCCGATACCCGAGGAGTCGGCGGACGCCGGCGGGACCGGCACCCCCGGAGAGACCGACGATGTCGTCTACGTCCTCGGCGGCGGCGGGATCTACGAGCTGTTCCAGCCGCACCTCGACGAGATGGTCCTCAGCCACGTCGACGGCGCCTACGAGGGCGATACGCGCTACCCCGAGTGGGACGAAAGCGAGTGGGAGATCGCGGAGGAAACAGCGTACGACCGGTTCACGCTGCGCGAGTGGGCGCGTCGGGAGCGCTGAGCGGCTCTGCCCCCGACAGGGAACGATAGTCGGGGTTACGACCCGTCGGCACGCTCCTCGGCGTACCGTTCGAGCTGCAGGGCGGTGCTGTCGGCGAGCCGTTCGACCGCGGACTCGACACCGTGCTCGCGGGCGTCGACGGACGCCTCGGCGACGAGCGTCCGAACCGTGTCGAACGGGCCGATCCGGGCGCCGGTCGTGGCGACCGCGTCCTCGGCGTCGAGCAGCTGGTTTATCGCGGTGCGGTAGCCGGGGTTCTCGTCGAACCACCCGTCGCGGTCGAGCCGGTCGACCGCGCCCTCGTGGACCGGGAAGTAGCCGGTCTCGCGGTGCCAGCGCGCCTGTCGCTCCGGCGCCGCGAGCCAGCCGAGGAACGACGCGGCGGCGCGCTGCTCGGCCGGCGACGCGCCGTCCGCGACCCACAGCGACCCGCCGCCGACGACGACGCCGTGTCGCTCGTCGGCGACCGGGAAGTAGCCGACGCCGACCGGGAAGGAGGCTCCCTCCCGCACGCCGACCATCGAGGAGGTGGAGCCGATCAGCATCCCGGCGCGCCCCTCGTGGAACGCCTCCCGGGCCTGCCCGCGGGCCTCGATACCGGGGTCGTGGTAGAGGCCGTCGGCCGCCATGTCGGCGATCCAGCGGTAGACCCGCTCGCCGACCGGCCCGTCGAACCGGCTCTCGGTCGGCGTGCCGCCCCGCCCGTTGTCGGCGTCGACGAGCGGCTCGCCGGCCTCGGCGAACCACTGCTCGACGAACCACGAGTACGTCGCGAACGTGATCCCCGTCTCGGTCGCGCCGCGCTCGACGAGCTGCTCGGCGCAGCGGCGGACCTCGTCGAACGTCTCCGGCGGGTCGTCGGGGTCTAACCCAGCGCGCTCGAACGCCGCGCGGTCGTAGTACAGCACGGGCGTCGACGCGTTGAACGGCATCGAGTGGAGGACGCCGTCGGTCCGGTAGTAGTTGGCCACGGGGTCGAGCAGGTCGTCGGGCGAGAAGCCTGCGGCCGCGGTGTCGGGATCGAGGAGGCGCTCGACGGGCATGAACGCCCCGCTGTCGAGCGCGCGCTGGGTGCCGATCTCGTAGAGGTGCGCGATCGCGGGCGGGTCGCCCCGGTCCGCCGCCGCGAGCGTCGCCTCGAACACGCCGCGGTAGCTCCCCTTCGAGGCGGGCCGGACCGCGACCCCGTCGGTCTCGGCCGCGAACTCGGCCGCGAACTCGTCGAGGAGCCGGGCCTTGCGGCCGCCGAACGCGTGCCAGAAGTCGAGGACGACGGCGTCGTCGGCCGCGGCGCCGTCCGCGTCGTAGGCGTCGAGCGCGTCGTCGAGGGTGCCGGTCCGGTCGGCGAGCGTCGAGGCCCCGGCGGCCACCTCGGCCAGCGACGTCTTCTGCGCGTGCGCGACCGCGGTGGCGTCGCCGGCGTCCGCGGCCGTCTCCTCCGCGAGGTCGCCGACCGACTCGACCGCGTCGACCACCGCCTCGATCGAGGTCGCCTGGTCGTCGGTGGCGTCGCGGATCTCCTCGACGCCGCTCGTCGTCTCCTCGACGTCGGCGGCGAGGTCGGTGAACGCCTCCAGCGCCTCCTCGGCGGTAGTTATCCCCTCGTCGGCGCGCTCGCGCATCTCGGTCATCTCGTCGACGGTCGCGTCCGTCTCGGCGCGCACCGACCGGATCGACGACTCGATCTCGCTGGTCGCGTCCCGCGCCTCCTCCGCGAGGCTCTTGACCTCCTCGGCGACCACCTCGAAGCCCGCGCCGGCCTCGCCCGCGCGGGCGGCCTCGATCGAGGCGTTGAGCGCGAGGATGTTCGTCTCGTCGGCGATGTCCTGGATCAGGTCGGTGACGTCCTCGATCGCCGCGACCTCGGATTCCAGCGTCTCGACGCGGTCGAGCGCCTCCTCGGTCCGCTCGTCCACGACGCGGAGCTCCTCGATGGCGGCGGTCGCGGCGTCGGTCCCCTCGTCGGTCCGCTCGGCGACGCCGGCCGCGGTCTCGGCCACCTCGTCCGCGGAGGCGGCGACCTCCTCGGTGGCGGCCGAGACGGTCTGGAGTTCGCTCGTCGCGGCCGCGATGTCGTCGCGCTGGCGGGTCGCGGCCGCCTCGATGTCGTCGACCGCGGCGTACACCTCGTCGCTCTGCGCCTTCGCGCGGTCGACGTTCGACCGGACGTGTTCGGTCGCGCCCGCCACCTCGTCGCCGAAGCCGTCGACGGCGGAGACGGTCTCGGCGACCCCGTCGACGAACTCGTTGAGCGTCGCCGCCAGCGCCGCCGCCTCGCCGTCGGCCTCCTCGGCCGGGAACCGCGCTCCGAGGTCGCCGTCGGCCAACTGTTCCGCGGCCTCACGGAACGCCGAGACCGGAACGTCGTCGCCCGCGGCGGCGCCGGAGGCCGCCGCCGTCTCGCCGGACGCAACCCCGCCGTCGGTGGTCGCGTCCGCGTCCGTCGATGCCGCCGAACGGTCCACGTTCGTCGATGCCGTCGAGCCGTCCCCGTCGGCGGAACCCCGCTCGGACCGGCGTCTCGCGTCGTCACTGTTCATTCGTCGTCACTCGCCCGCGGGGGTATATAAGAATCAGAGTCGAATTATCCCGGCTGATAGCGGCGGGTGCGGGAGTGGGGGCGGCCGCGGCGGCGCCGCCGCGAGCGTTCGCCGACCGCGGCGACTCAGTTCGACGCGTCCGAGCCGCCCTCGTCGACGGGCTCGGCGAAGCCGAACCGCGGCTTGACGTCGGTGACCTCGACCGTGAGCGTCTCGCCCACGTCGCCGTCGACGAACAGCGTGTACCCCTCGACGTAGGCGATGCCGTCGCCCTCGTCGCCCTCCTCCTCGACGGTCACCTCGACCCGGTCGCCCTCGGCGACCGGCGAGGTCGTGTACCCCTTCGCGACGAGGTACACCTCCGAGGACGAGTCCCGCGAGGCGGGCGGGGAGACCGTGCGAACGTACTGGAACGAGTCCGCCACGTCGTCGCGGAAGGTGTCGAGGTCCTCCCCTTGGAACACCTTCACGACGAAGTCGCCGCCGGGCGCGAGCAGCTCGTCCGCGGTGTCCAGCGCCTGCCGCGCGAGGTGGACCGACCGGGCGTGGTCGAGGTTGTACTCGCCGGTCATGTTCGGCGCCATGTCCGAGAGGACCGCGTCCGCGCCGCCCTCGCCGACCGCCTCGCGCAGGTAGTGGCGGGTGCGCTCCTCGGTCATGTCGCCGCGGAGCGTCTCGACGTCGTGCTCGTCGAACTCGTCGATGCGCTGGAGGTCGACGCCGACGACGGTGCCGCCGTCGCCCACCTCCTCGGCCGCGACCTGAAGCCACCCACCGGGGGCGGCGCCGAGGTCGACCACGGTGTCGCCGGGGGCGAGCAGGTCCGCCTCCTCGGCTATCTGTTTCAGCTTGTAGGCGGACCGGGCGCGGTACCCCTGCTGTTTGGACCGGTTGTAGTAGTCGTCTTTGCCTGACATGACTACCTCACCGCGTTCCGCGGAGCGTTCTGTGCGGGAATTACGGACGAATCTGCGCTCATACCGAGTGAGACGCCGTCGAGGCGGAAAGGGACATCGGATAGCACCGGTCGTCTTGGTGTGGCTTTACACGAGGGGTTCGACTAGAAACGGCGAGTGCGTACCGAACGTACTCTGATACAGTAGCTCGAACAAATGTGTCGCGATATTACGAACTCTTTTATAATTAGATCGTTTTATTGAGGCATATGTACACCGAGGCCGAACTCCGCGTGCTGGCGGCCGCTCAGGGTGAGCCGACGGTCTCGGCCCTCGCCGAGGAACTCGATCGGAGCGTGAACTACGTCTCCGAACTCCTTGACCAAATGGAGGAGAAGGGACTCGTTCACACCACCCGATCAGGGAAGACCAAGCACGTCCACCGGTCGAGCGCGAGAGCCATCGAGCTGTACGACCAGTTCGTTCAGCGGTATCCCCACATTCCCTTCGCGGAACTGCTCGGCGGTGCGACGCTCCGGGTACTGTACCACCTCGCCACCCCGGCATCCCCGACCGACCTCGCGGAACAGGCCGGCGTTCACCGCAGCACGGTCTATCGGTCGCTCTCGCCGCTCCAGCATCGGGGTCTCGTCTACCGCGACGACGGGCGATTCGCGCTCAACGACGAATTCGAAGGGCTGGCAAGGCTGGCCCACGAGTTCGCCCACCACCGGAACCGGAACCGGACCGAGGAACACGCCGACACATACACGATCCTCTGGGAGTCGCTCGACGAGTTCCTCGTCCAGACTGACGAGCTGATCGGGACGAGCGCGTTCCATATAACCGGGCCAGAGAAGTTCCAAGCATTCGAGCTCCCGCTACTGGCTCGCAAGCGTCGGTACTACCTGTACTCCGAGTCCACCAATGAGATCTCGCCCGAGGAGCTGTGCTGCCACATGCTGGTCATCGGCGACGACACGCGTTCGCGGTCGTACTGTCTCCTGCTGCTCGGCGAGGTAGATGTCGATCGAGACGATCTGCTCGACATCGCCACGACGTACGGCGTCGAGGACGACGTGCGGGCGCTGCTGGAGTACCTCGACACCGACGGGGAGACGCGAACGGAGAAACTCCCGACGTGGGACGAGTTCCGTGACCTCGCCGACGAGTACGGGGTGGCAGTATGAGAGAGCGCTTCGACAGCGAGTACATCCGCTCGGAGCTGGAGCGACTCGGCGACCAACTCGAAGCGCCGCTGACGGTCTACCTGATCGGCGGCGGATCGATGGCGTTTCGCGACCTCAAGGAGACGACGAAGGACATCGACCTCATCGTCACCGACGGGGATACGCTCCGACAGTTACAGGGCGCCTTGCTCGGCTCTGGCTACGAGATCGTTAGGGACCCGGGCGAGGAGTACGACGAACTCGGCGCACAACGCATCCTCGAGAACGACGACGGCTGTCGCATCGACGTCTTCAACCGGCAGGTGGTCGACAAGTTAATTCTCTCCGAGGGGATGCGCGAGCGGAGCGAGGCACATCTGAATGCCGGGGGGTTGACCGTTGCGCTCGTCAGCGCCGAGGACATCTTCCTGTTCAAGTCGGTCGCCGGGCGCACTGACGACGTCGACGACATGTTCGCACTGGTACAGACGGGTCTGGACTTCGAGATCGTCGAGGCGGAACTCCGGCGACAGATCGACCTCCTCGGACAGGAGCTGTTCGTCTCGCACGTGAACGAGGCCCTGATCGCGCTCGACGAGCGGCACAACGTCGCGACGCCGCTCTCCGAGGTGGTGAGCGAAATCACCGAGCGCGTGTACCGGGAACTCGAAGTGATACAGGTGTTCGACGACAGGATCTCCCGGTCAGAGTTGTACGAGCGAATCGATCTCTCGTCAAACGAAGTAGACGAGGCCATCCGCAGTCTCGAGAGCAAGGGTGTCGTGAATATCGAGGGCGATCAGATATCGAAGGAGTCGATCAACCTTTGAGCCCCGAATTCGGTCCGTCGACTTTCCGAATTAGTTGTCACACCGAGCGACGACCGAGAGAACGTCCCCCACCTGCCCCTCCAGCGTCGACCGCGAACCCCAGCGCCTGGTAGAACCCGGTTAGGTCGGCGTCGAAGGTCGCGGTGACGACCGCGACCGCGGGGTCGGACTCCCCCGGCGGACCGCGGCCGCGACGAGCGCCGAGCCGATCCCCCGACCGCGTCGCGCTCGCCTGACCGCGACGGCGTCGACGTGAAGCCGGTCGGGGTCGGGTCGCACGGCGAGCAGCGCGCCGACGACCCCGCCGGTTCTCGTCGAGCGCGCGACGAGCGCGTCTCCGGCCGCGATCCGGTCGTCGACGGCGTCCGCGTCGGTCTCCAGCATCGCCGCGTCGAGGATTCGGAGGACGTCGAGGCGGTCGTCGGAGGTCGCGGGCTCGACGGTCACGTCCGCGGGCGGATCGGGGAGATCGTGATCTCCGGTCACGCGTCGGGGTCCGTCTCGCCGGCGTCCGTCGCGCCGCCCTTTATCAGCCGGAGGACACGGACCCGCTCGGCGTCGACGACGCGGTCGCCGGGGACCGGCGATCCGTCGACCAGCGCCGACGCCTCCTGCGGGTGGTAGCCCGCGGCGCGGATCAGGTCGTCGTACGTCGCGTCGGCGGCGAGGCTGTACTCCTCGCTCCCTTCGCCGACGACCTCGACGGTCACGTCCATGGGCGCCGTAGCGGGCGAGCGGGCGTCAATCGCACGGTTTCGGCGCGCTCGGCTCAGTCGAGACCGGGCTCGCGGACGTTCCACTTCCAGAGGAACCACGCGACGGGGGCGGCGATCGCGAGCGTCACCAGCACGTCGGGCCGGGGGACCACGCCGGTCCACGCGTCGACGACGAGGAGGCTCGTCGCGGCCGCAGCGAGGACGAGGACCGCCGCCGCGTCGCGGGCGAGTTCCGCCTCGCGCTCGGGCGGGAGGCCGCCGTCGTAGCCGGCGATCAGACCGACCTTCCCGCGGGCGCGGATCGCCCACGCGAGCAGGAGACAGAAGCCGATCGAGACGGCCGACAGGAGGGTGGAAGCGGGGGCCATACGCGGGATATACCGTGTGATTAGGATAAAATCGGCTGATCGTTGACGTCGGTGAATCGGATCGGGCGAGTGACATCGCTTGCGGCTGTTTATAAGCGAACAACGACGCTGCGATGAACACCTCCAAAGCCCCAGCCGCTCACTTATAAATGACTGAACGTAGAACGGCGGTGAACACCTCCAAAGCCCCAGCCGCTCGTTTATAAATAATTGACCGGAGATCAACGGAGAACACCTCCCAATTCCCAGCCGCTCGTTTATAAATGATTGATCGGAGATCAACGGAGAACACCTCCCAATTCCCAGCCGCTCGGTTATAGATGATTGACCGGAGATCGACGGAGAACACCTCCAAAGCCCCAGCCGCGAGGGCTCGGTGCGCTCGCTGCGCGCCTCGGTCGCTCACTCCGTTCGCTCCCTCGGTGCTTACGTCGCGCGCCTTCGCCCTCGCGGCTGCCCCTTTGAGTCCCACCCCGCACAGCACCGCCCCGCACCTCACGCCTCCCCAGCCTCGTCGGTGGTCCTCCGCTTCGCTCCGGACCACCGACTCCCTCGCGCGTGCGACTCGCGGCCTTCGGCCGCTCGTCGGCACGCGCCGACCGCGTCGTTCTTTATAAGTAGTCGTCGCTGCTCATGGGTATTTAAATACAGTATCGCCGCCGCCGAGCTAATTCGTCCGCTCCCGAAATCGGCCGACACTCGACCGTCTCAGCCGTCTAACTCCTCGCGCAGCAGCCCGTTCACCTGGCCAGGGTCGGCGCTGCCGCCGGTCGCCTGCATCACCTGCCCGACGAGGAAGTTGATCGCGCCCTCGTCGCCGTCGTGGTAGTCGCTCACGGCGCCGGGGTTCTCGTCGATGGCGGCTTCGACCGCGGCCTCGACCTCGCCGCTCTCGGCCTTCCCGAGCCCCTCGCGCTCGATGACCGTCTCGGGGTCGTCGCCCTCGTCGAGCATCTCGCGGAGGACGACCTCCTCGGCGTTCTTCACGGTGAGTTCGTCGGCGGCGACTAACTCGATCAGGCGCGTGAACTCGTCGAGGCGGTCCTCGACGTCGGTTATCTCCATCTCGCGGTAGTTGAGCTCGCCGAGCAGGTTGTCGGCGACCCACGTCGCGGCGAGGTCGGGGTCGAACTCGCTCGCCACGTCCTCGAAGAAATCCGCGACCGCCTTCGTGGAGGTGAGCTTCGAGGCCGCCTCGCGGTCGAGCCCGTACTCCTCGCGGAAGCGCTCGCGGCGGGCGTCGGGCAGCTCCGGGATCGCGATCTGTTCCTTCCAGTCGGCCACCTCAAGGGCGGGGAGGTCGCCCTCGCGGAAGTAGCGGTAGTCCTTCTCGGCCTCCTTCGAGCGCATCCCGACGGTGACGCCGCGGTCCTCGTCCCAGTGGCGGGTCTCCTGTTCGATCTCGCGGCCGCGCCGGAGGACGTTCTCCTGGCGGGTGACCTCGTAGGCGAGCGCCTGCTCCGCGCCCTTGTGGCTGGAGATGTTCTTCACCTCGGCGCGGTTCACGTCGTCGAGCGCGTCGCCGTCGATCGTCCCGTCGTCCGCGACGTGTTCGTCGGGGACGAGAGAGACGTTGGCGTCGACGCGTAAGCTCCCGTCGCGGCCGGGGTCGAAGACGCCGAGGTATTCGAGGACCTCCTCCAGCTTCGCGAGGAACGCGCGCGTCTCGGCCGGCGAGCGGAAGTCCGGCTCCGTGACAATCTCCATGAGGGGGGTGCCCGCGCGGTTGTAGTTGACGAGGGTGTGCGTCGCCGACTCGATCGAGCCGCCGGCGTGCTGGAGGCTGCCGGGGTCCTCTTCGAGGTGCGCGCGGGTGATCCCGACCGTCCGCGGCTCGCCGTCGACGCGGATCTCCAGCTCGCCGTCCGCGCAGATCGGCGCGTCGTACTGGGTGAGCTGGAAGTTCTTCGGGAGGTCGGGGTAGTAGTAGTTCTTCCGGTGGAACGTGGTCGTCTCGGGGATGTCGGCGTCGATCGCCTTCCCCACCTTCACGGCGGCCTCGACGGCGGCCTCGTTGAGGACGGGGAGCGCGCCCGGCAGCCCGAGGCAGGTCGGGCAGGTGCGCGTGTTCGGCTCCTCGTCGTCTCCGGGCTCCGTCGAGCAGCCGCAGAAGATCTTCGTGTCGGTCTCGAGCTGGACGTGGACCTCCAGCCCGATCACGACTGTCCGGTCCGCCGTCGCGGCCTGCGTGCTCATTACCGGCCCGTTGTGAGCGGGCCGCCTAAATCGTGTCGGGACGGCGGGCGCCCGGCGGGGGCAGCCAAAATCTCACGTCCGACAGCTCGGAGGGAACGATTATCAGGGGGCCGTCCGTATCTGTGTCGGTGAGCGAACCGACGATCCGTCGTCGCGCCGGTCCGGAGCCTCCGAGGAGGCCCCGCGAACGCCGCGCGCGAGCGACCGGGAGCGGAGGGCAGCGGCGGGAATGACGGCCGAGGAACGCCCTCACGGCGGCACCGCCGACTCCCCCCGCCCGAGCCGACGCTCCACCTCGGAGAGCCGGTCGACGCCGCGTGGGGGAAGCTCCCAGAGGGAACCCGGGTCAGCCGAGCGATCGGCGACGCGAACCGGGACGACGGGCGTCCGGAGCGGGTCCTAGTCCGCCTTCGGGAAGACGGGGGGCAGGGCGACCGGCTCGAATCGGTCCGCGACCGCTACCCGGACGCGACGGTGCTCGCGTACTCGGTCGAGGACGACCCCGACGCCGCGATCGACGCGAGCCGGCTCGGCGTCGAGTACGTCTCGGGCCGGCGGCTCGCGGCCGACGGCGAGACGCTCGCGGACCGCGCGGGCGCAGCCGAGGAGCGTGAGGGCGGCGACAGCGGCCGGGGGGACGGCCCCCGAGACGACGACGGCCGACAGGATGGGCCCCGCGGCGACGACGACCGCGCGTTCCTCGAACCGTTCGTGCGGATCGTCTCCGATCGGCGCGCCGACCTCGAAGAGCAGATCGACGCGCTGCTCGAACTCGGCCGCGACTACCTCGGGCTGTCGATCGGCTACTCGTCCCGTATCGCCGGCGACCGTCTCGAAATTCGACAGTACAGCGACGCCACGGGCGTCCTCGATCCGATCGCGGGCGACGAGGCGGACGGCGACGGGTCGGTCCCGCTGGAGCTGACCTACTGCCGGCGGACGGTGAGCGGTCGCGCCGCCGGGCGCGGAACCGACGGCGAGCCGGTCGGCCAGGAAACCGACGGCGAGCCGATCGAGCGCGGCGCCGACGGTGACGACGGCGATCGGAAACGGAACGGGTGCCCCGACGTGTTCGCGTTCACCGACCCCGAGGCCGCCGGGATGGTGGGCGACCCGGCGTACGAGCAGTTCGGCTTCGGCAGCTACGTCGGCGGGCGCGTCGTCGTCGACGAGGAGGTGTTCGGCACGATCTGTTTCCTCGACCCCGAGTCGCGAGACCGGCCGTTCGACGCGGCCGAGGAGCTGTTCGTGGAGCTGCTCGCCGAGTGGCTCGGCCGCGCGATAGAGCGTCGGCTGGCCTTCGAGGAGCGCGAGGCGGCGGTCGAGCGGTACGAGGAGACGCTCGAACGGATCGACGACGCGTTCTTCGCGCTCGACGACGAGTGGCGGTTCACCTACGTCAACGAGACGGCCGCGACGCTTCTGGAGCGCGACCCCGACGAGCTGCTCGGCGCCGACGTCTGGGAGGAGTTCCCGGCCGCGATCGGCGAGGAGTACGAGCGGAACTACCGGCGGGCCATGGCGGAACAGGAGACGGTCTCGTTCGAGGCGCACTACGAGCCGCTCGACCTCTGGACCGAGGTGACCGCCTACCCCTCTCAGGACGGCCTCTCCGTGTTCTTCGTCGACGTCACGGACCGCAAGCGACGCGAGGAGACGCTCGAACGCCTGCTGGGAACGGTCGAGCGCATCCAGCGCGAGTCCGACGCCGAGGCCGTGGCCGAGCGGCTGGTCGAGGCCGCGGACGAGGTGCTCGACTACCGCATCAGCGCGGTGCGGCTGTTCGACGCGGCCGAAAACGAGCTCCGGCTCGCCGTCACGAGCGACGGGATCGGCGAGGCGTTCGCCGAGAGCCGACGACCGCGCCCGCCGGGCGAGGGAATCACGGGCCAGGTGTTCGAGCGGGGCGAGACCCGTGTGTGCGACGACATCGCGGCCGTCGAGGGGCCGGTGGCGCGCGACGGCGACGCGGGGAGCGGCGAGCGCTACGAGTACCACGGCATGCGCTCGTTCGTCGCGGTGCCGCTCGCGGACCACGGCGTCTTCGTCGTCGGCTCCACGGAGCCGGACGCGTTCGACGAGAGCGACGTCACCGTCCTCGAGCTGCTGGCGACGAACGCCGTCGCGACGATGGACGCCAACGACCGCCGGGAGCGGCTGCGAACCTACGAGAACGCGCTGAAGAACGTCGACGACATGGTGTGCGTGCTCGACCGCGAGGGAACCGTCACGTACGCGACTCGGCCGTTCGTCTCGTGGGTCGCCGGTCGCGAGGCCGACGGGCGACGGGGCCTCGACGGCGACGCCGACGGGCCGGTCGTCGGCCGCCGGCTCGACGAGCTCGTCTCCCCGACCTCCCGCGAGCGGGTTGCGGACGCGGTCGCGGCGCTCGCCGCCGACGGGGGCGAGAGCGATCCCGGCGCCACCCGCACGGTGGACCTGACGCGCGACCGGGACGGCGATGAGCGCCCGCGACACGGCGAGCTGCGGCTGTCCGCGCTGTCCGGCCCGGGGAGCGGCGTCGTGGGGTCGCTGTCGGACACCACCGACCTCCGCCGGACGCGTGCGGAGCTGTCGACGGAACGGGACCGCTTCCGACAGCTGTTCGAGCGGATCCCGGACCCGGTGTTGGAGGTCGTCATGGCCGACGACGAGACGGTGATCGACGGGATCAACCCCGCGTTCGAGTCGCAGTTCGGCGTCGACGAGTCCGCCGTCCGCGGCCAGCGCATCGCCGCGCTCGACATCGAGGTCGGGCGGCTGGGCGACGAACGGGGCGATCGGACCGACGGCGAGTCGCTCGCGGCGACGGTCCGCGAGCAGGGGTTCGTCACGGCGGAGCTGCGCCGGCAGACGGTCGACGGCCCCCGCGAGTTCCTCTTCCGCGGGTTCAGCTACGAAACCGAGGGGACCCGCCGGGCGTTCGGCATCTACACCGACATCACCGACCGGAAGCGGCGGGAGCGGTACGTCCGGATCGTCAACCGGATCCTCAGGCACAACCTGCGCAACGAGCTGAACGTCGTGTTCGGGTTCGCGGGCGAGATCGCGGAGCTGGCGGACGACGAGCGGGTCCGCGACTACGCCGAGCGGATCGAGGCGACCGGCCAGCGGCTGATCGACGTCACCGAGGGTGCCGCGGCGATCCGTCGCGTGGTCGAGGAGGGGTACGTGACCGACCCGGAACCGGTCTCCGTCTCGCGAGTGGTCGACGAGGCGGTCGCGCGCCACGCCGAGCGACGCCCCGACGCGCGGATCGAGGCCGACATCCCGGACGGCGTCGCGGTCCGCGGCGACGACCGGTTCGCGACCGCGATCGACCATCTCGTGGAGAACGCGGTCGACCACGGCGGCGACGAGCCCCGAGTCGCGGTGACCGCCGAGCGCGACCTCGACGAGGGGGTCGTGACGGTGACCGTCGCCGACGACGGCCCGGGGATCCCCGACGCGGTGCGCGAGGTGATCACCGGCGAGGGGGAGGTGACGCAGCTCCGGCACAACACCGGCGTCGGCCTGTGGATCGTCGCGTGGGTCGTCGAGGCGTACGGGGGCGCGATCCGCTTCGGCGACGGCCTCGACGGCCGCGGAGCGGCCGTGACGCTCGCGCTTCCCGCGGCGGAGTAGGCGGGAGCGGGCGGCGGCGGCCGCGGCTGCGGGCCCGACCTGCCCCGTAACGCGGTGCGACGCGTCCCCGCGTTCCGACCCGTTTATTGTCGGCCGGGGCCCTGTTCGGCGTATGACCGACGACGACCGACGACGCGAGCTGATCGCGGCGCTCACCGCCGCCGACGCCGTCCGGTTCGGCGAGTTCGAGCTGTCGCACGGCGGCACGAGCGACTACTACGTGGACAAGTACCTCTTCGAGACCGACCCGGACGCCCTGACGCTCGTCGCCGAGGCGTTCGCCGACCGGCTCGCGGACACGGACGCGAAGCTGGCGGGCGTCGCCCTCGGAGCCGTCCCGCTGGTGGCCGTCACGGCCGCGGAGCTGGGTCGCCCGTACGTCATCGCGCGCAAGCAGGCGAAGGAGTACGGCACGGGCAACCGGATCGAGGGCCGACTCGACGACGGCGAGGAGGTCGTCGTGATCGAGGACATCGCGACGACCGGCCAGTCCGCGGTCGACGCCGTCGAGGCGCTTCGCGAGGCGGGCGCGACGGTGGACCGCGTGTTAGTCGTCGTCGACCGCGAGGAGGGCGCCGAAGAGCTGCTAGCCGACCACGACATCGAGCTGGAGTCGCTGCTCACGGCGACGGAGCTGCTGGCGGAGCGGGACGCGGAGTAGATCGCGGCTTCTTCGGCTTTGTTAAAATTCTATTCTCCAGACATATTCTCATCTGAAACAGCTGTTCGATGAGAATTGCTTCTTGATCTTGTGCGGGAGTAGGTATAGTACGTCGTGAGTGTGGTCGTTTATAAGTCGGAGCGCGGTGTTACTGTCTGCTGTTTATAAGTGATCGACGCGGCCGCGGTGAATCCCTCCAAAGCCCCAGTCGCGAGGCGGCCGCACGCTCGCTGCGCTCCTCACTCGGTCGCTACCGCTCCCTCGTTGCGGTGCTTACGTCGCCTGCGCCCGCCTCGCGACTGCCCCTTTGAGTCCTGCCCCGCACAGCCCCGCAACCGCACCTCACACCTCCCCAGCCTCGCCGCTCACGCCCTGCGGGCGTTCGCGGCGTCCCTCGCGGACTGACTCGCGGCCTCCGCTTCGCTCCGGCCGCTCGCAGGCGCAGCGAGGCGCGACGCGCCTCTGGCAGCCGGCGGCGCAGCCGCCGGCGACGCCACCGCCTGCCATTTATAAACGGCCGTCGGTGCCGTTGGCGACTATTTAAATATCGAATCGTTGTAGCGATCTGCGATACCCACTCCCGCTATCGCTCACCACCACCCCTGTACTGAGCGATTGGGGGTGTGAAAATGTCAACTTCTGAGATTTTCAACAAAGCCGCTTCTTTTTAAATTGACGCCTCACGCCTCCGGCGCCTCCACCGTCGGTACCGCGACGCGGTCGAGCACGTCGGCGATCACGTCGCGCTCGTCGACGTCGTTGACCGCCGCGTCCGGCGTCAACACGAGCCGGTGGGCGAGCGTCGGCTCCGCGACGCGCTTCACGTCATCGGGCGTGACGAACTCGCGGCCGGCGATCACCGCGGCCGCGCGGGCGGTCTCGAAGAGGCGCTGGGTGCCGCGCGGGGAGACGCCGGCCTCGACGCGGCGGTCCTCGCGGGTCGCCCGCGCGAGCGACGCCGCGTAGCGCAGCAGGTCGTCCTCGACCCGGACCGACTCGGGCACCTCCCGCAGCGCCGCCACCGCGTCGGGGTCAAGCACGCGGTCGACCGTCGGCGACTGCTCGACGCGACCGGCGCGCCGCCGGAGCAGCTCAAGCTCGCCGTCCTCGTCGGGGTAGCCGATCGAGGTCTTGATCGTGAACCGGTCGAGTTGGGCCTCCGGCAGCGGGAACGCGCCCTCGCTCTCGACCGGGTTCTGGGTCGCGATCACGTAGAACGGGCTCGGCAGCTCGTGGGTGTCGCCGTCGACGGTCACCTGGCCCTCCTCCATCGCCTCCAGCAGCGCGGCCTGCGTCTTCGGCGGCGCGCGGTTGATCTCGTCGGCGAGGACGACGTTCGCGAAGATCGGCCCCGGAGAAAAGGAGAAGGAGCCGTCGCGCTCGTCGAACACGTTGGTCCCGGTGACGTCGGCGGGGAGGAGGTCCGGGGTGAACTGGATCCGCGAGAACTCCAAACCGAGCGCGGTCGCGAACGAGCGCGCGGAGAGGGTCTTGCCGGTGCCGGGCACGTCCTCTAAGAGGACGTGACCGCGGGCGAGAATGCCGAGCGTGACGCGGTCAAGGAACTCGCGGTCGGCGACGACCGCGCCGCCGACCTCGTCGACGACGCGGGCGCAGGCGTCGGCCGCTTCGGGGACGTCCATACCGGCCGCACGGGTGCCGGGCCGAAAAGCGTTGCCGGAACTTCGGACCGCAGTGCGGTTGGGCGGAGACACCCGGACCGCGGCGCGGTCGAGAAGAGATCCGGGGACCGCGACGCGAACGCGATCGAAACGCATAACAGCGGAACCGGCCAACGACGAGACGAGCCGAGGTAGCCTAGCCTGGCCAAGGCGGTAGATTCGAAATCTACTGTCCATTCGGACACCGGAGTTCAAATCTCCGCCTCGGCGCTTCTCTCAGTCCCGTTCGGCGAGCGGCGGCGCTGCCGTGTCCGTTCGCTCGGTCGTCCCCTACGCGATCAGCGACGCCGCGAGGAACATCCCGCCGGCGGCTGCGGGCGGGATGGTGAGGTTGTCGTCGACGGCGACCCCCCGGATCAGCGGCGGGAGCCCGTCGGCGATCGCCGCGGGGATCGCCCCCGCGAGCGCGACGATCACGCCGGGGTCGGGGCCGAACTCGGGGATCGCGTACGGGACGGCGATCCCGAAGCAGACGAACACCATCGCCGCCACCACGGAGAGCCGCTTCGGCTCCGTCGCGGCGTTTTCGCCGAGCCCGCCGCTTATCGGGTCGCCGACCGAGAGCATCCACATCGCGGGCACGGCGAACACGGGCGCGAACGCGAGCGCGGAGACCGCCATCCCGACCTGATAGAGGGCGTACCCCGCGATCCCGTCGGCCTCGTAGTCGCGGACGAGCGCGTCGTACAGCGGTTCGAGGGGACCGACCGAGTCGGAGAGCCGGAGGGTTTCGAGGACGGCCGCGACCGCGACGCTCACGAGGAGCAGCCGCCCGGTCGTCCGCCACGAGATCCAGCCTAAGAGGTACGGGACCGGGTAGAGGGTACCGCTCGCGTGGACGAGCCGCCGCTCGAACTCCACGCGCTCGCGCCACGCCGCCGCCGGGAGCGTCACGCCCTCAGTTCCCCTCGGTCTCGACGTCGGTGTCGACCGCGTCGTATCGGTCTGCGACCGACGCGAACGGCTCGCCCTCGCGGAGCGCGGTCAGCTCATCAGCGAGGTCGTCGACCGGGATCCGGACCTGCGCTGCGGAGTCGCGCTCGCGGAGCGTGACGGTGTCGGGGCCGTCCCCCTCGATGCCGTCGCGGTCGACCGTGACGCAGAACGGGGTTCCGACCTCGTCCTGCCGGCGGTAGCGGCGGCCGATCGATCCGGAGTCGTCGTACGCGACCGCGAGCCCCGCCGCGCGCAGGTCGGCCGCGACCTCGTCGGCGAGCGCGGTGAGGCGGTCGTCGTTCGTCACTAAGGGGAAGACGGCGGCGTCCTGCGGGGCGACCTCGGGTTCGAGGGAGAGGTAGGTGCGCTCCTCGCCGTCGACCTCGTCCTCGCTGTACGCGTGCGCGAGCAGCGTCTGGACGGTGCGGCCGACGCCGAACGACGGCTCGACGACGTGGGGCGTGATGTGCTCGCCGCTCTCGGTCACCTCCTCGACGGCGAAGTTCGCCACGTCGGCGTCGACCTCGCGCGTTTCCCCGTTCACGTCGACTGTCACTGTCTCGCCGTCGAAGGCGTCGGGGTCGCGCCCGGCGAGCGCTTCGAGCGCGTCGGCGACTGCGCCCGCGTCGCCGCCGAACTCCGGCCCGAGGACGGACATGTCGGGATCGACGGTCGCGCGCTCGACCGTCTTCGGCTCGTCGTAGCGCTTGAACACGGTGAACGCGTCGTCGCCGTACTCGTCGTGTTTCGAGAGGTCGTAGTCGCCGCGGTAGGCGAAGCCGGCGATCTCGATCCAGTCGCCGTCGACCTCGCTCTCGGCGTCCCAGCAGTCGGCCGCGTAGTGGGCGCGCTCGCCCGCGAGGTGCTGGCGGAACCGGAACCGGTCGAGGTCGACGCCGACGCGCTCGTACCACTCCTGGGCGACGCCGAGGTAGTAGCCGACCCACGGGGAGCCGATGACGCCCTCGTCGACCGCCTCGCCGACCGTCGTGTCGAGGTAGTCGCCGTCGTCGGCCTCCTGCTCGGTCGCGGGGTACAGCCGGACCTCGACGTCGCGCACGCGGTCGAGCGGCGGCTCGTCTTCCTCGGGGTCGATGAACTGCTCTAACTCGGCCTGCGTGAACTCGCGGAGGCGGAGCAGCCCGCCGCGCGGCGAGATCTCGTTGCGGTAGGCGGGGCCGATCTGCGTGATGCCGAACGGGAGGTTCCCGCGGGCGTACTCCTTCAATCGCGGGAACTCGACGAAGATCCCCTGCGCCGTCTCCGGGCGGAGGTAGCCCGGCTGGGCGTCGCCGGGACCGATGTCGGTCGCGAACATGAGGTTGAACGCCTCCACCGGCTGGCCGGCGAGCTCGGTGCCGCAGGCCGGGCAGGCGATCCCCTCATCGGCGATCAGCTCGGCGACCTCCTCGCCCGGGAGCGCCTCGGCGTCCTCGATCTCGGTGGCGTCCTCGACGAGGTGGTCGGCGCGGTGGGACTCGCCGCACTCGGGACACTCGACGAGCATGTCGTCGAACCCCTCCAAGTGGCCGGAGGCCTCGAAAACGGCCTCGGGCATGATCGTAGGCGCCTCGATCTCGCGGTTCCCCTCGCGGATGGTGAACCGGTCGCGCCACGCGTCCTCGACGTTCCGCTTGAGGGCAGCCCCCTGCGGGCCGAACGTGTAGAAGCCGGCGGTGCCGCCGTACGCGCCGTTCGAGCCGAAGAAGAACCCGCGGCGCTTCGCGAGTTCGGCGAGCGCGTCCGCGGCCATCTACAGCCCCTCCAGCAGGTCGACGTCCCGGACGATCCCGTCGAGGTCGGTGCCCGAGACGAGCGGGACCTGCTCGATGTCGTTGCTGATGAGCTCCTGTGCCACCTCCTTGGCCGTCCGCGTGGCGTTGACGGTGACGAGGTCAGCGGTCATGAAGTGGCGCACCGCCTCCGCGGGGATCTCGACGTTCCGGGTCGGGAGGTAGCGGGCGCCGGTCGCCTTGATCCCCTCCCAGGACCACTCGGAGTCCTCCTCGGCGATCGAGTCGCCGGTGCTCGCCTCGCCCTCGACGACGCGGGCGACCTCTAAGATGTCGACCTCGGTGAGCATCCCCGCGACCGCGGCCTCGTCGTCGAGGACGACCGCGTACGGGACGCCGGAGAGCGCGATCTCGCGCTCGGCGACCGGCAACGGCGTCCCGGCGTGGGTCGCGTTGACCTCGCGCGTCGCGAGTTTGCCCACCTGCGTCTCGCCGTCGACCTCGCCGCGGGCGATCGCCCGCACCACGTCGGTGACGGTGAGGATGCCGACCAGCTCGTCGCCGTCGACCACGGGGAGGCGCCGCGACCCCTCCGCGACCATCGTCCGCGCGGCGTCGACGATGTCGTCGTCGGCCCCGGCCGTCGGGACCTCGCGCATCAGCAGCGCGAGCTGGTCCTCGTCCGGCTGGTCGATCAGGTCGTCGCGCGTGACGAGCCCGCGGTACACCTCCTCGCCGTCGACGTCCTTCACGACCGGGACCGAGGAAAACCCGTGTTCTTGAATGTACTCCAGCACGTCGTTCCGGCTCCCGGGGATCTCGACGACGACGAGCTCCGAGCGGGGCGTCATGGCGTCTGCGACGTTCATGCCCGTCTTTCAGCGTGCCACCTCTTGTATACTGCGAAGGTGTGCGGAGCCGGCCCACCGACCCGCGGCGTCGGAGCGGCAGCGGGGCGACGACGGATCGGCGGCGACCGGGGCCGTCCGGCGGCGTCCCGCGAGGGGACGCGAGCCGATGAGAAACTCGACACGTTCGGGCATATCGTCGCCCGAGCGGCGGATTTTCGAGAGATACGTCGGCGACGTGTCCCCGGAATCCCCGATCCCACGGCGGATCCCGCTCTGGTTCGCAACTCTTATACGTACTGTGAACAATTCACAACCATGTCACGGAGTTCCACCCCTTGGGACGACCCGGACCCCGACCGTCGCCGGACGGCGCTACCGACGGACCCAGCGCTCGACGCCGCCGACGCGCCGGACGTGATGGCGTCCATCGACTCCTCGTCGTCGCGGCCGGAGCTCGTCATCGCGGACGTCTCGCGGGAGGACGCGTGGGTGTCGGTCGACGAGACCGACGCGACCGTCCTCGAGGAGTGGTGCTGAGCGCGTAGCGGCCCGGATCGCCGACCGCGCGGTGTTCTTTTCGGAGTTCGTCGTTACCCCTGACGGAGCCCGCGCGCCGCCTCCCAGCCGCGGATCAGGGACCCGATCGTCCGACACGTCGGCACCGGGACGCCGTGTCGGTCCGCCCGGTCGACGACCGCGCCGTAGACGGCGTCGACCTCGGTGCGCCGCCCGTTCGCGACGTCCTCGCACATCGACGACCGGTTCGCGGCGGTGTCGGCGGCGACGCGCTCGACGGCGGCGACCGCGCGGTCGTCGCCCAGGTCGACCCCGACCGCCCGGGCGACGCGGGCCGTCTCGCGGGCGGCCTTGCGGGCGACGTCGCCCGCGGGCCCGTCGAGCGTCGGTCCGTTCTCGGTCCGCGCCAGCGCCGAGGGACCGTTGATCCCGGCGTTGACCGCGAGCTTCTCGAATCGGCGCACCGGCATGTCCTCGGCGACGACCGTCTCGATACCGGCCGCGTCGAAGGCCGCGCCGACCCGCGCGGCGACGGGGCTCGCGCCGCCGGAGAGCGCCCCGACGACCACCTCGCCGACGCCGGTACAGGTGACCCGGCCCGGCTCCGCGAAGCGGGCCCCGTAGCTCGCGGTGCCGGCGAGCACCGTCGCGTCGAGCGCGGCGACCAGCCGCTCCTCGGTGAGCCCGTTCTGGAGCGAGCAGACCGCCCCGTACTCGCCGGTCGCGAGCGCCCGGGCGGCCGCGTCGGTGTCGTACGCCTTCGTCGTGACGAGCGCGAGGTCCGCGGCGCGGTGCCGCCCGTCGGTGAGCGCGCGCGGCGTGACGCGGACGTCCACTTCGCCGTCGATCCGGAGCCCGTCCTCCCGGATCGTCCGCATGTGCGGGTCGCGCCCGACGAGCGTCACGTCGTGGTCGCGCGCCAGCAGCCCGCCCACGAGGCTCCCGAGCGCGCCGGCGCCGTAGACGAGCACCTCCATGCGAGGACCGAGTACCGCCGACCGAATAGGGGTAACGGTGCGGCCGGTCGCCGTCCTGCGCGCACCGGGCAGAGCGCCCGGCTCAGCCCTTCAGGCCGCTCCCCGTCAGCGGCACGACAACGTCCTCGTCGGGCCCGACCTCGCCGCGCTCGCGGAGGGTCCGCAGCGCGGCGGGCGCGACCGCGCAGGTCGCTTCGGTATAAAAGCCGGCCGCGTGGAGCCGGTCGAGTTCGCGGGTCGCGGTCGCCTCGGTAACTGCGAGGGCGTCGCCGCCGGTCGCATCGATCGCCGCCCGAATCTCGCGGTCGCGGACCGGCTCTGCGATCTGGATCCCGTCGGCCGCCTCGTTGACCGTGCCGTCGGGAGCAGCCGCCTCCGGACCGTGGAGCGCCCGAACTATCGGGGCGACGCCGGCCGCCTGCGCGCCGTAGAGCCGCGGGACGGAGTCGGTCCAGCCGGCCCGTTCGAGCCGCCGGAACCCGCGGTAGGCGCCGAGGAACAGCGTCCCGTGGCCGAGCGGGGTTACGACGGCGTCTGGCGCCTCCCAGCCGCGCTGGTAGGCGATCTCGTACGCGACCGTGGCGGTCCCCTCGAAGAACGCCGGATTCCACGCGTGGCTGGCGTACCAAGCACGGTCGCCGTCGTCGGCGACGCCGGCGTCCGCGTCGTCACCCACGGCGTCGTCCCCCTCACCGAGCGCGGCGACGCACGCGTCAGTCACGTCACCTCGGCTCCCCTCGATCCGGACGGGCTCCGCGCCCGCCCGCCGGATCGCGCGGAGCTTCGACTCCTTGACGTCGACGGGGACGTAGATCTCGGCGTCGATGCCTGCGCGGGCGGCGTAGGTCGCGATCGCGGCGCCCGCGTTGCCCGAGGAGTCCTCGACGACGCGCTCGACGCCCAGCTCGCGGGCGCGGGTCAGCGTCGCGGTCGCGCCGCGGTCCTTGAACGAGCCGGTCGGGAAGACGTACTCCAGCTTGAACGACGCGTTCCACGGGGGGCGGTCGGTTTCCGCGTTCCCACCGGACTCGCGCCCCTCGTCGGCGTCGACGAGCGGCGTCATCCCCTCGCCGAGCGTCACGCGGTCGCGGGGGTCGTCGCCGACGGCGAGGAAGTCGTCGAACGCCCACAAGCCGCCGCGCGCGTCGAACGAGTCGGGGTCGGGCGCGGGCCCCTCGGGGGTCGGCGGGTCAGCGAAGTCGAGCGGGGAACCGCACCGACAGCGCCAGCGGTCGCGGTACGTCTCGCCGCACTCGGGACAGCGGAGCCGGCGGGGGGCGTGCGCTCTCCGATCCGATTCGTCAGAGGGCCCCATCAGTACTCGTCGACGTTGGTGCCGATCGAGCAGACGTACTCGCCGGCGGCCACCTGCGGGAGCCGGCGCGTCCGCCAGAAGATTCCGTCCGTGTCGGCGGTGACGCGGCCCTCTAAGGCGCCGAAGGTGTCGGTTACCTCGAAGAGGACATCGCCGGCGGAGACCCGCTCGCCGAGCTCGCGCTCGAAGCGGACTAAGCCGCCGGCCGGCGAGCCGTACTGGTCGAAGCCGCGGGCGCGCGTCTGCGATTCGAGGGACGCGTCGCCGTCGAGGAACCCGTAGTGGCGGAGCACGTTGAACACGCCCTCGACGCCGTACTGTATCGACTCCTCGTCCCAGCCGACGCAGCCGCCGAGCTCGGGGTCGACGGTGGGGATGCCGTGTTCCGGGCCGGCGCGGGCGAGCTGGCCGTCCGGGCCCTTGATGTCGAGGACGTGCCCGCAGCCGAACGCCTTCGCGAGCTCCAGGCACTCGCCGTGGAGGCGGTGGCGGACGCCGCAGCGCACGCGCGTCTCGTTTATCATCCGGCTCGTCGACCCCTGGTGAAGGTCGAGGATGTAGTCCGCGCGCTTGGCGATCTGGAACGTCTCGTGGGCGATCCGCTCGCTGGTCGTCCCGTCGGCGTCGCCCGGGTAGCCGCGGTTCATCTTCCGGTCGTCGACGGGGTTGCGGTGTTCCGCGGCCTGGAACGCGAAGTGGTTCACGATGCCGACGACGAGGACCGACCCGGACAGCTCGGCCGGATCGAGCCGCGGAACGACGCGGTTGACGACGCCTAACCCGTTCAGCTCGTCGCCGTCGCTCACCGCTTGGACGTACAGCGTCGGCCCGTCGGCAGCGCCGTTGATCGCGGCGACCGGCAGCCGGACGGGGCTCCCGTCCCGCATCTCCCCCACCTCGAGACGGCCCGTGTCCGTCTCGCCCGGAGAGGCGCGGGCCGTTCCCAGCGTTATCATTACGCGGAGGTGGGGCGGCCGGGACTTTATCCGTTCGGTCCGCGGCGATCCGACCGACGCAAGCTTTATCGCCGCTTTCCCTCAATGAGTGGTACCCACAACCGCCGCGGCGCCGGTCCCCGTCCGCCTCGACAACCGCGGCGAGTCCCCATGAGCATCGACATCGATCCACTGCGCGAGGCCGACGGGCTCACCGTCACCGACCACATCGAGAACACGCAGTTCGAGGTGTACACCGATCGGCCGGTCGAGCCGCGACCGCGTCCCGAGTCCGACCACTACTTCCCCGTCGACGCCAGCGTCGCGGTCGAGACCGGATCGATCGAGATTCCGCGGGTCGCTGTCGTTCAGGCCCGTGACGGTGACGGGGTACTGTTGACCCGGGGCGACTGTTACGAGATGCCACGGGACACGTACCACGTCGGAATCGACCCCGCCCCGACGAAGCTGTACCTCACGTTCGACTCTGGGTTCTCTGTCTCCACGACCGACCGGACCACGCGGATCGACCTCAACACGCCGAGCATGGTCGGGCTCGGCTTTCGATCGCTCCACCAGACACCGGCGGGGACCATCACCACCCCCACGGACCCGGAATCGCTGATGGACGCCGTCTCGCTGCTCGGCTCCGCGCTCCAGACGACCAGCCCGGAGCGGTCGTTCCCCACCCTGCGCGGGCATCCGCCGCTGATCGAGCCCGGCGACGAGTTCCGCGTCCCCGAGCGGGTCGAACCGGTCGACAGCGGCGTTCGGATCGTCGTCCCCCGGAGTACCGCTACCTCTACCCCGTCGTCTCGCTGGCGTACTACTTCGCGGCCGACGTGGTGCCGGGCGACGCCCCGCGGATCGAGGGCGACGGGTGGACGTATCCGCTCGAACCGGGGTTCGAGGAACGGACCGCGCAGGTGCTCAGGCAGTCGTTCCACATGGACTGTCTCGCCCGCACGGAGGGGTTCTACCCGGTCGACCTCCACGAGCGCGAGACGACGGACCTCGACCTCGACTGGGAGCGGCTGTACGACATCCCGCTCGCGGAGCGGCTCGGCGAGTACCTCGACGTTCCCTTCGAGGCGGTCGAGCCCGAACTCCCGCAGTGGACGCTGACGACCGACGTCCGTCCCGATCCGGAGAACGTGGAGATGCTCCCGTTCGTCGCCGGCGAGCTGTCGATCGTCCGCTCGCCGGAGACCGTCACGCCGGTGGACGACGACGGCGGCGTCGGCGTCGGCTTCTTCGGCGGTGCGGACCGAAGTTCGTCGGCGGCCACGAGGCGGGAAGTCCCGGTTGGCGGCGTCGGACCCAACGGCCCCGGTGACGGCGAGTTCGTGCGCGGTGGCGCGAGCGCGAAGACTACCCGCGGTGCGGACGCCTCCACGGAACGCGGCGCCGTCGCGGCGCAGACAGAGTTCGTCCGCCCGGAGCCCGTCGACACCGTCGAGCACGCGTGGGTCGGCGACGGCGTCCCGCTCGACGCCAACAAGGCGACGCTCGACGCGTACCACCGGCGGCTGGAGGCAGGGCAGGTCGAGCAGTCCCGGATCTCCGTCCTCGTGGTCTGTAACGACGACCAGATGCGCGAGGAGGGGAACGTCGCCGACCTCTACGGCCTCCGCGACATGGTCCAGTTCGACATCGAGGTGCGCCACGACCTCACCCGCGAGGAGATGCGCGAGGTGCTGGAGTCAGACGTCGACTTCCTCCACTACATCGGCCACGTCGACGACCGCGGGATGCAGTGCGCCGAGGAGTACCTAGATCTGACTGACCAAGATCTCGAGATCGGCGTCAGCGCCTTCCTGCTCAACGCATGCCAGTCTTACCAGCAGGGTGAGGCCCTCGTCCACCGCGGCTCGCGCGGCGGCATCGTCACCCTCTCCGACGTGGCGAACTCGCCCGCGACGAAGCTCGGCCGGATCATCGCCCGCCTGATGAACAGCGGGTTCAACCTCCGGACCGCGCTCCACGTCGCGAAGCGGGAGTTGATTACAGGTCATCAGTACATCGTGGTGGGCGACGGGGGGACAACGATCTGTCAGAGTCGGAGTGGAGCAGCACTCATTTTGAATATGGATCAACAATCTGACTCAACTTGGAATATATCAACTGAAATATTTCCCAATGGTCCATATGGTCTCGGATCGATGAGTTCACTAAATCTGGGGACAGTCAGCAAGAATTACTATGTCCCAAATGGCATTTCTGCCACAGGAATCTCTCCGGGTGAAGTATACGACTTCTTACAATTAGAGACGGTGCCGGTGTTCACTGATGGCGGTCTGACTTGGAGTGATGAATTATTGTCGTCTACGGACCAGGATCAACAGTAGCCATGTTCGCAGCCGCGGGCGCCGCCTGCGTCAGCAGCAGCAACGCACTGAACAGGACGCCGGCCATTTTCGGGTGCTCTGCCACGTAATCTGCCACACTTTCGTGCATATTCGAAAAGTATCAGGATAAATAAATATTAAGATTGTTCTGCGGTTGTATAATAGACATATTTAAATTAGTGATGTACTGTATTAAATACCAAAAGCACCGAATTTCGGTATTTCAGCTTATTTTGTCGGTACCGAACTGGTCGACGAAACCGCACTCTCCCACGGCGTCGACCGAGGACTGCGTTTTTTCACTGCCGGGCGCGGAACGTATCGTACCATGACCGACATCGAAACGGCGATCCGAGAGGCGTTCGAGCACACCGAGTACGACCTCGGCGACGTCGCGGTCAACCGCCGACAGGTCCGCGTGCCGGTGAGACAGGAGGGCGCCGACCCCGACGCGCTGCGGGCGGTGATAGAGGAGGCGCTCGGCGCGGACGCGCTCGCGGCCGTGACGGTAACCACGGAGCGCATCGCCGGCGAGGACACCGTCGGCACCGTCGTGTCGTTCCGCTACCGGGACTGACGCGGCCGACGGGCGGGCCGGGACCCGAGCGCGGCGCCCGGGCCTACAACGCGGTACGGTTAACAGGGCGGTACCCGTACACACGGATCATACGATGACGGCCGAGGACGGACACGACGGCGCACAGTACCTCGCCGGCTCGCCCGTTCGAGTCGCGATACTCCGGGCGCTGCGCGAGGAGCCGCGGCGCCCGGCCGAGCTGACCGACGCGGTCGACGCCACCCGAACGACGGTCCAGCGGATCCTCGCGGGGTTCCGCGAGCGCGACTGGGTCGTGAAACGCGGCGCCGACTACCGGGTGACGCCGACCGGGGAACGCGTCCACGACGCGTACGAGACGCTTCTGACGGAGGTCGAACGCGGCGACCGCTACGGCCGGTTCGCCGAGACGGTCGAGCGCGTCGGCGTCGACTTCCCCGCGGAGGGGATCCCGGACAGCGACCTCACGGTCGCGTCCGACCAGAACCCGCTGGCGGCCGTCGACCGCCTCACCGAGCTCTTACGCGAGAGCCGCGGGGCGGAGATCCGGGCCGTCTCTCCGGTCGTCCTCCAGCAGTTCAACGACGCGGCGGCCGCGGCGCTGGACGACGGCGCGAGCGTCGAGCTGATCGTCGACCGCGACGTGGTCGACGCGTCGGTCGCGGAGTTCGGCCCGGCGACCGACCGCGCGCTCACCGACGACGACGCGACGGTGTACGTGAGCGCCGAGCCGATCGAGTACGGGCTCGTCCGGTGTGACGACGTCGCGCGTGCGTGACCGCGTACGACGAGCGGAACAACCCGCGGTGCGTGCTCGAATCGACCGACGATCCGGTGGTCGACTGGGTCGACGACGCGTTCGCGTCGCTTCGAGACGACGCGACGCGGCTCTCGGCGGTCGTCGAACGCGCCTGAGAAGGGGAGCGGCGGCCGCTACGCCTCGTCGGTCGCGGCGTCGTCGTCGCCGGCGGCCGTCTCGGTCGTCGCGTCGTCGTCCGGGTCGAAGTTCGCGGGCACGACCGTCGGGTGATCGATGCCGACGGAGGGCGTGGTGGCGCTCATGGTTCTACGCGATCGTACGCGACTCTCACCCTAAAAATTACCCATAGGCATAACGCATCCGGGCGCGGGCGACGGATGCGCTCGGGTTATATCGGCGTTAGGCGACCTGCTCGTCGTACAGGTCCTGCGCGTGTTCGATGGCCTCCTTCGCCGCCGCCTTGTCCTCCCAGCCGAGCGTTTCGACCTCCTTGCCGGCCTCGAGGTTCTTGTAGGTCGCGAAGAACTCGTCTATCTCGTCGAGGGTCTGCTGGGGGATGTCCTCGAGGTCCTCGATGTGGTCGAACCGGGGGTCCTCGGTCGGCACCGCGATCACCTTGTCGTCCTGCTCGCCGTCGTCGTCCATCTTCATCATGGCGACGGGGCGGGCCTCGACGACGCAGCCGGGGAACGTCTGGTCCTCGACGAGCACCATCACGTCGAAGGGGTCCTCGTCGTCGTAGTACGACTGCGGGATGAAGCCGTAGTCGTACGGGTAGTGGACGTTCGAGTGGAGCACGCGGTCGAGCACGACGCCGGGGATGTCCTTGTCGTACTCGTACTTGTTCCGCTCGCCCTTGAGACACTCGACGACGGCGTAGATCTCGTCCGGCGCGTTCGGTCCCGTCTCGAGATCCTCCCAGAGGTTGGCCATGTGTCCGTTGGTGGGTGGAAGTCGGCCAAAGTCCTTTCGGGATCGCGCGAGCGCGTCCATCATCGGTCCCCGTCGCAACGACGGGAAGCCGGCGTCACTGACCCCCGTCGCAACGACGGGACGACGGCGCCACCGAACCACGAGGAACCGAGGTCGCGAGGGCGGACACCGGGCGAGGCCGGATCTCCGCGGTTTCGATCGTGAGCCGTACGCCGAGCGCGACCGACGATCCATCGGTCCACCCGCCGAAAGCGGAATCGATCAGTCGAACGCGTTCCATCGCCGGATACCACGAGCGTCCGCCGAGAGACCGTCGATACCGAGAGATCCGGACAACCGTGCGGGGTTACGCATCGCAACGGTCGTGAATGTTGAGAAAGATTATAAGTTCGGGTCCCCTCCCGTCAGGCATGTCAGAGGCACAAACAGTCACTGATGAATCGACGGCGGCAAGCGATCTCACGGCGTTCCAACAGAACATCCTCACGATCCTCGCCGAGGAGCCGATGTACGGCCTCGCCATCAAGCGGGAGTTAGAGGCGTACTACGGCTCCGAAGTGAACCACGGCCGCCTGTACCCCAACCTCGACGACCTCGTCGAGCACGGGCTCGTCGAGAAGAGCGAACTCGACAAGCGGACGAACCAGTACGAGCTCACCGACGAGGGCCACGACGTCGTCCTCGGCCAGATCGAGTGGGTCCTCGACCGGTTCGTCACCGACGAGGAACGCGCGGACGAGGTCCGCGCGCTGCTCGAGTAAGCCGGAGCGCCGGCACCCGCGCGGTATCGGTTTCCAACTGAAA
Organism: Halorubrum ruber; assembly: GCF_018228765.1. NCBI lineage: Archaea > Methanobacteriati > Methanobacteriota > Halobacteria > Halobacteriales > Haloferacaceae > Halorubrum > Halorubrum ruber. The sequence goes on from NZ_CP073695.1 coordinate 2,868,946, forward strand.
TTTTGGCACACGGCGCGGCGAAAGCCGCGTTCTCTCTCCGCCGAGCGACCGCTACGTCGAACCGTCGTCGTCGGCCGACTCTCGGTCGTCGAGGGCCTCGACCGCGACGGACTCGTCCACGTCGGCGGCGACGGACTCGATCACGGAGAGCGACTCGTCGACGGCGGCCAGTTGCTCGTCGGTCGGCCACCCGTTCCGGACGAAGTACTCCTCGCGGAACTCGGCGCGCATCTGCGGCGTGGCGTCGTCGACCGGGCGGACGTAGTGGTTGCTCATGAACGACGCGAACGTCTCCGCGGTCCGCGCGTGGACCTCGGCCTCGCACTCGCCGACCGCCGCGGCGACCGCCTCGTTGTACGCGGCCACCTCGCGGTAGCGGTCGGCGTCGCCCGGGCCGGACAGCGACACCTCGACCGCGCGGTCGGTGTCCTCGACGCGGTCGAGCTGGACCGTCCCCTCCTCCATCCACTCGTCGGGGTACAACACGAGCGTGTCGTCCTCGCCGCGGACGCGCGCGGTGTAGCCGTACTCGGTCGCGAGCGCGTCGCGCCGCTCGCGGTACTGGTCGGCCGCCTCCTCGATCTCGGGCGTCGGCTCCGCGGACTCGGCCTCGCGGGCGAGCCGGGTGAGCCGCTCCGCCTCGTCGACGGCCTCGACCGGCACGTCCGGGACGCGCTCCTCGTCGCGGTCGGGCGACTCTGCGGCGTCCGCGGGATCGTCCGCGTCGGCGGATCCGTTCGCCTCCGCGTCGTTCTCCGCCGCCATCATCTCCCGCGCCCGTTCCTTGGCCCACTCCGGCGGCTCGTCGTCAGTTCGCGTCATCGAGTGCCTCGTTCGCCAGATCGTCGGCGCGTTCGTTTATTTCCCGCGGTACGTGGGCGATCGACCAGCGGTCGAACCGCTCTAACAGCTCGCGGGCGCGGACCCGCCGCTCGCGGAGCTCCGGGTCGTTGGCGTCCCACTCGCCGCGGATCTGCTTGACGATGAGTTGGGAGTCGCCGCGGACGTCGACGGCGTCGAAGCCGTACTCGTCGGCCGCCTCCAGCGCGCGGATCAGCGCGGCGTACTCGGCCTGGTTGTTGGTGGCGCGGCCGATCCGCTCGCCGCCCTCGGCGACGACGCCGTCGGACGTGACAAGACACCAGCCGACCGCGGCCGGCCCGGGGTTCCCGCGGGAGGCGCCGTCGAAGTAGACGTGCGCGCGGCCGCCGCCGTCGCGCAGCAGGGCGGTCAGCCGCGTCGGGTCGCTCCCCTGAACGACGACCTTGTCGTCGTACGCGACCGCGACGGCCCCCTCTCGCTCGGCGCGCCACCGCTCGTGGGGGGTGTTCCCCTCGTCGATCCGGACGCCCTCGCCCGCGAGTCGCTCGCGCGCGGCGGCCGGGTCGCAGTCGATCGTCGGCATTCGTCCGGGTTCCGCGCCCGGCGAACAAAGGGCTGTCCGTCCGCTGTCCACAGGAGACCGACCGGGGGTCACAACCCGTGGTACTCTCCCACACGGTAACGAACTTTTAAGTTAAACCGTTTGGATAGTATATAAATGCGATGACACGGCCCACCCGGCAACGGGATCACGACCGGCAGCGCGTGGGGGACGAAGAGGCCGAGGAAGACGAGATCGACGTCGAGGAGGTCGAGGACATCGACGAGTTGGACCCCGAGGACTTCGATCCGGAGGACCTCACCCGGACGGCCGACGGGGAGCTGATACACGAGGAGACGGGGATGATCATCGAAGACGAGCAGATCGATCCCGGCCCGGAGTGGCGCGCGTTCAACCACTCGGAGCGGCAGGAGAAGTCGCGCGTCGGCGCCCCGACGACGAAGACGATGCACGACAAGGGACTGACGACGACGATCGACTGGAAGGACAAGGACGCCTACGGGCGCTCCATCTCCTCGAAGAAGCGGTCGCAGATGCACCGGCTGCGGAAGTGGCAGGAGCGGATCCGGACGAAGGACGCCGGCGAGCGCAACCTCCAGTTCGCGCTCTCGGAGATCGACCGGATGGCGTCGGCGCTGGGCGTGCCGCGCTCGGTACGCGAAGTGGCGTCCGTCATCTACCGACGCGCGCTCAACGAGGACCTCATTCGGGGGCGCTCCATCGAAGGCGTCTCCACCGCGGCCCTGTACGCCGCCTGTCGCAAGGAGGGCATTCCGCGGAGCCTCGAAGAGATTTCCGAGGTCTCGCGGGTCGACCGCAAGGAGATCGGCCGGACGTACCGCTACATCTCCCAGGAGCTCGGCTTGGAGATGCGCCCGGTCGACCCGAAGAAGTACGTCCCGCGATTCTCCTCGGAGTTAGAGCTCTCCGAGGAGGTCCAGTCGAAGGCCAACGAGATCATCGAGACGACCGCCGAGCAGGGACTGCTCTCCGGGAAGTCGCCCACCGGCTACGCCGCCGCCGCCATCTACGCGGCCTCGCTGCTCTGTAACGAGAAGAAGACCCAGCGCGAGGTCGCCGACGTCGCGCAGGTCACCGAGGTCACCATCCGCAACCGGTACCAAGAGCAGATCGAAGCGATGGGAATTCACAGTTAGGACGGTCTCGTGGTCGGTTCTCCCCTTTCCTGCTTTCTTTTTCGGGCTTCGCGTCCCGCCGCGCCGGAAACGTTCAAGCCGGTGCGCCGCCAACGCCGATCCGAATGCGGCTCGACGAGTTCATCGAGTTCGAGGCGAACGAGCGCGCCGAGCGGCGGCGCCTCGCCGCGGAGAAGGACTACGGGGTTCTCGACCACCTCGACTCCTTCGAGCGGCGCTTCGACGAGCATGTCTCCGACGACGCCGTCGTCGGCAGCGTCTCGCCCTCTATCTTCGTCGGCCGCGCGGACTACCCGAACGTCTCGACCGGCCTGCTCTCGCCCGTCGGCCGCGAGGAGCGCGCCGCGGCGTTCGAGACCTCCGCGGCGTGGTACGAGGAGGGCGTCTCCATCTCCGACGTGTTCGACCGCCGGACCAGCCTGCTCAACTCGACGCGCGGCGTCGACGTCGCGGACGCCGGCGTGACCGGCGGGGTGAAATCGGTCGGGAACGGCGGCGGCCCGGCCGAGAGCGTCCACGACGCGTGGAACGGCTGGCTCGGCGTCCAACGCGAGATCGCCATCGCGGACCGCCCGGTCGACGTGGAGATCGGCCTCGACGGTCGGCCGGACCTCGACTTCGAAGTCGGGACCGAGGACATCAAGACGCCGACCGGGCCGCGCGCCGCGGCGCGGACCGCGGACCTCGGCGAGAACCCCCACGTCCCGCAGCCGGTGAAGAAGACCTTGGAGGACGACGACTGGCGCGCCGAGGGCGCCATGACGTACCTCTACCGCCGCGGGTTCGACGTGTACGAGATCAACACGATCCTTTCAGCGGGCGCGCTCGGGCAGGGCGAGAACCGCCGGCTCGTCCCGACGCGCTGGTCGATCACGGCCGTCGACGACACGGTCGGGCAGTTCCTCCGCGGGTCGATCCGCGACAACCCGACCGTCGACCGGATCGAGGTCCACCGCAACGAGTACCTCGGCAACGCATTCTGGGTGATCTTGGTCCCGGGCCGCTGGGAGTACGAACTCGTCGAGATGAAATCGCCCGGCTCGATCTGGAATCCCGACCCCGAGGCGGGCGTCTACCTCGCGGCCGCGAGCGAAGGCCGCGAGGGGCGGACCGGCTACGTCGAGGAGACGGCGGGCGCCTACTACGCGTCTCGCTTGGGGGTCTTAGAGCACCTCGACGACCGCGGGCGGCAGGCGAAGGCGCTCGTCTGCCGCCACGTCTCCGACGACTACTGGGACCGGTCGGCGTGTGGCAGGTGCGCGAGGCCGTCCGCAACGCGTTCGAGGGCGAGTTCGGGGCCGCGGAGACGTTCGGCGAGGCGGTCCGCGGCGTCGCCGACCAGCTCCCCGTCTCGCTCGGCCGCCTCCGACGGAAGTCGACGATGGCCGCCGGGCTCCAGGCGAACCTCGGGGACTTCGTCGACGCGGACTGAGCCGGCCGGCGACGGTTACTTATAAACAACTGTGGAAGCGGTATCGTTTGTTTATAAAACGACGTGCGGTCGGCGCGCGCCTCCGAGCGGCCGCCCCCGGCGGCCGCGAGGAGCGCGTGCGAGGGACGCGGCGACCGGAGCGTAGCGGAGGGAGCCGCGAGGCTGGGGAGGCGTGAGGCTGCGGTGCGGGGCGGTCGGGTGGGACTCGAAGGGGCAGCCGTGAGGCGGGCGCAGGCGACGTAAGCACTGGAAGGAGCGAGCAACGCGAGCGACTGAAGCGCGCAGCGAGCGTGCGCCCGCCTCACGGCTGGGGCTTCGACGGTGTTCGTGTCGATGAGCAGATTATAAACTGTAGTGTCGTACAGCCGAGCGGCTGGGGCTTCGGTGGTGTTCGCAGTGAATCCGCTAGTGGCGATTTATAAATAAACGGCTGGGGCTTCGATGGTGTTTGCTGCGTCAACGCGGTCAGCTATTTATAAATAAACGACGAGAACGAGAGCGGGGTTCCCGCCGTCGTCGTCTCAGTCCTCGGCCCAGTAGTACAGCTCCTCGCGGGGCGCGTCGCAGTTCGGGCAGTTCGCGGGGAGCTGGTCGCCGATCTCACCCATCTCGCCGCACTCCCAGCAGCGCCACATCACGTAGGCGGTGCCGAACACGTCGCGCGCATCGGTGAGCGCCAGCGTGTCCGTGCCCGACGGCGACGCGACGTAGAAGCCGTCGTCGTCGACCCCCCGGATCGACCCGAGGCGCTCGCCGTCCTCGTTGTACACCTCCTGTCCGATGCTCACGTTCGCGAAGACGGGATCGTCGGTGGCCATGCGCGACCGTACGCGTTGATCCCTCATAAGTGTGGGAGCAGATAACACGACTCGTGATGAATGTCCGACCACGGATCGACGGTGAACGCCGCCAAATTCCCAGCCACTTGTTTATAAATGACTGCCAACGGATCGGCAGTGAACACCGCCAAAGCCCCAGCCGCTCGGTAATAAATCGCTGACGGAGAATCGACGGTGAACACCGCCAAAGCCCCAGCCGTGAGGCCGCCGTACGCTCGCTGCGCGCTTCACTCGGTCGCTCACTCCGTTCGCTCCCTCGTTCCAGTGCTTGCGTCGCCTACGGCGGCCTCCCGGCTGCCCCTTTGAGTCCCACCCCGTACGGCGACTGCACCTCACGCCTCCCCAGCCTCGTCAGCCGGCCTCCGCTACGCTCCGGCCGACTGACTCCCTCGCACGCGCTGACTCGCGGCCTCCGCTTCGCTCCGGCCGCTCGCAGGCGCGCGCCACCGCTGTCCCCGCGGGTAACGAACGAGAGTCGTTGACAATGAGAATCGAAATCTGCTCGTTCAGGCGACCGGGGTCCGCTCGACGACGGTGCCGTCGACGGTCGGGTACTGCTCGACGATCTCGCCCTCGGCGAGGTCGCCGTCCTCGACCATCTCTTCGAGGAGCCACCACGCCACCTCGACGTGGTCCGACTTCACCGTGTAGAACTCTTCGGGGACGCCGAGCGACTCGAACCGGTCGGCGTCGGCGAACGCCTTCCCGTAGACTAAGGTTCCGTCGTCGGTCACCTCGTCGAACTCCCGACGGATGTTCTTCGCCATGCGCTTGAGGCGGTTCCGGTGCTGCGCGGCGTCTTTGAACACCGAGGTACAGAAGTACACCTGCTCGTGGCTCGCCATCTCCTCGAGGATGGCGTCCTTCGACCCCTCGACCGCGGACATGTGCCCCTCCTGAAGCTCGAACCCCTCCTCTTGCATCCGGCGGTAGTTCCCGTCGGACATCTCGAACTCGTTGATGTTACAGAACTCCGCGGCGCCCTCGTCGAGGAATTCCAAGAACTCCGGCTCCGCGCGGATCCCGGGAATCTCGAAGGCGGGGGTGAGCCCCTCCTCGCGGGCGATGTACAGGATCTCCTCCCATTCGGTCCCGTGCATGTCGCCCCACAGCTCCACCGGCGGATGGAAGCGGATCTCGTCGAGGCCGGCCTCCGAGAGCTTCCGCATGTTCTCGCGGCCGCCCGTAATTCCGGTGTAGAGGTGCGTGTGGTGGTCCTCGCCGAACTCGTCTTTCAGCAGTTCGAGGTACCGGGTCGTCTTCGCCATCGCCTCCTGGGGCTCGCCGCCGGTGATCGAGGTGCCGAGCGCGCTCATGCGCTTGGCCTCCTCGATCACGTCCTCGTCGGACTCGACTTTCCGCTCGTTGGCGTACACGTCGGTGACGTTCTTCCGGTTCTCTCCGAGGGGGCAGTAGAAGCAGTCCCGCTGGTCGCAGTACCCGTAGACGAAAAGCACCATCTTCCCGCCCTTGGCGCACTGTTCACAGCCCTTGGAGATCATCTACCCCCTTCTACCGGCCGCGACGTGAAAAAGCGTGCGAAGCGCGGAGTCGGGCGAGAGCGGTTGTCACGGCGGCGTGTTCGGGCAGGCCAGCGGTCGGCGGCGCCCGAGACGACCGACCGGTTCAAACACAAAGTATGTACCCCCGCCGCCGCCAGTGGCGGGCATGGACCGAGACCCGACCGACGACGACGCCGAGACCGAGACACCGAGCGACGCGGTCACGCGCCGCCGGGCGCTCGCCGCCGGCGGCGCGGTCGGACTCGCAAGCCTCGCCGGCTGTACCGCGCTCGACGTCGCGACCGGCGACGGGCCCGCGGAGTTCGCGGCGGGCACCGCGACGGTGGCCGACGCGACCCTCTCGGAGAGCGGATACGAGCTCAACGAGGTCTCCGACGAGGTGATCTCGCGCGAGGTGGAGGTCGCCGGACAGACCCGCGAGGTCCGCGTGACGAACACCGTCGCCGAGTACGACAAGGCCGTCGAGCTGTTCGGCGAGCGCTACCAGGCCGCCGTCTTCGCCGCGGTGACGACGCCGCAGATCGAGGTACTCGGCCGGGCGCTCAATCCGATCGCCGAGCTGGGCACCCGCGAGCGCGCCGAGCTCATCCTGAGCCGGTACGAGGGGGTCGGCGACCTCGAACGCGGCTCGGAGTACTCCACAGAGGTCCTCGGGTCCGACGCCGAGGTCGTCGTGTACACGGCCGACGGCGAGATCGAGGGGACCGGCGCGGACACCGAGCTGGAGCTTCACATCGGCGAGCCGGTCGAGGTCGAGGACGACTTCGTCCTCCCGCTGGCGGCGTATCCGGCCGCGTTCAGCGACGGCGAGAACGTCCGCCGCATGATGAACGGGCTCGAACACGAGCCAAACGAGGAGGAGTGACGGAGCGACCGTTCGGGCCGACGCGGTCGCCGGGTTCGCCGGGCGCGACCCGAGCCGAAAACATATGCCGTCCCCCCGCGTAGCCTCGAACGATGCTGCTCGTCCTCTGTGTCGACCTCGACGACGACCTCGGCCGCAAGACGGGGATCCCCACCCCCGTCATCGGCGCCGACGACGTCACCGAGGCCGCGGTCGCGCTCGCGACCGCCGACCCCGAGGACTCCGACGTGAACGTCCTCTTCCAGGGCGTCAACGTCCATGATGAGCTCGCCGCCGAGGGCGAGGCCGTCGAGGTCGCGGCCGTCACGGGCGTCGACGGCCCGGACGTGAAGGCGAACCGCGCGGTCGGCCAGGAGGTCGACCGCGTGCTCGCCGAGCTGTCGACCGGCGAGGAGGTGTCGGCGGTCGTGATCACCGACGGCGCCCAAGACGAGTCCGTCCTCCCCGTGATCCGCTCGCGGATGCCGATCGACGGGATGCGCCGCGTCGTCGTCCGGCAGGCGCAGGACCTCGAGTCGCTCTACTACACGATCAAGCAGGTGCTCGCGGACCCGGAGACGCGCGGCACAATCTTAATCCCGCTGGGCGTGGTCCTCCTCATCTACCCGTTGGTCGTCGTCGCCAACCTCTTCGACGTGGCCGGCGCGGCAGTGCTGGGAATCCTCTCCGGCGCGGTCGGGCTCTACTCGCTGTTCCGCGGGCTGGGGCTCGAAGACACCGTCGACGGGACCGCCGAGAGCGTCCGCAACGTCCTCTACACCGGCCGCGTGACGCTCGTCACCTACGTCGTCGCGCTCGCCTTAGTCGTCGTCGGCGGGGTTCAGGGCGTCGACACCGTCGACGTCGTCCGGACCGCGCAGGGAAGCCCGCTCGCGGCCGGCACCGCCCTCGCTGCGTTCGTCCACGGGTTCGTCCAGTGGCTCGGCGTCGCGGGCGTCACCTCCAGCCTCGGGCAGATCACCGACGAGTACCTCGCCGGTCGGTTCCGGTGGCGCTACCTCAACGCCCCCTTCTACGTGGCCGCCATCGCCGTCGTGCTGTTCGCGGTCTCCGGCTTTTTCCTCCCGGACGCGCCCGGCGTGACGGCGCTCGGGCTCTCGGAGCTGGCGATGGCGCTCGCGGCCGGGACGCTCATCGGCGTGTTGAGCACGCTCGCGTTCGCCGTCGCGGAGTCGCAGCTCCCCTCCGCGGAGCCGGTGTAAGGCCCTCTGCGCCGAGGCGCTCGCCTCGACCCGTCCGAAATCCTCGGGTTGGAGCGGGACCAACCGATATCGGCACCGGAGACGCTCAGGCCGAGCCGGTCTGCCAGCCGATGAACCGGTCGAATCCGTACGTGAACCCGACGTACAGCGCGACGAACACGACCCAGCGGAACACGTCGAACGTACCGGTGAACGCGAGGACGTTGAAGATGTACGATAGCGACGCCCCGACGAATCCGGCGAGGAAGAGGGTCCTGCGGTCGTCCATACGGGCCCGTCGGCGGAGCGTGAGTTAGCTCTTGTGCCGGGCGAGCGCGGACGGTCGCACGGTCTCGTCGGCGTTCTCGCGGCGGCGAGCGCGCCTATCGCGGCGTCCAGGAGTCGCACGCCTCCATGTCGTCCATCAGCTCGTCGTAGTGCGCGCAGTAGGGGCGCATCCCGTCGTCCGTCCGGACGTAGTCGAACTTCGCGCAGTTGCCGCAGTAGGTGTCGCCCGGGCCGTCGCGCGCGGCGGGGGCGCCGGGCGAGGGCGCGGACTCCGGCGTCGACGGCGAGGACGGCCCCTCCGGTCCCGCCTCGTCGAGCGGCGAGGAGATGTCGGTGTCGGCGCTGCCGCCGTCGCTCACGCCCGCCGAGCCGGACATGGGGGATCCGCCCGTCCCGGACCGGCCCGCGTCGGTCGTCCGCCCGCCCGCGCCGGAGCCTCCCGCGCCGCTCGACCGGCCGCCGGTGGTGTCCGACGCGCCGGTGCCGGTCGCCGCTCCGGAGTCGGCCGTCGTCCCGGGGCCGGACGCCGCGCCGGCGGCGTCTCGGTCCGCCGACCGGTTCGCGTCGCGCGCCGACCGGTTCGCGTCGTCGGGACGGTTCGTCTGCGTCTCCACGTCGCCGTCGGGGGTGCCGCCGAGGAGACCGACGCCGCCGCGGCTCCCCAGCTGGTCGCGGGGGACCTCGACGACCTTCGTCTCCCCTTTATGGGTCACCTCCATCGAGACGGTGCCGCCGGGGTCGTTGCGGGTCTTGAAGTTGGCGACGCCGACGAACACGCTCCACAGCGTCGTCGCGGCGCCGAGGAAGTAGACGCCGGCGGTGTGGAGGGTGAGGTTCGGGAGGTCCGGGCGCGGCCCGCCGACCCACCGTTCGGGGTACGCGTAGGTGAAAACCGCCACGCCGAGACACATGACGGCCGCGCCGACGACCGCCGCGGCGTAGGTGTTGCGGTCGGCCGGCAGCACGGCCATCACGCCGATCAACACGAGCGGGACGCCGATGCCGCCGAGGATCCCGCCGAGCTCCCGGGCCGCGGCGGAGCTGTACCCCGCCGGCACCGCCACCTCGGCCGCCGCGAGGATGCCCGCGACGAGGAGCAGCGCCCCCGCGGCGAACGATCCCACGCCGAGGTACAGCCGCCGCGGGTCGGCCCCGGAGCGCCCCCGTCCACCGTACGCCTCCGAGAGACTGGTCATAGGCGGGGTACGTCGTCCACCGTGAAAACAGTACGTCAGACGATCACGGATCGCGGGCGAACGCGACCACCGGTGCGGGCGAAACGGAAGGGTCGGCGTCCGGCTCAGACGAGCGCGTCGACGTCGACGTGGTCGCCGAGCAGTTCGGCCATCCGGTCGACCGTCCGAACGTCGCGCGTGCGCCCGCCGCGGACGACCTCCTCGGCGCGGTCGATGGCGGTGACCGTGTCGGTGTTCACCGCCAGCACGGGCTTGCCGGCGTCGGCCGCCTTGCCCAGCACCGCGCCCGAGGGACGGTGGCCGCCGGTGAGGACGAGGCAGGCGACCCCAGAGGCTTCGAGCGCGGCCGTCTGGACGTCCGCGCGGTCGCCGCCGGTGATGACCGCGGCGTCGCGGGCGCGCCGGAAGTAGCGGAGCGCCTCGTCGCCGCCCATCGCGCCGACGAGGAACCGCTCGACGAACGCGTCGGTGGGGGCGTCGGTGAGCAGTTCGGCGCCCAGCTCGTCGGCGAGCTCGCCGACCGTGACGCCCGCGAGCGACTTCTCGTGGGGGATCGCGCCGAAGACGGTGATCCCCTTCGATTCGAGGAACGGAATCCCGTCTTGGTCGAGCGACTCGAAGGCGTCGTCGGACACCTTGTTAAAGACGACGCCGACGAGGCGGTCACCGAACGCGTCGGCGGCCGCCAGCACCTCGTCCAAGTCGTTCGGCGAGCCGTACTCGGCGACGAGGACGACCCGCGCGTCGAGCAGCTCCGCGACGTCGACGTCGGTGAGGTCGACGACGCCGCCGGTGGTCCAGCTGCCGCCGCCCTCGACGAACACTTGGTCGTTGTCGGCGGCGATGTCGTCGTACTCCTCGCGGATCCGGTCGCGGAGCGCGGCCGGGTCCTCGGTGCCCCGGATCGCGCCCTCGACGAACGTCGGGGAGTAGACGACGGGCTCCATCTGGTGCATCTCGGCGTCGAGGCCGAGCACCTCGCGGGCGAGCATGGGGTCCTGGTCGAGCGTCTTGCCGACGTTCGACTGGAGCCGGGTGCCCTTCGGTTTCATGTAGCCGACGCTGCGGTCGCGGTCGGCGGCGAGCCGCGCTAAGGCGACGGTGATCGCTGTCTTTCCGGCGCTGTCTCCGGTTGCGGTGACGAGTGTGGTGGGTGTGTCTGTCATTAGTCTAGTTCCTCCGGATCGACGGTGAGTCTCACGTCGACGGCGGCGGCGTTCGTGCCGCCGTCGTCGTCGGGCAGTGCGACGAGCGGGTTGATATCCAGTTCGAGGATCGCCGGGAAGTCGGTGACCAGCTGCGAGAGCCGGCCGATCGTCTCGACCACGGCGTCGACGTCGACGGGGTCGCGGCCGCGAGCGCCGCGCAGGAGCGGCGCCGACTGGATCTCCTCGGTCATCTCGCGCGCCTCGGGTTCGGAGACGGGCGCGACGCGGAAGGTGGTGTCCTCCATCACCTCCACGAAGATGCCGCCGAGCCCGAACATCAGCAGCGGGCCGAACTGCGGGTCGCGGTTCATGCCGACGATCGTCTCGACGCCGTCGTCGAGATCGACCATCTCCTGTACCTGAACGCCGAGGACGGTCGCGTCCGGCTGGTAGTTGCGCGCGCGGGTGACGAGGTCCTCGTAGGTGTCGGCCACGTCCGCGTCGGCGACGCCGACGGCGACGCCGCCGATGTCGGACTTATGCAGGATGTCCGGCGAGACGATCTTCATCACAACGTCGCCGTCGACGCCCTCGGCGACCTCGCGGGCGCGCTCGGGCGAGTCGACGATCTCGCCGTCGGGCGTGGGGATCCCGTACGCGTCGAGCAGCTCCATCGCCTCGACGCCCAAGCGGTTGTCGTCGCGGTCGCGCACCGTCCCGAGGATCTCGCGGGCGCGCTCGCGGTCGACGTCGAACGACATGGGGGGCGCGTACTCGCGCGCCTTGATGTCGCGATAGCGCGCGAGCGTCGCGAGGCTCTCGATCCCGCGGGCGGGGTCGAAGTAACAGGGGATCCCCCGCGCCTGAAGCTGCTGTTTCGGCTCGCGGGTCCGGTCGCCGCCCATCAGGCAGGCCGCGACGGGCGCGTCCATCTCCTCGCTGACCGCCTCGATCGCGTCCGCGAGGTCGCCGAAGTCGATCGTCGCCGTCGGCGCGGCCAGCACGAGCGCGGCGCCGACGTTGTCGTCTTCGACGGTGATCTCCAGCGCCTCGCGGAACCGCTCGACGTCGGCGTCGCCGATCACGTCGACCGGGTTGTGGATGTTCGCCTCCTCGGGCATCGACGCGGCGAGGGCATCGCTCGTCTCGGCCGTGAACGACGCCATGTCGAGGTCGGCGTCCCCGACGGCGTCGGTCGCCATCACGCCGGGGCCGCCGGCGTTCGTGACGATGGCGACGCTGTCGGTGTCGGGCAGTGGCTGGCTCCCGAGGATGCCCGCCGAGTCGAACAGCTCGTCGACCGACTCCGCGCGGATGACGCCCGCCTGATCGAGGCCGGCCTCGTACGCCTTGTCGGAGCCCGCGAGCGTGCCGGTGTGCGAGGAGGCGGCCTGCGCGCCCGCGCTCGTCCGCCCGGACTTCACGGCGACGATCGGGGTGTCCTGGGTCGTCTCGCGGGCGGTCTCGATGAACTCGCGGCCGTCCTCGATCCCCTCGAGGTAGCCGATGATCACGTCGGTCTCCTCGTCGTCTCCCCAGTGGTCGACGAAGTCCGTCTCGTCGAGGACGGCCTTGTTGCCGAGCGAGACCACGTCCTTGAAGCCGATCCCGTTGTCGTTGGCCCAGTCGAGGACCGCGGTGACGAACGCGCCCGACTGGCTCATGAAGGAGAGCCCGCCCGGCAGCGCGTTCTCGGGGCCGAACGTCGCGTTCATCCCCGAGGGGGTCGACATGATCCCTAAGCTGTTGGGGCCGACGAGGTTGAGGTCGTACTCGTCGGCTAGCTCCGCGAGGCGACGCTCCCTCGCCGCTCCGTCCTCTCCCGTCTCGCCGAACCCGGCGGTGATCACGACGACGTTGCGGACACCCGCCTCGCCGCACGCCTCGATGGCGTCCAGCACGATGGACGGGGGGACGACGACGACCGCGACGTCGGCGTCCGCGTCGGCGACCTCGTCGACGCACGGCGTACCGAGCACCTCGTCGTAGTTCGGGTTGACGGGGACCGTGTCGCCGTCGAAGTCGTCGAGGAGATTCGACGTGACGGCGCGACCGACGGCGCCCTCGCGGGCGGTCGCGCCGACGACGGCGACCCGGTCCGGGTCGAACAGATCGTTGAGCGTACCCATCAACGCGGGAGTACGCGAAGCGACGGCTTAAGATCGGTGGGAGGTTCTTCGAAATCGGGTCCTATGGTGAACGATCGATCGGGTTTCGCTTGGCCGCCCGGCGATCCTCACGGCGGACCGGGGGCGGCGTCGGTGTCGTCGGGGTTGCGGTCCGCGGTCGACTCGCGGTCTCCGGTCGGCTCGCGGTCCGGAGCCGACTCACAGTCAGCGGATTCGTGGTCCACGACGGATTCGGCCGCGACGGATTCGGCCGGAACGGACTCGGTATCGGCGGACTCGGTATCGGCGGACTCGGCCGCAGCGGACCCGATATCGGTTGACTCGGAGGCGACCGCCTCGGAGCCGGCGACCGGCGCCGTCGCCCCGCCGTCCGGTTCGGCCGCGGCCGGCCGGACTTCGGAGACCGGCGGCGGGCCGCGGTCGGCCGCCGGGAAGGAGGGGTCGGCGTCGGCGTCGGGGACGCTGATTGTCACCTCGTTGCCGTCGGCGCCGGCGTCGAACGCGAGGTCGCCGCCGGAGCGGTCCGCGATCCAGTAGACGAGCCACAGCCCCATCCCGCCGGTGTGTCTGAGGTCGTCCATCTTCCATCGGTCGGTGATGGGGTCGCGCTCGGCCGGCGGGATCGGCGGCGCGTTGTCGCGGACCGCGATCTCGACACGGTCTGCGGGCGCGGTGACCTCGATCTCGACCGTCGGCGCCGCCTCCGCGTGCTCGATCGCGTTCTCGATCAGCTCGGCGATCGCGTAGTCGAGCTCGGGGTGCGTGAACGCGCGCACGTCGTCGGGACAGGCGACGGAGACGTCGGCGGGCGCCTCGCCCGCGTCGTCGACGGCGTCCGCCACCGCGCGCTCGACGAGCGGCGCGACCCGGAGCGGCTGGGGTGACTCGTGTTCCCGGAGCAGGTCGATCACGCCGCGCTGCTTCTCGGCCGTGGTCAGCAGGTCGTCGGCGACACGGCGGACCGTCTCCGCGTGGTCGATCAGGTCGGCGGCGAGCTCGGCCAGGTCGACGTCCGCGGGCACCGCGTCGCCCCCCTCGGTCGCCGTCGTGGCCGCGCTGACGGCGTCGTCGACGCGGTCGGCGATCCGCTCCGCGGTGCCGTCGACGACGTTCATGTCGTTGCGGATGGTGTGCCGGAGCAGGTTGTCCATCACCGTGAGCTGGCGCTCGCGGCGGTACTCGTCGGTGACGTCGCGGGCGAACCCGGTGACCGCGACGACCTCGCCGTCTTCCCGCACGGGGCGCGCGGGCACCCTGACCCAGGTGGTCGGGCCGTCCGGGGAGCCGATCCGGTAGTCGAGGTTCGTCGGATCGCCGGCGGAGAGCCGCTCCATCGCGCACTCGACGTCCGCCCGGTCGTCGGGGTGGACGGCCTCCAAGAACACTCGCGGCCGGCGTTCGAGGGTCTCGGGGGTGATTCCGAACACCGACTCGATCGCACCGTTAACGAACAGCAGTTCGCTCCAGTCGGCGCTGAACATCCACAACACGTCCGGCGACGTCGAGGCGATGGTCTCCAGGCGCCGCCGGGACTCGACTTCGAGGGTAATGTCGCGAGAGCTCAGCGCGTAGCCGTCGAGACCGGTCTCCGCCGGCGGAAACACGCGAGTGCGGAACCACACCCAGTCGCCGTCGGCGGTCCGGTAGCGGTACTCTAAGGGAGCGTCCGGGCGCGTGCCGTCGGCGACGAGCGCCTCGAACGCCGTCCGGACGCGGTCGACGTCGTCGGGGTGAACCAGGTCGAACGCGTCCGTCCCGACGAGCTCGTCCGGGTCGTATCCGAGCAGGTCGCGGGTGGCCGCGTTGAGGTACCGGAACCGGCCCGCCTCGTCGATCACCGCGATTTTGTCCTGCGCGAGATCGATGAGGGTCTCTGGCTCCGGCGAGCGAGACATATCGGGGACCACCCTGAACTGAAATAAAACGTTGGCCGTTCGATTATCAGATTCGAAACGCAGCCGCGCGGCGCGGCGGCGCGGCGGCGGTGCGACGGTGTAGCGCGGCGGTGTAGCGCGGCGGCGACGTGGCGACCCACCGCCGGGAACGGCGGTCAGTCAGCCGAGACGCCGGGGACATCGAGCGCGGCGGCGAGAGGGTCGGCCCCGCCGTCGTCGACCGTGAGCGTCACGCCGTCGTCGCCGAGCTCGATCGCGGCGTCTCCGGCGTCGCGGACGTACTCGGCGGCGTGGTCGCCGTCCGGGTCGAACCGGACCCCCTCGGCGAGCAGCGGCGTCTCGCTCAGCAGCTCGACCTTCCGGTAGGCGGTCGAGAGCGCGATGTCGCAGTCGTCGGCGAGCTCGCTCGTCGTCTTTGGCGTCGCCGCCGCGGAAAGGATCGCCCGACAGTCGGCGTCGGCGAGCGCCTCGAACGTGGCGTCGAGCGCCGCGTCTCCCTCGGTCGTCGTCGCGTCGGTCGTGCGCGGGGGGCGTTTCATATCTGTAGAGAAGGGCTCCACGCCCCCGAACAGTGGCCCATCATATGCTGGGTGTTTTATACTGGGCGGCGCGCCCGCCAACGTTTTTGCCCGGGGCGGGTACGGACGAACGAGATGGGATCGGGAATCCGGGCGGAGGTCTCGCTGCCGACCGCGCTGTCCCCGTTCGACGGCGTCGTCGACGGGGCGACACCGGTCACCGAGGTCGCGCGCTGCGCGCCCGCCGACGACCGCGAGCGCGTGGTCGTGGAGTTCATCGCGGACGCCGACCTCTCGGTCCCCGAGGGAGTCGAGGTCGTCTTCGACTACGGCGGCCGGGCGGCGTACCGGTTCGAGGCGGCCGTCGACCCCGACTCGCCGTTCGTCGTCCTCGACCGCCACGAGACGCCAGTCTCGGAGGCGACGGTCCGCGACGGCCGGCTCCGGATCACCTTCCACGCGAGCGACCTGCCGACGCTGCGGTCGGTCTTAGAGGCGTTCCGCGACGCCTGTCCGGACATGGAGGTGAAGCGCTTACTCCAGTCGACGACGACACCGACGGAGTCGGACCTCGTGACCGTCGACCGGAGCGAGCTGACGGAGCGCCAGCGCGAGGTGCTGGCGGCCGCCTACGAGGCGGGCTACTTCGACCACCCGAAGGGGGCCAACGCCGGCGAGGTCGCCGAGTCGCTGGGGATCGGGCGCTCGACGTTCACGGAACACGTCGCGGCCGCCCAGCGGAAGCTGTTCGGGGCGCTGCTTAATTGAGGATCGTTCATCACATTTCGAACTCGCGAGAATCCGCGGCCCGTTTGATGAGCGTGGGGGTCGTACCCACAGGTATGGCGGGGCGATCCACCCACACCTTCGTCTGCCCGGAGTGTCGGCGCTCGATCGAGGTGGACGACGCGATACGGGAGACGCTGCTCGAGACGGGCTGCGTCGTCTGCGGGGCACCGGTCACCGAGGAGGACGTGGGCTCGGCGCCGGAGATGGGCTGAGCGGCGCCGTCGGCGACCGATCCGGAGCGCTCCGCCAGTGTCGTCGACACGGCGCAGCGGCGCCAGCCCCCCGCGAGCCCCCGCCCCGTCGCGCGTCGTCTCGTGCCCTTTATCACCTCGTGCGGAGACATTCGGGTATGCCGACGAACAGCGAGGTCGAGATGTCGCCGGCCGAGGTGGACGCGCACCTGTCCCGCCACGAGACGGGGGTCCTCGCGCTCGCGCGCGGCGACGCGCCGTACGCCATCCCGATCTCCTACGGGTACGACGCCGACGAGCGCGCGCTGTACCTCCGGCTGGTGTCGACGCCCGACAGCGAGAAGCGCGAGTTCCTCGCGTCGACGCCGGAGGCCCGCGTGGTCGTCTACGAAGAGGACGGCGACGAGTACGCGAGCGTCGTCGGCGTCGGCCCGCTCGAACGAGTCGACCTCGACGAGCTCACCCCCGAGACGATCGCGCAGTACGGCGAGACGCAGCGCCCGCTGTTCGAGATCTGGGCCGACGACAAGCCGGAGCTGGACATCGAGCTCTACCGCTTCACGCCGGAGACGTTGACCGGGCGGACAGTCGTCGTCGAGCGCGACGAGGAGTAGGCGGTCTGGGTGGTGACCGATCGGAGACAGTGAGGCGAGGATCGGGCCTGCGGAACGAACGATGATTTTGTGGTTGACATTCTCCCTGCCCTGAGGAGCGGGATTTTTATTTTGTAACTTCCAGAACACCACACAGATAGCGTCCAGTAGCGATTCCACAACCTCGGTCGATGACGAAGTCCGCAGCCTGTACGAGCGGTATCAGTCGGCCGAAACGGACGCGGAACGCCGAGCGATCGCCTTGAAGATGGGTGAACTCGACGGTCGACGACACGCGGTCATCTACGAGCAGCTCGAAACAGAGTAACTGTTTTTCCGGATCCCGGCTCTCAGTGCGACTCGATTCGAACGCGCTCGCCGAGCATCGTCCGCTGCGAGCGCCGCCGCTGGCGGCGTGAGCGTGACGAGGAGTAGCGATTTTCTGATCTGCCGGCGTTCGTTTCGCGTTCTCGGGAGGAGTCACGGCGCGGCAGCGGCCGCGTCGTCGGCCTCCGGATCGAACGGGAGGTTGATGACGAGTTCGTCGAACCAGACGACCGGGCGCTTGCGCTGGCCGTCTTCCTCGAAGAAGATGATTCCCAGTCGGGCGAGCCGACCGAGTTCCTCGTGGACGTTCTTCACGTCCCGGTCGACGACCCGTGCGGCCTCATTGATGCTGGCCGGCTCGTCTCGGCGGACCGCTTCAATGAGATCGAGGACACGCGGCGTCAGCGTCGCCATGAGGTCGTCGTAGCTGGCGAACGCGAGCGTCGGCGTGGCGTCGGTCGCGTCGCCCCGTTCGAGCGTCTCGATCGCGTCGGTGACGTCGTCGTGGAACTCGCCGGACGAGTTCACGGTCACGACGAGGGTCGATTCGGCTCGAAGCCGTTCGCGCTCCATCGGGTGTAGCGGCGGCGTGGTGTCGGTCATGGATATCACCGTGGCGTCGTCGGTCAGTGAGGCCACCCATTCATTGGTACACAGACCAATGGTATCAGGTTATTGTTCATCGAGCATTTGGATGCCACGCTCTATGACCGTCTCAGAGATGAACAAACTCGTTTCACGTTGGAGTGCGCGCATACGAGATTTCGCCTCGTCTTTATCGAGTACCTCGCGACCGTAGCCGAGTGCGATAATGCCGACGGTACCGTGTACGTCGACGCCAGCGTCGGATGCGGCCTCCCGGGCAGCCAGGTCATCCGTCAGCAGGACGACGCTTCGATCCTTCGCGATCGCAATTGCGGCGCGCTCTCCCGCATCCAGTTCTGTTTCGTCAACTCGACGTTCGTCGGCTTCGATGAGTTCGTACGAGAGATCCGATAGCCCGGCAGGAACACCACCGGACTCGACTTCCTCGTAGACAGTCTTTGGAACGAGGAGTGTGTCGAACGTCGCGAGTAGTTCCAGCGAATCGATTTCGGCAAGATGAATGAGCGGTCCCGCGTCCGAGACTGCCGCGAGTGTCACGCGTTCAGGCCCCAGTCGACGTCGTCCTCGACGATCGAACACTCTCGGTCGGCACGCTCGACCGTCGCCCGCCCGACACGGTCGATCGCCGCGGCACGGTCGAGGTCGCCGGCGAGGTATTGCGCGAGGACGAGGTCTTCCCAGAGGGCTTCGAGGCCTCGTTCGAGGGCGCGCTCGAAGACCTCGGACTCGGAGAGCTCGCGAGCCGCCGCGATTTCGCGTACGCGGTCGGATATCTCAGCAGCCATACCGCGTCTTTGCCCGCCGACGTTCTTAAATCCGCGTCCGCCCGGAGAAATCCTAGATCCCGAACCGGGTCACGAGTCGTTCTGCTCGGAAGCGACGAGCGAACTCGGCGTCAGAACACGACACCCGATCACGACGAGCGCGAGCGCCGCCGCTCGCTGTCGCTCAGCAGTCGAGCGCGATAAAGAAAGACCGCGTGTGGGTCGGCCCGCGTGGGCCGATGGTTGGAGGCTACGGGTCGCGACCGTTAGACAACGATGTTACTCGTTGCGGCGGGTCGCGAGCAGCGCAGCGGCGATGAGCGCGACGAGCGCGACGAGCGCACCGAAGCCGGGCGTGCCGTCTTCGGTCTCACCGTCACCTTCGCCGTCGCCTTCACCGTCGCCTTCGCCGTCGCCTTCGCCGTCACCTTCGCCGTCACCTTCGCCGTCGCCTTCGCCGTCGCCTTCGCCGTCACCCTCACCATCGCCTTCGCCGTCGCCGTCGTCGGCGGCCTCGATGGTCAGCGTGCCGGTTGCCTCGTCGTCGTCAGTCGCGACGCCGTGCTCGTAGTCGCCGGCCTCGAGGCCGGACGTGTCGGCGGTGAACTCAACCGTCTGGGTCGCGCCGGATTCCAGCGTGACCTCAGTCGTGTCGAGCTCCTCGCCGTCGAGCGTGAGCGCGACGGTCTGCGTGCCTTCCGCGTCGCCGGTGTTCTCGATCGTCGCGGAGACGTCGACCGAGTCACCAGCGGTCGCGGTGGCTTCCTGCGGGCTCAGGTCGGAGACCTCGAAGGTCGCCTCGCCCTCGCCGCCGCCGACCGATTCGACGACCGTGCCGTCGGCCTCAGCCTGCTCCGCGAACGGAGCGTTCTGAGTGGTCACGGTGAAGTTGTTGCCCACAGAGGCGTCGCTGAAGTCGAGCTCGTCGGCAGTGAACGTGCCGTCGGCCGAGACTTCAACGCTGGACTGCGAGACAACGAAGCCGGGGGTGACGTCGTCGGCCGAGCGAGCACGGATGTTAAGCGTGTTGCCGGGCGCGACGTTCGTCGTACCCTCAATGACCTGACCCTCAGCGTTCGTGACTTCCACCGGCGTATCGAACTCGCCCGTGGGCTCCACGACACTGAACTGGGTCGTTACGGTCTGGTAGAAGTCGCTGATGTCACCGTCGTCGAGCTCCTCCTGGTTCGGGTTGAGGAGCCGTTCGTCCTTGATGCGGAGACGGACGTTGAACTCGTCGTCGAAGGCAACACTGCGACTATCCTGTTCGAGCTGGACGTCCTGACTGCGGAACGCGATGTAGTACGCGCCGTCACCCTCGATGACGGAGATGCCGTCACCGGTGGTGGCCGTCTCGGAGAGGTTGACGGTCTTCGGCTGCGAGTTCGGCGGCGTAGTCGCGTCAGTCTGCTGGATGCGGAGATCGATGCCGCTGCGGTCGTCACCGCTCAGCGCACCGAGCAGGCCGGTTTTGTCGTCGAACGTGGCGTTCTCGTTGGAGAGGCCAGCAGCGAAGAGACCCTCAAGGCCGGTCGCTTCGACCTCGTGGATAATGTAGTCGCCGTTGGCGATCTCGCTCTGCTGAACGACCGTGCCGTTCTCGGCCGCGTTCAGGATGTCCTCCTCGTTTTCAACATCGTCGAAGACCTCTTCCGAGGTTGTCCAGATGTTGAAAGCGTCCACCGAGCGCTCCTCAATGGAGAGGTCGCCCACGGTGTCCGAGTTGTCGTTGTTGATCTGCTCGAAGCTCGTCGAGTCGAGCTCCATCGGGTACGTACCCGTGGCGAGGATGTCGTCGAGGTTGTCGCTACTCTGCGGGTTGGTGTCGTTCAGGCCGACAGACGGATCGTCGTCCTCGTACTCACCAACTACAGTGACGAGGTCACTATCCTCGGAGATGTTCGTACCAGCGGTGTACGTGTTGAATCCGAGCGTAACCTCGTCGTTGCCGTTGGCGTCAACGGTGACGTTCGCGGAGTAGCCGACCTCTTCCTCGTCGCCGATGCGGAGGAAGGCCTGATCAGCGTCACCCTCGAAGGTGAGCGTAATCTCGGCCACGTCACCCTGGTCGGCGGTGATGAAGCTGTTCTCGAAGTCAACCTCGCCCTCACCGATGTCGGAGACGTTGACGGTCGCGGTGTCTTCCGCGTCCGTGTCGGTCACGGAGAAGTCAACGTCGTACTCGCCGGCATCAACGTCGGTGAAGTCGATATCATGGTCGCCCTCAGCGTCCTCAATGAGGACCGCTTCCTCATCCGGGTCGAAGGTCGCGTTAGCGCTACCTTCGAGCTGAGTCGCGTCGTTGTCGAGGATGAAGTCGTAGTCCTCCTCGTCAGTCAGACCGTCGATCGACAGGGTGACGTTGTAGTCGTTCCGCAAGTCGGAACTGATCGAGAGCGTCGAGTCGGAACTCTCGCCGCCGTTGTCGACCTCAGTAGGGTCGAACTCGGCGTCAAGTCCCTGCTGGACAATCTCGAAGCTCGAATTGTTCCTGTCGAACTCAGAGGTACCAATGCTCTGGAGGAAGTAGTCTCCCGTCTGGAGACCATCAGTATCGAACTTTACATAGTCGCTACCGTTGGTATTTGTCTGAACCTGAAGTGAGGCAACCGGTGTCGACGA
Source organism: Halorubrum ruber (assembly GCF_018228765.1). NCBI lineage: Archaea > Methanobacteriati > Methanobacteriota > Halobacteria > Halobacteriales > Haloferacaceae > Halorubrum > Halorubrum ruber. Next base: position 2,890,393 of record NZ_CP073695.1, read on the forward strand.
GTCGTCTCCGGTTGAGCGCCGGAGCTGGACGTCGTCGGTACTATCTACTTCTGTGCCTACGACAACGTTCTGACCGGAGTAGATAAGGCTACCCTGAAGGTCAGACGCGTTGTCGAAGTTTGCGTCTGCATCGACATCGTTGACTGCCGCCGCAGCGGGCGCAGCAGCGAAGCCAACGGCAACCATGGAAATAACCATGACTGCAGCAAAGAAGACCGAATTGGCCTTCTTGCGTGTACTATTGTCGTTTGTCATTGTTGTTGTTGTGGTCTGCGTCGCGACAGTCTGCTTTGTCCTCGCCTGAGTCGCCCGTTCGTCGTCTGCCAACATACTCGATGTGGAACAGCCGAACTTGGCGCGGATTACTCGCGGTCGTGTCGCATTGTGGGGTAGGGGCTGCGACCGATGATTGCGGCGGTTAGTATAAGTACTTTGTGTCGATCGAGGACGTGTGTGAATACGTCTCACAGGGTTCTGAGGGCGTGAGTCGGCCGTTTTCGATTTCGAGGCGTTCGTGCGGGAGCATCGACGGGTATATGAACTGAGGACTTTGTTGAGATTCAGTCGACCGAAACAGGTACAAGCCGAGATAACCATTGTTCGACCGGGCCTCTCGGACCCACGCGACCGAGCAGTCACACCGGCGGTAGGGGACGCTCGGTCGTTTGGGCCCGTTCGGCTCCGTCCTTCTGCGTGCGACGGATCGGCTCCGCTGTGCCCCGATTGCGCATCCGAAACGAAACGAAGCGCCTACGCCGACGGGACCGTCGTCTGGTTGCCCGCGAAGACGTCGTCGTCGGTCACTGTGACGCTACGGTTGCCCACCTGGTACTCGCCGGGATGTGCGACGCGAATCGTCGCGGTGCCGTCTGCGACCGTCGCGCTGCGCGCGTACTCGTACGTCGCGTCACCATCCCCACCATCGACCGTCACGGTCGTCGTCGCGGTCACCGCTTCGCCGCTTGGGTCCGCGATCACTATCGTCGCCCCGGGAACAACCGCGAACGTTCGCACACCGTCGTCGCTCGCGAGCAACTGATAGTGGCCGGTCGGCGCGGTGCCGTTGGCGCCGAGGCCCAGTCCCTCATGGAGCGCTGCGTAGGTGGTGTTCGCCGGTGCGCCCTCGCGATCGGTGATGACAACGTACCCGACCCGGCCTTGGAACCGATCGTACCAGTCATCCGGATCGGACGAGGCGAGGAACTGCTCGTGATTGCTCCGGGCGTAGCCGTAGCTCCGCGACTCGCCGTTCACGAAGTAGTTGTACATGCGGTTATCGCCCCATTGGCTCAACACGAAGTTCTGCGGGTACTCCCGGTCGACGCCCTCGGCGTGAGAATCGACCGTGAGCGCGGCGTCGAACTGCGCGCGATCGTGAGTTGTCTGCCCGACGAGCGACGGGACAAGCAGCAGATTGAACAGCAACACGACGAGGATCGTCGCGACAAGATACCCGCGCACCCGGGTGCCGTCCGGCAGTCCGAGCGACGTGATCGACCCCTCCTCGGATGCCGTGTCTTCGTTCCGAGCGCGAGGCGACTGGGAGTCGGAGTCGGCGGGCCGACCCACGACGGCGACGGGCCGCGCGATATCGATCGCCGACAGGAGATAGACGAGCCCGATCCCCGCGAACGGCGCGATCATGATCGCCAGCTGCCCCGCGAACCGGACCTGAACCGTCGCGAGCAGCGTGTAGTACCACGCGAAACAGACTAAGACGAGCCACCCCGGCTCGTAGCGGCGGGCGACCGCCCACGTCGCGACCGCGAGCACCGCGACCGCGAAGTAGAAGCCAAGCCCGAGCTGGAGCAGTGGGCCGAAGATCACCGCGAAGTCCGGGCTGAACAGCGAGGCCGTCTCGGAGATGCCCTCGCGGAAGAATAGGTCGTCCGCGCGCGTCCGAATACGTTCGATGTCACCCGGACGCAGGCGCGCGTAGGCGACGAGCCCGCCGACGGCGACGACGACCTCGGCCGCGACGAGCGCGAGCGGCGGCAGCGAGACGCGGCGCCACAACTCGCCAAGCCCGACCACCACGAGCGCGCCGCCCGCGACGAGGACGGGCGTCACCGCGGCGATCGACTCGTGCCACCCCAGCGCGAGGTGCGCGGCGAGCGCCCCACCGGCGCCGAGCGTAAGCCCGCCGAGCAGCGGCGCGTTGGCAGCGGCCGGCGAGATGTCGTGGCGTACGTCGAGGGCAACGCGGAGCCCGACGACGGCCGCGACTGGGACGAACGTGAGCGGCGAGCCGCCGTACGCGTGCGCAGACGCAGCCACGGCGACGGCGAGCCCGAGCGTAATTATCCACATCGTTGCGTCGCGTGCGTGCGCTCGGGCGGCCGTCTGCGCGCCAGTGTGTCCGATCCGCCGCGCGACGTCGACGCCGAGCGCGGTCAGCGTCGCGACGAGCAGTCCGAGCCACAGGTACTGGTGGGCCTGATGGTCGAGGAAGCCGACGGAGGTGTACACGACGTTCACCGGCGCGAGCCCGTAGAACAGCACCGCCGCGAGCGCGACGCGGACGTCGCCGGTGAGCAGTCGCGCGGTCCGGTAGACGAGGTACCCCAGACAGACGGACGCGACGACCGGGAGCCACGCGGCGACCGCGGGCGCGGCGTCAACACCGCCGAGCAGGACCGTCACCCACCAGTTCGTTGCGTGGGCGAGCGGGCGCGTGCCCGCGGCGCCGCCCATGTCGGCGAACAACCCCAGATCGAGGAGGCCGTCGGCGCGGGCTGCGAGCCGCTCCTGCCAGTACCGGAAGAAGTAGGTGTCGTTGGCCGGCGAGACGACGAACCCCTGCTGGAAAACCGCGGGTGCGGCGACGAGGCGCGCACCGGCGACCGCGAGGAGCGTCCCGACGAGCCCGAGCAGCGTGAGGGTGTCGACGTCGGCTAGAGTGGGGAGGCGCGACAGCATGGCGGAGGCGTCAGCGGACGACGTTGCGGCGAATCCTCCCTCGTCCGCGGCTGCCTCCTCGGCGGGCGCGTCCGCGCCGTCGGCTGGGGCAGCTCCCGCCTCGATCACGGCGCGGATCGCGTCCGGATTCTCGAGGCGGTAGCCGTCGTCGACGGACGTCGCGAGGTCGCGGGCGACGAGCTCGCCGAACTGGCCGGAGTCGAGGGCGATGTCGGCGAACGTCCACGGCGCTCCCTGAGCGTCGCGCTCAATGAGGGCCGCGAGGGCGTCCTCGGCCTCGGGATGGTCGGCGAGGAACTCGCGCGCTGCCGCGGTCGTCTCCTCTGGCGCGGGCATTGGCTGTCACCTATTGGGGACGCCGATTAGCGGTTTCGGTCGCGGGCGGAAGTCGGCCTCCGTGATGAGGGTGTCGTGAGGGTAGTCGGTTCCTACGCCGGTTCCGGGGCGGGAAACATAGTGTTTAACTCGGTACATGTGACTGTATTTGATAATGGATACGGGATGGCGGTACCGCGCCGCAAGCGTGGGAGGCGTCGCCGCGCTGGTCGGGCTCGCAGTGATGCTCGTCAACAACGGCGCCGTCCAGGCAATCGTGTCGACCGTGCCCGTCCTCGCCCGTCTCCCCGTGGACCCGCCCACCGGTGCGGAGTTCGTCATCGAGGTCGCGTTGACTGTCGTGGTCGTGACGGCTGCGTTCGTCCCGCTGTACAAGCCACGCCCACGGCGAATCCTCGACATCGTCGCGCTCGCGCACAAGCGCGTGTTCGTCGCGGTGTTTGCGCTCGCGACCATCGGCTACTTCGATTACACGTACAAGGTGCCGCGGCTGACACTGGTGTTGATCTCCCCGCTGCTGTTGGTCGTCTTACCGGCGTGGTTCATCTGGCTGCGCCGCCCCGAGGCCCGCAGCGAGCGCGCGATCATCGTCGGGGACGATCCCGAACAGATCGCCGAAGTCGCGCGTGGCACGGATCTCCCGCTACTCGGCTACCTCTGTCCGACGACGGTCCACGCGTTGACCGACCAGCAATCGGTCACCGAGAATCCCGGCGTCGGATCCGCCGGGGTCGCACACGCCGTGGACGGCGGTCGTCAATCGTCAGGGCTCGCTCGACTCGGCGGCCTCTCGCGGCTTGAGGATATCCTCGTCGAACAGGACGTCGACACGGTCGTGCTAGCGTTCGACGAGCCCGACCGAGCGGAGTTTTTCGGCGCGCTCGACGCGTGTTACGAACACGGGGTTGCCGCGAAGGTCCACCCGGCCCACGCGGACACGGTGTTGACGGACACGCCGGACCCGAACGCCACGCTCGTCGACGTCGAGATCGAGCCGTGGGACATCCAAGACTACATGTTCAAGCGCGGCTTCGATATCGCCTTCTCGCTGGCGGGGCTGCTCGCACTGTCGCCGGTAATCGTGGTTATCGCGCTCGCGGTCAAGCTTGAGGACGGCGGCCCGGTATTGTACCGGCAGGAGCGAACCGCGGTGTTCGGTGAGACGTTCCCCGTGTTCAAGTTCCGCTCGATGGCCCCGGAAGGGGAATCGGCGACGCCGATCGACGACGACGACAACGACCGGATCACGCGGGTGGGCCGGCTGCTCCGGCAGACACACCTCGATGAGATTCCCCAGCTGTGGTCGATTCTCCGCGGGGACATGAGCGTTGTTGGCCCGCGGGCGGTGTGGACCGAGGAGGAACACCTCCTCGAGGACGAAGCCGAGACGTGGCGCAAGCGGTGGTTCGTCAAGCCCGGCCTCACCGGCCTCGCACAGATCAACGACGCGAGCAGCGTCGATCCCGGGGCGAAGCTTCGGTACGACCTCCAGTACGTCCGCGAGCAGTCGTTTGCGTACGACCTGAAGATCGTGGCGCGCCAGCTCTGGAAGGTCGGCGAGGACGTGGTGACGGCGGTGTGGTCGTGACACTATCGAAAACATCCATTGGTCCCCTGCGAAGCTGCCAACAGAGGAACCGCGCGAGTTTTGTGTCGGCCCGCTGAACGGCGCGTATGCGTATTCTCGTGACGGGCGGGGCCGGGTTCATCGGCGGCCATCTCGCCGAGGCGTTTCTCGACGACGGCCACGACGTGACCGTCCTCGACAACCTGGAGCCGTTCTACGCGGAGGGGATCAAACGCCACACCCTTGATGTCCACCGCGAGGTCGCCGAGGGCCGTGCCGTCGACTACCAGTTCGTGGAAGGCGACGTGCGGGACCCCGAGACAGTCGAAGCACTCGTCGCTGACGCCGATGTTGTCGTCCATCAAGCCGCGCAGGCGGGCGTTCGTGAGAGCGTCGATAACCCTCGGAAGGTGACCGATATCAACGTCGATGGGACGGTGAATCTCTTGGAGGCGTCGAAGGAGGCTGACGTGGACCGGGTGATTCTCGCGAGTTCCTCGTCGGTGTACGGGAAGCCGCAGTCGCTCCCCTACGAGGAGGATCACCCGACCGAGCCGGTGAGCCCTTATGGGGTGACAAAGCTCACGCAGGAACACATGGCGCGGGTGTATACGGAGCTCCACGGGTTGCCGACGGTGTGTCTGCGCTACTTCACCGTGTACGGCCCGCGGATGCGGCCGAACATGGCCATCTCGAATTTCGTCTCGCGGTGTGTGAACGGGGAGCCGCCGGTGATCTACGGCGACGGCCAGCAGACGCGGGACTTCACGTACGTGGCCGACGTGGTGGACGCAAACCGGACGCTGTTAGAATCGGACGCCGCGGACGGCGACGTGTTGAACATCGGGAGCTCGGACAACATCTCGATTCAGAAGTTGGCCGAGACCGTGCGAGATCAGTTGGCACCCGAATTGGAGATCGAGTACGAGTCCGCGCGGGAGGCCGACGCCGAGCACACACACGCGTCCGTTGAGAAAGCCGGCGAGGTGATCGGCTACGAGCCCTCGCGGACGATCGCGGAGGGCGTCGGCGAGTTCATCGAGTGGTATCAGGCGAACCGCGAGTGGTACGAGCCGTTGGTGCGGGAATCGTAGGGGGCCAACGTTCGAGACGAGATCGAGTGTGTCGGTGGGGTAGCAGCGGAACTAGTGTAGAGAGGTCGAACAGCGCTCGCGCCTGCGAGGTGAGCTGATAGAGGGCGACCGCTACGCGTCACGACGTACCGGTGACCGGCGTCGTGGGGATCCTCCTCCGTGCGTCCGACCGAGGAGAAGTCGACCTCGAAACGGAACTCGACGCGCTCCGCGAGGCGGGCTTTTGGATCTCGGACGCGCTGTACGAACGCGCGCTCGAGATGGACACAGAGTGAGCACCGTCGCTTCCGGCTAGAATACCGTTTGACGCCAGGGGCAACGTTGAAACGGCCACGCGTGGCGTCTCGCGTATGGACGCGGTCATCCCCGCCGCCGGCCGCGGCAGCCGACTCGGCGAGCTGACGGCGGCCCGACCGAAGGGACTCGTCGAGGTCGCGGGGCGGCCCCTCCTCGCGCACGTCTTCGAGACGGCGGTCGAGGCCGGGGCCGATGAGCTGGTCGTGATCGTCGGGTACGAGGCGGCGCAGATCGTCGAGCGGTTCGGCGATGACTTTGAGGGGACTACTATTACGTACGTCCACCAGCGCGAGCGGCTGGGACTTGGGCACGCGGTCTTACAGGCGGAGCCGCACGTCGAGGGGACGTTCCTGCTCGTGAACGGCGACAACGTCTTCGCGGGGAGCGTTGCGCCCGCGGTTGCGGCTGTCGAGGAGGCAGACGCCGTGCTCGCGGTCGAAGAGGTGTCGTCTGAGGTCGCGGCGACGACCGGCGTGATCGAGACGGACGAGCGGGGGCGCGTGACGGGGATCGTCGAGAAGCCGGCCGAGCCGTCGTCGACGCTGGTCACGACCGGGTGTTACGTGCTTCCTGAGGATGTCTTTCACGCGTGTGCGCTGCTCCGGCCGTCGGCCGAGGGCGAGTACCAGCTGAGCGAGGCCGTGGGCCTGTTGGTGCGGGCGGGGTACGAGGTGGCGACGGTTCGGGTGGGTGAGCGGGTGAACGTGAACACGTCGGAAGATATCGAGCGGGCGAGCGAGTTAGTGAATCGACAGTCCAGACGGAACAGGCAGTGAATATCAGGGGACCATTCAGATTACGTGTTGTTGCTCCAACGAATCATGTCTTCCCAGAAGTCGCTGAAATGGGTATATAAATTTGCGAAGTAGCACATCGGATGTGTTTCTTCAGTCTCATCGATACCCCAGAGATAATCACCGACATCAGCAAGCTCTCCGTTTCCGCGGGGATCAAAGTGTGTTTTGTGAAAGTAAACTCTCATGTATGTTGAGTCAGACTCAGTCTCTTCTCTGATACTAAGACAGCGATAATTTCCATGTGTGAACTGATTTCGAAGCCCCCAAGCAAACACTAACTTCCTCACAAACGGGGGAAGGGTGGGATCTGCGCGCTCCGAGCCTCTAACGAAAGTGTCTTTCTCAACCGTTTGATCGACACACGAGTTCAGAAACGGGTGGATCTCTTCGACCAGCGAATAAATCGACGAGAGGTAGTTGTGGATGTCCGCATAGATGTTCGCTCGAAGTCCCTCTGTATCCGATTGTTCTACGGGATCATAATACACGAACCCGTCCGTGGCAATATCATCACAGAGCCCGCTAAGACGGGTGAAGTTAATATCAACAATCTGTTTTGAGTACCGAAGACGCTTGATCACCTCTTGCGACGGCGTTCCTGTCGGTCCCTCTGTGTGGCCCAGTAGCTGATCGATGGAATTAGTGGACCCGCCATTGGTGCCACTCATTGCGACCTACCAAAAAATGAGTTAGTCGTCAGAAAACATCCGGCGACGGTCCGTGGACTCCGACTCGGACTCTTCGGTATCGACCTGCTCTTCGGCCAGCTCGTGCCAGCCCCGGGCCACCGTTTCGATGGACTGGCCGGTCGCGTCGGCAACATCTTCAGCAGTCACGACGTGGTCGGGGTCCACCATCTCATATTGGTACAGTCACCGGCCCAACTAAAAGACTTCGAAAAGTCGAATTATGGTGGATAAGTGCCTTTCCAGTCGGTTTTGAGGTTTTTCGAGACGAGTGCCTGACACCCCACGGCGTCGAGTGTTCGATACGGGTGACGTTCGCGTTCGAGCAGGACGCCCTGGCATGAACCCGCGATTCGTACCGCTGTATCGACGTATTTCGGGGGCTTCCGAGTTGGATCGCGTACGGTGGCGATGATAGGGACAAACCTCGTTTCGTCTGTCTTCGCGGCCGGGTGTCAGCGGTCGCGTTCCGTTTCGATCTCGTCTCTAATCGCGAGGACGATCCCGGGGTCGAGATCGAGGCCGTACTCGTCGTACCGGCCGCCCCTCTCGCCGCGATTCCGGTCGGTGCGTTGGAGGAACCCGATATGTGGAGCTCCGAAAGGGTGTTCTGGATGCTTTTCAGCGTCGTAAGTGGGTCCACGGCGTGTGAGTCCGCCGCGCGCTCGTACCGGGTTTTGATCGTCTTCGGCCGGGCCGGCGTCGAGCCCCGTTCTTCGAGGGATGCGAGCGTTTCGAGCAGCAGGTGGGCGTGCTGGATCTGGTCTCGGATTTGGTTGCGTAATCGACCACGCTGGACGAGATCCTGGGCCTCAACGATGTACGAATCGTCGACGCTGTCGTCGCCGCGCTTCTTCGCCACCTCGCTGTCGGTCCTGAGGTGAGGGTAAGCGGGAGAGTCGGTGGGTGAGCACTCCACACACCTCCGTGTCGAGTGTTATTACGATATACTTGGCACAGTTAGACACACCCAGTACCGAATGAGATTGCTGGTCTCACCCGTTGAGTACACATCGACCGGATATGACCGTTGATTATCCGTTTGGTGTCGGTCACGCGGGTGGATCGTCGCTGGCGCCACCAAGAGACACACCTCGTACCGAGTGAAACCGATCGTTTGAGTCCCCAGCGCACAGATGTCACACACCACGCACCGAATGAAAGTACTTGATCCGCTATTGCCGATCGAGGCCCTTCGTGACGATCTCAGGTGAACGCAGGAGCCGGTGGACGCGGTAGCTTCCCTCCTTATGCCCACCGCCGGTGTGTTCGCTTTCAGTCACACCGAGAAACGCCTGCTCTTTCAGAAGTCGCTGGACGCGATCATAGCTCAGCGGAGAGGTATCGACCTCGTCGGTGATATTTGTATACATATCATATACTTCCGCCGTGCGGAACTGCTGACGATCAGTCTGTTCAGTGAGGAGCGCAAGCGCGCGGAGGATATGTTTGACGTGCGGCGGTTGTCCACTCACGAGTTTCTGGAAACGATTGATTTCTGCTTTCTCAAGCGCGGCATCCACATGCGCTTCAGTGACGTGTTCGGCCCGCTCCATCTCAGCGAGCCGCCCTGCTTCATACAACATATCGATCGCTTTTCGTGCGTCTCCATGTTCACGTGCTGACAAGGCCGCTGTTTTCGGGATAACCTCGTCTTGAAGCACACCCTCGGCGAAGGCGTCCCGACGGCGCGTCAAAATGGCCTCCAACTGGCGGGCATCGTACGGATCGAACACGAGTTCGTTATCCTGGAGCGACGAATCGACCCGTTCGCTCAACCGTTCTCGGTATTCGATCTTGTTGCTGATACAGATCGCTCCGATGAATGCGTCGGCTTTCCCACTTTCTTGGGCACGCGAGATGCTCCGTAGCAGTTCATCGCCGTCCAACTTGTCGATTTCATCGAGTATCACGAGAAAGGCATCAACGTTGGCGTCATCAATCATCTCCCACACGATGTCGCGATAATCTGCTGCGCCAATTCCCTTGCGGGGGATCGACTGTTCGTCAACCGAGTTTTTGACTGTACTGTGTAGATCACGGGCCATTTGGCGGCTCACCTGTGTTTCCGTTCCGTAATCCGAACAGTCGATGTACGCGTGAGCGAACATGACGTCATTGTTCTCAGCTCGTCTCGTGGCCTCGCGGCAGACACACCTTGTAACGAGTGACTTTCCGGTTCCAGTTTTCCCATAGACAATCGTCGTTTCCGGAGGCCCACCTCGGACTGCCGGAGCGAGGGCACTGCCGATCGCATCGATCTCATCGTCTCTGCCGACCACACGCTCGAGATCGGGAACGTGCCCGACTCGGACCAGTTTTCGATCCCGAAAGATCTCACCGGTCTCAAAGATATCGCCGCGGTTCGTCATACGTGGTCCTGATCTTCAACTCATAAAATACTACCAACCTCGTACCGAGTGAGATATACAGAATAAGTATTCTAGAGTTTCTGAGTCGGCTTTAAGCTGGATTAAATACTGTACCGCTTGATTCTACACACTAGACACCGAGTGAATTTGGCAAAGGTCGTACTACTAGCAGAGCAATTCGGGTCTTAGTGAAGAGTATGGACGTTTGCGGTCTGTTCACTTCGTGGGAACTCACTCGGTAGAAGGTGTGTCTACGAACCTGAAGTCCGGTTGGGGTGTCTAACTGAAGTGGATCACGCCGACTGTGTTGTCCTGTGTCGGCAGGTGTCACTCGGTACGACGTGTGTGACGACGATTTGACGGTGGTTTCATTTCTCGATTTTACTCGGTGCAAGGTGTATCCCCGTACTGTCCGCCCACAGGACCTGACATTACCAGTGCGAGTTCGACGTCGACCTCGATATCGTCGGCGACGTCGTTCGGGACTTCGACACTGTCGCGCTTCCGGAGGGCGTGGCAGCGCGGATTAGGTGAGTTCGATCGGTTTCGTTCGGGTGGTCCTAGCCAGCGTCGTATGAACACTCGACACGGTGGGGTCACATCGGAGGGCATCCTGCCCTCTCTCAAAAAGAACACTCGACATGGTGGGGTAGCGGCGAACGTGACGGGGCGCGGTCAATATTTAGCGCGGGGAGGTTCCATTCTCGAGAACGGCAACGACATCGGACAGATCGAAGAGGCGGAGGTCATCACGCTCGTCTGCGGCTTCCTCGACGGAGGGTTTGAACCCGGAGCGGCTGAACAGAGCGAATTCGTACGTCGGCTCACCACCCCCCGTGGGCGTCCAGTCGACATGCTCCACATCGTCTTCGAGGTCCGAAAGCACGTCATACCCGAGAGGAGTACTCGTGAACTTCGCTTCGCCAGCGATCAGCGTCGACTCGTCAGTCGGCGCGACAACGTCTATCTCTCGGCTCTTGTACCACCACTGGGTCGGCACTCGCGTAAGTTGGTAGTCCGAATAGAGTGCCGGCACCGCTTGGTGACAGAGCGATTCAAACGTTTCGCTGACGAAATCGGGTAGTTCCGGTTCGATGAGATCCGCGTAGCCGTTCTCGCCGTAGAGTTCGTACTGCCCCTCGCGGCCGTAGAGATATCGGAAATAAAACCGGAAGACGGGGTCTCGAATCCGGTATCGCGTCCGCTTGCTGCGTGCCGGATCGGAAAGTGCCGGATGGTGTTTCTCGATGATCCGGAGCGTTTCCAGCCGGTCGAAGTAGTACGACGTGTTGGTGCTTGCGATACCGGCTCCCTGGGCGATCTCGTTTCGGTGGCGGTTCCCGCTGGCCATCGACTCGAGCACGGAAAAATACGTGTTTACCTCGTTGAGTTCCATCTGAAGGACAGTTTCGGGCTCGTCGTGGAGTGGGCCATCCGGATCGTACAACAGCCGTGTGATGTTCTCTCCGAGGCTCCGTGACGGATCGAGCGGACTGAGATAGCGGGGCGTGCCGCCGAAGACGCCATAGACGAACACCCGTTCTTCGGAATCGTACGTCGGGACGAACTCGTGGATGCCGGAAAACGGCAGCTGGGTGAGTTCGAGGCGGCCGTTCGGCGTCTGGGATACGCGGCCGTAGAGTGGCGCACCCCCATCAAGGACGTGGGTATGAATCATGCCGATCGCAGAGCCCGTGAGTACGAGCGTCGCCCGGCTCTCATCGACGGCGGTATCCCACAAATGTTGTATGACCGATGGGAGCCCCTCGTTCGACTCAATAAGGTACGGGAATTCGTCGATGACGATGACGGCGTCTCGCTCAGTGAGGTGTTTTAGTAGTGGTTCCCACTCTTCTTTGATCTCTGTGATTTCCGGATAGGTCGCGGCTGCGGCCTCGACGAACCGCCTGCGCTGTGTGGTCGCTGTTCCTTGGACGGCCTGATAGTACACGGCATCGTCGCGGTCGGCGATCGATCGGCGGACGAGTTCGCTCTTGCCGATCTGCCGACGTCCGTAGATAACTGCGAGTTCCGCGGCATCGCTCTCATAGAGGGTCTGTAGCCGATCGAGTTCTTCGACCCGATTGACGAACTGATCCATGCCCCTACTCGGGGTGGGAGGTACATATGTGTACCGAGATTAGAAATTAGACTATAATGATTTGAGCTATAATAGCCTAAATTCTAATATTGTGGAAAGTTAGCGTGCTGCGAGGATGAACCTCCCTCACGCAGCACGATGCGATCCCAATTCTCGTCGACGCGTTGCTTGATCTCCCGCCGAATCGAGAGTTTAACAAACCCGACCTCGCAGCACACGCCGGCGTCACGCGCCAAACCGTTGGCAACGACACGGACCTCATGTGAGAGGTCGAACTCATCGGGGACGTTCCGAACACGTCACCACGCCGGTATCGGGTCGCGGACAGCGATGTCGTCCGTGAGCTTTTGGAGTTGAACAGCGCGTTCAATAGCGTCGGCGAGTAGTCGCTGCCCACGAGGAGTTCTTCGGTACTCCCGTTGGTGTTCGGAGCCGTGGTTCGCAGCCTCGTCAACGGGCTGCTTACGGAGCGCGCCAGCCAGTTCCCGGAGCGGGGACTCGGGATCGGAGGTGGGTTCGACGAACCGCGCGAGTTTTGTGTCACCCTTTGGAAGGGTGCGTATGCGCATTCTCGTGACGGGCGGAGCTGGGTTCATCGGCGGCCACCTCGCCGAGGCGTTCCTCGAAGACGGCCACGACGTGACCGTCCTCGACAATCTGGAGCCGTTCTACGCGGAGGGGATCAAACGCCACACGCTTGATGTCCACCGTGAGGTCGCCGAGGGCCGCGCCGTCGACTACCGGTTCGTGGACGGCGACGTGCGGGACCCCGAGACAGTCGAAGCACTCGTCGCTGACGCCGACGTTGTCGTCCACCAAGCCGCGCAAGCGGGCGTTCGTGAAAGCGTCGACAACCCCCGGAAGGTGACCGACATCAACGTCGACGGGACGGTGAATCTCTTGGAGGCGTCGAAGGAGGCGGACGTGAAGCGGGTGATTCTTGCGAGCTCCTCGTCAGTGTATGGGAAGCCGCAGTCGCTCCCCTACGAGGAGGACCACCCCACCGAGCCGGTGAGTCCCTACGGCGTGACGAAGCTGACCCAAGAGCATATGGCGCGAGTGTATACGGAGCTCCACGGGCTGCCGACGGTGTGTTTGCGCTACTTCACGGTGTACGGGCCGCGGATGCGCCCGAACATGGCCATCTCGAACTTCGTCTCGCGCTGTGTGAACGGCGAGCCCCCAGTGATTTACGGTGACGGCCAGCAGACGCGCGATTTCACCTACGTGGCCGACGTGGTGGACGCGAATCGGACGCTGTTGGAGTCGGATGCAGCCGACGGCGACGTGTTGAATATCGGGAGTTCGGACAACATCTCGATTCAGGAGTTGGCCGAGACGGTGCGGGATCAGTTAGCGCCCGAGTTGGAGATCGAGTACGAGTCCGCTCGTGAGGCCGACGCCGAGCACACGCACGCGTCCGTTGCGAAAGCTGGTGAGCTGATCGGCTACGAGCCTTCACGGACGATCGCAGAGGGGGTCGGGGAGTTCATCGAGTGGTACCAGTCGAACCGCGAGTGGTACGAGCCGTTGGTGCGGGAGTCGTAGACGAGCCCGCTTAATGGGGGGCCACAAGACAGTCAGATGGCTGTTGGTACCCAGCACTGGTTACCTGTCTCCGGTTTCCTGTGAGAGAGTCGCTTAGAGGACAGAGCACGGAGTCGAGAAGTTGTATGTCTGCGATAATATGATCGCGATCATAACGACTAGAGTAGTTTCGAGAGGGCGCATAAATTCGAAGTCCGCTATTCAGAACCACCATCGCTAATTTTGGTAGAAACATTAACCGTGTTGTAGTCACAACTCAACTGTATGTCAACAGCGGTCAAGATGGATGAAGCCGCGAAATCAAAGCTCGAAGAGCTCCAAGCGGAGATCCGGCTCAAAACGGGGAAGAAGGTCACTCAGCAGGAAATTCTCTCCACCCTGATTCAATCGGCAGTCGACTCCCGCGCGGAGTTCGTCGATTCGTTCCGAGATGGACCAACAGCCCTGAACGAAACGGAACTCGAGGAATTCAACCGAGGGACGATCGCCTCCGGTGTCGAAACGACGGAAGACGACATCGACGACATCCTGTACGGATGAGCGTCTTCGTCGACACCGGCGTGTTCTACGCGCATCACGACGCCGACGCTAGCCGACACACGGTCGGTACTGACGCGTTGAATACCGTCCTTTCGTCCGCAGAATACGGTCGCATTATAAAGGCACGAGCGCATACCCCCGCCTAAAGGCGGGAGTCGGGCGGATAATAGCCTACACCACCACCGACGACGCCACAGCGGGATTTCCTACCGCTCTGTCGGCAGTATTAAGTCTCTGTTTGACTATAGTGTACAACACGGATGAAGACTACACGGCACGCGACCTACAATCTTAACTATCACATAGTGTGGTTGCCGAAGTACCGTCAATCGGTACTCGTCAACGAGGTCGCCAACCGTGTGCGAGACATCCTCCACGAGATCGCCGACGACAAAGGCGTCGAAATCCTCGATCTCACCGTCCAGCCCGACCACGTTCACCTGTTCGTCAGTAGCCCGCCCAAGAACGAACCGGCGCTCCTCGCCAACTGGTTCAAGGGTATCTCCTCGCGCAAGTACAACCACCGATACGCTGACGATGACGGCGAGAAAATCGGATGGGCGCGAGGATACTATGCAGGAACCGCTGGCCACGTTTCGAGCGAGACTGTCGAGAACTACATCCAACAGCACAAGGAGGGCAACTCGTGACCGAACTCACGAAGACGCTCGAACTCAAGCTGGTCGAGCCGAACGCGCACAAACGGAGAAAACTCCGTGAGACGCGAGAAGCCTACCAGCACGCCCTTCAGGATGCGTTCGACGCCGAATGTACCACACAGACCGAAGCGAACGACGTGGTTGTCAGCTACGACCTGAGCGGGTACTCGAAGAACGCGCTGAAAAAGTACGTCCCACAACTCACGACCACGTACAACGCGGATGAACTCCACGACGACCACGCTGTACGCTTCACCAATGAAGGGCTACGGCTCGACCACAAGCCCGAGAACGCCATCGAGTGGTACGTCAAAATCCCACATCATGAGGACTACGACCTCTGGATACCAGCACAACCGAATCCCGAACAGCGGGACTGGCTGGAAGCGTTGAACGCAGGAGACGCCACGATGGGCGAGAGCCGGCTGTTTGAGCGGGACAGGGCGTGGTATCTCCACGTCACTGCCACCCGTGACGTGGAGGAACGCTCCGAGGCGTCCGCCGACGAACGGACGCCCATCGGAGTGGACATCGGGGAAGCGTCACTCGTCACGGTGTGTCACCGCGACGACCACGGGTCCCCGACCGCGCCCGAACTGTGGGCCGACGAAGGCAAGACTGTCCGTCGGCTCCGCAAGAACTACTTTACCGCCACGCGACGGCTTCAAGAACGCGGAAGCGACCGTATCGCTGAGTCCTTCGGAGAGGACGTGTGGAATCAGATAGACGACATACTCCACACCGTCACCCGCGAAGTCGTGGAGTACGCCGAATCCGTCGAGGATCCTGTACTGGTTCTCGAAGATCTGACGTACATACGGGAGTCGATGGACTATGGCGACTTCATGAATCGACGTCTCCACGGATGGGGGTTCGCCAAACTCCACGCGCAGATACGCTACAAGGCCGTCGAGAAGGGCATCCCTGTCGAGTCTGTGAACCCACGCAACACGTCGAAGGAGTGCCATGCGTGCGGTGAAGTGGGATACCGCCCGCGACAGGCGACGTTCAAATGTACGAACGGTGCTTGCTGGATGGGCGAGTACCAAGCGGACCTGAACGGCGCAATAAATATCGCAGATCGCTACCTCAGTGGAGAGAGCCATTCAAGAGAACACACGGATGGCAATGACTCGGCTGAGGATGGGGGGCGTTTGACCGCCCCACAAGACACCCAAGCCGATGCTGAAACCCAGCAGGAGACGCTTGGGACGTATGCGTCTTGAAACCAGAGGGCCACACTCGGCCTGAAATCCCGTGGTGGGATTCCCGCGTCTTCAGGCGCGGGAGGAGGTCAAGACGAGCGACTACGTCTACGACGAAACGGTCACGCTGACGCAGCGGCGGACAGGAGATGTCGACGCCGGGCTTGAAGTGGGACGGCGCATTCGCGGTGCGGGATACCCCTCGGCCATCGAACTACTCCATTCGTCTCCGACGCTTGTCGATCGTGCCGTGTCCGTCCACCAGACGTACGCCGACCACGAGCTCAGTTTCACGGACGCGATGACCGTCGCGATGGTCGAATACCACGAGATAGACGGGGTGTTGAGTTTCGACGACGACTTCGACGGGATCGTTTCCCGACTCGTTCCGGACACACTATCGTCCCAGTAACGCCGCTTTTACCATCGACAAGAACAGCGGCTGGTCGCATCGAAACCGGATAGCGGACCGCTCGATGTCTCGGAGGAGCCGAACCAACGGCTTGAGGTGGCTCGTGTGTGTAAATTCTCATATGGACGCGGTCATCCCCGCTGCCGGCCGCGGCAGTCGACTCGGCGAGCTGACGGCGGACCGACCGAAGGGACTCGTCGAGGTCGCGGGGCGGCCCCTCCTCGCGCACGTCTTCGAGACGGCGGTCGAGGCTGGAGCCGACGAGCTGGTCGTGATCGTCGGGTACGAGGCAGCGCAGATCGTCGACCGGTTCGGCGATAGTTTCGCGGGCGTTCCGATCACGTACGTCCACCAGCGCGAGCGGCTGGGGCTCGGGCACGCGGTGTTACAGGCGGAACCGCACGTGGGCGAGACTTTTCTGCTCGTGAACGGCGACAACGTCTTCGGGGGGAGCGTCGCGCCCGTGGTTACGGCTGTCGAGGAGGTGGACGCCGCGCTCGCGGTCGAGGAGGTTTCGCCCGCGGTCGCGGCGACGACCGGCGTGATCGAGACGGACGAGGCGGGGCACGTGACGGGAATCGTCGAGAAGCCGGCCGATCCGTCGTCGACGCTCGTCACGACCGGGTGTTACGTCCTGCCGGCGGACGTCTTTCATGCCTGTGCGCTGCTCCGGCCGTCGGCCGAGGGCGAGTACCAGTTGAGCGAGGCCGTGGGGTTGTTGGTGCGGGCGGAATACGAGGTGGCGACGGTTCGGGTGAGTGAGCGCGTGAACGTGAACACGCTGGAGGACGTGGCGCGGGCGAGTGAGTTGGTGAAGAGAAAGTAGGCTCTCAGACGAGCGTCAAGTGTGTGTGTGGAGAGCAGTCAGAGTGAGAGATGAGACCGACGACATTATTCGGATCGCCAACGGAAATCGGTGTAACTCACCGCTATGTCATCGTCAGATCCCGAACCGGTCTCCAGACGCGAGAAGCTCGACGCCCTCCGCGATGTCGCGAGGTACAATCCGAAATATACGGCGGCAGTTGTTGTGCTCGGCGTCGTCGCTGCTGTACTTGAGGGCGTCGGGCTGAGTTTCATCCTCCCGATTGTCGAACTCGTTCAGCTCCAAGATCCCGCCGCCGAGGCGGAAGGACTGCTCGCGGTGTTCGTCACAGCCTATCAGGCAGTTGGGATTCCGTTTACGCTGGGATACGTCGTGGTTGGCGTGTCGGCCGTGATGGTCGCACGTTACACAGCCAGTTTCTCCGTGGCGTGGTTTCGAGAAGCCTTGCGGACCTACTACATTCGTGATCTCCAAACCAGGGCTTTTCGGAACGCATTGAATGCGCGTGTGGAGTATTTCGACAAGGAAGGATCCGACGACATCCTGAACGCAATCGTCACGCAAACGTACTACGCTGGGCGGGTTATACAGCGAGGGATCCAAACCTTTGAACAGTTCTTTTTGGCTGGGATATATTTCCTCGTGGCGTTGATCATCGCACCGGCACTAACGATCATCACCGGAGTCGTTCTGGGTGGGTTCACGGTGTTCTTCCGGCGCATCCTCGATTCGGGATACGAAGTGGGAGACGAGGTCGCCGAGGCGAACGAGAGGCGACAGGAGGCCGCACAGGCTGGTACCCAAGGAATCCGTGACGTGCGAATCTTTGGGCTCGCTGATGAACTATTTGAGGACTTCTCACAGGCAGTCAACCAGTATACGGACTCACGGATCACGCTACGGCGTAACGAAGCCGCGATCGACAAATTCTACAATCTCGTAGTCGCCGTCTCGGTGTTCGTGCTAATCTACTTGGCGTTGACGTTCGCTTCCCTCTCTGTCGGAGAACTGGGCGTATTCCTCTTTGCGATGTTCCGACTCGGGCCGAGAGCGAGTAATGTGAACAAGCTCTACTATCAAGTTGAAAACGATTTACCGCATCTGGTGAGGACCCAGGAGTTCATCAAAGAGCTGGAGGTCTACGAAGAGCCAAACGAACCGAGCCGAGAAGTTCCCGAGGAGATTCAACAAGTTGAATTCGATGACGTTCACTTCTCGTACGATAGTAAGGAGAAGGTGCTCCGTGGGATCAACTTCACCGTTGAAAAGGGAGATTTCGTCGGGTTCGTCGGACAGTCCGGTGCGGGGAAGTCCACAATTGTCTCGCTTCTTGCCCGGCTGTACCCGGTCGATGAGGGAGAGATCAGAACAAATGGAATCCCGATTGACGAGATGGACATTACTGAGTGGCGAGACCGGCTCTCAATGGTCAGACAGGATCCATTTATATTCAACGATACGCTGCGGTACAACCTGACCCTCGGAAATCGAGAGGTGTCGGACAAAGAACTCGACCGCGTGTGCTCTATCGCAAAGGTCGACGAATTTATCAACGAGCTACCAGATGGGTACGACTCCCTTCTCGGAGACGACGGGATTCGATTGTCGGGCGGCCAGCAACAGCGCATCGCACTTGCGCGGGCGCTCCTCGAGGACGCTGACGTGTTAATCCTTGACGAGGCAACAAGCGATCTTGACTCGAATCTGGAAAAGCAAGTTCAGCAAGCAATTGAAGAGATGGATCGAGACTACGCCATCGTGACAATTGCCCACCGGCTGTCGACAGTGAAAAACGCAGACCGGATTTACACGATCGAGAAGGGTCGGGTCACAGAGACCGGGCAGCACGACGAACTCGTGGAGCGAGGAGGAAAGTACGCTGAGCTGTACAGGATCCAGTCGAGCCGGTAGTGCTCTATCTCGTTCAAGTTTGCTCTGATTTACTGCTCTGTTGAACCCAGAATTCGACAGGATAGCGTTACTAAAAAGATGGTAGCGAAGTGAAAAATCGAATATGACTAACTTACTCTTCTGGTTCGCTAAGCGAGCCGCGTCACTATTCAAAAGAGCTCTGCTGCCAGTCTTACGGCGGTAAGTGATCCGACAGGCCACGGAATTCCTGGCTGGAAGACTGTAACTATTCCACTTTTTGTGGGTTTTATAGGTGTGACGTACTGTGAGGCCGTAGATTAAATGAGTGAGATAGATCGAGTTCGTGGTCTGTTACAACTCGCTCAAAAGAAATTTCCGATTTTTTAACCCTTTACCCGTCGGTTGAGAGATCCTCATGTCGATATAGTTGGGTCCCCTTCGGGAATCTGCGAACGTCTGTGATACGGGTTTACACTGTGCTATCAGTGTCATGCTCATCGTCTGGGGAAGCGGCATCGGAACACACCAAACTCCTCGAACTACCACATACGTACGCTCAAGGACTGTGCTGGTCGATCCAGACTCATGCGCTGTCCCCATTGTTAACCGCTCGGCATACTGACTTCACGACACACAAACTGGCCGTTGACTCGCTTTTCATAATATTAAAAATCGAGAGTCTTACAGGCGGCGAGGACGATAACGACCAATATATCTGGACACCCTTTGTTCAGAGAGCGTACGCCACTGGTACGCCAGCGACTGTGCGTTGCGTAGGATCACGTTCACAATACACAGTTAGAGAAAAGATCAAATTTTAAACTTTATCTGAGGAATATTTAAATTAGTATAAGTAAATGAGATCCAAATAGCAATTAATGGGACAACTGGTAGTTTTTTTCGTATAATATGTTCACCTAGTGTACCTAAATTATAAGCTTCAGACAAAAAGTTGACCGTCCAATTAAAACCGATAGTAGACATAATTAGCCCGTACACGATTAATCCTAGAGAGATGATGAAGTACGAGGTCAAATCAGTTCTTTTTCCTAGACCTAAAATAACCGAAATTGTTAGGAATACACCATTCATTAATCCCTCAAGGATTCTAGGGGTGGCCTCAATGTTCATCCAGTTTTGGAGTTCGAATGGATTTGGGCTTATGAAAAAGTAACCAACCATCAATATTGTATTAAAGATAGTCAGGACTTCCTTAGTAAACCACAGCATAAAAATGGTAGATATACCAATACCTATCAGAAGTATGTGCGGAGTCCACGTGAGAACACCAAAGTATATTCCAGTAATCGCGAATGAGTAAAGACGTATAGTAGTAGAAAACACTATTACAACAACGAACAGTAGGTACCGCTTCTCTAGATATAGACGTAGAGAAAGCACTACAAGGAATACCGCAGTAATATCCTTAAGAAAAGAGCTCGAATAGTACATAGCCGTCGGACTGATCATTAAAAGGTAGAATACGATATCACCGGACGCTTGAATGTGCCTAGATAAATATTTATTTGTCATATCTCTCATCATAAACGCCGTAGATATCCATAGTATAGTATTAAGCACCAATATAAAAAGAGGGCTTCCAAGTTCAAATGATTTGTAAATGGGAAGATATAATATTGGAAATGTATCGTACACGCTGGAGGGTGTGAAGAACACATTATTTACTTCAATAATACTGTCGGAGGTTAATCGAACGAGATGGTAAAAGTAAGATATTAGATTTGGGAAATCTTCAGAGACCCTCCGGAAATACCTCACAGCGTCTGGACTAACTATTGGTGTCGAATCATACAAAGTGTTGAGTAATGTACCCAACAAGTAGACGAAGGTGAATATCACTAGTTTCACTGAGGAGGTATGCGAATAAAGTAGTGTGATCCCAACCACAAAATAGATGCTAAACCCGACTGTAAAATGTAGTTTAAACAATGGGAATATTGTGGGAAGAAGTAGGATCAGATATATAACCCATTTTGAATCTTCTGTTGCGACGATTCTGTTATACAGCCATGCCAGAGTAAATATAATTGGATATCCTAAAATTACAGCTTTAATGTTTCCAAATGATAGATATCCGAGAGTTGTAAGAAAAATAATAGATGTGGTTATGTATGCTAATTTATTTGAGTCAAGATCCCATACGCGTTTCATATTAATCATTGAGGCGCCTACTCAATTTTGAGGAGATCTTACCAACAGTCCATCCTACTAATTGGTTGAAAAATTCGCAGGCTTCTGTGAATTCCTTCCGTTGGATCGAAGCTAATAGAGCTCTAATTGTGAGATAACATGTCATTAACCCATATTTTCCGCCCAAGAACCCTTGGTGAAAAGTCGCAGGATGGCGCCCCATATCGTTGTGCTCAAATGGTACTTGGTGATTGAATAACCATAACCAATCGTTCTTTTCAACATGTTGTCGGATATATTCATCTTCGAGGACATCTAATTCATTTGGTATCTCGATGTCTTTTACTGCTTGGTGACGGATTACCGTTGAATGAGTACCTCCCCTATGAGCTCTCCATCGGACCCAATTGTGCGGGTCACCCAACGTATTAGATTCTTTAATACCCTGTACACCACCGACTAGTGGGGAAATAGAACTTTCAATCGTTGTCAAAAAGTCTTTAGAAATTAGAACGTCATCATCAAGAAACAAAAACCATTTTGATGTTACATTATTGATCGCCTCTTGTCTTGCTTGCGCCAAATTAGATTTTGATTGGATTACCAAGACATCCCAGCCGAATTCATCAGCACATTGTTCTATTATATCCACAGTATTATCGGAGCTATAATTATCGATGATAATTAATTTTTGAATTGTGATTTCTGAGACCAGTTCACTTTCCCTAAGACTGTTCAATGATTCTGAGATAACATCCTCGCTGTTCCAAGTAGGCATACAGACTTCAATGTTGTCCATAATACCCATATGTTACTTTAACAGTGGCTAAATCACTATTCTTAATGAACTTGACTCGATTATCTAACATTTTAGTTTAAGTACATTTGGATTGAGCTGTGATAGTTTGTGACCAGCTACCGTCACCAAATGAGGTTGAACGACATAATACGTAAGTAAACGAGTTGTCATTGCTATATTTGCCTCTCATTGTTAGTAGTACAATTATCTATTGAAGATACCCTAACTCTCGCAGCCTTTCTTCGGTGCTCTGTTCTAGGTTTCTTGAATCGCTCTCTGTGTGTGCTGGCTTTTCTATGCGATCTAAATATGATCTACATGAATCTATACTCATCTCAGTGTTTCCATATTCACGAGGTCCAGAGAGGTAGAATGGTACGTTATCAAATAGATGCTGACGCATATATTCTCGCTTAGCACTTCGAAGTAACTTTCCAAGTAGAATAGCAGATCTGTTGATCTTTCCAGATTGGGGGAAAACATAACCTCCGTTATAATCCCACACGGATTCAAATGATAGTTCACCATTGATTATTTGTGAACTGGGAAGAACCGATTTATTATAGAAACACGCACCACATTCTGCTATAGATTCGGTTGTTATATCTCGTCCTGGTAAGTGTAGATCATTTACATCTAGTAATTCTAAAATAGTCGGGAACAGATCAATATGACGCAGTACACCGTCGGTAACTCTCTTATTATTTAGATCTGGATGAAAGAACACAGTAGGAACATAAGCAAGATTTGGATGTACAGGACTATTATGCCCTAAGCAGCCTTCTTCACCAAGGAGTTCGCCGTGATCACTTGTGTATATAATTAGAGTGTCATCTAAAAGTCCGCGAGCCTTCAATTGCTCTACTCGGCTGTTGAAGTACTCGATATCACGCTCAACAGCAATTTCGTATTCTTGCCGAAACCTGGATTGGGGCGCACCTTTTCGATCGCGATAATATTCCCAAGCATTTCCTAGATATTCTCCGTATGGAGCATGTCCCCCTGGTCCACGTTCGACAAATATAAACGGTGTTTCAATATCGGATAGCGAATCTGAGTGAGAGGTGGTAGTAGCTAATGTGCTGTCCAAGATACTCATGTCATCTGGTTCTTCATTAAACCTCTCGTTTATTGTGTTAGTAAATCGCGCCTCAACATCAGATAAATTGAACAGTGATGGCAGAGCCGGATCGAGTTTATCACCGAATTGGTCAACTCCATGTTGGGGTGGATGTAATCCCGTAACGATAGATGAGAAACTTGTTGGGGTGTGAATCCCCGCTGCTATTGTCTTATAAAGCTGACCACATTCTGCCAATGATTCCGGTAGTGTATCCCATCGCACTGCGTCACCAATGTATAGGAAGACGTTTGATATATCGATGTCCGGCAACTGAGCCATGTTAAACGATAATAATTCAAGTACAGATATAACATCTGTGATTCACATGTTACACGTGACCGATGAAGAAACACTATCATACTATTGCCTGGTGAGGAATTGAATAATGACAAAATATTTATGGTAAAACTCAACGGCTGGCCAAACACATTTGATGAGAGGGCCAAAGCTCTTGATGCGAGTGTCGACGATCTTGTAGTCGTCCGTCCAAAACCTATCGGCGATAAAAATAAACATGAGAGTATTGAAAGCGTGACGACATATAATTTGTATCCCCAGAGAGGAGCATTCGTCAAGCCGAGTTGGGTAAAGCCATTTGTCTTCTCAATACACGTCTTACAGGCTGTCTTACTGTT
The DNA here is from genome assembly GCF_018228765.1 of Halorubrum ruber. Taxonomy (NCBI): domain Archaea; kingdom Methanobacteriati; phylum Methanobacteriota; class Halobacteria; order Halobacteriales; family Haloferacaceae; genus Halorubrum; species Halorubrum ruber. The sequence continues at coordinate 2,914,332 of NZ_CP073695.1, forward strand.
GATATATCTCCAATTCAAGCAAGAACGTCCATCAGTTATTCATGCGTTTGATTACGCCCTTGGCGGGTTCGCGGGAGCAGTCGTCTCACAACTCTTCTCAGTCCCACTAATCGTGAGTGTGCGTGGTTTGAAAGAACCAATATATAACGAGATGATCGAGGAGGAAGGTACGTATCGAGCGCGAATCAAATATCAGATCCTTACAACAATGACACGGTTTGTCCTCGTGAGAGCAAATCATATCGTTACAAAATCACCGTATCAAGTTAAATTCGTTCGTGAAAGATTCGGAATCGATCCGGGGTTCACTACTTTGCCTACCGGCGTTGATTTCGATACATTCGATCCGGAGGCCGTAACAAAAGAAAACGCGCTTAGAGATCTACTCTCAAGTGAGGGACACGACATCGAGAGCAACGATAGAATTATCCTGTTTCTGGGAAAACTCGTTCAAGAGAAAGGTCCAGACACAGTCCTCGAACTACTAGATCAGAGTAGTTCGGAGGTGTCCGAAGATATCGTATTTGTATTTATTGGAGAGTTCCGTAGTGAATCGTTTGAACGGCAGTTTAGGGAACTACAAAAAGAAGTCCCACATAAAACGATACTCTATCCTAATCGGGTCCCGTTTGAGGACGTGCCCGATATTTTGTTCGACGCAGACGGAGTCATTCTTTTGTCTAAATCCGGCACCGAAGGCGCTCCTCGAGTTCTTCAAGAAGCGTGCGCGATGGAAACGTCTATCATCGCCTCGGAGGTGGATGGAATAAAAGGAGCATTCGCGGGTCTACCAGGATGTCACTTAATTGGCCGGACAGATCATATCGCATTCGCGAACGCCGTCAACAACGCCGTAGAAGAGTCCGTTTCAAGAGCGCGTTTTGCCGAGCAGTTCGACATGTACGAGAATTATTCCCAGTATGCGGACATCTATCGCCAATTGAGTGATTGAACTCGCCTATTCAGAGTTTTCACTCCAGCTCGTCTCGTCTATGTACATTCGGACATATTCGTGTAGGTTCGGAGGGGGTCTTTCGAACACATCTAGAGCTTTGTGTTGCTTGTCCGTATCAAAGTTAGTGGCCTCCGTCCACACGTGAAAACCATGTGCGACATAGTGCTTCTCGCAACCAATTTCGGAGGTCTCATAGAAATGTTGGAACGCCCCGAGCGAGTCTCGAATTTCGACACCGATACCCAGTTCCTCCTCAGCGATCCGGTGTACGGCTCTCTCCAACCGTTCTCCCTTCCTCACACGACCACCCGGAACGAACCACTCGCCCTTTGCGGGTTCATTAGCTCGCTTCCCGAGTACAACTCCATCGGGACACTCCACTACTAGATCGACGGAGACGATTGGCATGTTTTCGACGATTGCTTCCCACACATCATCAGAGATCCACTCACTCATCAAACTCTCCTCGGTGTGTTTCGTACCACTCAATCGTTTCTCGCAGGCCGTCACGGAACTCCGTGGACGCTTCCCAGCCGAATCGATCCCTCGCGCGCGAGGTGTCTAACTTCCGTCGGGGCTGGCCGTCAGGTTTCGACGTGTCCCATTCGATCTCCCCTCCAAACTCGGTCTCGTTGGCAATCGTCTCGACAAGTTCGCGAATCGATATCTCCTCACCGCTTCCAAGATTCACGGGGTCCGATGAGTTATACCGCTCAGTCGCATCGAGAATACCGGCCGCCGCGTCCTTCACGTAGAGGAACTCCCGGGTCGGCTCGCCCGTCCCCCACGCCGTGATCGAGTCGTCACTACGCTCACTGGCTTCGACGCATTTCCTGATGATGGCGGGGATGACGTGAGAGGTTTCGAGGTCGAAGTCGTCACGTGGTCCATAGAGGTTCACCGGCAAAAGGTAGATGCTATTGAAGTCGTACTGCTCACGGTAGGCCCACGACTGAGTGTGGAGCGCCTTCTTCGCGATGCCATAGGGCGCGTTCGTCTTTTCGGGGTATCCCGCGTAGAGATCTTCTTCACTGAACGGTACGGGTGTGTCCTCCGGGTAGGCGCAGATCGTACCCAGAATGGTACACTTCTCGACGTCGTACTGACGGGCCTGCTCGATGAGTTCGATCCCCATGACCGCATTGTCGTAGAAGTATCGTCCCGGGTTCTTCCGGTTCGCACCGATGCCGCCGACGGTTGCTGCGAGATGGATAACAACGTCGGCCTCGCTGTCCTCAAATGCTCGTTGGATATCAGCTTTCTCCCGCAGGTCGTACTCGTCAGACCGGGGGACGAAGATGTCAACGCCATCAGAGCGAGTCCGGAGTTCCTCAACGAGGTGACCGCCAAGGAAGCCCGACCCACCTGTCACCATCACTGTCTTCCCGTCCCAGAACTCCGTGGTGTCTTGACTCATCGCCAGTCTACCCGGCCGTACCAGCTGTCAGGATTATTCGCGTACCAGTCGATTGTTCGGCGGATACCCTCACGCCAGGATACCTCTGGTTCCCAACCCGTTTCCTCGTTGATTTTCTCGTATCCGACAAGAAGTTCCTCGACGTCACTGTCCCCCGGTCGGAATCGGTCGTCGTCCTGAACGATTTCAGGGTTCTCCCAGTAGCCGTGTTCGGAACCGACTTCGAGAATCGTGTCTGCCCACTCTTGCATCGAAATGTTCTCACCGTGGCCGTAAACGTACTGTTCGCCCGCCGAGCCACCGAGCGCGACGTGGAGGTGCCCCCTGACGCCATCGGCGACGTAACACAGGTCTCGCTTTGGCGTCAGATTCCCGAGTTCGACGATATCTCGTTCGAGTGCCTGCGTGATGATCGTCCCCGTGATGTATCGGGGATTCTGTCGAGGGCCGTAGTTGTTGAACATCCGCGTCGTGACTGTTGGCAGTCCGTACGCGTCGTGGTAGTTCATCGTCAGGAAGTCCGCGGCCAACTTCGAAGTCGCATAAACGCTCGTCGGGTTGACCGGTGACCGTTCGCTAAGGAGGACCCGACCGTCTTCTTTGAAATCATGGTTGTCCTTCATTTTCTCGTCGACATTTCCGTACTCCTCACTGGTCCCAGCTGTGTCAAATTTCGCGATATCGAGATCAAGGTCGACGACCGACTGGAGGAGATTCAGCGTGCCAGTAACGTTCGTATCGACGGTTTCGTAGGGGCGATCCCACGATTCGCCCACGTGTGCTTGGGCAGCGAGATGGAAAATGAGAATATCGCTGTGGCCTTTGAGTGTTCCAAGCGCCTCCCTGACAGAGAGTTTATCTCGGAGATCACCGCGATGTACCGTGATTTCATCCCTGTGGTGCCGAATATTATTTAATTCTCCACTAGAGGTTGCTCGAACGAAGACGTGGACGTTTGCCCCGAGACCGACGAGTCGATCGACGAGATGTGATCCGACGAATCCGTCAGCGCCGGTGACGAAGACCGGCCGATCTGCGAGTTGGGAGTCGAGTTTCATCTGATCGAGTGATAAACATCTGTCTGTATCTATGTTTTCATCCGTAGCTGCCGGAACCAGTTTCTCGGATCGGGGTTACAGAGTGTATTCAGGTGCTGGACACGAATTTATCGCATCTCATCCTCATAGTTGTGGAAGTACTGTGGTATTTTCCGCAGTGGCTTGATAAATGGAACGTGGAGGCCTCCGCGCAAATCGTTCTTCAGCCAAGATTCGTAAACTTCCATATTGGCTTTAGCGATGTTCGTAAGTGATTCATTGCTTTTTCCACCCAAAGACATCCGAACGAGAACCTTATCGAGATACGTCGCCGAGATGTCGTGGCGTAATAAGAGTCGAAGCAACAGTTCGTAATCGGCGGCGATGGAGAAATTGAGGTCAAACGGTTCGAACCGCTCGTAGACGTCCCCTCTAACGAACACTGTCGGATGCGGCGGCATCCACCCATAATAGAACCTTCGTGGACGGTAGTCGCCGCTCTGCCAGTGCCGCACTACCTCGTCGTCGTCATTGACGTATACGAGATCACCGTAACAGAGCTCGGCACCACTCGTTTCGAAGGCGTCGACTACAGAACGAAGTACGGTAGAATCGTGATATCGATCATCCGCATTGAGGATCCCAACGATGTCCCCGCTAGCACGCCCGATTCCCTTGTTCATCGCATCGTAGACGCCGTCATCGGATTCGCGAATGAGAACATCGATGTAGTCAGCATAGTCTTCAATGATATTCGGTGTCTCGTCCGTTGATTCTGCATCGACGACGATGATTTCAATATCAGGGACATCTCGTTGTGAGAGAATAGACTCGAATGTCCGCTGAATACGCGGCTCATTGAATACGGGGGTGATGATACTCACTTTCATCGTTGGATCCTTCGATCAGCTCGAATTTCGACCAAGTTTGTATTAGAACGGAACATATGCTTTCAGCGAGGGAGAGCCGCCCCGGTAAGGAATACTTAGCGCAATAGAGCCACAGATACTTTTCGAGATATCACAGACAGCGACGAACCCTTTTGAGGATTCGAGAGAGTGGATCGATACCGGCCAGACCGATCGTATTTTGGCCAGCCATTGTGCTGACGCCCTTCCGAGGACACCTAGCTTGTCCGCGTCCGGCGCCGGAACCATCGTCTCCGAACCACACAGACACACCACTATTTCGAGTGAAGTTCGGGGAGGAGGCGGGGCGTCAGGGACCACGTCGGTGGTCGGGTCGCGAAAGACGGCCATTCACTTGAAGCAGTGGTGTGTCTATAGCATTCACTTGAAACAGTTGAAAAGGTAGTTTTATAAATATAGTTGAGAGAAAATGCGATATGCATCGGTTCGAGCGGAAGGGGACCGTCTTCCGAAACAAGGACGCGCTGGGGGAGTCCTACCGGCCGGAGACGATCGAAGAGCGCGACGAGGAGATCGAGGAGTACATGGAGGCGCTCCAGCCGGTCGTCGACGGCTGGGAGCCGAACAACGTCTTTCTCTACGGGAACACCGGCGTCGGCAAGACGGCGGTCACCGACTACCTCCTCGGACGACTCCAAGAGGACGTCGAGGCGTACGACGACGTCGACCTCTCCGTCGTCTCGCTGAACTGTAAGACGCTGAACTCCTCGTACCAGGTCGCCGTCGAACTCGTGAACGAGCTCCGTCCGGTCGGCAATGAGATCAGTTCGACTGGGTATCCACAACAAACGGTGTTCAACAAGCTCTATCAGGAACTCGAAGCCCTCGGCGGAACGGTCCTAGTCGTCTTAGACGAGGTCGACTCGATCGGCGACCGCGACGAACTGCTGTACGAACTTCCGCGAGCGCGGGCGAACGGGAATCTCGAGGACACCGCCGTGGGGCTCATCGGCATCAGCAACGACTTCACCTTTCGCGAGCAGCTAGACCCGCGCGTTCAGGACACGCTCTGTGAGCGGGAGCTCCAGTTCCCGCCGTACGACGCGCCCGAACTCGAGAACATCCTCCGGTCCCGGGCCGAGGTCGCGGTCGTCGACGACGCGGTTGGCTCGGGCGTACTGGAGTTCTGCGCCGCGCTCGCGGCCCGCGACAGCGGGAGCGCTCGACAGGCCCTCGATCTCCTCCGACTCGCCGGCGAGATCGCGGAGAACGAAGACTGCGACCGAATCGAACAGGACCACGTCGAACGCGCTCGCTCCCGACTCGAACAGGAGCGAGTTCAAGAAGGGATGCGGGATCTGACCACGCACGGCCGGCTCGCGCTGCTCGCGGTCGTCTCGAAGGCCGCCAAACAAGAGACCCCGTGCCGCACCCGAGAGCTGTACGAGGAGTACACCGCACTCTGTGACTCGTCGGGAGTCGACACGCTCTCGCAGCGATCGGTCCACAGCCACCTCTCGGATCTCCGGATGCTCGGTATCCTCTCCGCCGAGGAGAACCGAAGCGGCTCGCGGGGGAACTACTACAGCTACGAGCTGGACGTCCCCTTCGAGAGCGCGATCGAGGCGATGGAAGACGCCCTCCGGCTCGACGCCGAGACGAACGCGATCCGCGAGATCGCGTCGATGAACGAGCGGTGAATTCGACTCCCGGCCGACCGATTCGATAGTAACACACCCGAGGAAGGAAGGACCGTTCCGGAACCGCGCGGTATGATCTCGACCGCCGTCTACGAGCGGACCGTCGCTTCTGACAGCTGCGGATTCGTTGTCTACGTATGTACTGGGACACACCACCGTTTCAAGTGAATACTGTCCGGAGAGCGACCGGAAGCGCGAAACCGACCGAATTTCGGATCGGATGGGTGGGCGGCCGTCACGGAAGCACGACCACCGAGTCGCTTCACGTGAAACGATGGTGTGTGACTCCCGACCGAATCGACGGATTCGATCGGCTTCAGTTGAAAGAGTGGTGTGTCGGTGCCGTGGTGGCGTCGTACACGGTTCGCATCGATCGACTCGCACCTGCGGCGACCGAGCCGAGTCTCCCCACCTGTGGGGCGCCCGATTCGGCGACAGGACTTGAACCCGCCACGTCGGCGGCGTGAACACTTGAGGACGATCTCGAGACGGGCCAGTGAGCGCGGTCCCTACTGAGTGGGAACGGTCGCTACACTCGCTGCGTGTGCGGAGCTCACCACGTCAGCCCCTCGTAGGTGATCCCCGCACGACGCTTGATGATTCGTCGGCCATCCACTACCACGGCCTCGGCCATCGCGTCAAACTCCTCATCGAGCGCCGCGAACTCATCCCAGTCGGTCGCGACGACTGCGCCCGAGGCACCCGCGAGCGCGTCCGCGGCCGAGTCCGCGTACTCGATATCAGGGAATCGCTCGCGCATTGTCTCGGTCGCAACGGGGTCGTATCCAACCACCTCGGCGCCACGTGCCTGTAACCCCTCGATCAGCGGAATTGCCCGCGAGTTCCGCACGTCGTCGGTGCCCGGTTTGAACGCGAGGCCGAGCACGGCCACCCGCTCGCCGGCCACGTCGACGTGGGCGTCGAGCAGCGCGAGCAGGCGTTCGGGCTGGCGGTCGTTCACCTCGACGGCCGCGTTCAACAGCGGCGGTTCGTATCCGGCCTCCCGCGCGGCCGCGATCAGCGCGGCGACGTCTTTGGGGAAACAGCTTCCGCCCCAGCCGACCCCCGAGCGCAGGAACTGCTCGCCGATGCGGTCGTCGAGTCCTACCGCCTCCATCACCTCGTAGGCGTCAAGCCCGAACTCCTTACAGATGTTGCCGAGGTCGTTCGCCAGCGAGATCTTCGTCGCGAGAAAGGCGTTGTTGGCGTATTTGATCATCATCGCGGTCGCCGGATCCGTCCGGACGACCAGGCTGTCGCTCGTCTCGATCAGCGGCGCGTACAGCTCCTCTAAGGTTGCGAGCGCAGTGTCGGACTCCGTGCCGAAGACGATTTTATCCGGGTCCTGAAAGTCCGAGACAGCTGTCCCCTCACGGAGGAACTCCGGATTCGTCGCAAAGCCAACATCACCCCCACCGTCACCGAGCCCAGCCACAAGCGCATCCCTGATCTCCGCGAGTCCGGGCGGCGTGATCGTCGACTTGACGACGACCAGATGCTCCCCGTTCCGATCGGCCCCAGCCAACGCCTCACCGACCATCTCCGCGGCTGCCGACAGCGGGCCTACGTCGATACTACCATCAGCTTCCGAGGGCGTCCCGATTGCGAGGAACGTGACGTCCGCCTCCGAGAGATCGTCGTAGGACGTCGTCGCGTGAAGCCGCTCGCCCACGTGTTCGGCGAGCAGCTTGTCAAGCCCGGGCTCGTGAAGCGGGGCGTGACCCGCGTTGATCGCGTCGACGACCGACTGGTCGATGTCGATCGCCGTGACCTCGTGGCCAAGATCCGCCAGACAGGCCGCGAGTGTCGTCCCGACGTAGCCGCTGCCGACGACGTTGACGTTCATACGCGTGACCACACACAGCGGGGGCAAAACCGCTGGGATCCGGTCGTGACACTATGGCGACCCGAAACGGCTTTGCGGGTGGCTGGCAGAATTCGAGGTATGGACGCAGTGGTACTCGCCGCCGGGAAAGGGACGCGGCTCCGCCCGCTGACCGACGACAAGCCTAAAGGGATGGTCGAAGTTGACGGGAAGCCGCTGATCACCCACTGTTTCGACCAGCTGATCGAGCTCGGGGCCGACCGCCTCGTCGTCGTCGTGGGGTATATGAAAGAACAAATTATCGACCACTACGGCGATGAGTACGAGGGCGTCCCAATCACGTACACCCACCAACGCGAGCAGAAGGGGCTCGCCCACGCACTGCTCACGGTCGAAGAGCACATCGACGATGACTTCATGCTCATTCTCGGTGACAACATCTTCCAAGCGAACCTTCAGGACGTGGTGCGGCGCCAGCGCGAAGAGCGCGCGGACGCCGCCTTCCTCGTCGAGGAAGTCCCCTGGGAAGACGCCAGCCGCTACGGCGTCTGTGACACCAACCAGTACGGGGAGATCACGGACGTCGTCGAAAAGCCCGAGGACCCCCGAGCAACCTCGTGATGACGGGCTTCTACACGTTCTCGCCCGCCATCTTCCACGCCTGTCACCTCGTCCAGCCGTCGAACCGCGACGAGTACGAGATCAGCGACGCGATCGATCTTCTCATCCAGTCCGGCCGCACTATCGATGCCATCGGCCTCGATGGCTGGCGTATCGACGTTGGCTACCCCGAGGACCGCGACGAGGCTGAGCGTCGCCTCCGCGGTGAGGTCGAGAGCGAGGAAGATACACAGGAAACGGTCGAATCAGACGCCTAGCTGCGACATCATAGTTGCTGAGCCGTCACCTCTTGTGAAATGTGTGAATACCGGTTGGTGGTCACATCCCACCGCAACTCCGTCAGACAGGTGTTTCGAGTTCGGTCAGGCGGCGCACACGGTAGAATCGCACCCACCGCGTCAGGACGCGCCAACACACAGCCGCGACGGCAGCCCCGACGGCGTTCACAAGCAAATCACCGAAGTCCGCCGTCCGCGTGTCCAGTGTCGATTGGAGTAACTCGATACCGGCGCCGTAGCCGACGGCAACCAGAAACACGACCAGCAACACTGTTCGGTCACGCCACGGCCAATCCTGAAGCGCGTACGCGAGCGTCACCGCCAGCCCGGCGTACGCCAACGCGTGAAGCCACGTACTGTACGGCAAAAGCCCGAGCGGCCCGGTCCGGATCACACCGCTGCCGGGCGGCGTGAACACTGAAAAATACAGGATTGTCGCCGCGACCGCGACGACGCCCACCAGCCGAAGCGAGCGCGGCACAAGCGGGAGCCGTAGCCGATCCATGGTGCTCACATCCTCGCACAAGACCGACTAAAGGCTGCGGGTTCGCCCCGCTGGCAGTTACCAGCGAACGAATACGCTTTTTACCCGTGCTTTGGTTATCCGTGATAATGCCGCGCTCGGAGGGACCTCCATGGAACTGATCGACGACGAAGGACGGCTGTTCGGCGCCGTCAACGTCATCGACGCGCTCGTTGTCCTACTAATTGCCGCCGTGGTCGTCTCCGGTGCCGCGTTCGTTCTCACGGACGATCCGGCACCGGCTCCAGAAACGGACACGACGTACGCGACGCTCGATGTCGGCACCGTCTCACCGTACATCGTCGACGCAATCGAGGAAGGCGACACCTACAGCCCCGACGGGGCGTCGACGCTCCGGATCACGGACGTTCATCTCACGCCACAGGGAGCCAATACCCGCGTCATCCTCCGCGTCGCCCTCGAAGGCGAACTCAACAACCAAGACAGTCTCATCTACGGCGGCGCGCCGCCGCGACTCGGTCGCACCCTCGACATTACCACCGACCGCTACCAGGTCAACGGCCAGATCCGTGACGTGGGCGACAGCGACGCACTCACGACCGAACAACAGCGCGTGTTGCTCTCAAGTCAGGTCGATGCGGGCACCGCAGAAGATGTGACCCCCGGCGACGAGATCCGCCTCAGCGACCGCACAGTCGCCCGCATCAACAACGTCACCACCTACACAACTGACCAACCCACTCAACGACAGCTGCTCGTCGAGGCGACACTCACCGGCCACCGCCAGCAGGACCGGCTCCGGTTTGGCGGCACGCCGGTCAGGCGCGGGCAGACGGTGTCGCTCCCGACGAGCGAGTACACGTTTGACGGCCGGATCGAGCAGGTTGGCGGCGACATCAGCCTTGGCGAGACCACCACCCGGACGGTGACGCTTCGGATGGACGACGTTCGCGAGGACTTCGCGGACGCCATCGAGCCGGGGATGGTCGAACGCGCCGGCGACACCACCGTGGCCCGGGTCACCGGTGTCGAAACAGAGCCGTCGCTCATCATCACCACCGGCGAGAACGGCAGCGTCAACGTGGTCGACCACCCGGTGGACCGCGAGGTGACGATCACCGCGGACCTCCAGCTCCGAGAGACGCCAAGCGGGCTGGCGTTCAAAGGGGACCAGATCCGCCAGGGATCGACCGTCGCACTCGATCTCGGCACGGTCACCGTGGAGGCGACGGTCGTCTCCGTGGAGCGGTGACCTACCCTATCGGTTCGCCCCAGCCGCAACACACATGAGCGCCCACCCGAAGATCAATTCAGATGAGTGACGAGACGGAGGCGGGCACGCCGACCGGTAGTAGGATGCGGCGGGCGGCCCGCGAGTCACGTCTCGGCCGCCTGTGGGAGCGGACCGCAGCAGCCGTGCGTAGCTCCTACCTGTACCGTTGGCTCACCGCGGAGCCAGACCCGGAGGTGATCGTCATCGACCTGCGGGAAACGTGGACGGTCGGCCCGTTCATCCGTCTCCTCGATGCGATTCTCGATCGCCTCCTTCCCGCACTCGAAGACTCCCGGATCGCAACGGCGGCCCGCACAGGTGTTTCGTACACACTGGCAGCGCCGGCAGTTGTGGGCGGCCTCGCAGTACTCACTGTCGGCCTGCTCCTCGCACTCGTGAGTATCGCGGCTGGAACCCTCGGCACGACACGGCTCGGCCTCGCGGCCGGGCTCGTCGTCGCGGGCGTGATTGCGACGCGTGAACGCCGGAGTTGGGCGGCGCTCCGCGAGACGCGGCCGGTTGAACTCCTGGTTGCCGCACTCGAACCCCCCGAGCCCCCGGACGAGTCGGAGTCGGGCTCGGCCTCAACCGACGGCAAACGCGATCTCACAGCACCCGATACTGACGATCCCCACCCACCTGAACAGGACGCGAACACTGACGGCCAGACACCTGCCGAGCAGAACCCATAATCGTCGCCTTTTACCTGTCCACCCGCCTCCGATGTCGATAGTGACCACCACGGAGCTGCTCATCGCCATCCTCGCCGGGATCGTTCAGGGCGTCGTCGAGTGGCTCCCCGTCTCGAGTCAGGGGAACCTCTCGCTCGTGCTCACTCTCGTCGGCACGGATCCCGCGGTCGCCGTCCAGCTCGCCTTGTTCCTCCAATTGGGCACGACGCTGTCGGCCGCGACCTACTACCGCGCAGAGATCGCGACCATCCTCAAAACACTCCCCGGGTGGCGACCCACGAGAGCGTACGACGCCGACCACGCAATTGCGACGTACGTCGTCGTGGCGTCGCTGTTCACCGGGCTCGTCGGCATCCCGCTGTACGTCCTCGCCGTCGATCTCGTCAGCGATCTCACGGGCGGCGTCTTCATCGCCGTCATCGGCGTCCTGCTGGTGATCACCGGACTCCTCCAGCGGGCCTCAGACGACGTCAGCATGGGCGGCCGCGAGACGCCCTCGCTCGTCGATTCGATTCTCGTCGGCAGCGCGCAAGGGTTCGCCATCCTGCCCGGTATCTCCCGCTCCGGGGTGACGGCGAGCGCGCTGCTGTTCCGCAGCTACGACCCGCCGACCGCGTTCCGGCTCTCCTTTCTGCTGTCGATTCCCGCGAGCGTCGGCGCGGCCGCGCTCACCGTCGCCAGCGCGGGCGGGCTTCCCGGGATCGCGCCTGTGCCCGCGGCGGTCGCGCTCGGCGTGAGTGCCGTCGTCGGCTACCTGACAATCGACGCGCTCATGCGCGTCGTCGAGCGCGTGCCGTTCGCGACGGTGTGTTTCGCGCTCGGGGCGCTCGCGATCATTGGTGGGGGCGGAATCGCGCTCGTCGTGTGAGCTTCCGGGTCGCGAGTACCGTTCAGCTGGGCTCGTCACGAAAACTCGACGCGGACAGGCGCGTCGGGCCGGTAGTCATCGGGGTGACCGCCGCCTCGCTCGCCGAGAAAGACAATCGCGTCGAGGGCTCCACGCGTGAACCGTGCCTCGTACGACCAGTAGAACTCGTCTTCGATATCGTCGCTCCGGCCGTGAAACTCGAAGCTGCCGTGCATGTTGTGGTCGAGCCAGAGTTCCTCGTCGAGGGTCTGGGGATCCGGCGCTCGAAGGCCGATACCACGTTGGATGCGCTCATCTGGGGTTGCGTCCTCACAAAACGAGACGTACGCCTCCCACGAGTCGAAGCCGTGGTCGGCGGCCGCTGTCTGTTTTTCTTCGGGCGTCTTCTCACGGAACTCCCGCTCGCGTCGCAGGAGCCGTCCGTCTGTGGTCAGCTTGTACGCTTGCATGGCTGGCCGACCGATATCTTTCGTCTGCCACTCGATATCGGACGGGCTGGCGTCGGCTGGAAACCTCGGCAGCCTGACCCCATCCGCGACCAGCACGTCGTCGTACAGGCCCATGAACGGGCATCGGTGAATGCTGATAAAAAGCATCCGCCCGGATTGACAGTGACTGGGTTGGTGATCGGTGACAATACGGATAGGCCGGGAAGGCTGACCACCTGTGTAGGCGTTCCGAGACTACGGCAAGCCGTCCTGCGCGTTCACCAGGCTCTCGTCACCGTTCTCGACCCCCGTCCACCACGTCTTCAGCACGGCGATCGTGACGAGTTCGGGCGGTCGTTCAATGCCGATACAGGATCGCCGATGTACATCGAGGTCGTGCGGCGGATGAAAATGCCGGACCGGCTTCGGGGTGGCTTCGTTCGCCGCTTCCCGCCCGAATCTGAACTCCAGTCCGTCCTCCCGATAGTGGTACTTGTAATCGCCGTTCTCCCACCACTGAATATCGAAGTACCCGCCTCGTTCGTGGATACCGGGGGTAACGGTGACTCGTGCCGCTCTGACGTCCGCTCCGTCCCGCCGCGTGAACGGTTGTCCCTTCCCATACCGGAATCGGACGTCGACGACGCCGTCACCGAGTTGTCGGCGTACTTGTTCCACGCTCTCGTCGATCGCGTCCGAATCGAGCGGCGAACCGTTCCCCAGCCCCATTACTCGAGTGGGAGCTGATCGCCGGTGGGGGTCGTCTGCGTCCCCGTCCGTCCGTCTCCCTGTTCGGTTACGGTCGGCGCCCGCTCCTTCGCTTCTCGGAAGCGGTACGCCGCTCTGAGGTGGCTGAGTTCTCGTTTCGCCGTCCGCCAGTGAGAGACGGCGTCGAGTTCGTCCTGATCGAGGTCCCTGTCCGAAACCAGAAGCTCCTCCGGATCGGGCGCGTCGTATTCGGCTTCGTACGCCGCGAGTTCCCGTTTTATTCGCTGGATTTGGTCGACGAGCGTGTCGCTCCCGGCGAGCCGCCGGATCTGTTTGAGAAGGTGCCACTCCGGGTCGCGACTGTACAACTTCCCGGAGCCCGTCTGCTGACTTCTGACGATGCCCTCCTCGCTGAGCTTGTTGAGCGCCGTCCTGGCTTTTGTCTCCGAGACGAGCGCCGTCTCTGCGATATCGCCCGCCGATTTCGGCGTCGTCGTTCTGTCGATCACCGCGCGAATTCGCTCGTCCGCAGTGGTCTCGTGTTTCCACTCTGCGGCCGCGAACTCGTCGACGTCCTCGAAATCATCGTCGTCGACGGCGAACGGTTCGACGTCGGCCGCGGTTACCGGTTCGTCCGGCAGCTCCGCCTCGGTGGGGAACTCGTCGGGGCCGTCAGCGGACGGTGGCTCGTCTGTCATACGCTACGCTTCGTCCTAAAAACACATATATTTTGCTGGCACAGATATACGTGCTGAGGATATCGTGCTCGAGAGCATTATGAACGCGATAATATTATCGCCCACATAATTAGATCGTGCCCGACTCCCACAGCTCGCCGACCCGCTCGTCGACCCACGGCAGCACAGTCCCCTCGATGACACGCGTGAGGTCCGTCGCGTACCCCCGGTCGACCGCGGCTGTCGTCTCGGCGTCCGGCAGCGGATGGAAGTGGTCCCGCGTGTTGTGCGGCTGGTCGTGGCGGTCCCATCGACACTGCTGCCGGTCGCCGGCGCGCATCCCGTGGTACGAGACGTGAAAGTCACCGTTCGTGTACGCGCGAACTTCGAGCGAGACGCCGTCGACTGACTCGGGATAGTACTCGACGTCGAGCGTGACGACAAGGCTTTCCAGCTTGTTCGACGGGAACAGCGACGTCTGGCGCACCTCGTCCCGTCGACCGAACGCCCGAGCGAGATAGCGAAGCGTCGCCTCGTCGACGGATCGCGACCGGTCAAGACCGGTCACGCGGCGTTCTCCTCACGAAACGAGTCCGAACCGCGATCGCGGCGGACCGCCTCCAGCCGGTCGATCCGTTCCCTGACGGTGTGCCACTCGCTCAACGCGAGCCACACCGTCTCGACGTCGTCGTACTCCGCGTGGTCGAACGCGTCCACGTCGGTCGGTGACTCGGCGTCGAAGCGCTCCCGGAACGCGGACTCGCGCTCGGTGAGCTCGGCGAGCCTCTCGTGAAGCTCGTCGCGTGGCAGGGCTTCGAGCCGATTCCGAAGACGCCACTCGAAGTACGACTCGTTGCGGGCGAACGTGAGCGGCGACTCCGAGACGCGTTCGACGACGCCGATGTCGGCCAGCCGCTTGAGGTGCCGCCGAGCGGTGTCCGGGGCGCACGAGGCGCGCTCAGCGATTGTCGACACGCCCGCCGGCTCGTACAACTGGAGCGCGACCCGGTACACGCGCTCGTCGGCGGGCTTAGCGTCGAGGTCCGCGCTGAACCCCTCGGCGAGTCCGAACTCCTCGCCGGGCTCGTCGGCAGGCATACTCGTCAGTAGCGGCAGCGACTATATAATTCTGGTGTCGGCGAACTATTTAGCCTGGTCGGCCGACGTAGCAGCGGATTCGCGTGAAATGAGAGTCCCGTCGACTCAGTCGGCGCCTGTTCCCGCCGCCGTGTGAGACGCCGACAGACCCGTGTCGGTACCGGCGTCGCCCCCAGACCCCGCCTCCGCCGCCAGCGTCTCCACGTTCGCGAACACGAAGCCCGCGAACCCGACCCGGAGCAGGAGATCGAGATACTCTAAGGTCACCGTCGCGGTGAACTGATCGAACAGCCCGGCGATCTGGAGCATCGCCCACGCGATCAGCACGCCGAACGCGAACAGCGCGAGGTTCCGCGTCTTCTTATAAAACAGCTCCCGTTCGGGCGCCTGCCGCGCCGCCGCGCTCGCCACCGGCCCGAAGAACAGCCCGACGAGCGTCACGTAGCCGGCGAGGATTCCGAGGGTGCCCGCCGTCGCGAGCGGGCCCGCGAACACCTCCGCGAAGTCGTACCCGACCCGCATCACGACGGTGATCGCGACGATCCCCCGACGTACCACCGGCTCACCCCCGCGACGAACGCCGCGAACCCGAACAGGAAGGGGTACGCCACGTAGTCGCTGAGCAGTTGCCCGGCCTCCAGCGTTCCGGACCCGACGTCGAACGTCCCGATCCCGGCGCCCCAGCTCGCGATCCCGACGCCCGCGAACGCGACGACCGCGACGAACGGGTAGCAGTACCGCCGGAGGTCGGCCGGCTTGCGCCGCGCCAGCACGAGTAGCACGACCGCGGAGACGGCGTAGATCCCCGCGGAGGCGAACCGCACCGTCGACGGCTCAATCATCGGCGCTCACCTCCGCGTCGCCGGCGACCGGGCTCGCGGCGGCCGCGACCCCTCCGCCGGTACCGTCCGCGTCCGCCCGCGTTTCGAACTGGGCGAGCCGCTCGGTGAGCGACGCGGTGCGCTCCGATAGCGCCGTCGCGGTCTCGGCGAGGTCGCCCACCGTCTCGGCCGTCTCGTCGGCGGTCTCCGCGAGCGACCGGGCGCGGTCCGCGGCGTCGGTCGCCGAGCCGTGGACCGCCTCGACGCGCGCCGCGACCGACTCGATCCCCTCGGCGCCCTCGTCGGTCGCCCGCGCGATGTCGCCCATCGCGACGTCGACGTCCTCGACCGTGCCGGTGAGCTCCTCGATCGCGTCGCCCGCGGCGCGCACCGCCGACGTCGTCTCGTCGAGCTCCGTCATCGTCCGGTCCATCTCGCCCGCGACCGCGGAGACGTCCTCGGTCACCTCGCCGATCGTCGCCTCGATCTCCGTCGTCGACTCGCGCGTCTCCTCGGCGAGCCCCTTCACCTCGTCGGCGACGACCGCGAACCCGTCGCCGTCGCCGCCCGCTCGCGACGCCTCGATCGAGGCGTTCAGCGCGAGGATGTTGGTCTGCTCGGCGATATCCGCGATCACGTCTGTCGTCTCCGCGACGCCGTCCATCCGGTCGTCGAGACCGGCCACGAGGTCGTCGAGCTCCTCGAGCAGGTCGCCGATCGCGACGATCGCCTCGACCGCCTCGGTCGCCCGCTCCTCGCCCTCCGCGCCGAGTTCGGCCGCGGCGCTCGCGTCGCCCGCCACCTCGTCGGTCGTCGACGCGATCTCCTCGACGGTCGCCGAGAAGTCGTCGGTGTCGTTGGCCGTCTCCCGTAACCGCTCGGTCTGCTCGTCTAGCTCGTCGGCCAGCTCGCGCATCTCGTCGGCCACCTCCCGGTTCAGCCCCGCGACCTCGTCGGCCTCAGCGGCCATCTCCTCGCTGGTCGCCTCGACGTCGCCCGCGAACGATTGGATGTCCTCGATCGTCGTCGCGAGCCCGCCGGTCATCTCGTTGTACGCCGCCGTGATACGCTGGATCGCGTCGACCTCGCCGTCCGCGTCGAGCCGCCGCGTGAGGTCGCCTTCGGCGGCGTCCTCCATGGCGCCGCCGATCTCCTCGGCGCGCTCGATGAGGGTGTCCGACAGCTCCTCGGCCTCCGCGCGGGCCGTCTCCGCCTCGCTCTGGGCCCGTTCGGACTCGGCGACCGCGTCCCGCAGCGACCGCCGCGTCTCGTCGAAGGCGTCGAACAGGCGCCCGATCTCGTCGCCGCGGTCGGACGTGGCGCGCGCGTCGAACTCGCCGCGCCCGACCGCCTCGGCCGTCTCCGTCAGCCGCCGCAGCTCGACCGCGACGTTGCCGACCAGCACGATGCCCAGCAGTCCGAGGTTCAGCGTGACGACGACGCCGACCGACGTCAGCGCCGCCGTCGCGGCCGCCGCCGTCCCGACCGTCGCCACGTGTCCCGCGAAGAGGGCGACGAAGCCGAGCGTCACGGCGAGCGTCAGGAGGACGGCCGCGCCGACCCGCCGACCGTACCGCGCGGTAATCGCGTTCATCATCCGTTGTTCGTCCGAAGAAAACTACCCTATTTAGGAGTAAAGGCCGAATTACACGAAACGATAATTCGGCTGGGCCGCGGGGCCGCCGAGGTGAGCTCGGGCCCTCCGGGACGCCCGGCGCGGGGACTTTCCGGCCCGAGGACCGGTGTTTTTCCCGCGGCCGCGCGACGGTCGACCATGCCGAGCGTCAGCGACACGTACATCGAGAACCGCCAGCGCGTCCAACCCACCCACACGAACAACTACGCCTCCGCACACGGGGGGAACGTCGTCAAGTGGATGGACGAGATCGGCGCGATGTCGGCGATGCGCGCCGCCGGCGAGACCTGCGTCACGGCCAAGATCAACGGGCTCGACTTCAAGCGGCCCGTCCCGCAGGGCGACACCTGCGTCATCGAGTCGTACGTGTACGCGGTCGGGCGCACGAGCCTCCGGACGCGGATCCGCGCGTACCGGGAGTCGCCCCGCACGGGCGAGCGCGAGCTCACCACCGAGTCGTACTTCGTGTTCGTCGCCGTCAACGCGGACGGGAACCCGACGCCAGTCCCCGAACTGGAGATCACGGGCGAGCGCTGCCGCGAACTCCGCGACGAGGCGCTCGCCGCGGAGCCGGACGAGGACCGATAGAAAGCGCGGCGAACACCGTGCGGTGATTCTGACTACAACCCTGCGGCGACGGCGATGTCCGCGATCGTCGTTGTGGTCGAAACACAACAATAAGCGTTAACATTGTTGAGTTCGTATCACAACATACGAGACAGATGCCCGCTACGGTCGTGTACCGGGAAGAGTCCGAGAAATCGGACGGCAGTCGGTATGAGATGATCGCGTGGCAGGTCCCGGAAAGCGAGGAGTACCCGGAGGGCGTGAAGTACAGTTTCCAGGACATGGACGCCGACGGCGACACGCTACTCCGGTACGACAACGCGCCGCACCACCGAGACGTCGGGCGACACCATCGGCACACGCACACTGGAGAAGTCACGAAACTGGACTTCACCGGTCTCGCGGACCTGATCGACGACTTCCAATCCGAGGTAAACGAGATCCATGACCGACGAACCGACTGATACCGACCCCACCCACGACGAATTTACACCGGACCCGAGCGACGCCGAGTACCCGTCGACGCTCCGTATCACGTCGCTACCGGCGGAACAGGCACAGACGGCGGCGATCGAGCGCGCCGAGCGCTGGGAGGACGGCGAGGCAGTCCCGCACGTGGTCAACTTCGAGGACCGTGCGCGGCTCCGCCAGCTGCTCACGGACCGCCGGATGGAGCTGCTGGAGGCGGTGATGGAACGACCGCCCGAGAGCATCCGCGCGCTGGCGGACCGGCTCGACCGAGACGTCCACGTCGTCCACGACGACCTGTCGCTTTTGGCCGACTACGACATCGTCCACTTCGAGGCGGACGGCCGCGCGAAGCGGCCGTATGTGCCCTACGAGACGGTTCGGATCGAAGTCGAGTTCGGGCTGCCCCGCGGCGACGAGTCGGAGTCGACCGCGTCCGCGTGACGCACGCCGCGTCGGAATTCCGCTGAGGCCGCCGAGCGCGGCGATGCGACCCGTGAGTCAGTAGTCGCCGAGCACGCCGAGCCGCCGCGCCCGCCGGGTCGCCAGCTGGAAGACGAGGTAGCCGCTGACCAGGTAGCCGACCGCGACCGCGACGAGCAGCGCCAGGTCGGCGAGCGGGAACTCCCACAGCCGCACGCCGTCGACCATCACGCGCTGGAGCATGGCGCTGCCGTGCGCTAAGGGGAGCACGCGCGTCCACGGGAGGTCGAAGACGGGCGCCGAGATCAGCCCGACGAACCCGAACTGGAGCAGGTTGAGCCAGTTGCCGATCCGCTTGTACAGCACCGTCACGCCGCCCGCGGCGAAGCCGAGTCCGAGCACCGAGACGATCGACAGGCCGGCGACGACGACCACCGTCACCGGCGCGAGGCTCAGTCGCGTCCCGGTCGCGAGGAGCATGACCGCGAGGATCACCGCGCTCGTGAGGAACGTCCGCACCACCTTCGCGACCCCCTTCAGCAGTGCGACCGGCGCGAAGCCGAACGGCGTGGTGATGTGGCGTTCGAGGGTCCCCCACTGTACCTCGCTGCCGATGTCGTTCGACACCGACGAGTACGCGCCCACCGACAGCGTCCACAGGAAGTAGCCGACGACGATCCCCTCGATCGAGTCCGCGAGCGCCTGCCCCGCGAGCAGCTGGCCGCCGAGGAACAGCGCGGCGAAGAAGAACAGCGACACCACGATCCCCCCGATCGCGTTGGCCGGATACCGCACGAAGATGAGGAACTCCCGGTAGAGGACCGCCCGCGCGAGGTGGTAGTAGGTGGCCGGTCGGGGCTCGTCGTCGACCCCGGACGCCGTCGCCGTCGACGCGTCCGCGGGCGGCGCGTCCCCGCTCACTGGGACGCACCCCCGAGCCCGGTCCCGGTGCGTTCGAGGAACACCTCTTCGAGGTCCGGCTGGACCGTCCGGATGTCCGAGACGGTGACGCCGGCCGCCCGCAGCGCGTCGGTCAGCTCGTACAGCCGGTCGCCGCCCGCCGCCACCGTCACCGCGGGCGGGCTCGCGTCGCGGTCGACCGTCCGCACGTCGAACGACTCGCGGAGCCCGGCGACCGTCTCCGGCGTGAGGTCCGGGCTCGCCACGCGCACCGCGTCGCTCGCGGCGGCGCCCAGCAGCGCCTCGACGGTGTCGTCGGCGACGATCCGCCCGTTCGACAGCATGACGACGCGGTCGCACACCGCCTCGATCGTCGTCATGTCGTGGCTGCTGACGACGATGGTGAGCCCCTCCTCGGCCGCGAGCCGGCGCAGCTCCGCCCGGAGCGTCCGCGCGCTCTCGACGTCGAGCCCGAGCGTGGGCTCGTCGAGGAACACCAGTTCGGCGCCGCCCGCCAGTACGCTCGCGAGCGACACCTTCTGTTTCATCCCCCGGGAGAGGTCCCGCACCGGCGTGTCCGCCTTGTCGGCCAGATCGAGGCGGTCGAGCAGCCGGTCGTGGCGCGCCGCCACCGAGTCGGGGTCGACGCCGCTGATCGTCGCGAAGTAGCGGAGGTTCTCCCGGACGGTGAGCCGCCAGTAGTCGTTGCGCGCGCCCTCTAACATCGCGTCCACGTCGGCGTAGGCGGCTCGCCGGCCGTCGCGCACGTCGTTTCCGAACACTCGGACCGACCCCGCGTCGGGAACCACGATCCCTAAGGCGCACTTGATCAGCGTCGTCTTGCCCGCGCCGTTCGGGCCGAGCAGGCCGACGACCGACCCGCGCTCGACGGTGAGGCTCACGTCGTCGACCGCGACGACCGCGTCGTCGCCCTCGCCGAACCGCTTCGTGAGCCCCTCGACCGCGAGGGCCGGCGGGCCGGACTGGTCGTCGGGCGCCGCCGCGTCGCGTGCCGCGTCCGTCTCGTCGCGCTCGCGGGGACCACCGCGCGCGCTCGTCGCGCTCCGTGCCATCGCCCCGTCGTACGGGCTGCCGGCGGATATATCCGCGCTCGGCGGCGATCCCGCGTGTGGACCTCGATCGGTTCGCGGCGGACGTCCCCGAGGACGACGCGCCCGGAGACGCCCGCGTCTGCGTCGTCGCGACGCAGGAAGAGACGTTCGAGCGCTGCCGCGCGGGCTTTTATCCCGCGCCGCGCTCGTACGACCGCACCCGCGCCGAGTTCGACTACATGGCCTTCTACCGCACCGCGCCGGTGTCCGCAGTCACACACTACGCCCGCATCACCGCTCGGACCGAGCAGACGCGGGGCGAATCGGGACCGATGGACGAGGCCGACTGGGCGGCGCTCATCGACCCGTTCTCCGAGGAGCGTGTCGTCGTCGTCTTCGAGTTCGACGACCTCGTCCCGCTGGAGCGCCCGGTCGAGAACGACCTGAACGGCGTGCGCGGCGCGTGGTACTGTACGGTCGCGGACCTCGGGGAGGCGACGACGCTGTCGGGGCTGCGCGACCGCGCCGAGAACTGACCGGCCGGGCGAACTGGCGGCTCTGTGACCGTCCGCCGTGACCGATGGTTCGGAGCGACCATGGTGCTACTGGGCGGGAGTCGGTCACGAGCGAGTCGTCGGAGCGGCCCGAGCGGCGCGTGGATCGCGGGCGTACTCGAGGAACGGCGACGGTCGTTTCGGAACGGTATCGGGGACCCGGCGGTCGGGTGTGGCCGCGAAACCAGCACCGGTCGTCCGTCTCGCTCAGACGACGTTTCGGTGGCCTACGGGGCCGAGCGTGCGCGTCTCACGGGACTCGTTTTAGCTGTCGAATGCCCAACCTTACTCGGAACGGAGTCGGTAGCCGGGTCGTAACGAATACCCGCGATATCGAACGCGGGACTCGAAAACGAATGGTCAACCAAAGAAGCCCGCAACGTCGACGCACTCGGCGTGATCTACTCGGCGCGCTCGGCGTCGCCTGTCTGACCGGCGGTGCCGGCTGTCTGGGTTCGGATGCCGTCGCAGAGGATCCCACCGACGAACAGACACCCGACGACACCGGCGACGACACGGAGACGACCTCCCCACCCGGCGTGGAGCTCGGGGCGGAGACGTTCGAAGACGTGGCCGCGCTCGAAGCGGTCGGCGGCCGACTCGCCGCCGACACGGAGCGGCGGGTCACCGGGACGCAGTGTGCGGCCCTCGAAACCGACGGGGACGGGGCGTGGCTCCACGTTCCCCTCGCCGAGCCGGTCGACTTCAGCAACGCCCGACCGGCCTGCCACGTCGCGATAGACGGGGCGGCGGCCGGCGACTTCCTCTACCTCGATCTGGTCGACGCGGACGGCAACCGGTTTCGGACGCGAACCGTCGTGCGGAGCCGGGGCGAACTGGTCAACGTCGACTTCGGAATCCTGGATCCGCAGGTCGACGAGACGGCCGTGGACTTAGAGCGCATCACGCGGCTCTCGTTCCGCCCGGGCCCCAGGAACGAGGCGGGTCCCGAAACCGTGTACCTCGATCACCCGCGCCGGATCCCCGCCCCGGAGACCGCGAAGGTCGTCTTTCAGTTCGACGACGGGAACGAGACGGATCTCACGGAGGCCCACCCGTATCTCTCTCAGTACGACTACCCGGCGATCACCTACGTGAACACGAACCGGGTCGGCGACGACGGGAAGCTCGACGAGGCGCAGCTCGCGGAGCTCCGGGACGCGAACTGGCTCGTCGGGTCGCACACGCCGGACCACACGGACCTCACGACCGTCTCGGAGCCCGCCGAGGTCGAACGCCGCCTGCGCGAGGCGAAGGAGTGGCTCGTCGACCGCGGGTTCGACGAGGGCGCGCGCCACTTCGCGTACCCGTACAACGCCGTGAACGAGCAGGTGCTGTCGGTCGTCGAGGAGATCCACGACACCGGGCGCGTCTCGAGTTGGCAGCCCGTCGCGTTGCCGTCGAACCTCCAGCTGATTCCGGCCGAGGGCGACCCGACGCCGGCGGCCTTCTCGGAGCTCCTCGAGTGGACGGTCGAGTACGGCGGCGTGGTGACCGTCCTCCACCACAGCCTGTCGACGGACGCCGAGGTCGCGGCGTTCCGCGAGATCGTCGACGAGGTCCGTCGACACGACCGGCTCGGGAACGTCGACGTCGTCCGCCTCGACGAGCTCGAATCGATGGTCGAGCGGACGCTCTCCTGATCGCCTGCGGGCAGACCGGCCTCACCCGCCGTCGGCGCGCACCGAGGGCGTCACCGCGTCGACGCGCGCGATCCGGTCGTGGTCGCCCGGCGCAGTCACCGCGTGCTCGGGGTGGAGACAGGCGAACAGCGCCTCTAGCGAGTCGACGAGCCGGTGGCTCGGCCGGTTGAACAGCCCGTTACCGTCGACCGCGTAGGCCCGGTCGCCCGCGACCGCCGCCAGGTCGCCGAATCCCGGCTGTTCCGCGAGGTCGGCGACCGCGTCGACGGCGCGGTCCCGGTCGAACCCACAGGGCGCGACGACGAGCGCTTCGGGGTCGGCGGCGACCACGTCGTCCCATGCGACCGGCTCAGAGGGGCCGTCGGGCTGGAAGGAGGAGTCGCCGCCCGCGATTTCGACCATGTCGCGCACCCAGTGGCCCGCGCGGATCGGCGGGTCGGTCCAGTCGAGGACGGCGACGCGAGGGCGGCCCTCGGCGGCGACCGCTCGCTCGGCGCGCTCGCGGACCGCGTCGACGCGCTCACGGAGATCGGCCCGGAGGTCGCTCGCCGCCGCCTCCGCGCCGACCGCCTCGCCGATCCGTTCCACATCGTCGAGCGCGTCCGCGAAGGAGTGAGGATCCAAGGCGAGCACCTCGGGCTCGGGGTCGAGCCGCGCGGCGGCCGCGCGGACCTCGCTCGCGTCGACCGCGCAGATGTCGCAGGTGGCCTGCGTGACGAGCAGATCCGGGTCGAGGGCCGCGAGCCGCTCCTCGTCGAGGTCGTAGACGGCACCGTCGACGTCGCGCATCTGCTCGTCGATGTCGGCCGCCGAGCGGTCCGCGTAGTCGACGACGGTGCTCGTCAGCGTCGGGAGGTCGCGGGCGGTTGGGGGTGGTCGCAGCTGTGGGAGACGCCGACCGGCTCGACGCCGAGCGCGAACAGCGTCTCCGTGGCGGAGGGGAGGAGGGAGGCGACGCGCATGCGCCAAGAGAGGCGCTCCGGGGACAAAAGTCAGGGGTTCGGCTCGGCGAAGGAGTCAGGGGTTCGGCTCGGCGACGGCGTCCGCGGTCGCCGTCGCGTACGCGGCCGCGAGGTCGCCGTTCGGGAGGGCGTCGAGCGCGGCCGCACATCCCCACCGGACCCGGTCGCGCCGCTCGCCGGACGGGAGCTTTTTGATCGCCACCGTCTCGGCCGTGTCGAGCAGGGCGCGCGCGGTGTCGGCGTCGCCGCGCTCGGCGGCCGCCCGCGCCTCCGCGAGCAGCTGGTCGAGGCTCGCCCGCACGTCGTGGGGGACCTCGTCGGGGTCGGTCACGGCCGCGTTCGGCCCTCTTCGCCCTCGCCAGCCAGCCGCGCGAACGCGAACTCCGTGCTGCTCCCCAGCGGGTCGGTGGCGGTCCGCGTCTCGACGTCGGCGAACCCCGCCGCGCGGAGCTGGTCGAGGGTGCGCTCGCGGCCGGGCGCGGAGAAGAACATCTCGCCGCCCATCCAGCCGCGGCGGACCGTCTCGAAGCGGCCGCTCGGCAGCGTCAGCAGGAGCCGACCGCCGGGCCGGAGGACGCGGGCGAACTCGTCGTACACGTCCGGGTGGCGCTCGCGCTCGACGTGAAACACCGCGTGGTACGCCGTGATCGCGTCGAAGCGGTCGGCCGCGAACGGGAGCGCCGACATCTCGCCGTGGACGAGCCGCGCGTCGGGCACCGTCTCGGCCGCGAGCTCCAGCCCGCGTCGGGAGACGTCGAGCCCGACGCTGCTCGGCGGGAGGTTCGCAAGCGTGCGGGCGCCGTCGCCGCAGCCCACGTCGAGGACGAGCGGGTCGCGGTCGCCGGTTGCGGGGTCGGTGGCCAGCGCGTCGCACAGGTCGTCGATCAGCGCCGCGTCCGAGCCGTCGGGGTCGCGGCGAGCGGCGTACGTCTCGGCGACCGCGTCCCACGCGCGGCGCACCGCGTTGCGGTCCATACGGACGCGAGGGGCGCCAGCGACATCATTGCTCGGGCGAGCCGCCAGTCGTCGGGCGCGCGGGAGTCGCCGGTCGGGATTTATGCCGCTACCGCGCGACGCCGACACATGGAGATTCTCCACACCTGCCTAAACGTGGCGGACGCGGACCGGACCGCTGACTGGTACGTCGACGAGCTCGGGTTCGAGCGGTCGTGGGAGTTCACGACCGCGGACGGCGACACCCGCAACGTGTACGTCGCCGACGAGGGCGGCGTCGAGTTCCAGCTGTCGGACACGGCCGGCGAGGCGCCGAGCGCGGACGGCGACCGCTACGACCACGTCGCCGTCGGCGTCGACGACGTGGACGCGGCGTTCGAGGAGATCGATCACCACGGCGTCAGGGAGGCGCCGACCGACCACCCGGAGGCCGGCGCGCGGGTCGCCTTCGTGAAGGACCCCGACGGACACGTCGTCGAGCTGATCGAGCCGCTCTGAGCGGGCGCGGGCGGTTCGGCGGCGGGTTCGAAAACGAAGAGTCCGATGCGATCGAGACCGGGCACCTGCCGGCTCAGAGGGTCCGGCCGCCTCGGCGGTCTCGATTGGGTCGTTGCGGTCGGATGGGGGTCGGGTGACCGTGAGAGCAATACTGCGTTCGCCGACGAGGTCTCAAGCGATGAAACCGGCTATGATCGGACAGGGGGAGGGCCGAAGGGGGAGACCGACGGAACGCCGACCTGTGTCAGTCGGGTGGAGGGGAGAACACACGTCTGCGGGGAGCCCCGTCGGCGATCGGAAACAACGCCCTCGATCGGATAGATATTACGTTAACACAGACAAAATAAACGACAATGTGATCATAATCGTCAATATCGTCCCGATAATTAGCTGATACATGAGCGATCTCGACGTCCCGAAACGCGTTCACATTGTTCCGCTGGGATACGAGTTGGACCGGATCGTCCGTCCGGTCGTCGACAGGAACGCCGACGAGGTCATCCTCCTCGAACCCGACGCCGATCAGGAGGGTGTCGACCGACCGTCGTACCACGAGACGGCCCGCCAACGAATCCAAGACGGGGGATCCGGACCGAGACCGTCGAGTGCGACATCTTCAACCTCTTCAGTTCGCTCGGGACGATCGCCGAAATCTCGAACCGCCTCCGTGATCACAACGTCTACGTGAACCTCGCGTCGGGGTCGAAGGTGACCGCGATCGGCGGGATGATCGCCTGTATGGTCACCGGCGCGATCCCGTACTACGTCCACGCGGAGGAGTACGCGGGCGGCGAGGAGCGGCCGGTGGCCTCGGGCGCGAAGCCACCGAAGACACTCCCGAAGTACCCGATCGAGGAGCCGAATGCCGAACGCGTCGCCGTCCTCGCGTACGTCGAACGGAACCAGCCAGTCACCAAGAGAGACCTCATCGACTACGGCCGCCAGGAAAGCCTCCCCTTCGTCGAGCGCTACGACACCGAGGGGGTTCAGAACCCGGACCGCGGGTACTACCGGCGACTCAACACGCACGTCGTCGAGCCGCTCGTGAGCCGCGGGTTCGTCGAGGTCGAGGAACACTCCAAGTACCAGTACCTTTCCGTCACCGAGAGCGGGTCGAACCACCTGCGCGCGTTCCGCTACCTGCTCCGCGACTAAGTCGAGCCGCGATAGATGAGTCGCCCCCGCGATCTATCACGAGACCGGCACCGCGGGCTGCCCGAGCCTACGCGTTCGGGGCGGGCCGCGCGAACCAGTAGCCGTAGCCGAACGGCACGAGACCGGTGACGACGCCGAAAAGCACCGCGAACGGCCCGAAGACCAGCCCGACGACCCCGAGCGCGCCCGCGATCGCCGCCGTGGCGAGCAGTCCGACCCCAACCGTCACGCCGGCGAGCACGAGCCACCGCTGCCGGGCGACGAGCGCGCCGGCGACGACGCCGGTGGCGACGACGGCCGCGCTCGCGGGCCCGGTGACGAACCGGGAGGGCGACCCGCTCTCGAACACGGCGGTGCCGACGAGCGCGACCGGGAGCGCGAGCGCGGCGACCACGGCGGCCCGGCGCGGGGTGAGGAGGCGGTCGCGCGTCGGCTCTCGGTAGCGGTACGCGAGCAGTCCGAGCGCGACCGCCGTGTACCCGCGCCCGACCGGCGTGAGGGCAAAGCCGAGGGCGGCGCCAGCGACCTGCGCGAAGACGGCCGCCTCGCTTTCGACCGCGACGGCGTAGTACGCCCCGTCCTGCCGGTACAGTCCCGACCGGATGGTCGCGTTCGTCGCAGCCCCCTCGTCGATGGCGGTCCGCACGCCGGGCGACGCCTCGGCCGCGGGGCGCGCGACGGCGTCGAACACCGTCTCGGGGTCGGTCTCACGCATCTCGATCGTCGCGTTCGTCGTGTCGCCGCGCGTCGACAGCGACCACTCGTAGTAGCTCCCGTCGTACGCGACGTACGGCGAGTCGGCGTCGTCGAGCGCGATGTCCAACTCCGGCGAGAGCGACCCCTCGAAGGACCCGGTCGCGGCGGCGGTCCGGACCGGCTCCCGGTACTGGTCGGCGGTGTCCGAGAGCCGCTCGTCGAGGTCGGTGACGTTGCGCGACGCGTCCGCGACCGGGGCCGGGTCTTCGCCGGGTTCGACGGCTGTGGCCTCGTAAGTGATCTGCGTGTCGCCCGCCGTCGCGTGGAAGGCGAAGCTGAGTCCGAGGCCGACGACGAGGAGGGCGAGGATCGCGAGCGTTCGAGCGGAGGGAGGCACGGACTGGCGTTGATGAAATGCGGTTGTAAAGGTGTGGTCTGCGGGACGAGAGCGCAAGGCGGCGCCGCTCTTCGGCGCGGAGCGGGCGAAAGAAACGTCGGGGTTCGAGGCGGGGTCGTGCCCGACCGCGTCAGTCGTCGGCCGGGGCGCGCGGCTCCGCCGGGGGCTCGGGCTCCTCCGTCTCGCCCGTCGGTTCGTCGACTACCGGCTCGTCGACCGCGTCGACATCGGGTGCCTCGTCGAGTTCGTCCGCCTCCTCGGACCGGTGACGCGCCTTGACCTCCGTCCACGTGCGCGCCTCGTCGTAATGGTGGCACATGACAACAGATAACAAGGATTTAAGCGTACTAAAGGTTACGCCGATACCCCCGGAAACGAACGTTTGAGCGGTTCTGTATGCGGTGCGTCCGAATACCCATCGGCGGCTACCCGCCCGGCGACGGCTGCGGAATCCACGACCGCTCGCTTATAAATGAGCGACTACACCTCGGCGATGAACACGGCCGAACCTCAGCCATTCGCTTATAAATAGGTGATTGTGGATCGACGGCCAACACCGCCAAAGCCCCAGTCTTTTACTTGAGAATGAGCGACTGTGGATCGGCGACCAACACCTCCAAAGCCCCAGCCGCGAGGCGACCGTACGCTCGCTGCGCTCCTCAGTCGTTCGCTCCGCTCACTCCTTGCGGTGCTTGCGTCGCCTACGGTCGCCTCGCGACTGCCCCTTTGAGTCCCACCCGACCGCGACAGCACAGCACCTCACGCCTCCCCAGCCTCGTCGGTGGTCCTCCGCTTCGCTCCGGACCACCGACTCCCTCGCGCGTGCTGTCTCGCGGCCGCCGGGGGCGGCCGCTCGCAGGCACGCGCCACCGCTTAAAAACCGAGTCGGGCAGACGTAGATCGGAAATCCGGTTTCGCGGCCGCCTACGCGTCGCCGTGCGGCTTCACCAGCACCTTGATCGCCTCGCGCTCGTCCATCATGCGGTACCCTTCAGCGACCTCGTCGAGGCCGACCGTTTCGGTGAAGATAGGCGCGGGGTCGAGCGTCCCCTGAAGCACGTCGTCCATCAGCTCCTCGGCGTACGCGCGGACGGGGGCGACCCCGCCCGCGAGCGTCACGTTCTGGCCGAACATGCCGAACACGTCGAGGCCCTCCTCCTCGACGCCGTAGGGGACGCCGACGTATCCGATGGTGCCCCCGGGGCGGACGGCGTCGATGGCGGTGTTCATCGCGCTCGCGGCGCCGACGCACTCCATCACGTGGTTCGGGCCGCCGTAGGTCAGCTCTCGAATCCGCTCGACGGCGGCCTCGCCGCGTTCGGAGACGGTCTCCGTGGCGCCGAACTCTTCGGCGAGTTCGAGACGGTCCTCGTGGTGGCCGACCGCGATAATGCGCTCCGCACCGAGGCGGCGGGCCGCGAGGACGCCGCAGAGCCCGACCGCGCCGTCCCCGATGACGGCCACGGTCGACCCCTCTTCGACGCCCGCGCTGACGGCCGCGTGGTGGCCGGTGCCCATGACGTCGGTCAGCGGGAGCAGCGAGCGGAGCGTGTCCTCGTCGTCGGCGTGGCGGTCGGGGACGCGGACGAGCGTACCGTCAGCGTGGGTCGAGCGGACGTACTCCCCCTGCCCGCCGCCGTTGTCGCCGCCCCACGAATCGCCGTTCTCGCAGGAGGTGTGGAGCCCCTTCCGGCAGAACTCGCACTCGCCGCAGGAGATGGCGAAGGGCGCGAGCACGCGGTCGCCGGGATCGACGGAGGTCACGTCGTCGCCGACTTCCTCGACGATCCCCATCGGTTCGTGGCCGACGGGCGAGCCCGCGTCGCGGTCGCTGTCGCCGCGGTAGAACCAGAGGTCCGAGCCGCAGACCGCGGTGTGGGTCACGCGGACGATCGCGTCCGTCGGAGCCTCGATCTCGGGGCGCGGTCGCTCTTCCACGTCGATCTCGCCGGGGGCGTTGAATACGGCTGCGCGCATACCGCGGCTGCGAGCGGCTCGCACAAAAGCGCGGCGGGTCCGGCGATCCGCGGGGACCGAACCGACCGCACGGAGACGGCGCCTACGGCTCCAAGACGACCCGGAACCGGGCCTCGTTCTCGGCCATGCGGTCGTACGCCGCGGCGACGTCATCGAGCGCGAACGTCTCTATCTCGGGCGTGATGTCACGGAGCGCGCTGAACTCCAGCGTGTCCTGCGAGTCGCGGGCGTGGCCCGACCCCCACCCCTCGACCGCGCCGCGGGCCCCGACGAGCTGCTGCGCGTCGACCGACACCGGCTCGCCGGGGATGCCGGCGATTATCACGGAGCCGTCGACGCCCAGCCCGCCCACGACCGACTCGATGGCGTCGCTCGCGGGCGCGGTCGTGAGGACGACGCTCGCGCCGCCGAGCTCTCGGAGCCGTTCGGCCGGGTCCGCCTCGGCGGCGTTCACGAAGTGGTCGGCCCCGAGCTCTTTCGCGAGCGGCTCCTTGTCGGGGCTGCGCGAGACCGCGACCGTCTCGTAGCCGGCCGCGTGGGCGTACTGGACCCCGAGGTGGCCGAGGCCGCCGACGCCGACGACCGCGACGAGGTCGCCGGCGCGGGCGTCGGAGTTTCGCAGGGCGTTGTAGGTGGTGATCCCGGCGCAAAGCAGCGGCGCGGCGTCGACCGCGTCGAGGTCGTCCGGGATCGCCGCCAGCGCCTCGGCGGGGACCGTCGCGTACTCGGCGTACCCGCCGTCGAAGGTCAGACCGGTAATCTCGGCGTTCTCGCACTGGAGGAACTGGCCGCGGCGACACGGGTCACAGGTGAAACAGTGGCCGCCGTGCCAGCCGGCGCCGACGCGCTCGCCCGCCGCCCACGCGTCGACGTCGTCGCCGACCGCGTCGACCGTCCCGGCGATCTCGTGGCCGGGGACGCGCGGGTAGCTCACGCCGGGGTACGACCCCTCGACGACGAACTCGTCGCTGCGGCAGATCCCGCACGCCTCGACCGCGACCCGGACCTCGCCGGGGCCGGGCTCCGGGACCTCGCGCTCGACGAGTTCGAACTCGGCACCGGGCTCCGGCACGACCGCGGCTCGCATGGTATTCGTCATCGAGTTACGGTCCGGGCGACACGGGAAAGAACCTGACGCCGGCGGCGAGGCGGTCGGCCGGGACGGACCGTCGCGGCGTCAGATCCCGCCGCCGGCCATCGCGAACAGCGCGACGGCGATGACCGCGAACAGTCCGCCCACGCCCGCCTTGATCGTCTGGGTGTTCAGCGCCGTCGAGACGTACGGCGCGATCTGGCCGCCGAGCGTCGTCGCCGGGACGGTCCAGACGACCATGTTCCACGGCGTCGTCGCCAAGTCCATCGTGTGACCGCCGACGAGGCCGCCGCCGAACACGTGAACCACCGAGGCCAGCACGGCCGTCGTCGCGACGACAATATGGTTCGTGCCGATGGCGACGCGGACCGGCACCTGCGTGCGGAGCATCGAGATGATCCCGAGTTCGCCGATGCCGAAGCCGGCGAGCCCCTGGAACACGCCGCCGACACTGTAGTTGAGGAACCGTTCGAGGTAGCCGCCCCGGGAGTAGGTGTAGTCGTCGCCGTCGCGGTCGACGCGGGTGACGGTGCCGGACTCGTCGGTGTCGACGCCCGCGGGCCCGAGCTTGTTGTCGTCGTCGGGGAGGTCTCGGGACGATCCGCCGTCCGTCGCGATCTCCTCGCCGTCTCCGCCCCCGGTCGGCTCGTCGTGACCCAGGTTAGCCTTGAAAAGCAGATACGCGGCCGCCAGCAGCGCGATCCCCAACAGGGCGTGGAACAGCGGTTCGGGGATGACGAAGGAGAGGAGCGCTCCGCCGACCACGAAGGGGATACCCCCCAACACGAGCGACAGCGAGAGCCGCCGGTCGACGAGCCCGTACTGGATGAAGGCGAGCGATGAGCTCGACAGGCCGAACGACTCGCTGATGAGCCCGATCTTCATCAGCGTCGTCGGCTCTAAGGGATACGCGACGAGCGGGAACACGAAGATGAGGAACGGCACGAACAGCGCCGACCCGCTGATCCCGACGGTGTTGACGACGGTGGCGCCGGTGGCGAACGCGATGAACAGCCACCAGTACTCGGTCCAGTAGCCAGCCCCGGCGTCGGCCGGGGTCGGCGCGAAGGCGTACACCCCTGCGACGAACAGGAGCGGAGCGAGGAACACGAAGACGTGCTGATAGCGCAGAAAGGCGCGCTGGACGCCGCTCGACAGTGACGTGCTCATTGAGTGGTGAAAAACCGGTAACGGAGAGGTGGATAAATGAGTTATATCTCTGATAATTTGAACGAATTATCATCGGGATTTCCGCATCGATCCCACCCAGTCATCGACTTCGTTTCTCACCGCTGAAACGTCCGCGCGATAATAGGAGACGGCGAGCGACGGGGCTCCGGCCGCGTCCGATCGGGCGACGAGCCGGACCGAACGCGGCTTCGTCGGGGCGAAGGAACGGAAAGCGGTCCGGCGACCGATTCGGACCGTTAACGCCGCCGTCGTAGGTAGATGGTGCCGACGATCAGCGCCAAGGCCGCGAGCAGCAGCGACGCGGCGGGCGCCGAGACGGCGCCGGGCTCTACCGGCCGGACCGGGGACGTCGAGCCGCCCGCGCTGGCGTCCGCGTCGGACCCCGGATCCGTCTCGGTCGTCCCGGCACCGGACCCGGAACCGCTCTCAGCATTACCGTCCGAGTCGGACTTCGATCCGGTTCCCGAGTCGGACGCCCCCGACTCGCCGTCGTCGCCGGACGCGTCCGCTCCGCCGTCGCCGGGCTCCGGGCCGTCCGCCGTCGCATCGGAGGCGTCGTCACCGGGATCCGAGTCGTCCGCCGTCGCGTCGGTCGCGTCGTCGTCGGACCGGTCGGTCGCGTCGTCGTCGGACCGGTCGGTCGCGTCGTCGTCGGACCGGTCGGTCGCGTCGTCGTCAGACCGGTCGGTCGAGTCCTCGGCGGCGGCGACCGCGACCGACGCGCCCCGTTCGGCGGTCACCGCGTACGCCCGGCCCCGCTCGTCGCCGAGCGTCTCGACGGAGACGGCGAGGTCGGCGGAGCCGACCGACTCGCCCCTGACGGTCACGGTCGCGACCGTCACCTCGCCCGCGTCGTCCGTGTCCATCAGCGCCGCGCGGACGGACGCGTTCGAGCCGTCCGGGGCGATCTCGACGTCGCGGGCTCCGGGACCTCCGGCGACCGCAACGTCGACGACCGACGCCACGTCCGGGCCCTCGACGGCGACCGTCAGGTCGTACGCGCCGACACCGCCGTCGGCGCTCTCGACCACGACGGCGACTGTCGTCGTCTCGCCGACGGCCGTCGGCTCCTCGGCCGCGGCGAGTCGCACCGAGGTGTCCGTCGCCGCGGCGGCCGGGGCCGTCGCCGCGGTCAGCAGCAGCAGCCCGAGCAGGGCCGCCGTCGCGGGCGCCGTCGGGGTGTCGATGCTCGTCATCGGTGTGTTCACTCCGTCTCCTGTGCGAACAGCAGCTGGATGTCGACGAGTGTGAACTCGCCGTCCCCGTTGAAGTCGAACGCCTGCGGGGCGTTCTGGACGGCCGCGCCGTCCCGGTCGGCGAACAGCGTCTGGACGTCGAGCACGTCGACGGTGCCGTCGCCGTTGACGTCCTCGAAGTCACCGTCACCGTCCAGGTCCTGCGCCGGATTCTCGGAGTCGCCGACGACGAGAGTGGACGCCTCGAGCGTGGCGCCGGACGTGCCGGTCACCTCGTACGTACTCCCGGCCTCGTCGCCGAGCTCGGAGACGTCGAGCGAGACGTTCGTGGACCCCTCGGTCGCGGACTCGACGGTGACCGTACCGAGGCTCACGTTCCCGCTGTCGTCGGTGTCGATCAGAACCGCCTCGACCGTCACCGAGGAGCCGTCCGCGGCGATCTGGACATCGGTGAGCCCCCCGTTTTCGACGCCCGAGAGGTTGGCGCCCGTGATCGACGCCACGCTCGGGTCGTCGACGGTGACCGTCATCGAGTACGCGCCGACGCCGCCGTCGGCGCTCTCGACCACGACGTCGTACTCGGCGGCGTCGCCGACGGCGACGAGCTCGCTCTCGGACGAGAGGCTGACCGCGGTGGACGCCCCGTCGGTCGGCGGCGCCGCGTCGTCTGCGTCCTCGACCGTGACGGCCACGGCGTCGGCATCGGTCGCCGCGCCGTCGGAGACCTCGACCTCGAAGGCGAGCGTCTCGTCGCCGTCGACGTCGGGCGCCGCGAACGACGGCGTCGCCGAGGAGGCGTCGCTCAGCGTGACGTCCGTGCCGCCGGTCTGCGTCCAGTCGTACGACAGACCGTCGCCGTCGGCGTCGCTCGACCCGCTCGCGTCGAGCGTGACCGAGTCGCCCTCGGCGACCGTCTGGTCGTCACCGGCGTCGGCCGTCGGCGGCTGATTCTCCGGCTCGTCCGCCGTCACTTCGAACGCCGTCGACGCGCTGTCGTCGTCGGTCGAGACGGTCACGTCGTGATCGCCCACCGTGAGACCGGCGGTGGCGGCGGTGAAGTTCACCTGCTGGCTCGCGTCGCCGTCGAGCGTGACCGACTCGCTGTCGACCTCGCCCCCGTCGACGGCGAGCGTGACGGTCTGCGTGTCGGACTCGTCGCCCGCGTTCTCGACGGTCGCGGTCACGGCGGCGTCGTCGCCCTGCGTGACCGACGACTCGACGTTCAGGGCCGAGACCTGGAAGCTCGCCGGGTCGGGCGCGTCGCTGACGGAGACCGTCTGGGTCGCCGTGTCGGTGGCGCCGTCGTCGTCGGTGACGGTGAGTTCGACGTCGTAGTCGCCCGCGGCGTCGAACGCGGTGGCCGCCTGCGCGCCGGTCGCGTCGACGTCCCCGTCGCCGTCGAAGTCCCACTCGTAGCTCGCGATCGAGCCGTCATCGCTGGAGCCGGAGGCGTCGAAGGAGACCGTCTCGCCCGGTTCGGGCGCGGACGGGCTCGCGGTGAAGGACGCCGTGGGGTCCTCGTTCTGCTCGGGCTCTTGGACCGTGATCGTCGTCGAGTCGGAGTCGGCCGTCGAGACGGAGTCGGCGGGGCTCAGCGCCGACCCGTCGGCGGTGATCGCATACTGTCCCGGCGAGGCGTCTGCGGGGACTCCGACGGTGTACTCGACCGTGTAGCTCACGTTGACGCCGTCGTTGTCGCCCGCGAGCCACGTCCACGTGCCGTCGTTGTACGCCACCGGACCGGTCGCCGACTGCGACTCGATCGCCCAGCCGTCCGGGAGACCGGCGCTCAGTTGTGGCGCGTTCAGCTCCGCGACGTCGAACTGCGTCGTCAGGGTTACCGTCTCGCCCGGTGTGACCGTCGTGCTGTCGGCCGTCTGTTCGACCGAGACGCTCGGGTCCGCCGCCACGATCCCCACCGGTCCGAAGACCGTGAAGAGGAGTGAGAGCGCGACGAGCGCCGTGATCGTCTGTCTGAGGTATCCGTGTGCTGTGTCGTTCATCGATTGTGTTGGTGTCGTTGGATTCGCTGCCTTCGTGCGGTCGGTCGTCGCTCGATTCGCCGACTCGTCGGCCCGACCGCTGCGGTCGGGCATCTGTCGGGTCACCTACTCGGTGGTCCCCTCCGATTCCACGATCTCGATGGCTCTGACCTCGGGATTGTCCGCGGCACCCTGGTCGAAGACCACCGAAAGCGTGCCGTCGCCGTCGTCGGTGACGGTGACGTTCTTCATCGTCCCCGTCGCGTGGCCGACGTCGGCCACAGGGTCGTAGTTCGTCAGGACCTGCTGGCCCTCGACGGAGGCGTTGAACTGGCGGTCTCCGGGATCGCTCGCGCCGTCGAACGAGTTCCCGAGGTAGAGTCGGACCTCGACCTGCTGGCCGGCGTCGACGGAGAACTCCCACGTGGAGGTCCCGTAGCGCTCGCAGTCCCACACCCCGTCGGGCGTGGAGTCGGGGACCGTCCCGTCGGGAGTGAGATCGGCGCCTTGGCAGTAGTTGCCGGCGTCCGACGAGGCGACCGACACGAGGTACGACGAACTCGTGTCCGCGACGCCGGTCCAGTCGGGACCGTCGTCGGTGGCGGCGATCGTCTCGCTCTCTCCCGCGTTCACGCGGTGTAGCACCTGCGCGGGCTGCGGGTCGGGAGCCGCCTCGACGGTCACTTGGAACGACTCGGACGCGGAGCCGCCGTTCCCGTCGTCGGCCGTCATCTCGACCGCGTACGTGCCCGCGTCACCCGACTCAGGGGCGATCGTCAGATCGCCGTTCGAGAGGCTGACGAAGGCCGGGGCGCTCACCGACAGCGACACCGCGTCGCCGTCAGGGTCGGCAGTCTCGACCGGGACGGTCGTCGAGTTCCCCTCGGTGACCGTCTGATTCGCGACGGCGTCGATCGTCGGCGGGGCGTTCGCGGTGTTGTCGCCGCCGTCGCTTCCGTCACCGCCGTCGACCGGTTCGATCTCGATGGCCGACACCTTCGCGTTGTCCTCGACGGTGCTGAACTCGAGGTTCAGTTCGCCGTCGGTGACGTCGGCGGTGAACGTCTCCTGGATCGCCGCGTGCTCGCCGCCGGCCTCCGCGTAGATGTCGTACTCGTCGAGGACCTGCTGGCCCTCGATAGAGACGTTGAACAGGCGGTCGCCCGCGCCGCCGTCGTTCGCCACGCCCTGGTAGAGCTCGGCGAAGTACAGCGTCACTTCGTAGGTGCCGTCGTCGAGCGGCACGTCGTAGCTAAAGTCGCCGTACCGCTCGGTGTGGTACAGCTCGTTGTCGTCGGTGTTCGCGATCTCGGGGTCCACGGGCGTTCCCGCGTTCCCGGTCGCGAACGCCGTGCCGCCGTCGAAGTCGGCGTCCGCCTGGAACTCCGTGCCGTCGGCGGCCGCGTAGGCGTCGCCGCCCGCGTTCACGGCGAAGCTGGTAGCGCCGTCGGCAGGTTCGTCGTCGCCGGCGCTCTCCTCGTACTTCAGGACAACCACGTTCGAGCCGAGACCGGTGACGGACCCGGGCTCGCCGTCGGTCGCCACGAAGTAGTTGTAGCCGCCGACCGCGGTCGTGTTGAGCAGCGTGACGGGCACCTCAGCCTCGCCGTTCGAGTCGAGCGTGACCGTCTGGTAGTCGACGTTCTCGACCTTGTTGCCCTCGTAGGGCTCGACGTCGTAGCCGGGCGTGCCGTCGTAGTCGGGCACGGTGTCGAGTTCGAGTTCGCTCTCGGCGTGTAGCAGCGTGACCGTCTCACCGGGCTCGCCGGTGACCGTCACGGTCTGGCCGGCCTCGCTCACGGTGGCCGCGCTGTGGTGGTCGCGAAGCGCACCGTCGTCGAGGTCGACGTTCTGCACGCCGATACTCGGTGCCGACGCGACCGACTCGTCGAGCGTCGCCTGTGCGCCGCCCGCGCTGCCGTCGCCGAACAGCTGGCTCTCTTGCGCGCTTCCGTCGGCGTACTCGACGCCCACGGTCGAACGCGCGAGTTCGAGACCGGAGACCGGACCGGCCTCTTGCGAGGTCATGGTCGCGGCCTTGATGCTCGTCGGGTCGTTGTCGACCGAGAACGACACCGACTCGCCGGGCTCGAAGTCGGTGAACTCGACGGTCATCACGTCGTAGCCGTCGGAGCCGTTCGCGCCGTTGTGCGGCTGACTGAACACGTCGTCGGCGGTGCTGACGACGCCGGTGCCGTCGCCCGACTGCGAGTCGATATTCAGCCCCTTCGCCGCCGTATCGCCCGCGGTCCCGTCGGGATCGAACACCATGTCGGGCATCGCCGACTCCGAGAGGTCGAAGGTCACCGACGAGATCGCCTGGTCGCCAGTGTTCTCCACGGTGAACGAGCCCTCGCTGTAGGTACTCGCCTCGGTGTCGCTGTCGGGCGTGACGCTCACGGACGCGGCGCCGGGGTCGGTCGCGGGCTCGCTGACCGCGACGGTCTCGGTTGCCGCGTCGGCGGCGCCATCGTCGTCGGTGACGGTGAGTTCGACGTCGTAGTCGCCCGCGGCGTCGAACGCGGTG
This sequence comes from Halorubrum ruber, assembly GCF_018228765.1. Taxonomy (NCBI): domain Archaea; kingdom Methanobacteriati; phylum Methanobacteriota; class Halobacteria; order Halobacteriales; family Haloferacaceae; genus Halorubrum; species Halorubrum ruber. The sequence continues at coordinate 2,951,954 of NZ_CP073695.1, forward strand.
GCCGCCTGCGCGCCGGTCGCGTCGACGTCCCCGTCGCCGTCGAAGTCCCACTCGTAGCTCGCGATCGAGCCGTCGTCGCTGGACCCGGACGCGTCGAAGCTCACCTGCTGACCCGCTTCCGGAGCGTCGGGAGAGACGGTGAACGACGCGGTCGGCGGGCCGTTGGCGTCGCCGACCGGGGTCACCGTCGCCCAGTAGTTGATGAGCTGTTGGATCTCGGAGTCACCGATCGTCTCGCCGCCGGTGTCGGGGACCTCGCTGTCGGTCGCCCACCAGTTGATCGCCTGCTGGATCTCCGCGTCCTCGATCAGCGAGTCGTCTTCGCCGCCCGTCGCGACCGCTTCCGCGACGGTCATCGTGTCGTCGGCCGGCGGCTCGTCTGCGACCGGCTGAACCGTGACGTTCACCTCGTCGGTGTCGCTGTCCTGCCCGTCGGAGACGCTCAGCTGGAATCCGATCATCGATTCGGTGTCGACCTTGGGCGCGGTGAACGTCGCCGTCTCACCGTCGCTCTGGCTCAGACCGGCGTCCGGACCCGCGGTCTGGGTCCACGTGTAGCCGAGCTGATCGCCGTTCGGGTCGTCGGATCCGGACCCGTCGAGCGTGACCTCCTGGCCCTCGTCGACCGTCTGGTCGGCGCCCGCGTCGGCGACGGGCGGCTCGTTCTCGGGCGGGGTCACGTAGTCGACACCGATGTCAGTCCACGTCGCGTCGAAGGTCGAGCCCGCGCCGTTCGACGTCGAGATGACGCCCACAGCGAGCCCGGTTCCGTCGGACGTGTCGAGCCAAGAAGCCGGGATCGCGGCCGTCCCGACATCGGTCGTCTCGCCGTCGACTTCGTACTCGGCGGTGAGGGCGACCTCGTCCTCGCCGTTGTCCGGCAGCGGATCGGTCGTCGGATCGACCGTCAGCCGAAGCGTCGTGTCAGCGCCGGTGACGTTGGCGTCGCTCACGACGTCCGGCGAGGTCTGGTGGGTGAACGAGTCGCCCTCCTCCTGCGCGAACTCGACGCCGCCGTTGCCGCCGTCGGCCACGACAGCGAGCTTCGCGTAGTCGGACTGGTCGCCGGTGCCGACGTAGATCCCGGCGGACTGGTAGTTCTCGGGGTTCGCCGGGAAGGAGGCGACCGTCGACTCGACCGTGAACGGCTCCGTCGGCGGGTCGACCCCGAACTGGAACGCGTACTGCTGCGTGTTCGTGTCCGCGTAGGCGTCGCCCTGAGGGACGTCCTCGACCGTCAGGACCTCTGCCGCGCCGCCGACCGTCATCTGCGTCGGGTCGTAGAGCGCCTGGTAGTCTGTACCGTTCGTCATCACCCCGGTCCAGCCCTGCCCGTTCTCGCCGAACAGGCTCAGTTCCGAGAGGTCGTGCTGGACGGGGAGCGTCGTGTCGAGCCCGTTGTTCGGATCGACCGCGAACGGGTCCTCCGTGTCGTTGAGCCCGTCGTTGTCGTCGTCGGGGTCGTTTAGGTTCGACGTGCCGTCGCCGTCGAAGTCCGCCGGCGTCGACGCAGAGGAACACGGATCGGTGCCCGCGTCGATCTCGTCGGCGTTGTCGTAGCCGTCGCCGTCCTCGTCGAGGGCGGGGTCGTCGGCGCCGGTACACGTGGCGCCTCCCCCGCCGTCGCCGGCCTCGGTCCCGTAGTCGACCGGTTCGAGCACGGTGACGCCGTTTCCGCCGATGTCGGCCGTCCAAATCGTCCCGGCGAACTCGTCGTCGTCGCCCTGGGCGGTGATGCCGAGCGGACCGGCGGTGTTCGCGATCGTCTCGACGCTCTTGACGGTCGACCCGTCCTCGGTCAGTTCCACGCGCTCGACGTCGCCGCCGAGCTCGACCTGTAGGAGGTCGCCGTCCATGGCGCCCCCGAAGTTTGAGGCGGTGTACTGCGCCGTCCCGCCGGTCGGGCCGAACAGGACCTTGTCGCCGTCCTCGAACTCCATCGTGTTCGCACTCCCGGCCGGAGCGCCCGGATCGGGCGACCCGCTCGTCGGCGGGACGTAGTCCGCCTCCTGGGGATCGACCATGCTCGCCGGGACCGGGGAGTTCGACGCGTTGATGTCGAACACCATCTCCCCGTTCGAGTCGTAGATGTCCGCGCCGGTCGGGTTCGCCCGGACGGGCGCGGGATGGCCGCCGTAGTCGCCCTCGTCGACCTTCACGAGCTGGTCAGATGTCGTGTAGCTCCCGTCCTCGTTGGGGTGGTTCGTCACCGCCGCGGCGTCGGCGGTGGTGTCGCCGTTCGCGTCCGCGGGCTGGCCGCCCCAGCCGCCGTTCGGACCGTGGTCCGCGGCGTACACCTGACCGCTCTCCGCGACGACCAAGTCGTACGGATTGCGGTAGCCGGCCGAGTAGATCTGGACCGGCCCTCCCTCGATGAGCTTCGCCTGGTTGATCCCGTCGTTCCCGCCGAACGGCAGGTCGTCACCGTCCGTCGAGTCGTCGTTCTGGATCGTCGGGATCCCGTAGTAGAAGTCGAGGGTCGGATAGTCGTCGTCGTAGTCGTTGAGGTTCTTCGGCTGGTGTTCGTCCGCGATCTGCGCGAGGTCGATCTCGAGGATCGCAGCCGAAAGCGCGTACTCGGGCGTGTGCCCGAAGTTGTTGCTCGGCGCGCCCTTGTTCGTGTGGCCACCCACCGCGAGGTAGAGCGTCTCCTCGTCGGCGGAGAGGTCCATCCCGTTGGGGGAGTGGTTCTCCTCGGAGCGCGGCAGTCCGAGCACCAGCACCTCGTGGTCGACCTCGCTCTGCTGGAGCGTCCCGTCGCTCCCCGGCGAGATCGTCAGTCGGGAGATCGCGCCGGAGCTCGTGTCCTTGGTGTCGTCGTCATCGCCGACATCGATCTGTGCGTCGCTCGAGGAGACGTAGATAACCGGTTCAGCGGCGGTACCGCCGGCTGTGATTCCGGTTATTTGCCGTTTAGTCCGGTTCACGTCGTGGTTCCCGAAGTCGTCGTGGTTCGGGATGTCTTTGATCGCGTCGATCTGGACCTCGTTGACGACCTCGTAGCTGTTCTCGCCGGTCCGGGTGACGTCGAGCGCGTACACCGTACCGCCCTGCGTCGAGACGTAGGCGCGACCGCCCGGGCCGAAGTCGATGGCCGTCGGGTTGCCGGCGCTAAAGCCCTCGAGCGTGCTTTTCTGGAAGCTCGGGTCGGCCGCACTCGCCCCCTCGCCGGAGAGGTCGACCGAGAGCGGCGAGTTGCTTCCCGAGTGCTCGATATCGAGCGTCGCGGACGATTCCTGCGCGGCCGTCGGCGCGAACGTCACCGGGACATCCGCGGACTCGCCGGGCGAGAGCGTCGTCTTCGACGCCGTGCCCGCTGAGAACGCGCCGTCGCCGGAGGCGGAGACGCTGTCGATCGTGATGTTGGCGTCGCCGTCGCCGCCGAGGTTCGTCAGCGTGACCGACTCCGTCTCGGAGTCGTCGACGAGCACGTCGCCGAAGTCGACCTGCGACGGTCCCTCGAGCGTGTTCGGCTCGGGCGCGGACTCGACGATCTCGATGGCGGAGATCTTCGCGTTGTCTTCGACAGTCGAGAGGTCGATGTCGATCTGACCGTCCGCCGGCGTCACCGCGAACGACTTCATCACGCCCGTCGCGGGGCCGACGTCGGCGTAGATGTCGTAGCCGTCCAGGACCGTTTCGTCCTCCACGGCGACGTCGAAGACCCGGTCCCCCGTTCCGCCGCCGGGATTCCCGGCGTCGACGCCGTGGAATATCTCGGCGAAGTACAGCCGGACCTCGTACGTCTGGCCGCTCTGGACGTTCTCCGAGAAGGTCCACTGCTGGTCGCCGTACAGCTCGGACTGGAACATCGACGTCGGGGTCGACGCCGGGACGCTCGCGTCCGTCGAGACGCTCACTGTATCTGCGTAGGTGTCCCCTCCGGAGACGTACGTCCCGTCGCTGGCGGCCCACTCGGGACCGCCGTCGGTCGCGGCGACGGGCGAGTCGCCCGCATTCACGCGGTGAACGACGTCGCCGGGGGCCGCGGCGGCCCCCCCGGAGATCGCGGCCGTCCCCGCGATCATCGACGTCACCATTACCACCGCGAACAGTACCGCGAACACCTGTTCCCTGCCCGCGCGGGTCATCCTCGCGGGCCTCCCGTCCGATTGATAGTGTTTGTTGCCATAGATGTGTTACCGCTTCTGACCCCCGTGGAAACGCACTCCCGCCGATGGGCCGAGAGTCGCTACAGCAGGACGTTCATTAAGTAAAAACAGAATAACCAGAATGAGCACCAGTTGGGGGCTCCTAACAGACACTTCAGATCGGTCCGTTCTATTCGCCTGTAAATCCGGAAAACGTCGGTTTAGGCCCTGTTATCTCTTTGTGGGCGAATCCGCTGAGCCATCCGATATCGCGTGTTTGGGTTTTACATGCACATAATCAACATATTATTCTTCGGACAGAATCCCACAATATTCCGTACACATCCGGCCGCGTAGTCGGTAGAAACCTTTCAGGGACATCCTGAGAGATGGTAAGTGACCCGTACCGATCCGACTGCGACGAAGGCCGACCGAGGAGGGGTCGGACCCTCTCCCACGTCCGCTTCGTGACACACGGACGGTGACGACCGGGATCGGAGGAGAGGCGGCCAGAGTACGGGCTCGATCGACCGGCGGCTCCGTCGTCCAACGTTTTTCGAAGTTGAAACTACACATCAGATATGATATAAATTCTTAAATCGGGGAGGCGGTCACCCGCGAACGACCGACGATACCGATGTGGACGCTACGACCGATACCCGCGGCGCCGACGAGGGCGCCGCCCCTGCGAGGAGCCGAACCGTGACCGACGGCGCGACCCTCCGGATCGTCGACGAGCCCGACGACGACCCGGGCGGCGCGGTCCCCGCGCCGGTGCCACCGGGCGACCCCGAGGCGTGGTACGCGCCGGACGTCCGGGCGCAGTACGAGGCGGCGCCGGGCGTGGTGGCGACCGTCCGCGAGCGCGACGGCGGGCGGTTCGGCTACGACGTCCGCGAGCCGCCGCTGTCGCCCGCCGACGAGGACGCGCTCGACCGCGTCCGCGACCGCTTCTCCGCGGTGCGGCACCGCCGCCCGCTCACCCGGGTCGGCGTCGTCGAGCGCGCCGAGCGGGGGTTCGAGCCGAAGTACGCGACGGCGATCGACCGGCTGGTCGACGCGACCGCGGCCGCCCGGCGTCGGATCGACTACCACGCGCTGCGGGAGTTCCGGCTGCTCGGCGAGCTCACCCCGGTCGCCCTCGACGACCGGATCGAGGTCGCGGACGTGGGCGACGACCGCGAGCTGGTGGTCCACACCGAGACGTTCGCGCCGCTGGAGACCGGGATCGACGCCGACGCCGACTACGTCGAGCGCGTGGCCGCCGAGCGGCTCGCGCAGTACGCCGTCGAGTTCGCCGGCATCGCGGTCGAGGTGGTCGTCTACCGCGAGCGGCTGCTCGGCTCCGACGCGTTCGAGACGAAGTACGCCGTGCTGGAGCCGGACCTCCTCCCGGGCGACGAGGAACTCATCGAGGAGTGTAAATCACGGATCTGGGAGACGACCGTGAGCGACGTGATCGAGGACCGCGAGTCGTTCGTCGCCGCCCGCGCCCGGCGGTTCCTCTCGCGGCGGCTCACCGCGCGCAACACCCGCGCGTGGCTCGACGCCGCGCTCCACCGGGCCCGGGCCGCGCTGGCGGACCGCGGGCTCGCCGCGCCCCCGGTCGATTCGCGGTTCGCCCGCGACCGCCTCGACGACCTCGCGTACTACGTCCTTCGCGACTTCGTCGGCGAGGGAATCTTGACGATCCCGATCCGCGATCCACACTTAGAGGACGTGGAGGCGAACCGCGTCGGCGAGCGCGTGAAGGTCGTCCCGCGCGCCTCGGTGCTTTCGGGGGCGGCGGGCGAAACGAGCGAGGCGGGCAATGGCGGCGCGCCGGCGGGCAACGGCGGCGCGCCGGCGGGCGACGGCGACGCCCCTGAGGCCGGCGAGCGCGTCCCGACGAATCTCGCGTTCGAAGAGGAGACGACGTTCGTCGACGTCGTCACGGGGATCGCCGCCCGCGACGGCACGGAGCTGAACGCCTCGACGCCCTCCGCGAAGGTGAACCTCGAACTCGACGGGGTACCCCAGACGATCCGCTGTGCGGTGGCGCTGCCCGTCATCTCCGAGGGCGGCCCGCACGTCTCGATCCGGAAGCAGCGCGCGGACGCGCTCACGCCGGTCGACCTGATCGAGCGCGGCACGCTGTCGGTCGAACTGGTCACGCTCTTGTGGCTGTTGTACGAACACCGCGGCGTCGTCCTCTTCGCGGGGCCGACCGGGGTGGGGAAGACGACCCTCCTGAACGCCCACGCCCCGTTCATTCCCTTCGACGCCCGCCCGGTCTCCGTCGACGAGGGCTCGCGCGAGGTCCGGCTCCCCCACGAGACGGGCGTCTCGCTCACCACCCGCGATCACGAGGACGCCTACAAGTCCGTGGGGATGGCGGAGCTGATGACTGAAGCCAACTACCTCAACCCCGACGTGGAGGTGATCGCCGAGATCAACACCCCCGAGAGCTTCGAGACCTTCGCGGAGAGCCTGAGTACGGGTCACGGCGTGATCGGCACGACGCACGCGGAGGACGTCGAGGCCCTCGCCAACCGCCTGCGCGAGCGGGACCTGCCCGCCCGGCTGCTCCGCGAGGTCGACCTCGTGGTCTTCCCCCGGCAGGTCGACGGCGAGCGGTACGTCTCCCGGGCGATCGAACCGCTCTCCGAGGCCGCGTACGACGGCCTCGACCCGGAGGCGAAACGGAGCCCGACCGGCGACCCGAAGCGCGGCGGCGCGGGCGTCGTCGAGGCCGGCGGCGAGTCGGTCCGCTTCAACACGGTCGCTTGGCGCGACGGCGACGGGGCGTTCCGGTTCCCCGGCGCGCCGGGCGGCGACGCGGACGAAGGAGTGTCGAGGGCGGGCGCGGCCGGATCGGGCAGCGCCTCGGGCGACGGTCGCGCCGGCCCGCGGTTCCGCGTCTTCGACCGGATCGCGAACCGGACCGACCGCGACCGCGAGGCGGTCGCCGCCGAGTTCGAATCGAAGCGGCGGTACGTGGAGTACCTCGTGCGCGACGGCGTCGACGACCCCGAGGCGCTGTTCGAGTTCCTCGCCGACCTGCGCACCGACGAGGCGGCGACCGTCGAGCGCGCCGCACGGACGATGGACCGCGACGGCGACGGGGACCGGGAGGACTCGTCCGAACGGGGGCGGCCGTGAGCCGGGGAGGGACGACCGGCACGGTCGCCGGGAACCGTGACACTGAGAACAGATCCGCGGACGACGCGCTCGTGACGGGCGGCCGGCTGGCGATCCTCGACCGCGTCTGCTACGCGCTCTTCGCGCGCCACGCGAGCGACCGGCGACACGACGCCGACCGGAAGCGGTACCGCGGGACCGCGCTCGACACCGGGTTCGAGACGTACCTCGCGCGGGCGTACGGCCTCTCGTGGGTCGTCGCGGCCGCCGCCTTCTTCCCCGCGCTGATCGTCGCGACGGGCGCCGCGCCGGCGGTCGCGGCCGCGGTCGATGCGCGGTTCGGCGCGGCACTGCTCTCGGCCGGGTCGACCGCGGCGCCCGCGCCGACGCCGGACTCCGTGGGGCCGCTCCGGACGGCCCACGCCGCGCTGCTCGTCGCGGTCGCGGTCGCGCTCCTCGCGAAGCGCGCGACCGTGGCGGCCGCCGGCCTCGGCCTCCGCTGGGTCGCCGCGACGCGGCGGACGGACATCGAGCGCACGCTCCCGGGGGCAGTGCGGTACCTCGACCTGCTCTCCTCGGGGAGCGACGGGCCGCGGGCGATGCTGCGGAAGGCGGCCGACGGCGACGCGTACGGCGGCACCGCCACCTCGCTGCGGAAGGCGCTCAACGCGGCCCGGCTCGCGGGCAGCCTCGACGAGGGGCTCCGGCGCGTGGCGCGAGACACGCCCTCGCGGGAGCTGCTCGCGCCCTTCCTCCTGAAGTTCCGGAAGCGCGCCGCGGCCGGGGACGAGGCGCTCTCCGAGTTCCTCGCGACCGAGCGCCGGATGTTATCGCACCGGCAGGACCGCGCCCGGAAGCGCGCGCGGCGGTTCCTCGAACTGCTCACGGAGCTGTTCGTCGCCGTGCTGGTGTTGCCGGCGCTCGTCGTCATCGGCGCGACCGCGCTGTCGGTCGTGATCCCGGAGCTGCTCCCGCCCGTCGACACGCCGGTCGGCGTGGTGCCGACCCGAGCGGTGGTGCTGTACGGCGCGGTCGGGTTCCTCGTCGCCTTCGGCCTCGCGGCCGCGGTCGCGGTCGGCACGCTCCGACCGCCGAGCCAGCGCGCGAGCTACGAGCTTCCGTCGAGCCCGCGGGCGGTTCTCGCGACGGCCGGGCGTAACCCCGCAAGCACGGCGGTCGTCGCCGCGATCCCGGCCGTCGCGCTCGCGGCGTGGCTCGCGCTCGCGGGCTACACGCTCGTCAACGTCGTCCTCGTCGGGTACGCCGCCTTCGCGGTGCCGGTGGGGCTGGTCGCAGCGCGGCGCACCCGGATCGACGACGCGAAGGACCGCGAGCTGGCCGACTTCGTCCACGCCGTCTCGGGGCACGTCGCGCAGGGGCGCCCGCTCGAAGCCGCGGTCGCGGCGGTCGCGCGCGACGCCGATCTCGGCGTCCTCGACGACGACGTGGCCGACCTCGCGTTCGCGCTGCGGTCGACGACGGCGCCCGAGGGAGCGGCCGGGGATGGGTCCGGCTCCGCGGCGGAATCGGGCGCGGTCGACGTCCGCGCGGTCGCCATCGAGCGGTTCGTCGACCGGGTCGACACCCCGCTGGCGGCGCGGACGCTCGGGCTCGTCACGGGCGCGCTCGACGCCGGGAGCGACGCCGACGCCGTCTTCGAGACGCTCCGGATCGAGGTCGGGCGGCTGTACAGCGAGCAGCGCGCGCTCCGCTCGTCGATGCAGCCGTACATCGCGGTCGGCTGGGCCGCGGCGGTCCTCGTCGCCGGCGTCGTCGCGGTCGTGAACACGCAGGTGGTCGACGCCGCGCGGCTCGCCGAGATCGCGGCCGCGTCGGACGCGGTGACGGAGCCGGAGGGCGTGTATCCGGAACTGGAGCGCTTCCGGCTGTACGTCGTCACGCAGGCGACCGTGCTGGCGTCCGGGTGGTTCGCCGGCACGGCGGCGCGGGGGCGGTACGCCGCGCTGCTCCACTCGGGCGCGCTGGTCGCGTGCTGTTACGTGGTGTTCACCGTGGGCGGGCTGGTCTGAGGCCGCTCGGAGGCCGAGCGAGCGACGCGCCACCGCCCGAGCGGACACGGTTCCGACGCGAGCCTTTTCTGCCGTGCCCGCGTAGAACCGCTCCCATGGACGAGAAGACCGCCGAACTCCGCGACCTGTTCGTCGACGCCACCGGCTCGGAGACGGTCACCGAACGCCAGGAGGCGGAGCGGGGGACCCTCGTCGACCGCGACGACGCCAGCGAGGAGCTCCGCGACCTCGTCGCCGCGATGCGCGAGCGGTACGGCTTCTCGACGCCGCTCGACGACGCCGCCTACGCGCTGGTCGCCCGCGGCCGCTTCGAGAGCGAGGACGACGCACCGATCGCGGCCGCGGTCCGCGACGCGCTCGCCGAGCGGGAGGAGGATGACGGCGAAATAGACCCCGACGAAATCGACGCCGAGACCATCCGAAAGGCACGCCTCGACCTCCACCTCGTGCGCGAGTCGGACCGGGAGGTCGACGCGCCCGACGGCGACTCCGATCCCGCGTTCGAGTACGCCGACCTGAAGCGACTCACCGCGGCCGGGAACTCCATCGTCGAGTGCGCCGAAGAGTTGGACGCACAACCCGATGTCGTCGCCCGGTACGCCGCCGTCGCGCGGACGGACATCGCCTCCACCCGGGCGAACGACCGCTTCCGCGACGCGTTCCGGGACCTCCTCACCGACGCGGACATTGAGGGGTCGCTCGCGAGCGACGCCCGCGAGGACGGCCTCCGCGAAGCGACCGAGGACATCGAGACGGACGTTTCTTTATAAGTAGCAGCAGAGGCGGGGATGAGCGGTTCCGAAGCCCCAACCGCTCGGTTATAAATGACTGACTTCGAATCGACGGCGAACACCTCCAAAGCCCCAGCCGCGAGGCGGGCGCACACTCGCTGTGCTCCTCGGTCGCTCGTTTCACTCGCTCCCTGCGGTGCTTACTTCGTCTGCGCCCGCCTCGCGGCTGCCCCTTTGAGTCCCGCCCCGCACCGCAACCGCACCTCACACCTCCCCAGCCTCGTCGGTGGTCCTCCGCTTCGCTCCGGACCACCGACTCCCTCGCGCGTGCGACTCGCGGCCGCCGAGGGCGGCCGCTCGTCGGCACGCGCCACCGCAGTTCTATTTATAAACAAAGCCGCGGCCAGCCTGACGCGTGACCCTCGTTCCGTTCAGCGACCTGGCCCGCGCGGCGTACTGTCCCCGGCAACTCTACTACGTCCGGCGTGACGACGAGCGGAGCGTCCCGCCGAAGGCGCGCGAACGCATCGACCTCGCGTTCCGATACGGTGAGCTGGTCGACGCGTCGAACCGGACGCTCCGGGAGCTGCCGCTCCACCGATCGCCGGCAGCCTACCGTCGGAATCTGGACCGGCTGCGCGAGCGCGAGGAGTACGAGCGTCTCGTCGACCCCGCGAGCGAGCGCGGCTTCCTCTCGGGCAAGGACTGTCACGGGACTGTTCACAAGGTGCTGGAAGCGGACGAGGGGGCGACCGATGCGGACGACGAGGGTGCCGCGCCGCCCGTCCCGACCCTCGTCTCGTCGGGCGAGCCGCCGGAGCAGGGCGTGTGGGAGCCGCAGGCGGTGCGCGCGGTCGGGCTCGCGAAGGCGCTGGCGTGGGAGCGCGAGCGCGAGATCGAGCGCGCGCTGGTCGAGTACCCCGCGGTCGGGGTCGTGCGCGAGGTCCGACTGACGGTGCGGAAGAAGGCGGCGTATCGAAAGGCGCTCCGCGCGGTGCGGTCGATCGACGGCCCCCCGCCGCGCGTCGACGACGACCGGTGTAACGCCTGCGACTACGCCGCGGAGTGCGGCACCCGGCGGCGGTCGCTGCGGTCGCTGCTTGGGTGAGGCGGGTGCGGTGGCGCGGCGCGGTCGTCTCGAACGCCGCGAACGAGTCTCACGGCGAGAACGACGTACCGCACTCCGTACAGGTGAACCGGAACCGGCCCTCGTCGGTGAGTTCGGTGTCGTGGACGCGTTCGCCGCCGCAGTCGCGGCACTCGACGATCGACTCGATCTGGTCCCAGTCGTGGCGCGCGCCCGGCGCGCCGACCGCCCACGCGACCACCTCCTCGTCGGCGTCCTCGGCCACGAACCCGGACTGGAACTCGCCGGGCGCGAAGCGAATCGCCTCGTCCGGGCCGACCTCGACCTCGTCGCGCTCGCGGCCCACCTCGAAGGTGGCGGTGCCGGAGCGGACGTAGAAGATCTCCTCCTGGTCGCCGTGGGTGTGGAGGCCGCCGGAGAACGCGTCGCCGGGCGCGAGCTCGAAGTAGTTCATCGCGACGTGGTCGGTGCCGAGCGCGCGCGAGACCGGCTTTCGGAGGTCGTGAACGCCCATGGGATTCGTGACGACGTCGACGTCGTCGATCGCGACTCGCTCCATGCGGGCCGGTCGCAGGGGAGTCCCCTAACGGTGTCGGCGGTCGCGACGAGCGATCGCCGACGAATCGCATCAAGGATTCCTCGACGAAACCCGGGTTACAGCGAGGATCGCTCGGCCAAACCTGACGCGACCCGGCAGTTTATACGTGTGTACACTGTTCGCACGGGTACGAATGACGCGAGACACTCGCGATCGTTCGGAGGATAGAGGAAGTCGCCTCGCGGCGGCTGGCCGCGAAATTCTCCGACGATAACGACTCCGGGGCACGACCGCCCCGCGGCGGCACCGACCCCGAGACCACCGCAGAGCCGACGGACTCCCTTTTGACCCGAACCACACTCACCGACCTCGACGAGGTACAGCTGTTAGACACCACCCTGCGCGACGGCGAACAGATGCCCGGCGTCTCCCTGACGCCCGGCGAGAAGGTCGACGTCGCCCGCGAGCTCGACGCCGCCGGCGTCCACCTGATCGAGGCCGGCTCGGCGTGTACCTCGGAGGGCGAGCGCGAGGCGATCCGCCGCGTCGCCGACGAGGGGCTGGACGCGACCGTGACGAGCTTCGCCCGCGGCGTGAAGCGGGACGTGGACCACGCGCTCGACTGCGGCGTCGACGGCGTGAACCTCGTCGTCCCGGCCTCCGACAAACACGTCGAGACGAAGGTGGGGTCGACCCGCGACGAGGTCGTCGAGACGACGGTCGAGCTCGTCGAGTACGCGAAAGACCACGGGCTGTGGGTGGAGGTGCTCGGCGAGGACGGCTCGCGCGCCGACCTCGACTACCTCGAGCGCCTGCTCGGCGCCGGCCTCGACGCGGGCGCGGACCGGATCTGCTACTGCGACACGGTCGGCGCGGCCGACCCCGAGCGCACCGCCGCGGTCGTCTCGCGGCTCGCGGAGCTGGGCCCGACGAGCCTCCACACCCACGACGACCTCGGGTTCGGGTTAGCGAACGTCCACGCGGGGCTGAAGGCGGGCGCCGACACCGTCCACGGCACCGTCCTCGGCGTCGGCGAGCGCGCGGGCAACGTCGCCCTCGAGGAGGTCGCGATCGCGCTCGGCGAGTCGTACGACGTCGACACCGTCGAGCTCGAGCGCCTCTACCGGCTCTGTCGGACCGTCTCGGAGGCGACCGGCGTCGCGCTCCCGCCGAACAAGGCGGTCTGCGGCGCCAACGCCTTCGCCCACGAGTCCGGGATCCACACCGACGGCACGCTCAAGGACGGGACGATGTACGAGCCGTACCCGCCCGAGACGGTCGGCCGCGAACGCCGGCTCGTCCTCGGCAAGCACGCGGGCCGCGCCGGGGTGAAGGCCGCGCTCGCGGAGCACGACGTCGCGGTCGACGACGACGAGCTGCGCGAGGTCGTCGCCCGCGTGAAGGAGCTCGGCGAACGCGGCAAGCGCGTCACGGACGCCGACCTGCTCGCCATCGCCGACGACGTTCGCGGTCGCGAGCGAGAGCGACACGTCGAGCTCGTGGATCTCTCGGCGACCTCCGGCGGCAACCTCCCGACCGCCTCGGTCCGGCTCCGCGTCGGCGACGACGAGCGTGTCGCCTCCGGCACCGGCGCCGGCCCGGTCGACGCGGGACTGGAGGCGGTCCGCGCGGCGCTCGCGGGCGACGACGGCGACGATCGCGGGGCCGCACCGGACGGCGAGCGCGACGGCGTCGCCTTCGAACTCGACTCCTACCACGTCGACGCGATCACGGGCGGCACGGACGCGGTGGTCACCGTCGAAGTCGACCTCTCGCGCGGGGACCGCTCCGTGAGCGTCTCGGCGTCGGACGCGGACATCACCCGCGCGAGCGTCGTCGGGATGGTCGACGGGCTCGACCGCCTGCTCGCGGCCGAGGCGGACGCCGCGGGCACCGAGCCGAACGCGGTCGCGGACGACTGAGCGGCGGCTTCCTGGGCGCGGCGTCTGACGAGGTTTTTATTCGTTGGCGTCCGATCGCCGGGTGTGAGCGTCGTCGTCGCGATCAAGCCGTCCGCGCGCAAGCGGAACGCGAAGGTGGGGAAACTCGTCTTCGAGGACGGGCCCTGCCACGCGTTCGAGAGCCGCGCGGCCGCCGAGCGCTGGGCGGACGACCTCTCGACGGGCGACGGCCACGTCTGGGTGGCGAGCGCGCATCCCCGCGACGACGGCGACGCCGACTGTTACCTCGTCTCGCGGGCCACGAACGCGAAGCTGGAGGCCGCATACGACAAGCGCCGGCGCCGGTTGCGGGGCGACACCGGCTCCGAACAGGAGTCGCTCGGCGGGGAGCCCTGACCGAGGAGTCCGGTCCGCGGGCGAGTCGGCGCTACCCGTCCGCGGGCGGGCCGCCGACCACGTCCTCCTCGAACCCCGCGACCGCCTCCATCACCGCCTCGCGGTCGCCGTCGTCGACGTCGAAGGCGCGCAACGCCTCGTCGAGATGCGTCGCGACGACCTCGAACTCCGCGTCGGTTATCGCCAACTCCTCGTGAGCGGCCGCCATCTCCTCGCCCTCGTACCGGATCGGCCCGCCGGTGACGGCGCTCAGGAACTTGGTCTGGTGCGAGCGCTGGTCGGCCATGTCCACGTCGTCGAAGTGGTGGTTCACTCGGTCGTCGTCGAGCACCCGGTCGTAGAACTCGTTGACGACCGCGCCGATGGCCGGTTCGCCGCCGAGGCGGTCGTACAGCGTCTCGTTCGACATACGTCGGTGACGGACGCCCGCCGTATCACTGTTCCCCTGCGGGGGAGAGAGCCCGTCTCCGCGCCGAGTCCCCGTGTCGCGGAAGTGCTTCCGTTCTCCCGTCTCACGGCGAATCGTCCGCGCGCGAGCCGTCGCCGGACGCGGCGTCTGACTCGGCGCCCGGCCCGGACCCGCGCGCGTCCATCATGTCCGCGGCGCGGCTCGCCCAGTCCGTGTACCGGAAGCCGGCGGCGACGACGAGCGCCATCCAGGCGTAGGCGGCGAACACCCCCACGTACGCGCCTTCGGGGCCGAACCCGGCGGTGCGACCGAGCAGCCACGAGAGGCCTAAGAAGAGCCCGAACATGCCCGAGACGCGCGCGACGAGGGGGATCCGCGTCTCGCTGGCGCCCTGAAGCGAGCCGGAGAGGGCGGAGAAGCAGGCGAGCGCGGCGCCCGCGACGCCGTACACCCGCGCGAAGTCGACCGCGGACGCGATCGTCGGGGCGTCGTCGGTGAATATCGGGACGATCCGCGGCGCGGCGACGACGAGCCCGAGCCCGATCGCGCCGACCGTGAGCACGCCGAGGCTCGCGACCGCCCACCCGTTGAACCGCGCGGCCTCGGGGTCGCCCTCGCCGAGCGCCTGTCCGACGAGGATCGACGCCGCGACGTTGTAGCCGCGCGAGAGCGGTCCGGTCACCTGCTGGTAGACGCGGCGGCCGATCTGGAAGCCGGCGTTGACCGTCTCGCCGAAGCCGAGGAGGAGCGCGTTGAAGGGGAACTCCGCGATCTCGGAGCCGAACCCCTCCAGCACGCGCGGGGCGCTCACGACGAGGAGCTGCTTCGCGATCGTGAGGTCGCGCGGCCACGCGAACTCGGCGTCGGTCCACGACCCCCAGATGGCGAAACAGAGCAGCCCGGCCGTGAGCACGTTGGCGCCCGCGGTCGCGAGGCCGACGCCGAAGACCTCCAGCCGCGGCAGGCCGAACAGGCCGAGCCCGAGGACGACTGACCCCACGATGTTGACGGAGTTAGCGGCGATGTTGATGTACATCGGCGTCCGGGTGTCGCCGGTCCCCTGGAGCGCGCGGGCGCCGACGAGGGCGACGTGGCGCGCGGGGGCGGTCGCGAACACGATCGCGAGGTACGTCGAGCCGAGGTCGACCACCGCGGGCGAGGTCCGCTCGCCGACGAGTCGGCCGAACACGTCGATCGCGAACTCGCCGAAGAGGAACCCGAAGAGGACGAACGGGACCCCCGCGAGCGCGCCGAGCAGGATCGCCTGCGTCACCGCCTCGTCGCGGTTCTCCGCGGCGCCCGCGCCGGTGTCCTGCGAGGAGAGCGCGATGGCGCCGCCGCCGAGGCCGAGCCCGATCCGCAGCGGGAACCGGGCGTACAGGTCCGCGAGGCCGATGGCGACGACCGCGGCCGGCGAGAACAGCGCGGTGACGAGGATGTCCGTCGTCCGCATCGCGGTGCGGAACGTCTGCTCGGCCATGACAGGCCACGCGAGCGCGAACACGCGCTTCCAGACGCGCCGCAGCCGCGGGAGGTCCATGCGTCGCGTTCGACGGGCCCCCGCGGTATTGATATACCGGAGGCGGTCGGCGTCGCCGGAGGTCGGGGGCGACGGGAGCGGGGCCGCGTCGCGGGGAAGTCGACCGCGTCGGACCGGGAGCGCCCGAACGTTGAAGCCCGCGAGCGACCCACGGGCCCCATGGACGTCTTCGTGTACGGGACGCTGACCGAACCGGATCGAGTCGCCGAGGTCGTCGACTCGTTCGTCTTCGTCGGCCCCGCGACGCTCGACGGGCTCCGGCTCGTCGAGGGGCGGTACCCGACGCTCGCGCCGGGCGGCGAGACGGCGGGGCGGCTCCTCCGGACGGACGAGGTCGACGCGCTCGACGCGTACGAGGACGTCGACGGCGGGCTGTACGTCCGCGAGGCCGTGCCGCTCGACGCGCCGACCGGGCATCCCGACGCCGCCGCGGTGTACGTCGGCGACCCCGACCGGCTCGACGCGGACGCGACGTGGCCCGGAACGGGACCGTTCGCGGAGCGGGTGCGGTCGGTCCTCGACGACCGCGACGTGCGGGTGCGGCTCACCCCCCGAGATCCCGTCTGACGGAGCGATGACGGCGGCGCAGTCGTGCGGTTTCACTTCCGCTCTGGTAGCCTCACCTTTTTGTATTCCCGTCGCCACGTTTCACTCGCACGTCACACGCGTGCATTCCCCCCTTATCAACCGCGAGCGGCCGCGTCGTCGATCCGGGCCGTCGACCCGCGATCGGCTCGTCGGTCGAGCCGGCGACCGCGACGCGGCGGTCGCTCGCCGCTTTTTCGATCGAGACCGACCGGAACCGATTAGCGGGCGGCGCGGCGACGAGGTGGCATGCTTAGTCTTGCCGACATCCGCGAGGCGCGCGAGCGGGTCTCGGGCGTCGCCCGGCACACGCCCTTAGAGCGGTCACGCTCCTTTTCCGAGATGAGCGGTGCGGACCTCCACCTCAAGTTAGAGAACTTCCAGCGCACCGGCGCGTTCAAGATCCGCGGCGCGATGAACCGGATCGAGACGCTCTCGGACGCGGAGCGCGAGGCGGGCGTCGTCACCGCGAGCGCCGGCAACCACGCGCAGGGCGTGGCGCTGGCGGCCAGCCGCGCGGGCGTCGACGCCACCGTCGTGATGCCGAAGTTCGCGCCCGTCTCGAAGGTGAAGGCCACCCGCGGGTACGGCGCGAGCGTCCGCTTGGAGGGCGTCGACTACGACGAGGCGCAGGCGTACGCGCACCGGCTGGAGGAGGAGGAGGGCCGCACCTACGTCCACGCGTTCGACGACCCCGTCGTGATGGCCGGCCAGGGGACGCTCGGCCTCGAGATCGTCGACGACTGCCCCGAGCTGGACACCGTGGTCGTCCCGATCGGCGGCGGCGGGCTGATATCGGGGGTCGCGGTCGCGATCAAAGAACAGCTCCCCGACGTGCGCGTCGTGGGCGTCCAGGCGGAGGGCGCGGCCTCGGCCGCGAAGTCGCTGGAGGCGGGGGAGGTCACGGAGATCGACAGCGTCGACACGATCGCTGACGGGATCGCGACGCGGTCGGTCGGCGAGGGGACGCTCGAAGTGATGGAAGAGTACGTCGACGAGGTGGTCACCGTCGACGACCGCGAGATCGCCTTGGCCCTCACGCTCCTCCTCGAACGCGCGAAGACGCTCGTCGAGGGCGCCGGCGCGGTCGCGCTCGCCGCCGTCCTCTCCGACGCCTTCGAGTACGACGACGGCGAGACGATCGTCGCCGCGCTCTGCGGCGGCAACATCGACCTCAACCGCCTCGGCACCGTGATCCGCCGCGGGCTGGTCCAGATGGGCCGGTACCTCAAGATCACCATCGATTTAAAAGACCGCCCCGGCGAACTCGAACGGGTCTCCAGCATCGTCGCGCGCACCGGCGCGAACGTGTACGCGGTCCACCACGACCGCACCTCGCGGGACGTGGCCGTCAACGCCGCCGAACTCGAGCTCGAACTCGAGACCGACGACGCCGAACACGCCGCCGACATCGTCGACGCGCTCGAAGCCGACGGGTACGAGGTCGAGATTCTGTCGTAAGGGGCCGCAAGGTCGACCATTTATAAATAGAACTGCGGTGGCGCGTGCCGGTGAGCGGCCGACAGGCCGCGAACCGCACGCGCGAGGGACGCGGTGAGTGAGGGGCGACCGCAGGGAGCCCCGAACGAACCGCGAGGCTGGGGAGGTGTGAGGCTGCGGTGCTGTGCGGGGCGGGACTCAAAGGGGCAGCCGGGAGGCCGCCGGAGGCGACGCAAGCACCGCAGGAGCGAGTGAAACGAGCGACGAGGAGCGTGGTTCGAGAGAGCAAAGCTCTCTCGTCATCCCGAAAATCTCCGATTTTCGGGCGACAGCGAGCGTCCGGCGGCCTCCCGGCTGGGGCTTTGGCGGTGTTCGCCCCGGCAGCAACCACGAATCACCGAGCGGCTGCGCCTTTGGCGATGTCCACCCCAGCAGCAGCCACGTATCACCGAGCGGCTGGGGTTTTGGAGGCGTTCACCGTCGATCTACTGTCAGCTATTTATAAGCAAGCGCCTAGGGATTTGGAGACGTTCGCCGTCGATCCACGGTCGGCCATTTATAAGCGAACGGCTGAGCCGTTGGCGGTGAACACAGCCGGTTCGACAGCAGTCTCATGACGAGTTCGTGGAGTTGTCCGTTTGTTCCGGGGCCGAAACGCTCCCGCTCACGCTCGTCGACCCGCCGAGGAGCGAGGAGTCCGAGTCGCCGCGCAGCGTCGTGACCGTCTCGCCGTCCTGTTTCACGATCAGGGTCCAGGGATCCTCGCCCGCGGGAATCCGCATCGTGCCGTTGTAGCGGACGACGCCCGAGCACGACCGGGACGCGTTCCCCGCCTCTTCGATCGGGACGTCGAGGACGTAGGCCGACTCGTTCAGCCGCTCGAACGCCGGGCCGCCGACCGCGTACGAGGAGCCCGGCAGCGAGACGTTTCGAGCGTACGTTATCTCCGTGTTCTCGGGCCCGGCGGACACCGCAGTCGAGCTGTTGGCCACGAACTCGTCGGGACAGCGGACCTCGTCGGAATCGAAGTGGAGCAGCGCCGGCGGATCGCTCGCTCCGCCGAGGAGGCCACCGGGCCCTCCCGACACGGGACCGGCGAGGGCCACGGCGCTACCGGTCACGAACAACGCGGCGCAGCGACGACGACGGCAAGACCGCGTCTGTTCATCTCGTTTCGAACGACGGGAGAGTCGCAGATAGTACCGCGTATAACGCAAAGAAGAGTTTGAGTCACCGATCGCCTCACGGGTGCGGACGGGGGGCGTCGGAGCGGTGACCCGGACGCGACAAAAGCGGCGAACCGCCTCTCAGTCGTCCGCGGTCGCGGCGTCGATCTCGGCCTCGTACAGCTCGCCGGCGCGCTCGCGCTCGGAGAGGTACTCGTCGGCGTCGAGCGCGGCCTTCACGCCCATCCCGCTCGCGGTGGCCGCCTGCTGATAGTGAAAGTCGACCACGTCGCCGGCCCCGAAGAGGCCCGCGACGCCGGTGCGCGTCTGCCCGCCGCCGCGGCCGCCCTCGGTTATCAGGTAGCCGTCGTCGTCGGTCTCGATGCCGGTCCCTTCGAGGAAGTCCGTGTTCGGCGTGTGGCCGATGGCGTAGAACACCGCACCGACGTCGAACGCGTACTCGTCGACCTCGTCGGCGGTCGCCGGGTCGTCCAGCTTCTCCGTCGGGTGGCCGTCCGGGTGTTCGACGAGCGTGACGTGGTCGATCCCGTCCTCGGGGGTGCCGTGGATCTCGGTGAGTTCGGTGTTGAGGAGCAGTTCGATCTCCCCGTCGTCGACCTTGTCCATCACGCGCTCGATCCACACGTCCTCGGCGCGGAACTCCTCGCGGCGGTGCGCGATGTACACCGTGTCCGCGAACTTCGTCAGGAAGTTCGCCTCCTCCATCGCGGCGTCGCCGCCGCCGACGACGAGCATGTCCTCGTCGCGGAAGAACGCGCCGTCGCAGGTGGCACACGTCGAGAGGCCGTACCCCATCAGCTCGTCCTCGCCGGGGACGCCGAGCGTCCGGGCGCTGGCGCCCGACGCGGCGATGACGGCGTCGGCGGTGTAGACATCGCCGTCGGAGAGCGCGACGCGGAAGTGGCCCGCGGGCTCCTTCGAGACGTCCTCGATGACGCCGTTGCGGGCCTCGGCGCCGAACTTCTCGGCCTGCTCTTTCATGTCGTTGATCAGGCTCGGCCCGGAGATCCCCTCGGGGAAGCCGGGGTAGTTCTCCACGTCGGTCGTCAGCGTGAGCTGGCCGCCCGGCTCGTCGCCCTCGATGAGGAGGGGGTCGTTGTTCGACCGCGCGGCGTAGATCGCCGCGGAGAGGCCCGAGATACCGGTGCCGGCGATGATCAGTCGACGGTGTTCGACGATGTCGTCGGTCATGTCCCACAGTTGGCCGGCGCGTCGTATGTACGTTGCGACCGTTGCGCGATTCCCGCACGACCGCCTCTCGGCGACCTCAGTCGGTCGGGAACTCCGGGGGGAGCCCGGTCGGCTGCGCGGGCGCGTCGTCGAGCGCCTCGAAGAAGCGCCCGGCGACGAACGCCTCGACGACGTCCGCCAGCGACTCCGACTCGGAGACCTCAGAGAGGATGCCGAGGGGGACCTGCGCGCCGGCCATCGAGGCGTGCCCCCCGGCGGAGCCGACGGGGTCGAGCGCGTCGCGAAGCAGCTCGCCCGCGTCGAGGTCGGCGCCGCGGGCGCGGGCGGAGCCGTAGATCACGCCGTCCATGTAGCCGTAGACGAACGTCACCGTCACGTCCTCCAAGTCGAGGAGCCGCTCGGCCGCCTGCGCGAGCGCGTCGCGGTCGGCTATCTCCCCGACGCAGGAGGCCGCCACCGACCCGCGGACATCGCGGTTCTCGATTGCGGCCGCGAGGACGCGCAGGGTCTCGGGGCTCACGCTCGGGCTCTCGACGCGTTCGAGCGTCGACTCGTCGGCGTGCGCGAGCAGCGCGGCCGCCGCCTCGAAGTCGTCGATGGCGGTCGCGCGCGTGAAGTCCTTCGTGTCGATCCGGATGCCATATAAAAGCGCCGTGGCGAGGTCCCGCTCCGGCGCGATCCCGTACCGCGAGAGGTACTCGGAGATGAGCGTGCTCGTCGCGCCGACCGCGGGGCGGATGTCGACGAACGACCCCGCGACCGGCCCCCGCGGCGGGTGGTGGTCGACGACGACGTCGACCGGGTGGCCCTCGGGGAGGCTGTCGTTGATCCCCGCGCGGGAGTGGTCGACCAAGGCGACGCCGCCGTACGCGTCGAGGTCGATCTCGTCGAACGACCGCAGCCCGATGTCGAGGAGGTTCACCAGCGCGCGGTTCTCCTGGTGGGCGATCTCGCCGCCGTAGCAGGCGTCCGCCTCGACCCCGATCGATGCCGCGATCCGCGCTAACCCGAGCGCGCTCGCGATGGCGTCCGGATCGGGGTTGTCGTGCGCGACGACCAGCAGCGGCCCCGAGAGCCCCCGGAGCGCCGAGAGCAGGCGAGCGGGCTTCTCGCCGCTCCCGCCGTCGACGCCGGCGAACTCCGCGTCGACGTCCGAGCCGCGGCCGTCGTCGAGACCGACCGCCTCGAACACGCGGTCGGCGACCGACTCGACCGGGTCGACCACGCGGTCGGCCACCGCCTCGACCGCCGCCCGCTGCTCGTCGGTCGGCGCCGTCCCGAGGTGGGCGACGATCAGCGCCTCGGGGTACCGCTCCCGTGCCGCCCGCGCGGCGGCGACGTTTCGCTCGGCGTCGTCGCTCGCGATCAGCACGACCGCGGCCGCGTCCGGGTACGTCGAGGGGTCGGTCGGGTCGGCCTCGACGGTGGCGACGTTGCGGTCGCGCAGCGTCGACACCCAGCCGGTGTCGTCGGTGATCGCCACCAGATCGTCGCGCCCGCCGCGCTCGTCGCGCGCGTGTTCGACGAGCGCGTTCCCGACCGCGCTACAGCCGAGCAGCAGGCGCCGGGTCATACGGGCGCGAGGGGGTCGCGAGGCAAAACGCTGCCGTCGGCGCGGCGCGAGGCCGGGACCGGAGGCCGACTCCGAGTCATTCCGCGTCCTCGTCGTCGCGCAGCGCGCCGTCCTCGCGCAGCGCGCCGTCCTCTCCGTCTCCGTCCCGAAGCGCGCCGTTCACCGCGGCGGCGACGTCGACCGCCGCGCGGTTCTCGGCGACGTCGTGGACGCGGACGATGTCCGCGCCGCGGTCGGCGGCGAGCGCGGTGCCCGCGACCGTCGCGTGCTCGCGGTCGTCGGCGCCGCGGCCGACCGCGCCGTACAGCGACTTGTGCGAGTGGCCGACGAGGACCGGGCAGCCGAGCGCCGCGAACTCCCCGCAGCGGGCGAGCAGTTCGAAGTCCTCCGCCGGCGACTTGCCGAAGCCGAGCCCAGGGTCGACGATGACGCGGTCGCGGTCGATACCGGCCGTGTCCGCTAACGCGAGCCGCTCGCGGAGCTCGTCGACGACCTCGCCGACCACGTCGTCGTACTCGGGGTCGGCGTCGGGATCGACCGGCGCGTCGAGGCTGTGCATCACGATCACCGGGCAGTCGGCGTCGGCGACGACCGACCGCATCTCGGGGTCCTCCAGCCCGGTCACGTCGTTGATCACGTCCGCGCCGGCGTCGAGCGCCGCCTCGGCGACCGCCGGCTTCCGCGTGTCGACGGAGACGAGCACGTCGCCCTCGCCGACCGCGGGCACCGACTGGATCGCCTCGATCGTCGGGACGACGCGCTCGATCTCCGCCTCGACCGGGACCGGCTCCGCGCCCGGACGGGTGGACTCCCCGCCGACGTCGACGATATCGACCCCGGCCTCGACCATCCGCTCGACGCCCGCGACCGCGTCGTCGAGGTCGGCGTGGCGCCCGCCGTCGTGGAAGGAGTCCGGCGTCACGTTGAGCACGCCCATCACGGCGGTGCGGTCGGTCCACGGGAAGTCGGGGTCGTCCTCGTCACTCGCGTCGCCCTCCTGCGCTTCGATTCCGGCCGCCGCAGCGAGGCCGGCCGCCACGCCGCCGAGCCCGCCGGCGTCGGCCGCAGCGAGCCGGTCGACGAGTTCGCGCAGTTCGGCGACGGTCGCCGCGACGGTGACCGGGACCTGCTCGCCGCCGGCCCCCCGGTCCTCGTCCGCGCCGAGGCCGCCGAGGGCCGCGTCGCCGCCGACCGCCCGGGCCTCGCTCGCGACGCGCTCGGCGCGGTCGCCGCGCAGCCGGAGCGTGAGGACGCGGTGGTCGACGCCGTCCCGGTGGGCCGCGACGCCCGCGGGCGGGACGCCCGCCGTGTCGAGCGCGTGCGCCGAGTCGTCTGCGTCGCCGACCGTGCGCTCACGGACGGTCCGCATTCGGGCCGCCCGGGCCTCCGCGACCGCGAACAGCGAGCCGACGAGCAGCACGCAGTCGTCCGGGTCTGCGCGGTCGACGGCGTCGGCGAGCGCGTCTGCCACGTCGTCGCCCGCGCTCACCTCGCCGACCCCCGCCGACCGGAGCGCGGCCGCGAGCACGTCGGGGTCCTCGGCGCGATCGATGGCGGGCCGGCAGGTGACCGCCGTCGCGGCGTCGGGGAGCGCCGCGGCGGTCTCGGCGTGGTCCTTGTCGTGCATCGCGGCGTACACGAGGTGGAGGTCGTCGTAGTCGTACTCGTCCAGCGTCGCCGCGAGCGTCCGGGCGGCCGCGGGGTTGTGCGCGCCGTCGAGGACGGTCAGCGGCGCCGTGTCGACCACCTCGAAGCGGCCGGGCCACGTCGCCCGCGCGAGGCCGTCGCGCACGGCGCGGTCGGGGAGCGCGGTTTCCGAGGAGGCCGGCACCGCGTCCCCAAGCGCCGCCGCGGTCCGGTCCGCGAGCGCGACGGCGACCGCCGCGTTCGCGGCCTGGTGGCGGCCGACGAGCGGGAGCCGGTACGTTCCCTCGCGCTCGCCGCGGAGCGAGACCTCGGCGTCGGTGGCGCTGACGCGGCCCTCGTAGGTCGCGGCGAACGCGGGCGGGTCGTCGATCCCGTCGGATTCGGAGCTCCCGGAACCGTCGTCGCCGGTCACCCGCGTCACCGGCGCGCCGGCCTCGCCGGCGACCTCGCGGACGACCTCCAGCGCCTCGCCCTCGCAGGCGGTGACGAACGGCGCGTCCGGACGGGCGATCCGGGACTTGGTGCGGGCGATCTCCCCGATCGTGTCGCCGAGCACGTCGGTGTGTTCCAAGGAGACGTTCGTCACGGCGGTGGCGACCGGGTCGACCGCGCTCGTCGCGTCGTACTCGCCGCCGAGGCCGACCTCCAGAACGGCGACATCGACATCGCGGCGCGCGAACTCCCGGATCCCCATCGCCGTGACGACCTCGAAGAAGGTGAGCGGCTCGCCGGCGGCCGCCCGGTCGATCAGCCACGGGCGCACCTCCTCGACGAAGTCGGCGATCGCGGCCTCCGTCATCTCCCGGCCGTCGACGCGGACGCGCTCGGCGAGCGCCGAGAGATGCGGGGAGGTGTACAGCCCCACCGACAGCCCCGCCTCGCGCAGGACCGACTCCGTCAGCCGCGCCGCGCTGCCCTTCCCGTTCGACCCGGCGATCTGGACGAACGGGACCTCCTCTTGGGGATCCCCGAGGTGCGCCAAGAGCGCCTCGACCCGCTCCGTGCCGGGCTTGACCGAGAAGCGGCGGAGGTCGAAGAGGAACGCCGCCGCCTCGTGGTAGTGCATACGCCGTAGGTCGGGAGCGCCTCGCTTAGGGGTAACGGACCGTGACGAGATGGTCGATTGCGTGGGGAGGGAGTGAGGCTCGGCCGGTGTCGAGAGCGCAATCGTCGACGCACCGGCCGCGGGGCCGGACCAGATCGGTCTCGGAACCACGACGACCGCCGAATCCCCAGTCGCTCGCTTATAAATGGTTGATCGCAGATCGGCGGTGAACACCGCCAAAGCCCCAGTCGCTTGTTTATAAATAGGTGATCACGGATCGGCGGCGAACACCGCCAAAGCCCCAGCCGCTCACTTATAAACAACAGATCGCGGATCGACGGCGAACACCGCCAAAGCCCCAGCCGCGAGGCGACCGTACGCTCGCTGCGCTCCTCGCTCAGTCACTCCGTTCCTTCGCTGCGGTGCTTACGTCGCCTACGGTCGCCTCGCGACTGCCCCTTTGAGTCCCACCCGCACAGCAGCCGCACCTCACACCTCCCCAGCCTCGCGGTTCGCTTCGGGCTCCCTTCGGTCGCCCGTCGCTCACCGCGTCCCTCGCGCGTGCTCCTCGCGGCCGCCGGGGCGGCCGCTCGCAGGCACGCGCCGAAGTTGATTGGGTGGGGCGTGTCGCCGACCGAAAAGCAACCCTTACGCGCGCCGCGGCCGCAGTCGGGCCATGGACGAGACAGCGACCGACGCCGCGGTCGACGCCCCCGCCGACGGGGCGACTCCGGGCCCCCCCGACGCCGCCGGCGGCGACCCCGTCGTCGTCGGCGAGGGCGTGCGGAAGTCGTACGGGGATGTCGACGCGCTCGACGGGGTCGACCTCGACGTGGCCGCGGGCGAGGTGTTCGGGCTCATCGGCCCGAACGGCGCCGGGAAGACGACGCTGGTGCGCGCGCTGACAGGGACGACCGAGGCCGAGGGAGACCTGCGCGTCTTCGGCGCCCCGCCCCGCGACGTCGACCCGGCTCGGATCGGGCTGCTCCCGCAGTCGTTCGACCCGCCCGCGCGGCTCACGGCCCGCGAGCTGGTCGACTACTACGGCGGGCTCTACGACGAGGCGCGCGACACGGAGTCGGTCCTCGACGACGTGGGGATGGCCGACGATGCGGACGCCTGGTACGAGACGCTCTCGGGCGGCCAGAAGCGCCGGACCTGCGTCGCGACCGCCGTCGTCAACGACCCCGACCTCCTGTTCCTCGACGAGCCGACGACCGGGATCGACCCCGCCGGCCGGCGGGCGATCCACCGGCTGATCGAGCGCCTCGCGGCCGGCGGCACCACCGTCTTCCTCACGAGCCACGCGATGGACGAGGTCGAGCGGCTCGCCGACCGCGTGGCCATGCTCCGCGACGGCCGGGTCGTCGCGAGCGGGGCCCCCGACCGGCTCGTGGCGGAACACGGCGGCGCGCCCCGGCTCGACGCGGCGACGGCGGAACCGGCGACCGACGAGGTCGTCGCGGCGGTCGCGGCCGGCGTCCGCGAGCGCCTCGGCGAGGATCCGACCGTCGAGGCGACCGACGAGGGGCTCCGGGTGCGCGGGGTGCGGCCCGAGTCGATCGGCGCCGCGGTCGACGCGCTTGACGACGACGGGGTCGCCTTCGACTCGCTGTCGTGGTCGGAGCCGTCGCTGGAGGACGTGTACCTGCGGCTCACCGGCGAGGAGTACACGCGGCGGGGGGACGGCGGCATTCCGGACGAAGCGGCCGGCGAGGGGCGTCGCGCAACCGACGACGCGACGCCGGATGGGGGGCGCGCAACCAACGACGCGACGCCCGGTGGACGCCGCGCAACTGACGACGCGGCGCCCGAGGAGGGCGACCGATGACCCGCCTCGGCCGGATCCGGACGGAGGCCGTCGCGGCGGGGCGTTCGTTCCTCCGCCGCCGGACGGCGGTGTTCTTCACGTTCTTCTTCCCGGTCATCCTCGTCGTCATCTTCGGCGCGCTGGTGCGGACCCAGCCGACCGGGGGCGGCCTCTTCGCCGAGCCGGCCGGCTACTACATCCCGGGCTACCTCGCGGTCGTCGTCCTGTTCACGCCGCTGTCGCGGGTCGGCTCCGAGATCGCGCGCCACCGCGACGGCGGCCGGTTCGAGAAGTTAGCGACCACGCCGCTCTCGCGCGCCGAGTGGCTGCTCGCGCACACGCTCGTCAACGTCGGGATCATCGGCGCCGCGAGCCTGCTCATCCTCGGCCTCGTGCTCGCGGTGACTGACGCGACCCTGATCGTCTCGCCCGCGCTCGCCGCGCTGCCCGTCTTCGTCGCGGTCGCGGTGGCGCTGTTCTGCGGGCTCGGCGCCGTCCTCGGCGCGCTCGCCGACTCGCAGGACGGCGTGATCGCCGCGAGCAACACGGTCGCGCTCCCCCTCCTCTTCCTCTCCGAGACGTTCGTCACGCCGTCGCTGCTGCCGGAGTGGTTCCTGCCCGCGGTCGCCGCCTCGCCGCTGACGTACTTCGCGCGGGGGACCCGGGCGATCACCTTCGAGGGCGGGGCGTGGGCCGGCGACCTGCTCGTGTTGACCGCGCTCGCCGCCGGCTTCCTCGCGGTCGGGGCGTACGCGGTCCCGCGGACGGAGTGACCGGGCCGCCGCTCGGCGACCGGCCGCAGTCCGGGAACCGTCCATTTATGTCCGCAGCCCGCGTCCGGAGAAGACGAGAGGAAAGCCGTTGACCACCGTTCACTTCACCTGTCCGGACTGCGAGCAGACCATCGAAGTCAACGACGCGATGCGGGAGACGATACTCGAGTCCGGCTGTCCGGTGTGTACCGCGACCGCGGCGGAGGAGAACTTCGCCGTGACCTGCGAGTAGCCGCCGCCCCCGCTCCCGTCCTCGGCGATAGGCGAGAGTTCACACACCGCATCCGGTTGCTGAGGCTTTTTGCGTCGACCGGGACAACCGTTCGACGATGACGCCCGAACTCGACGAGATCGATCTGGGAACCGTGCCGCTCGGCCGAACCGGCCTGCGGACGAGCGAACTCCAGTTCGGCACGTGGCGGTTCGGCCGCGTGACCGAGGCGGGGAACGTCGAAATCGACGAGGAGCGCGCCCACGAGCTGCTCGACGCCTACGAGACCGCCGGCGGGCGGTACATCGACACCGCCGACGTGTACGGCGGCGGCGACTGCGAGCGCTGGATCGGCGACTGGCTCGCCGAGCGCGACCGCGAGCGCTACACGGTCGCCTCGAAGGTGTACTGGCAGATCCGCGACGGCGACCCGAACAGCCGCGGCACGAACCGCAAGAACGTCCGCCACCGCGTCGACGCCCTGCTCGACCGGCTCGACACCGATTACATCGACGTCCTCTACATCCACCGCTGGGACGACGAGACGCCCGCCCGGGAGCTGATGAAGACGCTGAACGGGCTCGTCGAGTCCGGCAAGGTCCACTACCTCGGCGCCTCCACGCTCCGCCCGAACGCGTGGAAGGTCGCCCGCGCCAACGAGATCGCCCGGAGCGAGGGGTGGGAGCCGTTCAAAGTGCTCCAGCCGCGCTACAACCTCGTCGACCGCGAGGTCGAGGGGGACTACCTCGAGTTCGCGCGCCAGCGAAACCTCGCCGTCTCTCCGTGGAGCCCGCTCGGGCAGGGCTTCCTGACCGGGAAGTACGACCGCGACGCCGACCTCCCGGACGACTCGAAGGCAGCCGAGTCGAGCCGGTTCCAGGAGGCGTACCTCACCGAGGAGAACTTCGACGTCCACGACGAGCTCGACGCGGTCGCCGACGAGGTTAACGCCTCGGCCGCGCAGACCGCGCTCGCGTGGCTCGCGCACCGCGACGGCGTCACCGCGCCCATCGTCGGCGCCCGGACCGTCGACCAGCTCCGCGAGAACCTCGCGGCCGCGACGATCGACCTCTCCGACGAGCAGGTCGAGCGGCTGACCGCGGCCAAGCCCGGGCCGTACGACGCGCTCTGAGAAAAGCGAACGCGGTCGCCGACTACTGCTCGGCGCAGTAGTCGACGAAGTTCCGCAGAATCCGCAGCCCCGTCTCGCCGCTCTTCTCGGGGTGGAACTGCGTGCCGAACACGTTGCCGGCCTCGTTGGCGACGACCGCCGGGAAGTCGACCCCGTAGTCGGCGGTGGCGACGACCGCGTCGGCGTCGTCCGGCTCGGCGTAGTAAGAGTGGACGAAGTAGGCGTGCTCCCCGTCGACGCCCTCGACGATCGGGTGGTCGCGCGCGACCTCCAGCTCGTTCCAGCCCATGTGCGGCACCTTCCGGTCCACGTCGAACCGGACGTTAGTGCCGGGGACCAAATCGAGGCCCGTCACCTCGCCTTCGCCCTCGTGGTCGGCCTCCTCGCTCGTGGTGAGGAGCATCTGCATCCCGAGGCAGATCCCGAAGAGGGGGCGCCCCGCCTCGGCGTGGTCGGTCAGCGCCTCGCGCAGGGGGCCGGCGTTCTCCATCCCCTCGCGGAACGCGCCGACGCCGGGGAGGACGACCCCGTCGGCCGCGGCGAACGCCTCGGGGTCGTCGGTGATCTCGACGGTCGCGCCCGCGCGTTCCAGCCCGCGGGTCGCGGACCGGAGGTTCCCGAGACCGTAGTCCACGAGGGCGACGGACACCTCTCGATCCGTTGGAGATTCGTCCATGTTACCGATACATCACCTGCGTGGAAGTCAGTTTCCATCCGGGATCCACTACAGAGCAGTATATACCTGTCCGTATATTTGAACAGCAACACTTTTGATAGATCAGTAAAACGCCAATATGTACTCCTCATGGAGCGACGACGCCAATTCCTCAAGGTCGCGGGCGCAGCAAGTATCGTTGGACTCGCCGGCTGTAGCGGCGGCGGCGACGGGTCCGATGGGTCGGACGGTAGCGACGGGTCCGACGGCGGCGACGGGTCCGATGGGTCGGACGGGTCGGACAGCGACCCGGAGATGACCTTCGGCGGCGACGGCACGGTCGACTTCGGCATCTCGCCGTCCGTCCCGCAGGAGGACCTCAACGTACAGTACTCCCCGCTCGAAGACCACATCGGGAGCTACCTCCGGGAGAACTACGATGTCCCCAGCGACCTCAGCGTCGAGGGGACCATCGGAAGCAACTACAGCGCCATCATCCAGTCGCTCGGCCAGGGAACGCTGGACATCGCCGAGACCGGACCGTTCGCGGCCGCGCTCGGCGTGATGACCGACAACGCGGAGATCATCCTCCAGCGGTACGGCTACGGCGGGTGGACGTACAAGAGCATCATCGCGACGCCGAACGACAGCGACATCACGGAGCTGTCCGACCTCTCCGGCAAGACGGTCGCGTTCTCCGACCGGCTCTCGACGAGCGGCGCGCTGTACCCGCTGTACAGCATGTCGAACCAGGGCGGCCTCGACGTCGGTGAACTCCCCGAGGGCAACGGCTCGCAGGCCGAGTTCGACGCCCGGTTCGCCGGCGGTCACGTGGGCTCGTACACCCTGCTCGAACAGGGCCAGGTCGACGCGGCGGCGATGGGCGGATTCGTCCGCGACACGAAGACCGGCCCCGCGCCCGAGGAGTGGCAGGAGGTCGCGACGACCCTCCACGCGGACGAGGGGCTCCCGCGCGCGCCCATCGTGGTCTCGCCCGAACTGAGCGACGACGTGAAGACCGCCATCCAAGAGGCGTTCTTGGAGGGTCCGGACAGCATCTACTACGGCGCGGACGGCGAGGACGGCACCGAAGACGACCTCTGGTTCAGCCGCGTCCGCGAGTCGAGCCGGGAGGACTACCAGTCCGTCATCGACGTCGCCGACGAGCTCGGCGTCGGGACTGACATCTTCAACCAGTAGGAGCCCGCTCGGTCCCCAACTTCGGATCGTTTTTCATACGATCGGTCCGTTCTCGGACAAAGTCAAACCTCATGCCAACGATCGAATTCGAAAACGTCAGCAAGATATACGACGAGGACACCGTCGCCCTCGACGACGTGTCGTTCACCATCGACGAGGGGGAGTTTGTCATTCTCCTCGGTCCCTCCGGCGCCGGAAAGTCGACGATGCTTCGGGTGTTGAACGGGCTCACGCAGCCCACCGAAGGCTCCGTTCGCATCGGCGGCGAGGAGCTCCAAGGGAACCGCAGCGGGGTCGGAATGGTGTTCCAGGAACACTACCTCATCGAGAGCAAGACCGCGTTCGGCAACGCCCTGTCGGGGGCGCTCTCCCGGAACGGGCTCCTCCGGAGCGCCCTCGGGATGCACGACGACGTCGACAAGCGGACCGCCCTGGAGGCCCTCCAGACGGTCGGCCTCCTCGACGAGGCCGGCCAGCGCGCCGAGTCGATGAGCGGGGGCCAGAAACAGCGCGTCGGGATCGCCCGCGCGCTGGTCCAGAACCCCGAGATCGTCCTCGCCGACGAGCCGGTCGCCAGTCTCGACCCGAAGGCCGCCCGCGACGTGATGCGCTATCTCAAGAAGGCGGCGACCGAGCAGGACCTCACCACGATCACCAGCCTCCACCAGGTGAACATCGCGCGCGAGTTCGGGGACCGGTTCCTCGGCATCCGCGACGGGGAAGTGATCTTCGACGGCGACGCGGACGACCTCACGATGGACGAGATGGACCGGATCTACTACGGCGAGCCCCAGGGCGGCAAGACGGTCCCGACCGGAACGAGCGGCGACGAGCTCGGCGAGGCCGACGCCGCCGCCGACGGGGGTGAGCGGGCGTGAGCTCGCCGTCCGACTCGGCGATCGACGACCAGTTCCGCACGCTCGAACGGCTCCGCCGACTGAAGTACCTGCTGTGGGGCGTGCTGCTCGCCGCGGTCCTCGGCGTCACCTACTGGGGGCTCGGCTTCATCGGCTTTCAGTCGAGCGTCGTCGCGGGGCGGCTCCCCGGGATGTACGAGTTCATCAGGACCGGCTTCTTCCCGCCGGACTTCCAGAACTTCACGATCTACACCAAAGACCAAGGGATCACCGGGTTACAGGCGATCCCCGCGAGCTTCGGCGACGGCGGCGCGCACATCATTGAGAGCTTCCAGTCGCAGCGGCAGTCGCTGGTGAAGGCGAGCCTCGTGACGCTCCTCCTCGGCTTCATGGGCACCGTGTTCGCCTTCCCGTTCGCGCTCGTCCTCGGCGTCCTCGGGAGCGAGCGCGTCACACCGTTCCCCTTCAACTTCATCTTCCGGGGCACCCTCAGCGGCATCCGCGCCATCCCCGCCATCGTCTGGATCTTCCTGTACATCCCTATCGGCCCGCCGGGGCAGGTGACGGCGGTCCTCGCGATCGCGACCGACAGCATCGGGAACCTCGGCCGCCTGTTCACCGACGACCTCGAGGAGATCGAGGAGGGGCCGATCGAGGCGATCCGGTCGACGGGCGCGTCTGGCACCCAGACCGTGAGCTTCGGCATGCTGAGTCAGGTGTCGCGCTCCTTCATCGCGTGGACGCTGTACATCTTGGAGATCAACACCCGGATCGCCATCTCGCTCGGCGTCGTCGGCGCCGGCGGCCTCGGGCTGATGATCCGGAACAGCCAGGACCTCTTCGAGTTCCAGCAGACCGCGGCCGGCCTGATCATGGTGTTCATCGTCGTCCTCGGCATCGAGCTGATCTCCTCGCGCATCCGCGCCCGGCTCCGGCCCGGCGAGCACGAGGGGAAGGGGCTGATCGAAGCGATCCGCGGCCTGTTCGACGCGAAGAAGTGGCTCGGCGTCGGCGACCGGTCCGACCGAGACTGACGCCGCTCAGAACTCGCCGAGCCGCGACTGGCCGTCCCCGCCGTCTCCGCTCCGTTCTCCGACGCCGCTCAGCTCGGCCGCCCGCGCGATCGTCTCGAAGAAGCCGTCGCGCTGGCTCCGGTCGTACAGCGTCGCCGCCGGGTGGACAGAGAGGAGGACGCGCCGCGACTCGCCCGCGATCCGCGCGTCGACCACGTCGCCCGACTCGGAAGTGATCGCCACCGAGCGGTCGAGGAGGTGTTCGCTCGGGACTTTCCCGAGCGTCACGATCAGCTCGGGGTTGAGCCGGTCGATCTCCGTTTCGAGGTAGCCGCGACAGTTCGCCAGCTCCTCGGTCGTCGGGTCGCGGTTGTCGGGGGGCCGGCACCGCACGCAGTTCGTGATCCGCACGTCGGCGCGGGCGAGCCCCGCGTCCCGCAGGGCCTCGTCGAGCACGTCGCCCGAGCGCCCGACGAACGGCTCGCCCTCCTCGTCCTCGGTGGCGCCCGGCCCCTCGCCGACGAACAGCAGGTCCGCGTCGGTGGGGCCGACCCCGTCGACGATCCGGCTCCGCGACGCGACCAGTTCCGGGCAGCGCTCGCAGCCGGGAACGCACAGGTCCTCGTCGAGCGCGGCGCCGTCGCCGCCGTGTTCGCTCATACAGGCGTTGCGGGCGCGGTCGTCTAAGTAGCGTCGGTCGGTCCGAGCGCGTCCGCCGGCCGAACCCCGCGGACGCGTCACTCGGTCGCCGCCTCGCGGTGCGCGCTCGCGGCGAGCCCTGCGATCCGGAGCGGCTCGCAGCGCCGCTCGCCGTCGCGGGTGAGCCCTCGGATCGCCGCGGCCGCCTCGTCGGAATCGACGCCGACCGCGCGGACGAAGCGGGGGTCGTCGGAGTCCGGCGCGTCGTCGTCCGCGGCGTCGACCGGAACCCGCGGCGGCAGCGACCGGTACGTCGCGAGACGGTCGGCGAGCGCGTCGCCGTCGAACGCGTCGCGCAGGGCCGGTTCGAGCCCGGGGCTCGCCTCGTAGCTCACGGCGTAGACCGGGCGGTCGAGCGCCTCGCGGAGCCGGTCGAGGTCGAGGAGGTTGAACCACGCCGGCGCGACGCCCGCGCAGGCGACGTGGCGGACGTCCTCGCGGTCGAGCGCGCGCCAGCAGTCGATAACGGCGTCGGTGGCGTCGGTCCCGCCGACGGTACAGGTCGCGAACGCGAAGCCGTCCGGCGTCCCGTCGGCGCGGATGACGACGCCGGCCGCGTGGCTCGCGTCGCGGGCGTCAGAGAAGGCGATGCCGAGCGTGCGGCTCGGCGGCGTCACTCACGCGTCCTCGGACTTGATCTCTTGGAGCCGGTCGAGAAGCTCGTCGTTCGAGGCGCCGGGCTCGTAGTCGACGGACCCCTGGTGGGTTTCCTGGGCAGCCCGGACACCGTCGTCGTCGTCGAAGTCCGCGTCCAGGTCCTGATTCTCCTGTTCGGACTCGTCGTAGCTGCCGAAGCCCATATGTGTGTGTGACTAACAGGGCGCGACTGATAAATCCACGGCCGCCACCGGGTCCGAGCGCCGCCGAGAGCCGGGCGGGCGCAGGCGCGACCGCGGCTGTACCCTTTTGTCGCTCCGCGAGCGAGTACGGGCATGGAGCCGATCACCGTCACCGCGGACGCGGAGGAGTTCACCTGCAACGCGTACCTCGTCGTCGGGGACGCGACGACGCTCGTCGACGCGGGAACGATGCCCGGCGTGGACGAGGTCATCGCCGACGCGCTCGACGACGCCGGCGTCGACGGCCTTGACCGCCTCGTCGTGACCCACCAGCACCACGACCACGTGGGCGAGCTCGACGCCGTGGTCGACCGCTTCGACCCCCGAGTGTTCGCGTACGCCGACCATCCGCGCCGCGACGTCGCGCTCGAAGACGGCGACGAGATACTCGTTGGCAGCGAGGCCTGCGAGGTCGTCCACACGCCGGGGCACGCCGACGACCACGTCTCGCTCGTCGGCGAGGAGCGGCTCTACTCCGGCGACGTCGTCGTCTACAACGACGGTGCCTTCGACGACGGCTCGTTCGGCCGCACCGACATGGCCGGCCAGTCGCGCGAGCGCCTGATCGAGAGCCTTCACGAGATTCTCGACCGCATGCCTGACACCAGGGAAGCCATGTTCCCCGGCCACGGCGACGTCTACCGCGCCGCCGACGGGCCGGACACCGTCCGCGAGGTGATCGAGCGCGCGACGGAGCGCGCCGAGCGCCGCGAGCCGAAGTATCCCGACGAGTGAGCGGGAGCTCTTTTTAAAAGCGGACGACGGCGAGACCGACCGCCCACGTCGGCGCGTGCCGATGAGCGCCCGCAGGGCGCGAGTCGCACGCGCGAGGGAGTCGCGAGCGCTTTTAAGCGCGAGCGACGAGGCTGGGGAGGCGTGAGGCCCACGCGCGGCTGGCCGTCGAAGCGAGCCACACGCGCGGCTGGCCGGCAAAGAGAGAATTCGCGAGAAGGGCCGAACCCGGCCCCGAAGCCGACCGGATTACGCGGCGCGGCGCTCGGTCGCCTTCGGGCGGAGGTTGGTGTAGCCGCACTTGCGGCAGCGCTCGGCCTCGGAGGCGTTGCGGGCGTTACAGCGCATACAGATCTGTCGGTCGAGCATGCGACGTTCGGCGGCGTCGAAACTGGCCATACGACTACTGGACGGGCGGTGCTGTAAAAGGTTGCGAGACGCCGCGGCGGCCGCGGGAAGAACGGGTGCGAGCGAGAGCTCGCGTCAGGCGTCCGCTTTAGGCGCCCGCTTCTGAGAGGGCGGCCTCGATGTCCTCGCGCTGCGTGACGCCGACGAAGCGGTCGACGACGCCGTCGTCGTTCTCGACGATGAGCGTCGGGAGCGAGCGGACCTGGTACTGGTTCGCGACGTCCTGCTCCTCGTCGACGTCGACCTTCTGGAGCTCGAACGCGTCGCCGAGGTCCTCCTGAATCTCCTCCAGGATGGGGTCTTGGGTCTTACACGGGCCGCACCACTCGGCGTGGAAATCCAGCAGTCGAACGGTCATAGTCGGCGTCAACTATCGCCGGCCCGCGCATAAGGGTTTCCCACTCGTGTGTGCGCGCGGTCATCGCGGTCCACCAACGGCGCGTCAAAGGCGGTCGTTACGCGCGAGCGGCGAACGAAACGTTTAGAACCCGTCGCCGCCCAGAACCGGACATGAGTGGCTCCAACTCCGGCGGGCTGATGTCCAGCGCGGGACTGGTCCGCTACTTCGAGAACGAGGACCGGAACGCCATCGCGATCGACCCCAAGACGGTCGTCGCGTTCTGCGTCCTCTTCGGCGTGTTCGTCCAGATTCTGTCGCTGACCGTCGCGTAGGCGCTCGACGCGCCGCCCTCGTTTTGCCGACGCGCAACCGCCCTTTTAGCGACGCATCGGCCGTGACCCGACCGACCGCGTAGCGCGCCCTTTTTCCACGCGCCCGCCCCACCGATCCGTATGAAAGCAGGCGTCATCGCCGTTCAGGGCGACGTGGCCGAACACGCCGCCGCCGTCCGCAACGCCGCGGCCGCCCACGACGAGTCCGCCGAGGTCGTCGAGGTCCGGGACGCGGGGATCGTCCCCGACTGCGACGTCCTCCTCATGCCGGGCGGGGAGTCGACCACCATCTCGCGGCTGATCCACCGCGAGGGGATCGCCCCCGAGATCGAGGCACACGCCGCGAGCGGAAAGCCCGTCCTCGCGACCTGTGCCGGGCTCATCGTCTGCTCGACCGACGCGAAGGACGAGCGGGTCGAGCCGCTGGGGCTGGTCGACGTCTCCGTCGACCGCAACGCGTTCGGGCGACAGAAGGACTCCTTCGAGGCGAAGGTCCCGGTCGCCGGGCTCGACGACCCCTTCCACGCCGTGTTCATCCGCGCGCCCGCCATCGACGACGTGGGCGCGGGCGTGGAGACGCTCGCGACGGTCGACGGGCGTCCGGTCGCGGTGCGTGACGGCCCGGTCGTCGCCACCGCGTTCCACCCGGAGCTCACCGACGACCCGCGGATCCACGACCTCGCCTTCTTCCCCGAGCGGGAGGTGGTCGCGTGAGCGAGCCGACTGAGGGCGACGGTCCGGGTCTCGAACCCGACGAGGACCCGAACATCCCGTCCGAGGCCGTCCTCGACGAGCTGTTCGCCACCATCGAATCGCGGAAGGAAGAGCTCCCGGAGGGGTCGTACACGGCCTCCCTCTTCACCCACGAGAAGGGCGAGAACGCCGTCTTAGAGAAGATCGGCGAGGAGACGACGGAGGCGATCCTCGCGGCGAAGGACGACGACCGCGAGGAGCTCACCTACGAGAGCGCCGACCTCGTCTACCATCTGCTCGTGTTATTCGCGATGAAGGACCTCGACGTCGACGACCTCCGCGAGGAGCTTCGGGACCGTTTTTAAACTCCCTCAGCGCTCGCGTTCGAGTTCGCGGTCGATGTCGTCGACCTCCTCGGTCTCCAGCTCCTCGCCGATGCGGCGCTCGAACTCCGCCTCGCTGATCTGCCCCTCGACGTACTGCTGGCGGAGTCGGTCCTGTCGGCTGGTCCCGGTGTCGGCCGAGGTCGACGACGACCCGATCGAGTCGAGCGAACCGGAACCCGTCGAGCCCCCGTCGTCACCGAGGAGCCACGAGCCGGCTTTATAAGCGACGTAGACGATTCCGGCGAGGACTGCCAGGGAGACGATCCCGGAGACGATCGCCGACACGAGCCCCAGGATCGCCGAAACCACGCTCACGACGATGCTGACCCCGATCAACACCGCGATCGCGATCGCCGCGTAGTAGAGGGCCTGCTTCCCGTCCATGCCCCCGAGTCGGGCTGCCGGCCGCAAATACCTTCTCCCCGGATCCGCCGCGACCCGATTCGGGAGCGGTCGTCGTCAGAACGATCGGTCGCTACAGGGGCCGCTTTGACCGATTTTGGGAGTGGGTGTAGTACGTCGCGGGTGAGGCCATTTATGACGCGGATAGCGGTGTTGCTGTCGGCTGTTTATAAATGATCGACGCTGCTGAGATGGCGATCTCCAAAGCCCCAGTCGCGAGGCGGGCGCACGCTCGCTGTGCTCCTCACTCGGTCGCTACCGCTCCCTCGTTGCGGTGCTTACGTCGCCTGCGGCCGCCTCGCGACTGCCCCTTTGAGTCCCTCCCGCACCGCTCAGCACCGGAGCCTCACACCTCCCCAGCCTCGCGGTTCGCGCTCTCTGAGCGCTCACCGCGTCCCTCGCGGGCTGGCTCGCGGCCGCCGGTGGCGGCCGCTCGCAGGCGCGCCACCGCCTGCGATTTATAAGCGATCGTAGCCGTCGCTCACGTCTATTTAAATACCACACTGCGGCCGCCGATCTGCGATACTCACTCCCGCTATGAGACGTGACAGACGAGCGGATCGAACGGCGCGCAGGCGGCAGAAGGGTTATTCCTCCGGCTCTCATCGCCACAGAGGATGGATCGGGCACCCGACAAGCGCGACGGCGAGAACGAGACCGATCCGGACGACGCGTTCGACGGAGCGAGCGCGAACCGCGTCGACCGTCGGACTCGCGTCGACCGCCGGACCGTCCTGGGCGCGCTCGCGGGCGCCGGGAGCGCCGCGGTCGCCGGCTGCTCCGGCTCAAAACCGGACGACGCCGCGACGAGCGACCTCGACCCGGACCGGCTCGACGAGCTCGCGGCGCGGTTCGCGCCGACGCTGTACTTCGACGCCGCCGAGCCGTGGTTCCCGACGGATCCGCGCCCGTACACGGTCGAGGAGGACGGCGAGACGGTCGTCGACGGCTTCGAGGCGTTCGACGGCTACCACGAGCGGTACGACGAGGCGGGCGAGCCGCCGAACCCGACGGTGTTCTACAACGGGATGCGCTACGAGGACTCCCCGCTCGCGGTCGTCCAGTTCTGGTTCTACTCGGCGTTCGACCAGTTCACCGCGAACTTCCACTGGCACGACTGGGAGGTGCTCCACGTCTTCGTCGACCTCGACACGGGCGACCCCCAGCTGTACGTCGCCAGCTCCCACTCCCGGAGCGTCCCGAACAACGAGTTCCTCGATCCGGACCCGGACGTCGTCCCGCGGATCTTACCCGAACTCGGCTCCCACTCCAGCACGCTCTCGGTCAACGAACAGGCGGACACCTTCCAGCGCGTCGGCGAGGAGGGGCTCCTCGCCGACATCACGAACACGACGATCGACACGGTCGAGGACCTCCTCGGGATCCCGATCGCCTACGGGCTCCCGCGCGACGAGGGCGCCCGGCTCCCCTTCGTCGTCCCCGAGTACGAGGGCGAACCGATCTACGACCACCCCGACCTCCCCTCGGTCACCGAGGAGTCGCTGGTCGACGGCGCCCTCACGATCCGCTCGCTCGACGCGCTGCGGTCGCCG
Organism: Halorubrum ruber; assembly: GCF_018228765.1. Taxonomy (NCBI): domain Archaea; kingdom Methanobacteriati; phylum Methanobacteriota; class Halobacteria; order Halobacteriales; family Haloferacaceae; genus Halorubrum; species Halorubrum ruber. The sequence continues at coordinate 2,990,500 of NZ_CP073695.1, forward strand.
CCGACCGACCTCCCGCTCCGGGAGACCGGGATCGCCTACCGGTACGGCGACCGGGAGGACCCGATCGCGGACGAGACCGCGGACGAGGTCGTCGAGTACGACCTCGTCGAGAGCGCCGAGTTAGAGGAGATCTCGGCGTTCACCGGCCCGCAGCTCAGCTTCGAGTTCGCGGTCCCACAGGCGGTCGAGGACGCCGTCGCGAGCCACATCACGACCACCGGCGTCCCGTGGGAGCAGCCCCGCTACGAGAACCCCGCGCTCGACGTCACCGCCGGGAACCACCGATCCGAGCTGGCGGCCCGGTACGACGCGATCGCCGAGGACCCGTCGTTCGGCGACGGCGCCGCCGAGTCGCTCGACGCCGTCGTCGCGCGCGTCACGCAGGCGACCGAGAGCGACGAGGCGCCCGACGGCGAGGGGCTGACGACGACCGACGCGGGCGTCGAGTCGTTCGTCCTGATCGAGAGCGACCCCGAGGCGGTCCCGACGTTCGCCGGCGGCGTCGCCGTCGCGAACGGCGTCCCCGAGGGGGACCACCGGCTCACGGTGAACGGCGCCGGGCGGACCCCACACAGCGAGACCCTGACCGTCTCGGCGGACGAGCCGGTGACGGCCGCCGGCGCCGACGGCGAGATCCCGCTCGTCGCCCGCGAGAACGCGCGGAAGGTGGAGCTGTCGGACGCGGAGAGCGACGTCGACCTGACCCGGACCGCGGTCGAGGACGACTTCGCCGGGCGGATCTACGACTCCGCGATCGACGGCAGCGACGCGGTCTACGTCCACGCCGGGGGCGCGTACACGACCGAGGTCCGCGACGCCGACGACGAGGTCGGCGCGTACCGCGTCAACCCGGACCCGGCGGCCTCCGGCAGCGACGACGGAGACGACTCCGGCGAGACCGAGGACCCGATCCGGATCGAGCGCCCCGAGACGGGCGCGGCCCCGCTCGCCGGCTACGTCGCCGACGTGGCCGAGGAGACGCGCGCAGCGGTCGCGGCCGCAGCGGCGGAGGACGACGGCGACGGGAGCGACGACGGCGACGATGACGACGACTCCGGCGGCGGAAGCGGGGCGGGCGGCGGAGGCGGCTCCGGCGGCGGGCCGTCGAACGCGGTCAACGGGCTCGAACGGGCGCTGGCCGCCGCGGTCGACCAAGCGGAGCGGGCCGAGGAGCGCGCCCGCGAGGGCGACCGCGAGGGCACGAATCGACAGCTGGCGAACGTGCTCGACCGGATCGCGCGGATCGAAGAGCGGCTCGCGGCCGCGCGGGCCGGGCTCCCGCCCGGGCTCGCGAACGCGACCGGAAAGCGGATCGAACAGGCGACCAAGCGCGTCGAGCAGGCGCGGAACTCCGAGAAGCTGTAGGCGACAGCGGGCTCGACGCCGTTACGGCCCGCGGGGCCGCGTGTCACGGCCCACCACTGGATGGAAAGCTATACGACGCCGAGCCGACCACGGATATATAAGCAGATGTCTCAGGAGGGATACGACCACGCGACGGTCGAGGAACGCTGGCAGGAGGCGTGGGACGACGCTGACGTCTACCACGTCCCGGACGAGGCCTCGGACCCGACGTACGTCCTCGGGATGTACCCGTACCCGTCCGGGAAGCTCCACATGGGCCACGTCCGCAACTACACCATCACGGACGCGTACGCCCGCTACCGGCGGATGCGCGGCGACGACGTGCTCCACCCGATGGGGTGGGACGCGTTCGGGCTGCCGGCCGAGAACGCCGCAAAGGAGCGCGACACCAACCCCCGCGACTGGACGTTCGACTGCATCGACACGATGAAAGGGCAGATGAAGTCGATGGGGTTCGGCTACGACTGGGACCGCGAGGTCACCACCTGTACCCCCGAGTACTACCGGTGGAACCAGTGGCTGTTCCGCCGCTTCCACGAGGCCGGCCTCGTGGAGCGCCGCGACGCCGAGGTGAACTGGTGTCCCTCCTGCGAGACCGTCCTCGCCGACGAGCAGGTCGAGGGCGACGCGGAGCTGTGCTGGCGCTGTGACACCCCCGTCGAGACCCGCGAGCTCGACCAGTGGTTCCTGAAGATAACCGAGTACGCCGACGAGCTGCTGGAGGCCATCGACGAGCTGGAGGGGTGGCCGAACTCGGTCCGACAGATGCAGCGCAACTGGATCGGGCGACAGCACGGCAGCGAAGTCGACTTCGAGATCGGCGAGGCGCGGAGCGCCTCGGACGGACGCGGCGAGGGGACCGAGCCGCGGGAGTACGGACCCGTCACCGCGTTCACGACCCGGATCGACACCGTCCACGGGGCGACGTTCTTCGCGCTCGCGCCGGACCATCCGATAAGCGAGGAGCTGGCCGCCGAGGACGACGACGTTCGGCGGTTCATCGAGGAGGAAGCCGATCCCGAGGGCGACGAGCCGAACGGCGTCGCGACCGACCTCACCGCCACCAACCCCGCCACGGGCGAGGAGATCCCCGTCTTCGTCGCCGACTTCGTCCTCTCGGACGTGGGGACCGGCGCGCTGATGGCGGTGCCCGGCCACGACGAGCGGGACCACGCGTTCGCGGAGAAGATGGGTGTCGACATCGAGCCCGTCGTCGCACCGGAACCGGACGATTGGGACGGCGAAACGGTCCCGGAGCCCCCCGACGTGAGGGAGGCGGCGTTCACCGACGACGGAGTCCTCATTAACTCCGGCGAGTACAGCGGCCTTGACAGCGAGACGGCCCGCGAGCGACTCACCGAAGACATCGAGAGCGCGGCGGAGAGCACCCAGTACCAGCTGCGCGACTGGGGGATCTCCCGGCAGCGCTACTGGGGGACGCCGATCCCGATGGTCCACTGCGACGACTGCGGCGCCGTGCCGGTGCCCGACGAGGACCTGCCCGTCGAGCTGCCGGCGTTCATCAACACGACGGGGAACCCGCTGGACGCCGCCGACGAGTGGCAGGAGACGACCTGTCCGGAGTGCGGCGGGCCCGCGACCCGCGAGACCGACACGATGGACACGTTCGTCGACTCCTCGTGGTACTTCCTGCGGTACGTCTCGCCGGACATGGAAGAGGCCCCGTTCGACCTCGACCGCGCGAACGACTGGATGCCGGTCGACCAGTACGTCGGCGGCATCGAGCACGCCGTGATGCACCTGCTGTACTCCCGGTTCTTCACGAAGGTACTGGCCGACGAGGAGGAGTTAGAGCACCGCGAGCCGTTCACGAACCTGCTGGCGCAGGGGATGGTCCAGCTGGAGGGCGAGAAGATGTCCAAATCGAAGGGGAACGTCGTCTCGCCGCAGCGCATCGTCGACGAGTACGGCGCCGACACGGCGCGGCTGTTCATGATGCAGGCCGCCCAGCCCGAGCGCGACTTCGACTGGTCCGAGGAGGGCGTCAGGTCAACCCACCGGTTCCTGACCCGCCTCAACGACCTCGTCGAGGCGTACGCGGCGGGCGACGTGGCGACCGCCGGCGACGGCGACGCCGAGGCGGCCGACCGCGACGAGATCGACGACTACGTGGCAGACGAGACGGACGCCGCGGTCGCCATCGCGGGCGCGGAGTACGACGACCTCACCTTCAACGTCGCGCTCCGCGAGGCGCAGGACCTCGTGGGGACGCTCCGGAGCTACCGCGAGTACGCCGAGCCGCACCCGGCCGTCTTCGAGCGCGGGGTCGACGTCGCGGTGCGCCTGCTCGCGCCGGTCGCGCCGCACCTCGCCGAGGAGCTGTGGGAGACGCTCGGCCGCGACGGGTTCGTCGCCGAGGCCGACTGGCCGACGGCGAGCGTCGACCGCGACACCGTCGAGCGCCGGCGCCGACTGGTCGCGAACACCCGCGAGGACGTGCGCGACATCGTCGACGTCGCCGGCATCGACGACCCCGAGCGGATCGACGTGGTCGTCGCGCCCGACTGGAAGTACGACGCGCTGTCGATCGCGATCGATAGCGACGCAGACAACCTCATCTCCGAGCTGATGGGCGAGAGCCACATCCGCGAGCAGGGCGACGCCGCCGCGTCGTACGGGCAAGACCTCCAGGCGAACCGCGAAGCGTTACAGGAGACCCTCGGCGGCGATGCCGAGTACGACGCCCTGCGGGCGGCCGCGTGGCTGATAGAGCGTGAGTTCGACGCGCCGGTCCGCGTCGAGCGCGCCGCCGACGCCGACGAGAGCGTCGTCAGCAAGGCGGAGCCGGGCCGCCCCGCCATCGACATCGTCGAGTAACGCTCGGTCGGCTCTTTTAACCGCCGCCCGGCCCCGGAAACGCTTAGTCGCCGGCGCGGCGCCCTCGTGTATGGACGACCCGTACTCCCCCGCGCGGGACGCGCTCGCGGGCGAGGGGCTCGGCGACGAGGAGAGTTCCGACCCCGCGGTCCTCGCCGCGCGCCTCGACGACGCCGACCCGCTCTCGGAGTTCGCGGACCGGTACCACGTTCCGGACGACGCCCTCTACATGGACGGCAACTCGCTCGGCCCCGCGAGCGACACCGCCCTCGCGAGCCTCGACCGCGTGGTCGACGAGTGGCGCGACCTGCTGATCTCGGGGTGGACCGACGCCGAGCCGCCGTGGTTCGAGGTCGCCGAGCGGCTCGGCGACGCGCTCGCGCCGCTGGTGGGTGCCGAGTCCGACGAAGTCGTCGTCGGCAACTCGATCACGGTGAACATCCACACGCTCGTCGGCACCTTCCTCGACGAGTTGTTGGCCGGGAACGGGCCGGAGCGGGAGGGGTTCGCGGCCGCGGACGGCGAGTGGGCGCCGAGCGGCGACCCCGACACCGACCCCGCCGTCCTCGTCAACGAGCTCGACTTCCCCTCAGACCACTACGCGATCCGGGCGCAGCTCCGTCAGCGCGGGATCGACCCCGACGAGAAGCTCCGCGTCGTTCCGAGCCGCGACGGGCGCACGATCGACCCCCGCGACGTCGAGGCCGCGCTGGCGGCCCACGACGATATCGGGATCGTCTGGATGCCGACCGCGCTGTACCGCTCGGGCCAGCTGTTCGACGTCGAGCGGATCGCGGCGGCCGCCCACGAGGCGGGCGCGTACGCCGGCTTCGACGCGGCCCACTCCGCGGGCGCCGTCCCGCACGAGTTCGACGAGGCGGGCGTCGACTTCGCGGTCTGGTGCACGTACAAGTACCTCAACGCCGGCCCCGGGTCGATCGGCGCGCTGTTCGTCGCGGAGCGGCACCACGGGCTCACGCCCGCGCTGGCGGGCTGGTGGGGCCACGAGAAGGCGACGCAGTTCGAGATGAACATGACCTACACGCCGGCCGACTCCGCGGGCGCGTGGCAGATCGGCACGCCGCCGCTGCTCTCGGCCGCGCCGCTGGAGGGGTCCGTCGAACTCCTCCGCGAGGCCGGAATCGAGCGCCTGCGCGAGAAGTCGCTCGCGCTCACGGACTTCCTCATCGCGCTCGTCGACGACCGGCTCCCCGAGGTCGCTGTCGGGACCCCCCGCGATCACGCGTCCCGTGGCGGCCACGTCGCACTCGAACACCCGGACGCGGAGCGGCTGAGCGAGGCGCTCAAAGACCGGGGCGTCGTCGTCGACTTCCGCCCGCCCAACGTGGTCCGCGTCTGTCCCGCCGCGCCGTACACCTCCTTTGCCGACGTGCTGGAAGTCGTCGACGAGATCGAGGCGATCCTCGACAGCGGCGCGCACGAGAAGTACGCGACGAACGAGGGGGGCGTGACGTAGCGGGGGCGAGACCCCCGGATCGGAATCGATTATATATCGGCTGTCTAACTATGACGCATGGAGAATCGAAAGGGACCGCCCTCCGAGTCCGGGCCCGATCTCGCGGTCGGGAACGAAGACAGGAGCGTCTACGAGACGGTCTTCTGTGAGATGGAAGACGCCGTCTTTCTGATCGACGTCGAAGACCGAGACGAGGGGTACACTTTTCGCTTCCGGCGGACGAACGCGTCGCACCAGCGACTCACCGGAATTTCGCTGGAAGAGATCCGCGGCAAGACGCCGCGGGAACTGCTGGGCGACGAGCAGGGGGCGTCGGTCGCAGAGAACTACCGCCGCTGCGTCGAGGCTCGCGAGACGATCGAGTACGAGGAGGCGCTCGCGCTGCCGGAGGGGCCGAAGGAGTGGCAGACGCGGCTGAGCCCGGTCGTCGAGGACGGGTCGGTGACGCGGGTCGTCGGCGTCGCCCGCGACGTGACGGAACAGAAGGAGCGGGAGCGAACGGTCCAACGGATCAAAGACCGGCTCGAACTCGCGGTCGAGGGGGCGCAGATCGGGGTCTGGGACTGGGACATGACCACGGACGAGGTCGAGTTCAACGACCAGTGGGCGGCGATGCTGGGCCACTCGCCCGACGAGATCGAACCGCGCCTCGACGCGTGGGAGCGGCGCGTCCACCCCGACGACCTCGCGGCGGTCGAAGACGCCCTGTCTGAACACATGGCGGGCGAGACGGAGTACTACGACACGGAACACCGGATGCGAACCGCAGCGGGCGAGTGGAAGTGGATCCGCGACATCGGAAAGGTCGTCGAGCGGGACGGCGACGGGGAGCCGGTCCGCGCGGTCGGCATCCACCTCGACGTCCACGAGCAGAAGCGCCGAGAGGCGGAGCTGGAGCGGACGCGAACCCTCATCGAGCGGACCCAAGAGAGCGCGTCGATCGGCTGGTGGGAGGTCGACCTGGTCGACGAGTCGCTCACGTGGAGCGACGAGGTGTACCGGATCCACGAGGTGCCGACCGACGAGACGGTCGAACTGGAAGACGGAATAGAGTTCTATCACCCGGACGACCGGGACGCGATCGAACGGGCGTTCGAGCGGCTGACGGAGGAGGGCGAGTCGTACGACCTCGAACTGCGGATCGTCACGGCGACCGGACGAACCCGGTGGGTCAGGGCGATCGGCGATCCGCAGTTCGACGACGCGGGGGAGGTCGTCGGGGCGCTCGGACTGTTTCAAGACATCACCGAGCGGAAGCGGTACGAGATGGCCCTCGAGTCGACGCGCGAGGAGCTGCGGACGGTCATCGACCTCGTGCCGGACCTCGTGTTCGTGAAGAACCGCGATGGCGAGTACCTCCTGGCGAACGAGGCGACCGCGGCGGCGTACGGGCTGTCGCCCGAGGAGGTCGAGGGGCGGTCCGAGGGAGAGATCATTCCGGACGCCGACGACTCCGACGCGTTCCGACAGGACGACTTGGAGGTGATCGAGTCGGGCGAACCGAAGAACGTCGGCGAGGAGACGCTAACCACGGCGGCCGGAGAGACGCGCATCCTCCAGACGACGAAGATCCCCTACCAGATCGCCGAAACGGGCGAAGACGCCGTGTTGGGATACGCCCGCGACGTGACTGACCTCAAGCGGTACGAGCAGACGCTCGAAGAGCAGCGGGACACCCTCATGCTGCTCAACCAAGTCGTGCGCCACGACATCCGGAACCAGCTGATGGTCGTCCAGTCGTACACCGAACTGCTCGAGGACTCGCTGCCGGACGACCAGAGCCGGACGTACGCGCGGACGGTCATCGGGGCGGCGAAGCAGGCGGCCGACATCACGGAGACCGCCAGGGACGTCACGGACGTGTTGCTACAGGTCGGCACCGACCAGGAGCCGGTCGATCTCCGCACCGAACTCAACCAGCAGATCGAACGGGTCCGATCCGAGAAAGACCGCGCGACGGTCACGGTGAACGGATCGATCCCGGACGTGACGGTGTTGGCCGACGGCCTGCTGGAGGGGGTGTTCCGGAACCTGCTGACGAACGCGGTCGTCCACAACGACAAGCAGGTGGCCGAGATCACGGTTTCGACCAGTTTGTCGGACGACGCGGTGTGCGTCTCGATCGCCGACAACGGGCCCGGAATCCCGGACGATCACAAAGAGCAGATCTTTCAGGAGGGCGAGAAGGGACTGGAGAGCGGCGGAACCGGGATCGGCCTGTACCTCGTCAAGACGCTCGTCAACAGGTACGACGGCGACGTGTGGATCGAGGACAACGAGCCGACCGGGAGCGTGTTCGTCGTCGAACTTCCCCTCGCCGACTGAGCGCGAAACGGGCCGGGCGGGGGCGGCCGAGACCCGGTAGCACTCGGGCCGATCTCGCATAGCGACGGGCTTAATCGCCCGAGCGCCCAATCCAAACCGATCACAGAATGGCGGAACCGTCGGGCATGGACGCGTTCGCGCACCTCGGGAGCGAGATCCGCGAGGCGCTCTCCGACCGAGGGTTCACCACGCCAACCGAGCCCCAGCGCGAGGCGATCCCCCCGCTCGCCGACGGGAAGAACGCCCTCGTCTTGGCCCCCACTGGCACCGGGAAGACGGAGACCGCGATGCTCCCCGTCTTCGACGCCATCGTCGACGCCCGCGATTCGCCGGGCGACCCGCCGCGAGACGGCATCTCCGCGCTCTACATCACCCCCCTCCGCGCGCTCAATCGCGACATGATGGACCGGCTGGAGTGGTGGGGCGAGACCCTCAGCGTCGAGGTCGCGGTGCGTCACGGCGACACCACCCAGTACGAGCGGTCGAAGCAGGCCGACAACCCGCCCGACGTGCTCATCACGACGCCGGAGAGCCTCCAAGCAATCTTGACCGGCTCGAAGATGCGCGTCGCCCTCGAAGACGTCGCGCACGTCGTGATAGACGAGGTCCACGAACTCGCCTCGGCGAAGCGCGGCGCCCAGCTCACGATAGGGCTCGAACGCCTCCGGCGCGTCGCGGGCCCGTTCCAGCGCGTCGGCCTCTCCGCGACGGTCGGCGACCCCGAGGAGGTCGGACGGTTCCTCGTCGGGACCGGAAAACGCGACCCGGAACGCGAGGGCGACCGCACGTTCGAGACGGTCGAGGTCGCGGCCGGGACTCGGACGGACGTACGCGTCCGCGACCCGGAAATCACCGACCGCGACACCCGCCTCGCGGGCGAACTCGCGGTCGACGAGACGACGGCGAGCCACGTCCGGACGATCCGCGAGATCGTCGCGGACAACGAGTCGACGCTGATCTTCGTCAACACGCGCCAGACCGCGGAGGCGCTCGGCTCGCGGTTCAAGACGCTCGCGGAGAAGGAGCGCGAGGCGGCGGACAGAACCGACGGAACCGACGACCCCACCGAGATCGAGCTCCACCACGGCTCGCTGTCGAAGGACGTCCGGATCGACGTGGAAGACCGGTTCAAGTCCGGCGACCTCGACGGGCTCGTCTGCACCTCCTCGATGGAGCTCGGCATCGACGTGGGGCGCGTCGACCACGTCGTCCAGTACGGGAGCCCCCGCGAGGTCGCCCGCCTGCTCCAGCGCGTCGGGCGCGCGGGCCACCGCCGCGACCTCGTCTCCGAGGGGACCGTCGTGACGCAGGGCGGCGACGACACGCTCGAAGCGCTTGCCATCGCGCGCCGCGCCGGCGAGGAGCTGGTCGAGCCCGCGAACATCCACCACGGCAGCCTCGACACGGTCGCGAACCAGGTCGTCGGCCTCGTGATGGACGAGGGGGAGATACACGCCCGCGAGGCGTACGAGACGGTCACGAACGCCTACCCGTTCAGGGACCTCTCCGAGCCGGAGTTCCAGGAGGTCGTCCGCGAGCTCGACGGCAACCGCCTGCTGTGGCTCGACGAGGAGACGGACACCTTAGAGAAGTCGGGCGGCACCTGGCAGTACTTCTACGCGAACCTGTCGATGATCCCCGACGAGGCCACCTACGAGGTGTACGACATGTCCTCGCGGCGGCAGATTGGGACCCTCGACGAGCAGTTCGTCGTCAACTTCGCCGGGCCGGGCGAGACGTTCGTCCAGCGCGGCGAGATGTGGCGGATTACGGAGATCGACGAGGAGGAGGAGCGCGTGAACGTGACGCCGATCCCCGACCCGACCGGCGAGGTGCCCTCGTGGGTGGGCCAGGAGATCCCGGTCCCGAAGCCCGTCGCGGAGGAGGTCGGCCGGATCCGCGGGGAGGCGGCGGCCGCGCTCGACGCCGGTTCAACGCCCGAAGCCGTCGCGGCCGACCTCGCAGAGCGGTACCCGACCGACCAAGAGACAGTCGCGGCCGCGCTGAAATCGGTCGTCGACCACGTCGACGCCGGCCACCCGATCCCCACGGACGAGCGGATCGTGATCGAGGGGAGCGCGCGCACCGTCGCGGTCAACGCCGCCTTCGGTCACGAGGTCAACGAGACCCTCGCGCGCCTGCTCGCGGCGCTCGTCGGTCAGCGCGCCGGCTCGTCGGTCGGGATGGACGTCGACCCCTACCGGATCGAGTTCGAGGTCCCCCACGACGCCGGCGTCGGGGACTTCCGCGAGGTGCTGGAGACGACCGACCCCGACCGCTTAGAGGCGTACCTCGAACTCGCGGTCAAAAAGTCCGACGCGCTGAAGTTCACGCTGGCGCAGGTCGCCGCGAAGTTCGGCGCCGTCAAGCGGTACAAGGAGGGGCGAGGGAAGTTCGGCGGCGACCGCCTGCTCGCCGCCCTCGAGGACACCCCTGTCTACGACGAGGCGCTCCGCGAGGTGTTCCACGCCGACCTCGCAGTCCCGGAGACGGCCGACCTGCTCGCGGGGATCCAGGCGGAGGCCGACGCCGCGGGCGGCTCCGTCGCGGTCGAGACCGCCCGCGAGCGCACCCCGCTCGGGACCGCGGGCCGCTCCGCCGGCACGGAGTTCCTCGTCCCGGACAACGCCGACGCGGACGTGATCGAGACGGTCAGAGAGCGGATTCAGGACGACCGGGTGATCCTCTTCTGTCTCCACTGTACGGACTGGAAGCACACGACGAAGGTCCGGCGCGTCCGCGACCAGCCGGAGTGTCCCGACTGCGGCTCCACCCGGATCGCGGCGCTGAACCCGTGGGACGAGGAGACGGTCGCCGCGGTGCGCGCGCCCGAGAAGGACGACGAACAGGAGCGCCGCACCGAGCGCGCCCACCGCGCCGCGAGCCTCGTCCAGACGCACGGGAAGCGGGCGGTGATCGCCCTCGCCGCCCGCGGCGTCGGTCCCCACAACGCCGCGCGGATCATCAACAAGCTCCGCGAGGACGAAGACGAGTTCTACCGCGACGTGCTCCGGCAGGAGCGCGAGTACGCGCGCACGCAGTCGTTCTGGGATTAGCTCGGTCCCCCCGCCGCTGTCCGCTTGCGGTCCGGACTCCCGTTTTTAAGTATCGGACGGCCGATCGGGGGACATGGACCTCTCCGCCGCCGTCACGGCAACGACAGCGACCCTCCGCCGGCGCCCCGCCGACGTCCTCCCCTTCTACCTCCTCGGCACCGCGATACCGGTGATCGCCCGCCTCGGCACGTTCGCCGCGCTCGCGGGGATCTACCTCCACCTCGAACTCACCGGGAGGCTCGCGGCCGCAAGCGACGCGCTCGCCGGGGTCGAGCCGCCGCCGGACACGCAGGACCCGGAGGCGCTACAGGCGTGGGCCGAGGGGCTGACGCCCGCGTTCGAGCCCCTCCTGACGCCGACCGTGGGGATCCTCTTCGCCGCCGGCGTGCTCGTCACGACCGTCCTCGCAGTCCTCGCGTACGCCGTCGTCTCGGCCGGACAGCTCTCGGCCGTCATCGCGAGCCTCCGCGACGAGCGCGGGCTCGTCGGGGGGTCGCGGGCGCTCGCTCCCGTTGGCTCACGTTCCTCGGCCTCTATGTCGCCGAGCTGCTCCTCTGGATCGGCGTCGTCGCGCTCGGCTCGATCGCGGTCGGGGCAGCATTCCTCGCGAACCCGTTCCTCGGCGCCGCGGTCGCGGTCGCCGCCCTCCTCGTCGGGTTCGTCGCCCTCGCGCTCGTCCGAATTCTCTTCGCGTTCGCGCCTGTGGCCGTCGTCGTCGACGACGCCGGCGTGGTCGGGGGCGTCGAGGGCGCGGGCGGCTTCGTGCGCTCGAACCCCGTCGACGCCGCCGCCTACCTCGTGGTCGCGATCGGCGCGCTGGTCGCCCTCGCGTCGGTCGCCTCCGGGATCGCGTTCCTCGGCGGCGGCCCGATTGTCGCGCTCGCCAGCGCGGTCGTCGTCGCGCCCGCGCTCGACCTGTTGAAGACCGTCCTCTACGGCGACTACCGGGGGACGGTCGATCCCGTCTCGCCGCCGGAGGCCGGCGTTAGGGCGCAGTTCGTCGGCGGCCTCCGCCGCGGGTGGCGCGAGCTGGCCGGGTTCGTCCGCTCGACGCCGGGCAGTCACGTCCTCGCGCTCGCGGTGGCGGTCGGCTTCGGCGTGCTCGGGTGGTACGCCGCCGCGCCGTTCGCCGAGACGGTCCCGACCTCGATCGAGGGGCGGATCGCCGGACAGCTCCCGCCCGTGGCGACGCTGACGTACTTCGGGAACAACTGGGGGGTCGCGATCGCGACCGCCTTCTCCGGCGTGGGGTTCGTCCTCCCGGCACTCTCGTCGCTCGCGTTCAACGGCCTCGTGCTCGGCGCCACCGCCGCCCTGGAGGAGAACCTCCTCGCGCTCGTCGCGTTCGTGGTCCCGCACGGGATCTTCGAGATCCCCGCGCTCGTCGTCTCGGGCGCGCTCGGGGTCCACCTCGGCGCCGTCTCGTGGCGGACGTTCCGCGGCCGCGCGAGCCGCGCGCGGCTCGCCGACGCCCTGCGGACCGCGTTCTGGGTGACCGTCGGGCTCGGGGTCCTGTTCGCCGTCGCCGCCGTCATCGAGGGGTTCGTCAGCCCGTACTACTGGCGGCCGTTCCTGTAAGCCGCGACCGGCTGCCGATACACCCTCCCCGGTGCCGGAGCGGGGCGCAGACGCCGCCCGCACCGCTTATTACCGCGCGGTCGAAGCGACGGTATGACACCGTTCCTCGCCGTCATCCTCGTCGGCGTCCCGCTCGCGTGGCTCGTCGGCTTCGCCGCCTACGCGTACGTCGACGCGCCCAAGTACGGAATGAACCCGCGCAAGTGGGCGCTGATAGCATTCGTCGTCCCGCTGTTCGGCTTCCTCGCGTACGTCTTCGAGCGCGACGAACTCAACTACGACCCCGAGGAGGACCCGTACGCCGGCGGCGACGACGGCCGCACCGGCGGCTTCGCGGTCCACGAGTCCCGGCAGGGCGAGAAACGCCTCGGCCCGGCGGGGACCGAGGCGGACAACGACGACGACGAGGACGACGAGTGGAACGACCCGGACGGCGTCGACCTCTGACGGGACGACTGGACGGATTCCGGTTAGCACGGAGACGCCGGCGAGCGATGCGATATTTAAATACCTGAGAGCGGGTGCCGTCTGTTACTTATAAACAACGGTGCGGTCGGCGCGGTCGCGTTAAGTTAAGCAGAAACGCAAGACGGCAAGAGTATCCCGCGAGTTTTGGAAAGCCGATTTATATACTCAAGATAGGTAGGAACTCCGGGAGAAACTGGATCTGCCTTCTCAGTTCTCCTTCTCGTTGATCCTCAGAACACGATCCGCTACAACATTTCAGAACACTACAGAAAATCGCATGACAGCAGCTAGGTGAGTACTAACTTAACGCGACCGTCGGCGCGTGCCTGCGAGCGGCCGCCCTCGGCGGCCGCGAGCCAGCACGCGCGAGGGAGTCGCGAACGCCCGTAGGGCGTGAGCGACGAGGCTGGGGAGGCGTGAGGTGCTGTGCGGAGCGGGGCGGGACTCAAAGGGGCAGTCGCGAGGCGGACGCAGGCGACGTAAGCACCGAACGAGGGAGCGCAAGCGACCGAGTGAGGCGCGCAGCGAGCGTGCGTCCGCCTCGCGGCTGGGGCTTTGGAAGTGTTCGCAGTCGATCTGTAATCAGCAATTTATAAGCGAGCGGCCGGGGCTTTGGAGGTGTCGTCTGTCGATCTGGTAGCAGCGATTTATAAGCGAGCGGCTGGGGCCTTGGAGGTGCCGTCTGTCGATCTGGTAGCACAGTTTATAATTGAGCGGCTGGGGCCTTGGAGGTGCCGTCTGTCGATCTGGTAGCAGCAGTTTATAATTGAGCGGCTGGGGCTTTGGCAGTGTTCGCCGAGCATCCCGAATTTGTCATTTATAAGCGACCACCGCTAACGTCACCGTTCGACGAAAGCGATCAGTCGTTTAACTCCTAAATCGCATCGTAAAGCGCCGCTCGACGGCGATCGAGGTCGAACGCGGCCTCGGGCGCGTCGAGTCGGTCGAAGAAGGCGAACGCGTCGGCGCCCGCCCCCTCCGCGTGGTCGATCAGCGCCTCGATCGACGCGCGGTTGAGCGCGAACGACTCGAGTTTCCCGCAGCAGAGCGCCAGCGCGACGCCGGCCTCGCCGGACGGGAACGCGGGGTCCACCTCGGAGAAGTCGGGATCGTCGGGCACTCCGCCCGCGATCCCCGCCTCGTCCGCGGCGACGACCCGCAGACACCGGGTACAGATCGCGGCCGCGTCGGCCGGGGCGTGCTCGCGGAGCGCGGGCGGCACGGCGAACGCGACGACGTCGGCGTCGCAGTGTGGACAGGGCACGACCGCGGCTACGGGCGGGTTCGAGTAAAAGTCGACGGCGAAGAGAGAAGCGGCGACCGACGCGGGACGAGTGATGGCGATTCGGGAGCCGACGCCGCGACGGACGTCAGTCGGCGGGCTCGGGCTCTTCGGTCTCCGCGGCCGCAACCGCGGCGTCCTCCTCGGCCTCTTCCTTCTCCTCTTCCTCCTTTTTCGCCTTATCTTCTAACCCCGTACAGCTTCTTGGCTAAGGTCTAAATGAAAGGAGTCCAGATGGGGACGTATGGCACACCGTGACGATCCGCGGCTTCGGTACGAAAAAGAGCGCGAACGGCTGGACCTAGTCACGGGCGACGGATCGCCCGGAGAGACGGACGGTCCCGGAACGCTCCGGGGCGACGTGTCTGACCGGGACGCGGAGGCGGCTCGTGACTTACTCGACGCGCTGGATCCCAAAGATCCGGGCGACGTGTTTCAGGCGAACGGAAACGGGACAGAGACAAAAGAGCCGAAGACGCTGGCGAACTACACCAGCCGGCTCCGCCTAGCGGCCACCGAAGTCGACGGCGACCTACTGGACCAAACGACCGACAGTATCAATCAGTTAATGGCCGACATGGCGGATGGAACGGCTAAAATCGCCCCGAAGGACGGGTACTCCGTGGGATCGGTCGGACAGTATCAGTCCGCCCTGAAGGCGTTCTACCGCTATCACGCTGCCACCGACGTCAACCCGGAGGAGATCCCCGTGTTCGCGCCGGAGGACACGTCCGTCGACGACCGTGATATGTTCACCGTCGATGAGGTTCAGGCCATGCGCGACGCCATCGACAGCCCCCGGGAGCGCTGTCTATTCGAACTACTAGCGTTCACCGGCCAGCGGATCCGGGCGATTCAGACGCTTCGAATCAAGGACATCGACCTGAACGACGGAGTGCTGTACCTGAATGAGAACGTCGACGGCCTGAAGGGTGCGAAGGGGAAGCGGCCGCTCTTAGGAGCCGAAGCCTACGTTCGGCGGTGGCTGGACTACCACCCGACGAAGGAACCGGAGGACTACCTGATCACGCCGCAGGCGACCGGTGGCGGCGAACCTGGGGGGATGCTCACTCAAGATACGATTCGTTATCACCTTCGAAAGGTAGCCGACAAGGCGGACGTCGACAAGGACGTTCACCCCCACATCTTCCGGCACTACTTCACGACGATAGCGAAACGTGATTACGACCTAGACGACGCCTATATCAAGCACCTTCGAGGCGACTCACCCGGCAGTCGCGTGATGGAAACGACGTATCGGCACCTGTCAGACGAAGACGCCGTCGAACACGCTGCGGCGAAGTTCGAAGGTCGGGAACCGGAGACGGATAGCCCGCTGACGCCGGAAAAATGCCCCACCTGCGGGGAAATAATGGATCCCAACGCGAAGGCGTGTTCTGCCTGTGGAACCGTCTTTACCCCGGACGCGAAGTCTGTCGAAGACAAAATCGACGCCGATGTGAAGCAGTCCTACGCGGAGACAGATCCCGACGACAGCGATCAACAGGGGAAGATTTCACAGCTAGATAATCTGCTGGAAGACCCTGAAGTGAAGCAGGCGCTATTAGAGAAAATCGGGGACGAATAGCGGCCACCCGGGCTACTGTTCTCCGGGCGCGTCGGGCAAATCGACGTCAACATATAGTGTCGACGCCGCCGACCGAAGCGTATCAATAATCTCTCCGACGTGATCCGCCCTCCGACCCGGATCGCCGCCCTGATCGTAGCTTTCCATAGCGAAATGAATCTCCGTGACGTCGAACTGCGCGTGTCGATACCAGTACCAGCAGACCGCTTCACGGAAGTTTAGACCCCGATCCATTAAATCAGCTAGAAGCGACCCCTTCACGGCCGGATCGACACCTCGATTCACCTTCTCGATAACGTCAGACAAGGTCGGGTCGCCGGGGTCATCGACGTGATCCGGTCGCGTCTGTGCGATAGCACGACTGGCGTCGTTCAATACCTCCCGCGCTGACTTGCCAGCATAGGTCCGTCGACCCCATACCTTCGGGTCCATGTCCCCCGACTGCCGTCTCTCCGATAGGTCGGAGGAAAGAGACAGGTCACTTGACATTCATCGGAACATCGGCCACCAGCCGCAAAGACGTTCCCCCGCGACGTGACAACCGGACAAGGTCAAAAGTGAAAATAGGTGTTACAGACCTTCGAAGGCCTGTTTTCGGACCCCCACCCGCCAGCGCGTCACGGGGACTCTTGTACTAACTCCTCCACCGCCTACACGCAGTAGAAAGATGCCTGAAGACCAAAGCGAACCTCTGAACCGATCCGTGAAAGTTTCCCCGTCGACGCACACCGCGCTGAAGCGTGCCCGACGCGGCGACATGACGATGAACGACGTCATCCGTGACGCTCTCCGGGAATACGAACCGTACAACCCAGATCCCGCCGCCGCGCTGACGGAGGGGATGTGACCATGTCGGCCGACGACCTCCAAGAGCAGGCCGCACAGAAACTCCTGAGCGGCCGTGACCGGATCAAAGCGAAGGCCCACGGGCTGACGCCCGTTCAAGCCGCCCGGAGACACTACGGCGACAACGCGCTGGAGGCGGTCGAAGTCGCCCTGAAAGACGACCGCGTCGCCGTGACCGACGACCTACTGGCTTCTGTCCGCGAAGACGCCACCGCCGCCACAGCTGACGTCGACGCCGATCGTGACTCGGACGGGTCCGGGAACTCCTCCGCGGAAATTCTGAACGCGGCTGACTACGTGACCCGGCGGAAGAAGCGCCGGGAGCGTATCGAAGCCAGCCGGAACTCACAGTCGGACAGCGTGACCGACCCTAACGACATCGCCCTCGCGGCGATGGACGGTGACGACCGTGTCGAAGCGAACAAGCGCGGGCAGGATCCCGCGGAATACGTCCAGTCGGAATACGGCTTGGACCCCGCCGGCTTCGACGGCGGGGACACGCTGAACGCCGCCATCATGGACCAGCAGTCCGGCGGTCAGAACGACGACGTCAACGACGACACTCCATGACCGATCATGGACACGCCGACGCGGACGCGGCCGCTGACGACGCCGACGCCGCGTCCGTGTCCATCTGCGGGTCAACGGAAACGACGACGGGACGGCCCTGTCAGCGCCCTGTGAGCGACGACGACGACCGCTGTTTCCTTCATGACGACGACGGACCGCCCGCCGACCACGGCGCTCCCGAAGGGAACACGAACAGCCTGCGAAACGACGGCGGCGCTCCCCCTGCGAACGGGAACGCTGAACGGCACGGCCTATACGCCGACCGATCGAAATACTACCAGCGCCTGAACGACGACGAACAGGCATGGGTAGACGGGTTAGTCGACAGGTGGGTATCCGAAGCACCGTTCAGCCGTGAGAACATCGGCTGTCTGGAGCTACTTCGAAAGACCGCCATAGACGAACACAAGCGCCGACAGGCGAACGACTATATCGCCCGCGAAGGCGTGGTCACGGAGAACGTGGTCGGTTACGACGACGACGGCGATCCCGTGGTCAAGAAGGAGGAGAACCCCGCGAATCTCCCGTATTCGCGGATGGCGAAGGACACGATCCGGACGCTGAAAGAACTGAACGTGCTGGAAAGCCCCGACTCCCGGCTCGCGGAGAACGTCGGATCGTGGGGCGAAGCCGCCCGCAACGTGGCGAAGGACCGGGGCCGGAATCAGTCGGAGAACACGAACGACATCGATCCGGCCGACCGGCGGGGTGACACGGACCGATGACCGTCCTGATTCAGCGACTCGACCCCGACACGAACAACCTGAAACCTATCGCTCGCATCGACAGCGGGCGAATCACGCACGGCGCGGACGTCATCGACGATCTGCTGGTCAGCGGACAGGTCCCTACGGAAGCCGAACTGCTGGACCGCTTCCGCGGCCCTACCCTGTTCGCTTCGAAAATCGACCCCAGCGACGACATCACACCATGACCGACGACAAGCCTACCGGCGACTGTACCGACCGCCGTGAACCCACTCGTTTCACAGACGTCGACGGCGACCCCGTGGTCAACGAAACAACACAAAATCTCACCGACCTGCTGGCGTTCCTTCGGGCTGACGCCCTGAACGTGTACGACGCCTTAGACGCCGACGAACGCGAACGGATCGACCGCTGGCGAAGGGAATACCGCCGGGACGTATCACCCGACGTCTCCCCAGACATCAACACAGATCGCCTGCTGAAGCGCGTCGCGGTCGATCAGTACCGTGTGGGACGTGCGACCGACGCCATCGTTCGACGCGGTCTATTTGGCGACGGCGATCACGCTGATGCGCTCGGGGACGTCGTTCGTGAAAAGCTCCGGTTATCCAGCCGCCGGCGCACCCGTCTCCGGCGGTTGGGGGTGTATCCGGTCGACGGAGGTGGTTCTGAGAAAGCGTGACCCCGGGAGACGGTCGACCAAATCGCCGGACGCTCCAACCGCCCGGCGTGGTCGTACAGCCTTCGAATATCAACTTGGCGGGGCGCGGCTTCGGGCGTCCGTCATCGCCCGAACGCGCTTCATGCGATACAACGACGCTAACGACAATAAGTCCCAGCATAGCGGGACTGAACAGACGCAAAGAACGAAGAACAGGGAGACAGATAATCACGGAGGAACGGGTGTTCAACGGCTTCAGGACCACCGTGACGACATTCAGGACCTCGCGGATAGCGGCCTCCCGTGTGCGTGGGTGGCCGACGCTCTGCTGGACATCGCGGACGACGTCGACGGTGACACGGGTGACGACGTCCACCCGACCCGCCGGAATGGGGGCGATTCCGAATGAACCGGCGAACAGATTTTTTTTGCGAGAAATCGCTTCGACGGCGTTGGCCCCGGACAAGACAACGTCACGGTTCACGGAAAACCACGGGAACGCAACGGGAAAGCCGCTGGGTCAGGATGGCCGACCGACACGGCCACCCTGCTTACTCTCTCTCTGCCTGCTTCCAAATTGGGGTGGATGGTGGTGGTGAAGGACCGTCGTCACCCCCAGTCTGGAAGCGCGGTCGTTCACGGAGGTGGTCGGCGTGGTAGACCGCGTGAAGGTAGGCTGGCGCGTCCCGTCGGACGAATGGGACGCGTTCATCGACTACGTCTACACCGAACACGGCGAAACCAGCGGCTACGTCGGTCGTGAAGTCGAACTCGCCATGCGGGAGTGGATCGACGCGGACGCGTTCGCGCCGATCGAAGCTCTGGCCGACCGCTTGGTAAGAGCGGCGGGACGGACGCCGGCGAACCTCTCACAGAAAAAATCCGCCGTCGATCCACCGACCAGGAACGACACGACGACGGTCCAGTGTCGGGTCGATCCCGACGTGAAAGAGCGGTTCGCACATTACGCGAAAACGGAGACAGACGACCGAACAGGAACGGTCCTGGCCCGGGCGCTCCGTGAACGACGCGACGGCGGCCGCGCCCGTCGGGTTCGGGAGAAGCTGGAACGCGTGGCCGACGACGCGGAAGACTTGCTGGCGGAACTGAACCCCGACGAAGACGGTCTGGGTGTCCGGGAACGGCGGACGGTCGCTATCTGTAATCGGCTGGGGGAACAGTTCAGCCGCGACGACCTGGAAGACGCCATCGGAGCTGTGGCGGGTAGTTCAGACCCGACGGTTCAGGACTACACGGACCGGGTACTGGAACGCCGGGGGTGTGTCCCCCACCCGAATAACTCGGACCTGTTCGTCCCCGAATCGACCGCGCAGGAGATCGCCTGCGACAACGACATCCCGGGGCCAGACGCGCCAGCGCACGACCGGCGATCCTACGGGAGCCTGTCCCGGGAAGAAAAGGTCCGCGGCCTCTGCGTCGAACTAGCCCGGCAGGCGCTGTCTAACAACGGGCGGTCCCAAGCCGACGCGGCCACGGTCCGACAAGACATCTTCGACGGCCAGCCGTCGGAAGGCCACACTCGGGACCTGATGGA
Source organism: Halorubrum ruber (assembly GCF_018228765.1). Classification (NCBI taxonomy): domain Archaea; kingdom Methanobacteriati; phylum Methanobacteriota; class Halobacteria; order Halobacteriales; family Haloferacaceae; genus Halorubrum; species Halorubrum ruber. The sequence goes on from NZ_CP073695.1 coordinate 3,010,816, forward strand.
TCTGGCCGCGGACGCCGACGGGTTCACGACGACGTCCCGACACGGAGCGGAACGGCTTCGGGTGGATCTTCGACGGGCCACTGATGACCTGCTGGCGACCGCGAAGGCCGCCCGCGACGACGACGGGGCCGACGTCCCGGCCAGCGGGCGCGACCGTCACGACGGCCAGCAGGACGGCGCGGACGGCGGTGAGTCGGACGCGTCCTCCGGGGTTCAGCCCGGCAGTTCCAGGGATGTCGACACGGAAATGGATGCGCTGATGAACGCCACGCCGGTTGCGGATGGTGGGGTTGAGGGAGGGGTCGACTCATGACTCGGGCCACGGGCTTGGGGACGTCAGTCGTCCATCGGTGCGAACTGTCGCACCCGATGTTCGACGCACCCGTGATCCACGTCGTACTGCCGTCGCGCCGGCCCTGTTCAACGTCGATTTCCGATATTCGGGATGCCGGGTTTGAAGTCCTGATCACAGGCGTACTTCCGAAGGAAATCGCCGGGTGCGACGCTGACGGATACGGTGACTACCAGCACCTCTTGATTAGACCAAGCAGCTAGATGGTTCGTCGATAGCTCCGAATAGTTTCCTCCACCCATCTACGGACACTAGACTTTTGTGTCATGAAAAGTAAATTATAATTCACATCATGAGCGAAATTTCGGATGCTCGACTTGGAGAGTTAGAAGCATTAGCATCGAAAAGTGTCATATTGGGGGCAATTATTGGCCTATTGCTCGGACCGTTGGGGTACGTTTATGTAGGTCAGTGGCGCTGGGCTACGATAAACTTCTTTACATTAAACTACCTAATATTAGGCATAGTAATTGTGCCAACCCATGTGGTTGCTATGATATTAGAAGCTCGAACCAAAGTTCGGCGGGTCAAATCGTCGAACGATACTGACACAGAATCCGAATCGGAATCGGATATCTGGCGACGTCTAGGGGCTTGGTATCAGAGCCGGCGTGAGGGATAAACGCTCTAAAGACCGCAACTAGCTGCGATCAAAGGGGTGCGGGTCAGATTCGACGTCGATTGGGTCACGGACGCTGGCATCGGCTAGGCCGTTGGGGGCGAACCACCCGATCACCGCCCCACCGGGGTAGTGGTCGACGTCGTGATCGGTCAATAGGCCGGACAGGACGCTGTCGACGTCGTCGGGGAGGTCGCCGGGGTCGCCTGTGATCGACACGTCGCTCCCGTCGGTGTTGGCGGCTTCGATGAATCCACGCTGTCGCGGATCATCGGACATTTCGAAGACCATAGTAGGAGGTAGGGTCTTGCCCTTTTAAGTTCTATTCACCAGACATAAGTCAGGGTGGGACGGTGTACTGGAGTCAACATGAGAACAGTCACGACTGCTTGGCGATCTCTGCCTGTATAATGTGGTAGGAGTTGTGAATAATTACAAAAAGACCGGCTACAGTCGCCACTAATGGGGTCGTTATGAGAGTGACAGCAACCATCTCAAATTGTAATCCGAGGCCGGTCTGTAGTATTATCAAATAGCCCAGTAATGGTACGGCAAAAAACACTAACCGGGTTCCGATAGCACAAATCGCTGAGGGGTTTCGACCGCAAATTTGTCGGGTTGCTAAACCGCCCTCTGTCAGATTCTCGTACCGTTGAATTAGTGACGTAGTCACCGAATCACCGACGACAAAGAGTAGAAAAGCACAGATCCAAAGAGGAGTTTGTATAGATCCAACTGGAAGTATGAAAAAGAGAATTATAGTAGGTACACCAAGTCCGATGAGGCTCTTCAGAAAATAGTTATTCATCGTCGGTTCGACATTAGAATCTCAAAGAACTTCAGTCGTCGGCGGGGACTGCTTCACCGCTTTCGTCGTTTTCGGCCCCCTCAGCCTCTCTTGTCTCGGATTCTTTTTTCGCTTTGATCTTCTTCATGCGGAAGATCTCCTCGCGCTCCTGCTCTTCGAGCTTCTGCTCGATGTACTCCTGGTTCTCGTACAGGCCCGGGAGCAGCGTGAACTCCAAGGCGTTCACGCGGCGCTTCGTGGTCTCGATCTCCGTGAGCATCTTCTTCATCGCCGTCTCGACCTCGGCGGCGAGGATGATCTTCTCTAAGAGCTCCTCGTAGGCGTCGGCCGCCTCGTCGATGCGGGCCGAGGAGCCGAGCAGGCCGTAGCCGCGCTCGTCGAGGCTCTTCCGCACCTTCGAGGACTCGATCTGCGGGACCACGACGCCCATGATGTTCTTCGACTGGGTCGTGATCTCGGGGTGTTCCTTCAGCGCCGCGGCCGCGCCGCGGACGGCGACGTCGCCCTCCATCGCCCGGGCCATGTCGATCTTGCGCTGGGCCGTCTCGTAGTTCTCGGAGACCTCCGACCGGACGTCCTGCGCCTGGTCGAGGATGTCCATGAACTCCATGATGAGCCCGTCGCGCTTCTGTTCGAGCGTGTCGTGACCGCGCTCGGAGAGCTCGATGCGGTCCTCGATCGCCATCAGGTTCTTCCGCGTCGGTTTGACGTCCTTGGCCATCTTGGGGGAAGGTTCCGCTCCGAGGCGGATAATTCTTTTCAGATGCGTCGGTTCGGCGGGTCGACGACGACCGCGAGACGCGTGTCTGGGCGAGGCGTCACGGGCGGCAAAAAGTGAGTCGCGGCGTCAGTCGGCCGCTTCGAGCACTTCGCGCTCGGAGTCGTCCTCGCGGTAGTGCTCCTCGATGAACTCCTCGTCGATCCGGTTGAGGGCGTCCTTCGGCAGCATCGAGAGGAGGTCCCAGCCGATCGAGAGCGTCTCGTCGATGTCGCGGTTCGTCTCGAAGCCCTGGTCGATGAACTCGGACTCGAACGCGTCCGCGAAGTCGAGGTACTTGTTGTCTAGCTCAGAGAGCGCCTCCCGGCCGACGATGTTCACGAGGTCGCGGAGGTCCTCACCTTCCGCGTACGCCGCGAACATCTGGTCTTTCACGTCGGCGTGGTCGGCGCGGGTGAGCCCCTCGCCGATGCCGTCGTCCATCAGCCGCGACAGGCTGGGGAGGACGTTGATCGGCGGCTGGAGCCCCTGGCTGTTGAGGTCGGGGTCGACGTAGATCTGGCCCTCCGTGATGTACCCGGTCAGGTCCGGGATCGGGTGGGTGTCGTCGTCGCCCGGCATCGTGAGGATCGGAATCTGGGTGACCGACCCGTCGCGCCCCTTGATCCGGCCGGCGCGCTCGTACAGCTGCGCCAGGTCCGTGTACATGTACCCGGGGTACCCGCGTCGGCCGGGCACCTCCTCGCGGGCGGCCCCGATCTCGCGGAGCGCCTCGCAGTAGTTGGTCATGTCCGTCAGGATGACGAGGACGTGGTAGTCCTTCTCGAAGGCGAGGTACTCGGCGGTCGTCAGGACCATCCGCGGCGTGACCGTCCGCTCGACGGCGGGGTCGTCCGCGAGGTTCATGAAGACCACCGAGCGCTCCAGCGCACCGGTGCGCTCGAAGTCCTCCATGAACTCGTTGGCCTCCTCCTGGGTGATCCCCATCGCGCCGAAGATGACGGCGAACTCGGAGCCCTCCTCGTCGTCGCCGCCCTCCTCGTCGTCGCCGCTCTCCTCTTCTTCGGGCACGCTGGCCTGCCGCGCGATCTGCATCGCCAGCTCGCTGTGCGGCTGGCCGGAGCTGGAGAAGATCGGGAGCTTCTGGCCGCGGACGAGCGTGTTCATGCCGTCGATGGCGGAGACGCCCGTCTCGATGAACTCCTCGGGGTACTCCCGGGAGTACGGGTTGATCGCCGCGCCGACGATGTCCTGTCGCTCCTCGGGGACGATCTCCGGGCCGTCGTCGATCGGGCGGCCGGAGCCGTCCAGCACCCGCCCGAGGAGGTCCTCGGTGACGGGCATCTTCATCGTCTCGCCTAAGAACCGGACGGACGCGTCTCTGTCGATACCGGAGGTGCCCTCGAAGACCTGGATCGCGACCACGTCCTCCGAGGATTCGAGCACCTGTCCGCGCAGCGTCTCCCCCTGTGCCGTCTCGATCTCGACGATCTCGTCGTAGCCGATCGCCTCGTCGACCTCGGCGTACACGAGGGGGCCGCTGATCTCGGTGATGGTTTGATACTCTTTCATGGTCAGTAGAGGCTCCGGAGCTCCTCGGTGATCTCGGCTTTGAGATCCTCGACGTACTCCTCGTAGTCCTCTTGGACGCCGATGCGGTTAATCCGCGGGGCGGCTTCGGTGTCGACGATCTCCTCGACGGGGACGCCCGCGTCGAGGGCGTCGAACGCCTCGTCGTTGAACTTCTGGATCGTCGTCAGCATGAGGTACGTCTTCTCCGGCGGACAGAACGTGTCGACCGGGTGGAACGCGTTCTGCTGGAGGTACGCCTCGCGCAGGTAGCGAGCGACCTCCAGGGTGAGCTGCTGGTCGTCGGGCAGGGCGTCCTTCCCGACGAGCTGGACGATCTCCTGCAGCTCGGTCTCCTCGTCGAGCACGTCGACCGCCCACTGGCGCCGCTCGGCCCAGTCGTCGGCGACCTCGTCTTCGAACCACGGGTCCAGCTGGTCTTTGTACAGCGAGTACGACTCGTTCCAGTTGATCGACGGGAAGTGGCGGCGCTCCGCCAAGTCCGCGTCGAGCGCCCAGAACGTCTTCACGATCCGCAGCGTGTTCTGGGTGACCGGCTCGGAGAAGTCGCCGCCGGGCGGCGACACCGCGCCGATCGCCGAGACGGAGCCCTCCGTCCCGTTGATGTTCTCGAAGTAGCCGGCGCGCTCGTAGAACTGCGCCAGGCGCGCGGCGAGGTACGCCGGGTACCCCTCCTCGCCGGGCATCTCCTCCAACCGGGAGGAGATCTCGCGCATCGCCTCCGCCCACCGCGAGGTGGAGTCGGCCATCAGCGCGACGTCGTACCCCATGTCGCGGTAGTACTCGGCGATCGTGATCCCGGTGTAGATACAGGACTCACGCGCCGCGACGGGCATGTTCGAGGTGTTCGCGATGAGCGAGGTTCGGGCCATCAGCGGGTTGCCGTTGGCCGGGTCCTCAAGCTCGGGGAAGTCCTCGATGACCTCGGTCATCTCGTTGCCGCGCTCGCCGCAGCCGACGTAGACGATGATGTCCGCGTCGGCGTACTTCGCGAGCTGGTGCTGCGTGACCGTCTTCCCCGAGCCGAACGGGCCGGGGATGGCGGCCGTCCCGCCCTTCGCGATGGGGAACAGCCCGTCGAGGATGCGCTGCCCGGACACCAGCGGCGTCCGGGGCGTCTTCTTGTCGTTGGCGGGGCGGGCCTCGCGCACCGGCCACTCCTGGTGCATCGAGACCTCCTCGCCGTTGTCCAGCTCGACGACCGTCTCGGTAACGTCGAAGCTGCCGGCCTCGGCGGCGACGACCTCGCCGCCCTCGTAGTCCGGCGGCACCATGACCTTGTGGTCGATGGTGACCGTCTCCTCGACGACGCCGACGATGTCGCCGGGCTCGACGACGTCGCCTGCCTCGACCTCGGGCTCGAACTCCCACTTCTCTTCGAGGTCGATGCCGGGCGCGTCGACCCCGCGGTCGAGGTACGGACTGCCCATCTTGCCCTCCAGCACGTCCAGGGGGCGCTGAACGCCGTCGTAGATGGCGTCCAGCATCCCCGGGCCGAGGTCGACCGACAGCGGCTCGCCCGTGTTCTCGACGGGTTCGCCGGGGCCGACGCCGGAGGTCTCCTCGTACACCTGAACGGTCGTGAGGTCGCCCTCGATCTCGATCACTTCCCCCATGAGCCCTTCGTCGCCGACGTAGACGACGTCGTTCATGCGGGCGTTGAGATCGCGGGCGGTCACGACCGGACCGCTCACGCTCTGAATGACGCCGTTGTCCGTCTCGGCGTCGGTTGTGTCTGCTTTGCTCATATTAGTCGTCTTCCTCCATCAGGTCGATGCCGATGGCGCGTTTGATCTGGTCGCGCAGCCCGCCGCTGCCGGCGCCGGAGCCGCCGAGCGTCACGAGGACCGGCTCGATGCTCCCCTCGACCGCATCGCGGGTCCCCCGCGAGAGGTGGTCGAGGTCGTCGTCGTGCATCACGATGATGCCGACGCCCTCGTCGTCGAGCGTCCGCTCGACGGCGTCGTCGAGCTTCTCGTCTTTCTCGTCGTCCGGCACGTTCTCGAACGCCCGGACGCCGGCGAGGCGGAATCCGGTCGTGAACTCCGGGCTGCCGACGACCGCTATCTCCTGGCTCATGTTATCACCAGCTCCGATTCGATCTCGTCCGGCGAGAGGCCGGCCTCCTTCCCGCGAGCGATCGCCCGGATGTTCTCCGTCTCGCGCTCCTTCGCGAGGATGTACGAGATCACCGGGGTGACCGACACCGGGTGGATCGTGCCGAGCCGGTCGCCGTACGCGAGCAGGGCGCCGTCGATCGCGTGTTCGAACGCGATGAGGCTGTCCGCCTCCTCGAGCTCGCGCAGCGCGGGCCCGAGCTCGTCGCCGTACTGGCTGTCGCCGATGAACTCGACGAGCTCGTCGAGGTTCTGCGCCAGCCGCGCGAGCGACGACCGGGTGAACAGGTCGCCGCCCTCGATGAAGTACGCCGCGGGGTCGATGTCCGCGCCCGAGCGGGCGAGCCGGAGCGCGTTCGTCGCGTTCCGGAAGTCGACCTCCGCTTTGAGGAACGACTCGTACTGCCGGGTCGGCTCGTCGCCGCCGAGCCCGGAGAGGAGCCGCTCGTAGAACGCGCGGTCGACCGCGTTCTCCAAGGGCACCAGCACGTCCGTCTCCTCGTACTCGGCGTACGCCGCCCGGAGCGGCTCCCCGTAGATCGTGTCTTCGAGGACCTCGATCACGGCGTCGATCGAGTCCGCCTCGAGCAGCCGCCGGATCCGGCGGTCGTCGAACTCGCCGGCGCGGATCAGGTCGACCTCGACGGCCGACTGGTCCGCGTCGGTGTAGGCGCCGCGGATGACCGTCTTCACGTTCCAGGCGTCGAACTTCCGGAGATACCGCGCGATCAGGTCGTACAGCGACCCCTCGCTCCAGTCGAGGATCGCGTCGAACTGCTCGGCGAGGTTCCGGTTCAACGCGTACTCGATCAGGTCCACGCCGCCGTGGCGGCTGCCGAGCGCGTTGATCTCCGCGCCGTAGCTCGACTCCTCCATGAACCGAGCGATCTCGGCCGGCCCCATCCGGGTGAGCTTGCGGTACTCCTCGTCCCCGTAGAGGCTGCCGCGGCGGGCACGAACCCGCGCGACGACGTACTCGGGGTTCGAGCTACCGGCGGCGCTCATTGGTCGAACAGCCGCTCCGAGATGTTCTTCAACTCGTCGTCCCAGACGGACTCCAGGACCGAGTCGAACGTGTTGTTCACGCGAACGCGGGAGGTGTCGCTCTCGGCGACGACGCCGCCGAGGCAGTCGACTTCCCCGTCGACCTCGGCGTTGCGGTCCGCGACGAGCTCTTCGAGCAGCTCGACGTCCTCGGCGCGGGTGTAGACGGCGACGTCCTCGTCGTCGTCGAACTCCGCGAGGCTCGCGTCGAGCAGGGCCTCGGTGAGCTCGCGGCGGTCGTCGCCGTCGAGGCCGGCGATCGCCGCCTCGACGTCGTCGCGGACGTCCTCTAAGACGTCGCGGCGGGCGCCCAGCCGCTCCTGTTTGGCCTCGAGCTTCGCCGAGGAGAGCGTCTGTTCGCGCTCCTGGTCGATCTGGCTCTCGACCTCGGCGAGCCGCTCCTCGCGGATGCGCTCCGCGTCGGCCTCGGCGTCGGCGACGATCTCGTCGGCCTCCGCCTCGGCCTGTTCGCGGATCTCCTCCGCACGCGCGCGGGCCTCATCTTCAACGTCCTCAACGACGGTTTCCAAACTCATTGGTTGAAAAACGCTGGAGAGTTACCCGACGATGAAGACGACGACGAGCGCGAGGATGACGATCGTCTCGGGAAGGACCGTCAGGATGAGCCCGTTGACGAAGAGGTCGTCGTCCTCGGCCATCGCGCCGACGGCGGCCGACCCGATACCGCGCTCCGCGTAGCCTGCGCCCAGCGCCGCGAGCCCGACGGCGAGCGCCGCCGCGGCGTTGGGGTCAGTCAGCGTTCCACCGGTCGACAGTACGAGGTTCCCGAGTTCGTTGGTAGCTTCAAACATTGGTAGTAGTTGCTGTTGCTCGTCTCCGAACGGTTGCTATTTGCCCCCAGAGGAGTCATAAAGCTTCCCAAAACGATCGAACGGAATCCGGGAGAACGGCGGGGAAAGCGGGTGCTATTCGCGTCAAAACCCGACTGGATTGCCGGGTTCGACCGCAGGCGAAGCGGCGAGACCGACCGTCGGCCGGAGACCGGTCCGGCCGTCAGTCGTCGCGGGTGTACTTCCGGTCGCGACCGAACGGCAGGTACGCGCGGCCGCCGCCCTCGTAGAAGTTCCCGAAGAACTCCACGTATTCGAGGCGGACCGCCTGAATGCCGGCGGAGGTGACCCCGAGCAGCAGGACGACGAGGTGGCCGACGAGCGCGACGACGATCCCGCCCACGAGGGCGACGACGCCGACCGCGCCGATCGAGGCGGGGTCGAACGCCGTGGTGATCCCGGCGAAGACGAGCTCGTAGTCCGCGGTGTTTTGCACTTCAGCGAGGTAGTCGGCGCTGAAGATGAAGTGGAAGCTCCCGTCGCCGCCGTCGTCGATGTACGCGCCGAACGCGAGCAGGTTCACCGCGAGCGCCATCCCGCCCTTCGCGAGCAGGACGGCCATCAGCCGGGCGTACGAGATGACGTTGACGACGGGCGAGAGGAACTCGGCCAGCTCCGGCGGCTCGCCGATCCCGAGCAGGACGAGCCCGAGCACCGCGGCGGCCGCGCCGGCCCAGCCGATCAGGACCGGGAACCCGCTGAACGAGACGGCGCCGAACGTCAGGGTCGAGACGGCCTCGAACAGGAAGTCGGGCTTCGAGTTGGGGAACACTTGGCTGAAGATCCAGATCCACGCGCCGTTGAGGATCAGCAGCCACGAGCCGGCCTCGTAGACGGCGTGTTTGATGCCGTGCTGCTGGAGCGTGCTCACGAACGAGAGGACGTGACCGATGTTGAGGTGGACGATGCCGAACACCACGCTCACGACGAGGAAGGAGAGCCCCCAGTTGAGGTCGGCGGGCGAGAGCCCCTTCCCGGCGACCGGCCAGTGGATCCCGAGCAGCTGGTAGGCGTGGTAGCCGAACACGTCGATGCCGAAGTAGATCCCGAACAGTATCGTGAAGCCGCCGGCCCACATCGCGACGGAGCCGAGCTCGCGGAACGCGCCCTCGTAGTTCGAGTACATGAAGAGCCCGATGGCGGCGTAGAGGACGCCGTAGCCGACGTCGCCGATCATGAACCCGAACATCGCCGGGAACGTGAGGAAGACCAGAAGCGTCGGGTCGAACTCCGAGTACTTCGGCCGCCCGAACGCCTGAACGAGAAGTTCGAACGGACCGGCCGCGCCCCCGTTGTCCTGGACGACCGGCGGGTCGTCGGAGCCGTGCGCCGCGTGGCCGCCGTCGGTGGCGACCGCCGCTTCCGTCTCGCGTTCCGCGTCCGCAGCGCTCTCCCCCGCGGATCCGCCACTCTCGTCGTCGACCGACTCGGTGTGATGGTCGCCGTCGGGGGTGAACGAGGCGCGTTCGAGCTCCTCGACCTCGACGTGGTCGCCGACAGCGTCGACGACCGCCGCCTCGAAGTCGGGGTACGACTCGGTCGGCACCCACCCCTCGGCGACGAAGGCGTTCTCGGTGGTCGCGAACGAGAGCGGCGCCTCCTTCTTCTCGGCCTCGATGGTGAGCTCCTCCTCGGCGCGAAGCAGGAAGCCGGCCGCCTCCTCTTTCACCGACTCGAGCTCGCGCTCGACGGCGTCGAGCTCGTCGCGGAGGTCGGCCTGCTCGGCCTCCAGCTCCGCGACGTACTCCTCGGGGCTCGCGTCCGCATCGGGGACATCGAGCAGCGCGATATCGACGCCGACGAGCGCGTCCTGTACGACGCCCTCGGCGTCCGGGTCGGTCGGTCGCGCGACGATGGCGACCACGTCGCCGCCCGCGAAGACGTCGAAGACGTCGATCGAGTCGGCGTCTTCGAGCGCGGCCTCGACGGCCGCGGGCTTGGCCTCGCCGACGACGACCTCGACCGAATCGTAGCCGCGCAGGTACTCGAGGTCGATCCCGAGCTCCGCGAACGGCTCCAGCCGGTCGATCTCCTCCTGGCGGTCGCGGATCGCGGCCTGGAGCTCGTCGCGCTCGTCGTTGAGCTCGTTGACCCGCCCGCGGACGCGGTCAAGCTCGTCGACGAGCTCGTCGTCGTCCAGCGAGCGAGCGACGTCGGCGTCGCCCTCGTCGACGTCGAGGATGCTCTCCAGCGACCGAACGGTCACGAGGCGCTCGTTAACCGTCTCGGCGCCCTCGAGCGACGTTCCGGGGTCGAACCCCTCGTACCGGTCGTCGTAGTCGGTGACGTGCAGGGAGTGGTGGGCGTACGCCGCCTCGATGACGTCGTCGATGACGCGCTTCGAGCCCGTCACCGACACCCGGCTCATCTGCTCAGGCCTGAGCATCCACCGCCTCCTCGGCCTGGTCGTGGACCGCCGCCTCGAACCGCTCGACGGCGTAGTCGACGGCCGATTCCACCCGGTCGCGGGCCTCGCGTTCGAGCTCGTCGCGGTCGTCGCGCCCCGATTCGAGGATCTCCTCGCGCCGCTCCTCTATCTCCTCGCGGGCCGCTTCGAGCCGCTCTTGGGCCTCGGCCTCCGCCTCCTCCTCGGCCTCGGCGCGGATCTCGTCCGCGCGCTCTCGAGCTTCGGCGAGGCGCTCCTCGGCGTCCGACTCCGCGTCCGCGATGATCTCGTCCGCCTCCCGTTCGGCCTCCTTGATCGAGTTGAGCACCTCTGGTCTCGCCATGCTACTAATCGCCTGAAACTCTACAAGCGACGTATAAGGTGTTTGCGAAAGCCCGTGGGGTTGCGCGCCGATTCCGAGGGGATTCCGGACGGATTCCACGTCGAACGCGGTCGACGCGTCGTCCGCGTCCGGGCGCCGCCGCCTACATTTAAGTAGCAGTCGCCGGACCCTCACCGT